>NZ_CP146606.1:0-600000 GCF_032842945.2 Roseovarius sp. W115
CGCCCCTTGTTTGCCGGAGACCCAGAAGTAAGGATACTGGGTTATGGGAAAGACGAAGAACGGAACACGTTATCCAGAGGAACTGCGCGCCCGAGCGGTGCGGATGGTTTTGGATCACGAGGCAGAATATGCGAGCAGATCGGCAGCAATCTTGTCGATTTCTCAGAAGGTTGGATGCAGCAGGGACAGCCTGCGCATCTGGGTCAAACAACATGAGACAGACACGGGTAAGCGTGATGGTCTGACGACGGTTGAGAGGGAACGCATCAAGGAACTTGAACGCGAGAACCGGCAACTGCGTCAGGCCAATGAGATCCTCAAAAAGGCATCTGCTTATTTTGCACAGGCGGAGCTCGACCGCCCATTCCGCAAATGATTGCCTTCATCAAGGAGCACCGAAGCGTGCATGGGGTCGAGCCGATGTGCCGTGTTCTGCAGATTGCCCCGTCGACTTTCTACGAGCATCTGGCCGTTGAACGCGAACCTGACCGTGCATCGGATCGCGCCAAGCGGGATGCGTATCTGCGCAAAGAGATGAAAGACGTTTGGGAGAAGAACAGATCAGTCTACGGCGCACGTAAACTGTGGCATGCAATGAAGCGCGAGAGGATCGATATCGCCCGCTGCACGGTTGAACGCTTGATGCGCCAGCTTGGTATTCAAGGCGTTCGGCGGGGCAAGAAGGTCAAAACCACCTATGGTCAGCCTGCCGATCAATGCCCACTGGACAAGGTTAATCGCCAGTTCCGGGCTGCGATGCCAAACGAGCTTTGGGTGTCCGACTTCACGTTTGTGTCCACCTGGCGGGGCTTCGTCTACGTGGGCTTTGTCATTGATACCTTCGCCAACCGGATCGTCGGCTGGAAAGCATCGACAACACAGGACACGCAGTTTGTCTTGGATGCGCTCGAACAGGCGATCCATGCGCGCAGACCTGCTGAGAAACTGATCCATCATTCAGATCGCGGATCGCAATATGTATCGATCAAGTACACAGAGCGTTTGGTCGATGCAGGATTGGAACCATCCGTCGGCAGCGTCGGCGACAGCTATGACAATGCACTGGCTGAGACAATCATCGGCCTGTTCAAAACGGAAGTCATCAACAGGCTGGGGCCATGGAAGTCCAAAGATCAGGTCGAATGGGAAACCCTGCAATGGGTCGATTGGTTCAATAGGGAACGCTTGCTCGAACCTCTCGGCTACATCACACCAATCGAAGCGGAGGAGAAATACGAACAAGCCTTGAAATCAAACAAAATCGCAGCTTGAAATACGAACTCAACAGTCTCCGGCAAAACCGGGGCGGTTCAATAAATTCGCTTCGCGAGAATTCGGAAAAAACTCCGGCATCGCCAACTCAAGATCTTTGCAAGTCTTGCCTGCTGCGGTGAAAGGTAAAGACAACGCCGGGGAAGAAGTAGTTGCTAATACAATCACTACTACAAGCATTGAGAACAAGCTTCGCATGGACCTTAAAAGGAAACTAACAATAGGACAGAATTGGCGATTGGCACAATCGCGGTCCAAGTTTGAGAACAACACTTCAATCAAACCTACCATGCCTTTCCATCTCTAAATACAAAGCCATGATCTCTTCAGAAGTTTGCTCGCAAACTTTTGTTTTTCCGAAACTTTGTGCATCTAACACAGAGTTAATAGCCTTTATCAATTGACAAAAAGAAAGACGCGCATCCTTAGGCAAAAAATAAGCGTAGTTCCATCTGGGCTCATAAACTGACACGTATTGACTGCCCAGATCAGAATATTCTCCGATCAGCCTTAGAGTATTGTCTCCTGGATCCGAAAATGCCCAAAAGTCTCCCTCTTCTTTGTAAACCAATAATGATAAATTTGCCTGTGCGTATTCAATCGCAACCAGCATATCCTTTGAAACATTCGCCGCCAAACAAAAGAACGTCCACAGAGAATTCAGTTTAGAAACAGTACAGGTTTCGCCTCCTGCAGCACCTGTAACAAAAGAGACTTTTAAGCCATCTCTCGGGATCGTGTTTTTGTCAATTGGCACGACCAGAGATGGATGTAATTTGTACTTCTCCAAATTCATCAAGGTACCTCACATTGAGAGCAAGTAGGGTGGGCAGTCTGCCCACCAAAAACCATCGTCACGAATTGGTGGGCAAGAGTGCCCAACCTACCACCGCCCCGTCACCGCCTTCACCATCAATCCGAACCGCCGTCGAAACGGCGAAAGCGCCATGCGATCTTCAACCACCACGCTTGGCTCCCGCACCACCTGCCGCAATAGCCCCTCCACCTGCCACACGGCCAGCATCGCCGGACGCACGGGCTTGGGCACACCCAGCTTGCGCGCCTCTCTCAAAGCCGTCAGACCCTCCTCTGCGAGCGTGCGCACGGCCTCACCCCGACCATCGACCAGCGGCACGCGCCCTGCCCGTTCCAGCGCGGGTACGGCGCGGAGCCAGTTGGCCACACCCAGTGCGTAGCCAGCCTTGAGAACCGGGGCCTCCTCGACCTGGCCCAGCGCCTTGGCCGCGGCCAGAAGCAGGAGGCCGGATGTTTTTTCCAGATGCTCCCGAAAGGCCGCCCTATCCTCAAACGGGTCGCGGTAAATGTCCCAGCGACGCGCCTCAACCGCTGCATCAAGCCGCTGCGCCATATCCGGTGACAGAACCCCTGCCAAAGGCGTGGCCACCTCATGGCGGCGCACCGGGCCACCCTTGGCAATCTCCTCCAGCACATCGCGCCACCATTGCAGGCGCATCTCGGCAATCATGCTCTCCTGTGTGACCCAGGGCGCGCGGGCGACCTCGACGTTGAAAGCATAGATCGGAAAGAGTTTGAGCCGCGCGGCAACGGGTGCTGCCATCGTGGCGGCAAAGCGGTCCGGGTCGCCGCGTTCCACGATCCCGGCACATGCCGTGAGATCGGCATCAAACATCACACCGCCATCAAGCGGGGGCGCGCCAGAACCAGCACATAGGCGACCTGATCAGGGGCCGCGCGCCAGAGCGCAATCTCGCGTTCAGCGGCGTCAAGCACCTCATTGAGCGGCGCATTGTCCTCGGTCCGCAACCCGTTGATGCGCGCTGAAAGCTCCGCGTAGTACCCCGCCCAGGCCAGCCCTTTGATCAGGCGCGTGCCCTGCACCTCATACCCCGCCTCTTCGACCCGGGCGCAGACGCCCTGCACGTCCGTCACCTGCGGGTAATCGGCCCAAAAGGCACGGGCGTCGTCGGAGGCGTCCGCCTCTAACGCAGGTTCGGAGAAGGCCACCGTGCCACCCGGGGCAAGGGCGTTGCGCCACAGGCGCAGGCCTTCGGTCACCCCCAGGAAGTAAAGCGCCCCAGCGCACCAGATGAGGTCGTAAAACCCTGTGATCTGCGACATGTCCCCTTCGGAGACGGTGACATTGGAAAACCTATCCGTCGCGTCGCGGGCCTCGTCCACCAGATGCGGCAACTGGTCAATGCCTTCGATCTGCGCCAAAGGCAGCGCCTCGGCGAGTGTCACAAGATCCGCCCCTGGACCACAAGCGGCATCCAGCACGCGCGGATGTTCCGGCAGTTCAATCTGGCTGAGCGCCCAGCGTACATCCTCCGGCGTGCCCGGCCCCTGCCGCGTCATCTCCCGGTGCAGCATCAGGAACGCTTCGGGTATGCTCATGCACTGCCTCCATTGCGTTGCAAACGCCAGTTGATGGCATCCAGAAGCGCCTCAAAGGAGGCGTCGACGATGTTCGGGCTCACACCCACGGTGGACCATGTGCGCCCGGTCTCATCCTCGAAATCTATGATCACACGTGTCACCGCCTCGGTGCCGCCATTGGTGATGCGCACCTTGAAGTCGGTGAGACGAATGCCGTCTATCGCCGCTTGCAGCGGTCCCAGATCGGCGCGCAGCGCCTGCCAGAGGGCATTGACCGGGCCGTCATCATGCAGATCGGTGGCGTGTTCATTCTTGTAGTAGCCAGTGCGTTTTGAGCCGTCCTGAAGCTGTACGGTCACCACGGCCTCGGATTCCACCACGACCTGCCCGCGCGCGTTGCGGCGGCGTTCGGAAATTACGCGGTAGCGTTCCACCTCAAAGAACTGGCTAAGCAAACCCAGTTCATCACGTGCCAGCAATTCAAACGAGGCTTGTGCCATGTCATAGGTGTACCCCCGATCCTCACGATCCTTAACCACCTGAAGGATGCGCAACAGGGCGGGGTTATCCTTTTCCACCTCGACACCCGCCTCGGTCAGGCGACGGCGCAGGTTTGACTGGCCTGCCTGATTAGACATCGGGATGATGCGTGAATTGCCCACCCGGGCGGGGTCGATATGCTCATAAGTGGCCGGGTTTTTGACAATGGCACTGGCATGCAGCCCAGCCTTATGAGCAAAGGCCGACGCCCCCACATAGGCGGCTTGCTTTTGCGGCACGCGGTTGAGGACTTCGTCTAGCTGACGAGAGGCCCGGGTGAGGCCTTCCAGCGCATCTTCGGCCACACCGGTCTCAAAGCGGCTGGCATAGGGCTCCTTGAGCAGAAGCGTCGGGATGAGGGCGATCAGGTTGGCATTGCCGCAGCGTTCGCCAAGGCCGTTGAGCGTGCCCTGGATCTGGCAGGCCCCAGCATCGACAGCCGCCAGCGATCCGGCCACGGCCTGTTCAGTGTCGTTATGGGTGTGGATGCCAAGCTGCGTGCCGGGAAAGGCTTTTGTGCCGGCAGTGCCGGCTATAAGGGCATCCACCACTTCAGCAATGCGCGCCGGCAGTGTCCCGCCATTGGTATCACACAGCACCAGCCAGCGCGCGCCGGCCTCACGCGCGGCGTCCAGACAGGCGGTGGCATAGCCGGGGTCGATCGCGTAGCCGTCAAAGAAATGCTCCGCATCAAAGAGTGCTTCGCGCCCCTTGGCCACGATATGGGCCACCGAGGCCCGAATGTTCTCGAGGTTCTCGTCGGGCGTGATGCCCAGTGCCTCGGTGACGTGAAAGGTATTGGTCTTGCCCACAAGACAAACAGCAGGCGTGTTGGCGTTCATCACCGCGGCCAGCACATCGTCATTCTCGGCACTGCGCCCGGCGCGCTTGGTCATGCCAAAGGCGGTCATGGTGGCGCGCGTCTTGGGCGCGGCATCGAAAAAAGCGCTGTCGGTGGGGTTCGCCCCGGGCCAGCCGCCTTCGATGTAATCCACACCCAGCTGGTCCAGCGTCTGCGCGATGGCATGCTTTTCCTCGGTCGAGAATTGCACGCCCTGCGTTTGTTGTCCGTCACGCAAGGTGGTGTCGTAGAGAGAGAGGCGGGTTTTGGTCATTGGGGGCCTCCGAGGCGGCATTCGGTCTGTGCACGAGGGATGGAGAGGTCCCGGATCAGGTCCGGGACTGCGGTGGGGTGGGATTGAGTGCCAAGCGATTTATTTCGCGTGCGAAAAATTTGCGTTAACAATGGGTTAAAGGCCAAAAATGATGTGAGGCTGGAGACGTCACGCCCCGGACTTGATCCGGGGTCTCTCCTGCTTTGGTCACAAGGTCCCAGGTCAAGCCCGGGACGGAAAGTGCGAAGGGACGCGCCCGACCCTGGGTGGGCGTTTGCGGCGTATGATCGCAGCGAGGCGGCGTCGCTACTTCGAAGACCGCTTCGGCGCGCACCGTACCCCATGCGCGCTCCCGTCACGCCAAAGGCGTGCCGACCATCTTTGGCGCACCTTCGGTGCGACGAGAGGGTCGGGCGCGGCCCGGGGCAGACCCGGGCAGAACAGAAATTCTGGAGGGTCATTTGAGGGCCTCCAGCTTTGCGGGATCGAAGTTTGGACCTGGAACGAGTTCAACGCTGTCTTTACTCATGCGGACCTCCAAGCCAGCTGAGATTAGGGCAGATTTGAGCTGATCAACATCAGAGAAATCTTTCGTCTGGATGGCTTGTACACGTAGTTTCTTCAGCTTCTCCGCCAACTCAGTGAAACTAATTGCCATAACAGAAGGTGGAAACCCTAACACTTCGACTTGGCCAGTGTCTGGATAGGCTTCGGCGCCACGCCAATTCCAAGTGTCCAAATCTTCATTTAGCAATCCCAGAAGTTCTGCCGACTGACGGAACACATGAGCATCACTTTCTTTGTAAAGACGATGCAACTCGGTGATGGCACCGTGTGTGTTTAGGTCGTCCATTAGGTGCCTAACAACAGACGCATCAGGCCCACCCATTGGCACAATTCCACTTGCGAATGCACGCCACTTACGAAGTGTTGCCTCCGCTTCCCGCGCCTTTTCCGCCGTCCAATCCATCGGCTTGCGGTAATGCGTGCTGAGAAACACGAAACGGATCACCTCGCCCGGTATTCCCTGATCCAGCAAATCCCGCACGGTAAAGAAATTGCCCAAGCTCTTGGACATTTTCTTGCCCTCGACCTGCAGCATCTCGTTGTGCATCCAGTAGCGTGCAAACTGCCCCTCGGGGTGGGCGCAGCAACTTTGGGCGATTTCGTTCTCATGATGCGGGAACATCAGGTCGTTGCCGCCGCCGTGGATGTCGAAGCTCTTCCCCAACAGCGCATGCGCCATGGCCGAGCATTCGATATGCCAGCCGGGACGACCCCTACCCATTTTTTTGCCTCCCACAACCGGCCCGTCCCATCCGGGCAGATCATCCGAGGATGGCTTCCAGAGGACAAAATCCATCGGGTCTTCTTTGAACGGCGCGACCTCGACCCGGGCACCGGCGATCATGTCATCGACAGAGCGGCCCGAGAGCTTGCCATAGGCTTCATAAGAGCGCACGCGGAAGAGCACATGGCCTTCGGCAGCATAGGCATGGCCATCGGCGATGAGCTTTTCGATCATCGCCACCATCTGCGGGATGTATTGCGTCGCGCGCGGCATGTGATCAGGCTCCAGCGCGCCAAGGGCGGCCATATCATCCAAAAACCACTGAGTGGTCTCCGCCGTGATGTCACCAATCGCACGTCCGCTCTCGGCCGCACGCGCGTTAATCTTGTCATCCACATCCGTGAAGTTGCGCACATAGGTGACGTTTTTGTCCCCGTAAACATGCCGCAAGAGCCGGTTGAGCACGTCAAAAACCACCACGGGACGCGCGTTGCCCAGATGGGCGCGGTCATAGACGGTCGGGCCGCAGACATACATGCGCACATCCTTGGGATCGAAAGGTGTGAACACCTCTTTCTTCCGGCTCGCCGTATTGTGGAGTTTTATCTCCGTTTTTTTCACTTCCATAGCGTCCTCGCGCGCGTGGTCCCGCGGCGGGCTTAGCAACTAAAACATAAGGATGGAATAGAGGACGGCCCGCCTGAGATATCTCAGTCGGTAATGCAGCAGATAATGATGCAGTTCGTC
Source organism: Roseovarius sp. W115 (assembly GCF_032842945.2). Lineage (NCBI taxonomy): Bacteria > Pseudomonadati > Pseudomonadota > Alphaproteobacteria > Rhodobacterales > Roseobacteraceae > Roseovarius > Roseovarius rhodophyticola. The sequence continues at coordinate 7,324 of NZ_CP146606.1, forward strand.
GTCATGGCGCGGTTATATGCTGCCAGGCGCGGTGTGGCAAGCCTCGCTGCGCGCGCGCATCAGAACAAGCCTGCCTCCGACACAAATGTCTCACCGCGGGCGTGCACCGGGTTATCGCGATCCTTATAGAGCAAATCGAACTTGGCATTGAAACGGTCCAGATCCGCCTGGCTCAACTCTTTCCCGGCCGCAAGGCCCTTTTGTCGGAAAACAGCGTAGATGTCGGAGTTGCCAAGCTCAACAAGCGCAGCCTCTGCGACATTGCAAATTCGGGCGCCGTTGAGCTCATTGTTAATGATATCCGGGACAGTCGCACTCATGCAGTCCATGACAAAACCACGCCAATCAGCGCCAAGGTTCGTATCCACGGTCGCCACTGCAGGAAGACTGACCCCTGCGGCCTTTGCGAGACCTTCTTCAAGATGCCGCAGGCGCGGACCATCGCAGCGGTCTTGCGAGATCAAGTCGCGCACGGCCACAAATCGGCGATTATTCACATTGTCTGAATAATAACGCACCGTTTTTCGGGCCAGTTGTGCAAATTCCGGGCGGACTTTAAGCACCTTTTCGAACGTGTCAGTTTCTTGAGATTTGATAGTGCCAAACCCGTCTTTGGTCGTTGTCGTCGAGGTAATGGAAATCGGGATGACCACTGCATCAGGCCCGTGGCATCCCGCCACGTGATAGGATAGTGCAAACAAAATGCGCATGGCGGCATCGGCCATATCGGCTGTGTTAACGGTTGTCGCTTCATGTCGCCAAAGCGCTTTCATCGTTGCATCGTTCGCAAGATGTTTCATGGCAGGGGGCAAAGGCGGCGGCGTCTCGGCCTGAGCAGAGATTACTCCGGTGGCCAATGTGAGCAAAACTGACAGAAAAAGTCTTCGAATATAAGACATAACGCATCCAAATGCACACAGTAGATGTCGACCACCGTCTTACGATCCAGACTGCGCGTCAAGGCTGCCCTATTACGGTTTTGCGCCTTTTGGCATACCGCTCAAAAGAGCATGGCTTGATGTTTGCCGGTAGACCAGATCGTGTTGATGGAGTTCAGTCATACTGCACCACTTCAAATTCGATCCCGTCCGGCCCTTCGAAGTAGAACCGCAGACCCGGCTCATAGTCTTCGCGGTCTGTCCGGCTGTATCCCGCTGCGATCACCCGATCCTCCACCACATCAATGTCCTGCACCACCACACCCACATGATTGAGGCCGGCCACATGGTGGTAGCGTTCAGCCTCGGGATTGAGTGTGTAACTGGGCGCATAGAGAGCCAGATAGCTCTCGTCATCGCCGACATGCACGGTGAAACCGTTGTTCTTGGCCTCGCCCTGCCAGCGGATGTGCCAATCAAAGAGTTCACACAAGGTTGCGGCACTGGCCTTGGGGTCGGGGACGGTGATGTTGATATGTTCAAGAGGCATAGAGAGAATCCTTTGTCTTTGAGTCTGTTTGATTTTCAGCCTACAACCTCAAGTTAACTTGAGATCAAGAGAGAAAATCACAATGCAAAACAGTCGTTTGATCCCTCGTGGTTTGACAATCGGGTATGTCTCGGAGCGCACCGGCCTGCCGCCCTCGGCCATTCGATTCTACGAAGACGAGGGGCTCGTCTTTCCGGATCGCACTGCCGCTGGGCATCGCCGGTACACGCGTGGCGATTTGCGGCGCTTGAGTTTTGTGATGATTTCCCAAGGGCTTGGCTTTTCCATTGCCGAGATTCGCGAGGCACTCTGTGATCTGCCGCAGGATCGCGCGCCAACCAAACGCGACTGGGCACGCATCTCGCAGCGCTTTGGGGCCACGCTGGATGATCGTATTGCCAGGATGCAGAGCCTTCGCGCCCGGCTGGATGGTTGCATCGGCTGCGGGTGTTTGTCGCTTAAGACCTGTGCGCTTTACAATCCGCGCGACCGGGCGGCACGGCGAGGGGCCGGTCCAAGATATCTGATGGGGGATATGCCTGATGCGGCACAAAGCTGAGCATGGCTTGACATCCTCCAAGCGCGCAGGCCAAGTCGCCCGCAAATCGCTTGGCATGGGAGGTGCATCATGGCGCTTTCGAAACGGATCACCGGGCTGACCGGGGGCGGCTCTGACGGCTGGGACGTCTACTACCGGGCCAAGGATATGCAGGCGCAGGGCGTGGATATTGCCATGCTGACCATTGGCGAGCATGACGTTGGCACGGATATCTCAATCCTCGACGCGATGTATGGCGCGGCCAAGGCGGGGCATGTGGGCTATTCGATGTTCACCGGCAACACCAATCTGCGCGAACGGGTGGCAGGTCGTGTCGCGGCGCGCACCGGGGTGCAGACCAAGCCGGAAAACGTGTTGATCGTACCGGGTGGTCAGGCCGGGCTTTTCGCGGCGCATCATGCGGCCTGTGATGAAGGGTATACCGCCCTTTTCATTGACCCCTATTACGCCACCTACCCCGGCACGATCCGGGGCGTGGGCGCGCGCCCGTTGGCGGTACAAGCGCGGGCAGAGCAGGATTTTCAGCCTGATCCGGCGGACATTGCCGCTGTGGCGGACGGGGCCAAGAGCCTTTTGATCAATTCCCCCAACAATCCCACCGGAGCTGTCTATAGCCTTGAAACCATGGAGGGGATTGCCGGGGTGTGCCAGGATCATGACCTTTGGCTCATCTCGGATGAGGTTTATGACACGCAGCTGTGGGAGGGCGAGCATATCAGCGCGCGCACCCTGCCCGGCATGGCGGAACGCACGCTGGTGATTGGATCGCTGTCAAAAAGCCATGCCATGACCGGGAGCCGCATCGGCTGGATCATCGGGCCGGAAGAGGCGATTTTCCATATCGGCAATCTGGCGACGCACACCACCTATGGTGTGGCCGGGTTCGTACAGGAAGCGGCCTATTTCGCGCTGGATCAGGGCGAAGCTTTTGAAGCGCAGATCGCCGAGCCGTTTCGACGCCGGCGGGATCTCGTGCTGGCGCAGGTTGCGGGGCAAAACGTTGTGCGGGCCGTTCCGGCGCAGGGCGCGATGTACGTGATGCTGGATATCCGCGCCACAGGGCTTTCGGGCGAGGATTTCGCCCTGCAATTACTCGATCAGCATCATGTGGCGGTTATGCCGGGCGAAAGTTTTGGCGAAGCTGCCGCCGGCCATGTGCGCGTGGCCCTGACGGTGGCTGATGAACGGCTGGAAGAGGCCATCACGCATCTTATCGACATGGCACAAGGGCTGGCTCAGGCGGCATAGGCCAGTTTTTTCAAACCTGCGACAGCCTGTCGCCTGCCCCTATAACCATGGCGGCATACTTGTCCAATGCATGCAAGCGGGAGAAAGAACATGTTCAAAGGTTTGACAACATCCATCGCCATCATCGTCGGCGGCATGGTTGGCGTGCCAGTGGCGATACTGGCGGCGTTTTAAGACTAAATCGGATCATATCCGAAACCAAAAAAAGGGCAGCCACAGCTGCCCTTTTTCATTTCTTGATACAACAGATCAGCTTTTCTTCTTGCGAAGGCGCAAAGCACCGATGCCGCCGAGACCGCCAAGCAGCAGCAGAGCTGACGCCGGAAGCGGAACGGGAGCAATTTCAGCAACTGAGCTGAAGCCGTCGACAACTGTGACAAAGCCACTGGAGCCGGAGCGGCCATCGCTCAGGAATGCTGTTGCGATTGCACCGCGATCATTGAAGTTGTCGCCGTTGTTGTTGCCCAGACCCGAAATTTCGGCTGAAAAGGTCAGCCGGTTGCCAGGATCAAACACATTGTTGAATGCGGTGATCGTCAGCAGATTGAACAGCGAATTGTCGCTGTCATTCGCATCTGGTCCATCAGAGAAAGAGAACGAGAAGTTCGACTCGGCTGATGCGCCTTCTGGCGTCAGGCCAACAAATCCAAAAGAGTTGTTGTCTCCCGCCGCGTTGGACTCACCCGCGCCCGCAGTCAGATCGATGACCACTTGCGTGAGGCAAGCAATACCCGATCCACATTGCGCAGTTGCACTGCCGCTCGTGACAGTGCCGAAGTCGATTGTGAAATCAATCACGCTCGATCCGTTTCTTGGTCCCCCTGACCTTCGGCCAGAATGGAAACGGTAGAAGCTGCCGCCATTGACACCGCTCCGACGAGCATGCCCCCTGCGACAGCAAGTGTTTTAAGAAAACTCACGTTGAGATCCCCATACTAAAAGTAACAATACGCCCCATGCGCATCACTCTTGAACGTGATTGCCCCCGACATCTTTGCGAAAAGTCCCCAAGTGGTCAGCGACACCCACATCTACACACTCGCAAACCCAGAGCAGTCTCACAAGCAAATATCGCGCATCGGGATCGCGGTTTGGCCATAAAACAAGGTGATATCGCTAACAATTCGGACTTTCACAGCCACCAAACAGATTGTTGGCCTGACTAGGGTTTTTTTGAACCAAAATGCCGACCGCGAAAAGCATGCAAAAAATCCCGCACGAATGTCCCATTTGCGACAAAAGTCGTTTTCAGGCTAGCCTGACCTTGGAAAGGGCGCATGGTATGCGGTCAAAGGGAGGAGCTGGCGATGATGCCACGCTGTAAAATTGCCTTGGTGATCCGCACGATCGGGGCCGAGCGCGGACGCGCGGCGCGGGGGCGTCCGAGTTGGGTTTGATCTGATCACACCCTTTCCCACTCCCTTGCACTAAGGACCCCTTAGATGAATGAACAAACCCCTCGCCGCTCTGGTGGACGTGCTGCGCGCCGCGCCAGCCGTGCGGCCCCGCTCACCGAAGATTTGCGGCCCATTCGCGCAGGCCTTGAAGGCGGGACGTATAAACCGCTGACTGACGCGCAAATCCAGCGCATTCACGACACCGCGCTGGATGCGCTTGAACAGATCGGGCTGGCCGATGCGCCGGAGAGTGGCGTGGCTTACCTTACTGAGGCCGGTGCCATTCAAGGCGAGGATGGCCGCATTCGTTTTCCCCGTGCCCTCGTTGAGGACATGCTGGCCAAGGCGAACCGGTCTGTCACACTATGCAGTCGCGATGGTCAGAACGACATGGAACTCAGCGGCACGCGGGTGCATTACGGCACGGCGGGGGCAGCAGTGCATATGGTCGATGTGACCGGCAATGAATATCGCGAGAGCTTGCTTCAAGATTTGCACGACGCCGCGCGCATCGTGGACGTGCTCGACAATGTACATTTCTGCCAGCGCCCGATGGTGGCCCGCGACATCACCGACAATATGGAGATGGACCTCAACACGGTCTATGCCGCCTCTTGCGGGACGACCAAGCATATCGGCACGTCCTTTACTGAGCCGCATCACGTGCCCCCCGCCCTTGAGATGCTCTACATGATTGCAGGCGGCGAAGATAAGTTCCGCGAGCGCCCCTTCATGAGCAACTCCAACTGCTTCGTCGTGCCCCCGATGAAATTCGCCACGGAATCCTGTCAGGTGATGGAGGAATGCATCAAGGGTGGCATGCCGGTGCTCTTGCTCTCAGCCGGCATGGCGGGGGCCACTGCGCCCTCGACCGTGGCCGGGGCCATCGTGCAGGCGACAGCCGAGTGTCTGGCCGGGCTGGTTTACGTGAATGCCGTCAAAGCAGGTCATCCGGCGATCTTTGGCACCTGGCCGTTTGGCCTTGACCTGCGCACCGGCGCGATGTCCATCGGGTCGGGCGAACAGGCGCTGCTCACAGCAGGCTGCGCGCAGATGCATCAGTTCTACGGCGTGCCCGGCGGTGCGGCTGCGGGCGCCTCGGACAGCAAGATGCCCGACATGCAGGCCGGGTGGGAGCAAATGTGCTCCAACGTCATGGCGGGGCTGTCGGGGCTCAACATGGTCTATGAGGCAGCCGGAATGCATGCCTCACTGCTGGGGTTCTGCCACGAAAGCCTAATCCTGGCCGATGACATCATCGGACAGGCCCTGCGCTGTGTTCGCGGAATCGAGGTGGATGATGAGACCCTCGCGCTCGATCAGATCAAGGAGGTCTGCATGGGTGGCCCGGGGCATTACCTTGGCACCGATCAAACGCTGGGCCGGATGCAGCGCGACCACGTCTATCCCATCTTTGGCGACCGCACCTCCCCCAAGGAATGGGCCGAGAATGGCAAGCCGGATCTGATCGAAAAGGCTGTCGCGCGCAAAGAGGCCATTCTTGGCGAACGGTCTGCGGCGCGGTTTGATCCGGTGCTGGATGCGGAAATCCGGGCGAAGTTTAACATTCATTTGTCGGCGTAAAGAGCGGCACGTTATCCCCAGGTTTAACCCGAGGACCTCTTGGCCAAGAGATCCCCGATCAAGTCGGGGATGACGGGCTGCGTGGGTGGCCGTGCCAGCGACGGACAGGAGGACGGCGCAGCTTCACCCTGATCAGCGCGCTTTATCCCAGCCATGTCTGCTTGCTGAATATTCGGCGCTTATACGCCAACCAAAGCGACGGCCCTTCGGGCCGGTCCGTCGCTGGCACGGCAGGCCTGCGGCCCTCGATTCGGTGCCTTTGTCGCGGTGAATGGGGAGTAAAATGAGCTCTATTCAAAGCTTTGTTACTTATGCATCAATGGCAGAAATGCGGGACAGAATTGCCGTTCCGTAATCTCCGCGATGAGCCGCGCGATGGCCAGACCGCGGGATGGCGACCTACAGGTTTTCCATGCAGTTTATGTCAACCTAATCCGCAAATCCTTTGATTGCCGTGCTGACGTTGACCAATCGCCAGCCCAGGGGGCGGTCTGGCGATCGCGCGGCGGCGCTACGCGCCTTGATTCCGCGCGAGGGGAGTCATTGTGGGCTCAGAGCCGACATCATACCATTAGACTTCCGAAATATGACTGTTACCAATCAAGCGTTAGTACGAAGGTTTATTTCCGACTTATCTCCCAGCCTTCGATTGCAAACAATTATATTGGAGTGAAGATTGTTTCCGTACAAAATACTCATATCGTTGGACACCAAAAAACCTTATGACTGGAACAAATCTGTTCATTTAAATCTTGGTTCTTCCGATGCGGCGCTGCCTTTACTGGTTGGCTTGTGGAACCATCTAATGAATGACAAACCAGTCTTGTTTGAAGCCGTGTTTAGCCCTTTGGACGAAACTAAAGCTGACTTCTCGAAATTGACTGCAGAGGACTTCAAATATTGCCATACGTTTTTGGAAAGTCAGTACAAAGAGCTTATTTTGGGAAGCACGGATCATTTTTCGAACACAACAGCCGAATGCGCAGAAAAAAGTCCAAAGCGTTACAAGAATTCGAAAAATTCATTCAGTTAATGGAAGCGGATTCGAGACTGGTCAGATAACTGAGTATTCCGAAACTAAGGCTCCGACCAGCAGGAAACATTAGTAGCTTCATGTCTGCTTTGGCCTCAAAGCAGCCACCTACCGCTTAACTGAACGATCACGTCAGAGGACGCCCCAAGCCCCCCTTCTACCCCTCAATTCGCCCCAACACTGCCAATATATCCACGCCAGCAATCGCCCCAACCGTTCGCCCGCGCTGTCCTGCCAGCCGTGTGGCAACATAGCCTTCGCTCACCGCAGGGGGCGCGGTGCGGATCAAAACCGACGCCGTCAGCAGCGTCGCCAGACTTTCCACATACCAGCGCGCTTGCCCCTCCTCTGGCAGCTTGGGAAACCTCTGAATATGCGCCTTCAGCGCGGCATCATAACCACGATACTGCCCACCCGCTGTGGCCAATTCCGCACTCAGCACCTCTCCGGCCTCAGGCGCGCGCTGCAGCGTGCGCAGGATGTCGAGGCAGATGACATTCCCCGAACCTTCCCAGATCGAGTTGAGTGGCGCTTCGCGGTAGAGGAGCGGCAGAGGCGTGTCTTCGACATAGCCCATGCCACCCAGGGCCTCCATCGCTTCATAAACGAACCCGGGGCAAAGCTTGTTGTTGAGGTACTTCGCCAAAGCCACACTCAGCCGGGCAAAGGCGCGGTCGGCCTCTGATTTGCGGTCAAAGGCGGCAGCGACATGCATCCCCAAAGCCAGCGCGCCTTCCCAGTCGAGCGCCAGATCAGCCAGCACCGATTGCATGAGCGGCTGATCGATCAACCGGCGCTGAAACGCGCTGCGGTGGCGCGCCCAGTGGGTGGCATGCGCCAGCGCCGCGCGCATGAGCCCCGCCGGAGCCATCGCCGTGTCGAGCCGGGTGTGATGCACCATTTCGATGATCGTCTTGACGCCTGCGCCCTCCTCGCCCAAGGGGTAGGCCAGCGCATCATGATACTCGATCTCAGCCGAGGCGTTGGCGCGGTTGCCCAGTTTGTCCTTGAGACGTTGAATGTGAATGCCATTGCGTTCGCCCTCCAGCCAGCGCGGCACAAGAAAACAGGTCAGCCCACCTGGCGCCTGCGCCAGCGTCAGAAACCCGTCGGACATTGGGGCAGAGCAGAACCATTTATGTCCGCGCAAGCGGTAGCCATCGCGCGTGCGTGTGGCCTGCGTGGTATTGGCACGCACATCCGAGCCACCCTGTTTTTCCGTCATTGCCATGCCAAGCGTCGCGCCGGGCTTCTGCGTCAACGGCTTGGGCGCGCCATCATAGACACGCGACATGAGTTTCGGTCCCCATTCCGTGAACAGCGCCTCATCTACGCTCAGCGCCGGGATAGCGGCATAAGTCATCGTCATTGGACAGCACACGCCCGGCTCCACCTGGCTCATCAAATAGACCATGGCGGCATGGGTGGCATGACCGCCCTTCCCGGCCTCCCATGCAATCGCAGAATAGCCTGCGCCAATTCCGGCCTGCATCAACTGATGATAGCTGGGGTGAAACCGCACCTCATCCAGTCGCCGCCCTCCTGCATCGAAGAGCAGCAACTCAGGCGTGGTGCGGTTCGCCAGGTCCCCCATCTCGACCATGCTGCTCGTGCCGATGGTGTCCGCGAAATGAGCCAGATGCGCGGTGTCGGCCCCGGCGGCGTCCGCATGAGTTTGCAGACCCGGATCGCCCGACCAGAGTGGCAATCCGCGCAACGGCTCAGGCTGGTTGGTCACATCATGTGTGGGCAACGCATCGCACGGCGGCAGATGTGGCATGAAAGACTCTCCTTCAGCCTCCGTTCTACTCATTATGACATTGGTGTGAAAAGGGGATTCACAAAGCGATTCGGGTATGGCAGAGTGTCTGGGCACCGTCCGACAAGAGATGGGCAAAGAGGCAAAGGTGGATCCAGATGACAGCGCTCAAACGACCAGCGATTGGTTTACTTGTGTTCAGTATCATTGCGTTTGGGCTCGCCGCCTATTTTGCCTTTGCCGCGATCCAGGGCGACTACGGCCTGTTCCGCCGAGCGGAAATTGAGGTGGGCGAACAGGTGCTGCGCGAACAGCTGGCCGAGCTTGAAACGCAAGTGGTGCGTATGGAAAACCTGACGCTCCGCCTTTCAGACACGTTTCTCGATCTGGATCTTCTGGACCAACAGGCGCGCGATGTGCTGGGATTGTTGCGGTCAGACGAGATTGTGATCCGTTAACCCCACATGCGCAGAGCGCCAATCCGATCCTCATAGCGCGACTCCGTTCCCAAGGTGCTGCACCATCTCTGGCGCCCTCATTTGAAAGCCATTGCCCAGAGCAGTTCTTGGTATCGGGGTATTTGGAACAAGAAAGAAGCAGGGCGGATACAGCTTCTTTCTTGTGGAAAATACCCAGATCCCACATTTCGAACCGGGTGAACCAATTGGTTTTTGACATGGGTCAAGTTTGCCCAAGTCGCAGCCTGTTATCAGAGATTTAACGCCTGCCCTGCCCCTGCGTCAAAAACTCCCTCGCAAAACGCAACGGTATGTTGTAAAAGATAGTTTAACGCTAAACTATTTCTCTAGCAAAGGAGCCATTTGCCCATGGCCGCCCGAAAAACAACGAAGAAACCAAATGTTTCTGCCGAGGAGCTGAAACAGTTTTACCGCGACATGCTTTTGATCCGTCGATTCGAGGAAAAGGCAGGTCAGCTTTACGGTATGGGTCTGATTGGCGGCTTCTGTCACCTTTATATTGGCCAGGAGGCCGTTGTTGTCGGGCTGGAAGCCAACACCGAAGAAGGCGACAAGCGCATCACCACCTACCGTGATCACGGGCATATGCTGGCCTGTGGGATGAACCCCGATGGCGTCATGGCCGAGCTGACGGGACGCGAGGGCGGCTATTCGCGCGGCAAAGGCGGCTCAATGCACATGTTCAGCCGCGAGAAACACTTCTATGGTGGCCACGGCATCGTAGGCGCTAATGTGCCCCTCGGCGCGGGACTGGCGCTTGCGGATAAATACCTGGGCAATGACCGCGTGACGTTTACCTATTTCGGCGATGGAGCGGCGAACCAGGGACAGGTTTACGAGACGTTCAATATGGCCGCTCTTTGGGAGTTGCCGGTGGTGTTTGTCATCGAGAACAACCACTATGCCATGGGCACGTCGCAGAAACGCTCCACCTCCTCCCCTGACATCTACACCCGCGGGGCCGCCTTTGGTATTCCCGGGGAAGCCGTGGACGGCATGGACGTTCTGGCGGTCAGAGATGCCGGGGCCAAGGCCATCGCGCATTGTCGCGCTGGCAAGGGGCCGTACATCCTCGAAGTCAAAACCTACCGCTACCGCGGTCACTCTATGTCGGACCCGGCCAAGTATCGCACCCGCGAAGAAGTGCAGAAGGTGCGCGAGGAAAAAGACTGTATCGAGAACGTGCGAGAAATGCTCTTGAGCGGCAAACACGCCACCGAGGATGAGCTCAAAGCCATCGACAAAGAGGTCAAGGGAATCGTCAGCGCCAGCGCCGATTTCGCCAAGGAAAGCCCCGAGCCAGCGCTCGAGGAGCTTTGGACAGATATTTACGTAGACGCGTAAGCGACAGAGATTCCAGGAGAATTAAGATATGCCTACAGAAATCCTGATGCCGGCCCTGTCGCCTACGATGGAGGAAGGGACCCTCGCCAAGTGGCTTGTCAAAGAGGGCGACACCGTCGCCTCTGGTGACATCATGGCAGAGATTGAAACCGATAAGGCCACGATGGAATTTGAAGCCGTCGACGAAGGCACGATCGGCAAGATCCTTGTGCCCGAGGGCACCGAAAATGTAAAAGTGAACACAGCGATTGCGGTGCTCTTGGAGGATGGCGAGAGCGCCGATGATATTGGGGAGGCCAGTGCCCCCGCCCCTTCGGCAGAAGCCGTTCCCGCCAGCGCACCGGCCGAGGCGAAGGCACCTGCCGCTGCGCCCGAAGCGCCGACACCCGATGCCAGCCCGGATTGGCCCGAAGGCACCGAGATGACCAAGATGACCGTGCGCGAGGCGCTCAATGCGGCCATGGCCGAAGAGATGCGCGGCGACGAGACGGTCTTTGTCATGGGTGAGGAAGTTGCTGAATACCAAGGCGCTTACAAGATCACTCAGAACCTTTTGGAAGAGTTCGGCGCCAAGCGCGTCATCGACACGCCCATCACCGAGCATGGCTTTGCCGGGATTGGCGTGGGTGCGGCCTGGGGCGGGTTGAAGCCGATTGTGGAGTTCATGACCTGGAACTTTGCGATGCAGGCGATTGACCACATTATCAACTCTGCCGCCAAGACAAACTATATGTCGGGTGGTCAGCTGGGTTGTCCCATCGTATTCCGGGGGCCCAACGGAGCCGCCGCGCGCGTGGGCGCCCAACATTCACAGGATTACGCGGCATGGTATTCGCAGGTGCCGGGCCTTAGAGTGGTGCAGCCCTACTCGGCCGCTGACGCCAAGGGCCTCCTCAAATCTGCCATTCGCGATCCGAACCCGGTCGTGTTCCTCGAAAACGAAATCCTCTATGGCCGCAGTTTTGATGTGCCGGTTCTGGATGACTTCACCATTCCGTTCGGCAAGGCCAGCGTGGTGCGTTCCGGCGAGGACGTGACCATCGTGAGCTTTGGTATCGGCATGCAATACGCCCTGGAAGCGGCGGAAAAGCTGGCCCAAGAGGGCGTCAGCGCAGAAGTCATCGACCTGCGCACCCTGCGCCCGCTTGATTATGACACGGTGATCGCCTCGGTGATGAAAACCAACCGTTGCGTGACGGTCGAAGAAGGCTGGCCCGTGGCCTCGATTGGCAACCACATCTCGGCCACGCTGATGGAGCGCGCGTTTGATTACCTCGATGCGCCGGTGGTGAATTGCACGGGCAAGGACGTGCCCATGCCCTATGCGGCAAATCTTGAAAAACTGGCCCTGACTTCGACTGCTGAAGTGATCGAAGCAGTCAACCAAGTGACCTACCGTTAAGGAGACAGACGCGATGCCTATGGAAATACTAATGCCCGCCCTGTCGCCCACGATGGAAGAAGGCACATTGGCCAAATGGCTGGTCAAGGAAGGCGACACCGTTAGTTCCGGTGATCTGCTGGCAGAGATCGAGACCGACAAGGCCACGATGGAGTTTGAAGCCGTCGATGAAGGCACGATTGGCAAGATCCTCGTGGCTGAAGGGTCTGAGAACGTAAAGGTGAACACCGCGATTGCGGTGCTTTTGGAAGACGGCGAAAGCGCTGATGACATTGGTGATGTCAGTGCGGCCCCTGCTGCTGCGCCTGCCGAGGCTGAAGCACCGGCTGCCGAGGCTGCTCCGGCGGCGGCCCCTGCGCCTGCGCCTGCTGCACCAACCAGCGCCAAGGGCGACCGTATCTTTGCCTCACCTCTGGCACGTCGCATTGCGGCGCAGAAAGGCGTTGATCTGGCGGCTCTCACAGGCTCAGGCCCGCATGGTCGGATCGTTAAGGCGGATGTCGAGGCGGCACAACCCGGGGCATCGGTGCCTGCGGCACAAGCGGCGGCTCCTGCTGCAGCGTCCGCGACGGCGGCACCCTCTGGCCCACCAGCCAGCGCGATTGAAGCGATGTATCAGGACCGCGAGTATGAGGACGTGGCGCTGGATGGCATGCGCAAAACGATTGCGGCGCGTCTGACCGAGGCCAAGCAGACCATTCCGCATTTCTATCTGCGCCGCGACATCCAGCTCGATGCGCTGTTGAAATTCCGCAGCCAGCTCAACAAACAGCTTGAGCCGCGTGGCGTGAAACTGTCGGTGAATGACTTCATCATCAAGGCCAGTGCGCTTGCACTTCAGGCTGTGCCAGATTGCAACGCGGTCTGGGCGGGTGACAAGGTGCTTAAGCTCAAGCCATCGGATGTGGCGGTGGCCGTGGCCATCGAGGGCGGTCTCTTTACACCGGTGCTCAAAGATGCCGAGATGAAATCACTTTCGGCGCTTTCGGCGGAAATGAAAGACCTCGCCGCCCGCGCGCGCGACCGCAAACTGGCCCCGCATGAGTATCAGGGCGGCAGTTTTGCCATCTCCAACCTCGGCATGTTCGGCATCGACAATTTCGACGCGGTGATCAACCCGCCACATGGCGGTATCCTGGCCGTCGGCGCGGGTGTGAAGAAGCCCATTGTCGGAGAAGATGGCGAACTGGCCGTGGCCACCGTGATGTCAGTCACGCTGTCGGTCGATCACCGGGTGATTGATGGCGCTTTGGGCGCGCAGCTTCTGGATCAGATCAAGCAGAATCTGGAAAGCCCGATGACCATGCTGGCCTGAAACGGTCGGGTTTCTTGCGAGGGTTGCAGTTCGCCCTGGTCAGGAAATAAATTTTGAATCAAATACTTGGTGTATTTTGATATCTGATAACAGCCCGCTAATCGTGGGCTGTTATTGTATGACGCACCCATTTGACCGCATGTCTGGCGTGTCAAACAAGACTTGTCTTGTCAGGTCAGGAGAGCGTCACATGAAAAGCATCTTTTTGGTCGGAGCAATTGCGATCGCCGCGCTTAGCCCGTCATGGTTACCCTTTGGCGCCGAAAAAACCCCATCGGTAAGCCCGCTGACAGCGCCTCCAGCCGTGAGCATCATGCCGTTGCATTGGACACATGACGGATTTTAACACCAGCTCGCCTGCTGGTTTTTCCGATTGTCAAAACAGGCGCGCACTCGACTAAGTGCCCAAGCCTGCGCGCATAGCCGCACAACACCGTGACCAATAGTGAAAGCAGAACCTCTTGAGGCAGCGGGCCAGACATCTCATTTTTTGATCAGTTACAATCAGACAATGAGCCCCTCGACATGTCACATACGGTAAAACTGATCGCTACACTGCTGACCGCCGCCATCGCGCTAAGCCCAGCTCCTCTTATGGCCAAACCAAACACTTTTCCTGGAGAAAACGCCGAGTACCTGCCCAAACTCAGTCCCGAGACGATTGAAAAGCGCAAAAAACGTGCTGAAAAACGAGAGAGAACGCGCGAGGAACGGCGTCTGAAGCGTTTGCAAAAAGAAACCAACCGGACGGGAACTAACTAACACACGACGTCTCGGAGGCGCGACAACGTCGGTGTCAAAACCTCGGTGTCCCAGATTTTTTAAAGCGTTTCGCGATGAACCTGAATCACAGAGTGTCGCGAAACGCTATACTCTACATTTGATAGCCTGGCGTTGATTTCGAAAGCGCCTCTTCCTCATCGGTCATATCCTCGGGGATGCCCTCGAAGAGCGGCGTCGAGAGATATCGCTCGCCGGTATCGGGCAGCATGCACAGGATGACCGAGCCTTCCGGCGCTTTTTCGGCAATCTGCATGCTCACGGCAAAGGTAGACCCCCCGGAGATACCAGTGAATATCCCCTCTTCCGCCGCAAGGCGCTTGGACCAAGCGATGCCATCCGGCCCAGCCACGGGCAAAAGCGCATCGTGATAACCCTGATCCAGTGCTTCTTGCAGCACCCATGGGATAAAATCCGGGGTCCAGCCCTGGATCGGGTGCGGCTCAAAATTCGGGTGGCCTTCGGTCGGCTGATGATCCTCGTTGCGGGTGTTGACATAGCCCGACGCCACCAGCGCCGCATTGCCCGGCTCGGTCAGGATGATCTTCACATCGGGGCGTTCTTTCTTGAGCACCCGGCCCACGCCTGAGACTGTGCCGCCCGTGCCGTAGCCCGTGACAAGATAATCCAGCCGCTCGCCTTTGAAGTCGCCCAGAATTTCCTGCGCCGTTGTACTGGCATGCATGTCGGCATTGTCGGCCGTCTCAAATTGCGACGCCAGAAACCATCCATTGGCTTCGGCCAGTTCCTTAGCCTTCTGGTACATGCCAAAGCCTTTCTCAGCACGTGGCGTCAACACGACCTTAGCCCCCAGAAAACGCATCAGCTTGCGCCGCTCGATGGAAAAACTGTCGGCCATGGTCACAACCAGCGGATAGCCTTTGGCCGCACAGACCATGGCCAGACCAATGCCGGTGTTGCCCGATGTGGCCTCAACCACGGTCTGCCCCGGTTTGAGCCGCCCGTCACGTTCCGCCGCTTCAATGATGTTGAGCGCGAGCCGGTCCTTAACCGAGCCTGCAGGGTTGAACGCCTCGAATTTCACGTAGACCGTGACATGATCCGGCGCGATGGAGTTGATCCGAATGGCCGGCGTGTCGCCCACCGTGTCGAGCACGCTGTCAAAAAGCCGCCCACGTCCTTTTGTCTGCCGAATTCCCATGGCTCTCCCTTTCCTTTGGGTGTTTGCATGGGGCCAGCATAGGAACAATTTATGCGCGCAGGCCAGAGGCACGCGCGCATTTGAGGAAGGTTTCCTCGAAAAGCTCTCAGATTATTGGTTTTTTCCCAGCATATGGTCCATCGACATGGACGGCTGATCACAGCCCGCCTCGCCCACGATCCGCGCGGGAATGCCCGCGACAGTCTTGCAGGGCGGCACTTCGGCCAGAACCACCGAGCCCGCCGCGATGCGCGAGCAATGACCCACCTTGATATTGCCCAGAACCTTGGCTCCGGCCCCGATGAGAACCCCATCGCCAATCTTGGGATGACGGTCTTCCTCTTCCTTACCGGTGCCACCCAGGGTCACGGAATGCAGCATCGAGACATTGTCGCCGACCACAGCCGTTTCACCGATAACAATAGAATGGGCATGGTCGATCATGATGCCCTTGCCGATTTTGGCGGCGGGGTGAATATCAACGCCGAACACTTCAGAGCATCGCATCTGGAAGAACCGCGCCATATCCTTGCGGTCGTTGTTCCAAAGCCAATGCGCCACGCGATAGGCCTGCACCGCCTGAAAGCCCTTGAAATACAGCATGGGCAGGATGAACCGGTCACAGGCCGGGTCACGGTCATTCACCGCAACAATATCGGCGCGCGCGGACTGACCCAGACGGGCATCCGCCGCAAAGGCCATGTCGCAGATTTCCCGCAAGATCTGTTCCGGCATTTCATTTGAGGCCAGCTTCAGCGAAATGCGGTACGCCAGCGCGGAATCAAACGATTTGTGGTGCAGGATCGAACTATGTACGAGACCGCCCAAAAGCGGCTCGTCCTGCACGGCGGCATCCGCCTCAGAGATGATACGGGCCCAGACCGGGTCCAGTTCAGCGAGTTTTGCACGGGTTTCGGCCATGACGTGGCTCCTTCCTCATTGCTTTCCTGTATACCAGATAGGCATTCGGGGTAAAATGCAAAGCTGTTATGTGGGGTGTCACGGAAATGGATGAAACACAACTGGCAGAATTTCGTGCGCTGATTGAGGCCAGGTTAACAGAATTGAGCGGCGAGGACGTGCTTGGCGCGGCGGGCAAGGCAACCGTGGAGTTGGATCAGCAGGCCGTGGGTCGCCTCAGCCGCATGGATGCCCTGCAAAATCAGGCGATGGCCAAGGCCACCGGGGTTCGGCGAGAGGCCGAGCGCGCCCGGCTTTTGGCGGCTCTGGCGCGGATGGATGAGGGCGAATTTGGCTATTGCGATGATTGCGGTGAGGAGATTGCCGAGGGGCGCTTGCGGCTGGATCCAGCGGCACTGAAATGTGTCGACTGCGCGCGCGGGTAGCCGCTTATTTTGCCTTACCCCGGCACATCCAGCGTCGCAAACCGCCCCGGCCCGAACTTGGCCGAGATTTGTGCAACATCGATCTGATATGCGCCAACCAGCCCATCTGCGGCCTGTGCGGCCAACGTATACGTCCAATCCGGGCTGTTCACTGATCTCTTCGCGCTGCACGGCATCTGCTTGTACAACGCGCACCAGATAACTTTCGCTTTCCTCGCCCAACGGCACCTCAAGCGTGTCCCACCGGTCCCCGTCAATCCGCGTGCGCCGGACCCAGGTGAGGGTTCGGTCCACACCGGACGTCCCATTCAGGCGCAGGTGCACCGGGCTGAGCGGGCGCAATCCCAACCCGTCAAAGGCCAGCAAAGCCGCACTGTAAGACGGGTCATCCACCGGGCGCGCGGCAGGTCCAATGCGGTAATACCGCGCCAATCCGCGCCGTGCTTCGGCCATGTCGATTTGCCTGGCGCGGCCATCAAGCCGCACAATATAGCTGCCCGCCGGCCATTCGGAGCTGGTTTCCGTGCCCATCTGCCCCCGCAAGCGATGCGATAGAAGATAGGTATCGGTATCAACCAATTCCGCATCGCGAAACTGCATCAGCTCCCACCCATCAGGTGTGCCATCGCTCACCGCGCAGAGGTTCGCGCCGCCCAGAAACGCCAGATCGCTGACGCTCTGCAGCGCGCCGTTCAGCATGCGCACCTGTACCGCATCGCCTCTGTCAATCCGCCCGGAAGGTGCTGTTTCCAGCGTGGTTTCCAAAACCCCCACAACGCTTTGCGCCTCGATCAGCGTGTTGAGACCATAGTTGGCATCCTCATCCGAGGCATACACAGCCACGTTGCCCGGCCAGGGAGACCCGAACGCTGCCACATGCGGGCTGTGCGGTGTTTCTTCGCCGGTTAACAAGGGTAAATCGAGGAAAAGCGGCGTGACAAGGCTGGGCGGTTGGAAAGACCGAAGCGAAGCAGAGATATCCGGCACTTCGCCAACCTCATAGGTGTCCGCCTCAACCCGCACGGCCTCTATCTTCTGCGCACCAGACAACTGATCGGTACGGTCCACGCGATAGTGACCCTGACCGCCCTCCTCGGGGATAGAGATCACGTCGCCCGCGCCAATACACATCTGCGAGGGCGGCAAGGTCAGGCGCAGCGTGTCGCTTGCTGTGCGCGCCTCCGCGAGCCAGCGCTCGACGGTTTGTCGCCCCTCAGCTCGCGTCATCACCAACGGAAATTCCGAGGTGGATACAGCATGCGTGGCTTGATCCGGCAAGATTGCCTCTTCAGCGACCACATCAAAACTGCCATCCGCCTCGACAAAGCGCAGACGCACACGACCGGCAAGCTCAACGTCGCTGCCACGGGTGTACTCAATCAACCCGTCCATTTCGCTGTCGCGCACGAGTGAGTCGGGATCAATCTCGTAATCCGCCCCGCCATCACGCATCCGGAATTGCAGCACGCCGTCGCGTTCCACAGCATCAAAGCCATAGCGTAGCGTCAGAGGCTGCAGCGTGCCACGAGCCTCGCCCACCTGATCCACGCTGTAGCCCCGCACAAGGCCGTAAAGCTGTGTGACATCAATGTCTTCCAACCCGGACCTGGCACAGACTTCACCGACGACAGACGCCAGAGACCGCGCCGAGACACGCCCGTTGATCCAGTGCCCGCGCGTGTAATTCGCCCCATCGCTCCAAAGCTCCTGATTATTCGGAAACTGCGGATAGGGGCGCATATCCCAGGCCCAGACATAGGCGTGATCCATGTCGATCATCGGCCCGTCATAGACCTCGGAGACGGGGTTGTTCTCGGGCGCCGTCCAGTAGTCGGATACTGCTTTCAGGTACTGAAACTGGATCAACTCATCCCGCTTACCCTCTGAAAAAGCGGGTAAAAGCGACTCTGATGATTTCTCGTCAATGAATCGATTGGGATGGTTCGTGGCCTTATCAACCGCCGCACAGCCATATTCCGTAAAGCGCACTGGCTTGCTGCCCGGCACCCAGGCTGTGGGCGTCTGTGACCGCACACCGCCCACCCGGTCATGGTGCAGGTTTTGCCACCAGTTGCGAATGTCCTTGTAGCGCCAGATCCAGGGCTCATCATGTTCGGCGTCGGTGATCGTGGTCCGGGTTTGCGCCTCACGGGCGGCATCCGTGGCGTAGTACCAATCATAGCCCTCACCGCCCTCGACATTCGCCTTCAGGTACTCAAGATCATAGATCGACCCCCACCCCGCTGCGGCATCGGCATGCGCGGTCCCATTGCGCCAATCGGACAGCGGCATGTAATTGTCGATCCCGATGAAGTCGATATTGGCATCCGCCCAAAGCGCATCGAGATGAAAGAACCGGTCGCCTGAGCCATCCTGCGGCTGATAGCCAAAGTATTCCGACCAATCCGCCGCATAGCCGATCTTCACATCCGGCCCCAAAAGTGCCCGCACCTCGGCGGCCAGATCAATCAGCGCGGCAACAGCGGTGAAACTGTTGTTTTCCCCACGAATTTGCGTCAGCCCGCGCATCTCAGACCCGATGCAAAAGCTTTCAACCCCGCCCGCGGCCACGCAAAGCGCGGCTTGGTGCAAGATGAACCGCCGGTATCCCCATTCATTGGGGCCGGTATACTGCACAGGGCTGACCGTCACTGGGCCGGAAAACTGCAAAAGCGCTGTCGCAGAGGTAAAGACCTCAGATTGCGCGGCGGTAAAGCCTCCGGCAATGCTGAAATCAGCCGCGTTTGCGGTGCCAAAAAACGCGGCCACTTCGGCTTCGGCCGCCGTCGTGCCATCTGTGCTGCCCGGTTGGTTTGGCGCCTTTGATGTGGTGATCCGCCCACGCCACGGCAAAACCGGCTGATCCGGCGCATCGCTATAGGGGTCAGGGCGTGCATTACCCGCCTGCTGATCCATCAGGATAAACGGGTAATACATCACCTCACGACCCGCCGCAGTTAGTGCCAAAATTGCTTCGATCACGGATTGATCCGTCGGCGTGCCGCCATAAATCGGCTGGCCTGCCCCATCCTCGGGCACCGCCTCGGCCTGCGCCCGGCTCAATCCGGACACACGCCAGCGCATATTGCCCGCATCATAGGTCTTTTGTTCCACCTTGGGCCTGATCGTGCAGTCGCCACAGCGCAGATCATCGCCAAACCAGCTCACCACCAGCGAAGTGGCCTTGGCATGGGGCAATTCGCCGGTCAAATGATCCAGCGATGTGGCAAAATCGCTTTTGCCCGATGGGCTATTGGCGTTGACAGCGCGCCGCGCACCATACCCATAGGTCATGTTCGCCACAGTTGTGGCCAACGCATATTCCCCGCTGCCCGGCAAAAGCGCGGCACCGCGCACCGCCTGCACCAGATCGCCCTCAGCCGCGTCAACACCCTCTTGCGCAGGACGGCTGACCTCAAAGCTGAATTGCGGCACACGCCCGCCATAGGGGGTCAGGTCCAAATCCTCGATCACCACATAGGCCGTGCCGCGATAGGCGGGCACAGTGCCAACACCTTCCACGGCTTCAATCTTGGGATCAGGCAGCTGATCGCGAGAGCCGGTGTAGACCCGCAAGGTCAAATCCTCACGCGGCACTTCAAGCCCATCCGCCCAGATGCGGCCCACACGCGTAATCTCTCCCTCACAGAGCGCAATCGCCAGGCTAACAGAATAGGAATAACTGCGCGTCTTGGGACGGCTCGGTGCACCCTTGCCTCCGCCACCGCCGGATTCACGGACAGTTTCGAGAAATTCGGTGGCCCAAATAACCTGTCCAGCCACTCGCGTGCGGCCATAGACCTGCGATATGGTCTCTCCTTCACCAGTGCCGGTAAGGCGCAGACGGTTCACACGCCCGGTCTCAACCGTGTCCGAACCTTGCCCCATCAAACGCTGATCAATGGAGCGCCCAATGACAGCCCCTGCAAAACGGCCCACTGCCGCCATGGACAACCCAAGAACCGAGCCACCCAAACCGCCACCAATGGCCGCGCCTGCCGCCGAGAGAATTACCGTTGCCATGCTCTAAATCTCCTCGGGGAATGCAAAACGGGCCACGATGCGTCGCCGCCACGCGCTGGTCAGAGAACTTTCCACCACGCCATGACTAGAATAGGCATGCACAAACTTTGCCTGCGCTCCTGTCTGTGTGACCACGCCCAGATGCTTGGCCACCGATCCGTCACGCATGCGAAAGAGCACCACATCCCCCAATGCGGCCTCCTCCCGGTCCTTGGGGCGCAAATGCCGCCCCGCTGCGCGCCAAAGCACCTCGTCGCGTGCGGGCTCTGACCAGTCCATGCTGTAGGGCGGCACCGCCTCGGGCTCTGCCCCATAGAGCGCACGCCAAATTCCCCGGATCAGGCCAAGACAATCCGCCCCCGCCCCTTTGCGGCTGGCCTGATGCCGATAGGGTGTGCCAAGCCAGTCCCGCGCCTCAGCCACCACACGCGCCTCAACCCCGCTCATGCCCTGCGGCTCCCGCCATCCAGTACTTGTGCACGGGTTGGATCGCTGATCGACCAGTCATCTCCGGGAATGTCTGGAAAGCCTTGAAAATTCAGGAAATTGTTGAACTTGGCTTGACAGGTTTCGCGCGCCTTGTCGCATCCCGCCTCAAGGCGCAATGAATCGCCTGGCGCAATCTCTGCCCGGATCGGATGCCAAAGCTCCAGGACACGCGCATTGGCGGTCTCACTGTCACTCTTGATCAGGCCTGACAGCCCTGCGGCCTCACCGTCCAGCACGCGCAGCACGCCATGCCGGAACCACCCCGGATCAAACCCGGCCAGCGCAGCAAAGCGCAGCACCCGTCGACCTTCGATCGTCTCAACCGGCACGTCAGTTGTGTAACCCGGTGTGCTGAGGTCAAACCCACATCCTTCATCCCCCAAAACCGCCGAGCATGGCTTTTGAAACACCCGTCCCAAAGGCACGTTGAGCTTATCTGTCAACCCGCGCAGCTCGGCCTCAAAAGCCCCGCCCGCACGGCGGATTTCCCCAATTGTGCCGCGAAAAAGAAGCTGCCGCTCGTCTACATTGGCCCAATTGACCAACCACGCGCGCACCTCAGCGCCGTCATACCGCCCAGCCTCAATATCCGCATCGCGAATGGCCGCATCGCTCAGCGCCCCCACCGCCTCGGAATTGTCCACCGACAACCCCGTGGTTTGCTGCAACGCCGCCGCAGAAAGCCCTGTTTCTGCTTTGAAAACGACGTTCTCAAAACTCAGATCCATATCGTGATCTGTAAACCCAAGTATCTCGCCATCACGGCGCGTCACCGCCCAGCATCGCGCCGTTGTCGCCTGCCCGGTCTGCAAATGCGCCTTCAGCCCGGCATCAAACCCGCTCATACGCGCACCTCGACGATGGGCACGTTGGGCGCTTCTCCGGCCTGAAAACTGGCCAGGCTGGTGTGAATGCGGTCGGTGTCAAACCGCACCGGGACATCGAATTCAAACCCGGCGGTGATTGGCACGCCGGTGTTCACGGGATGGGCAAAAGTGACCACGCCGGTTGTAGTATCCACGCTGTAATGCACGCCCTCTTGCTGCGCATCTCCGCCCAGACCCACACGCACCGTCCCGTCCACAGGCTTGGTGATCGGCCGCGCATAGGTTGTTTCACCCGAGCGATACGTCTTGATAAGCTGAAACGCATCGGTCACGTCATCTCCGGTGCCAATGATCTGATCTTCATAGGCAATCTCACCGAGCGCCGGGCAGGATTTGTAATCCGTCCAATCCTTCCAGCGGAACCCGTAGATCTGCCCTTGCCGTGCCTCGAAAAACGCGATCAGCGTCTCGATATCATCGAGGCTGCGCATGGCCACGCCCGCGTCATAGCGCCTGCGCGAATGGCGCCAGGGCGTGTTGCGCTCTTCAAACCCATTGGCCAGCGTGACCACATCCGTGTACCGCTCTGGCCCGCCAATCGAGCCAAAACTCAGGCTCGCCGGAAAACGTATCTCGTGAAAGCTCATGCTCTGCCCCTTGATTTAGCGATTGCGATTGCCGCGCCCGATCACGCGCCCCAGTTGAGCGGCGATCTGAGCCTGTGAGCGACGAAATCCTTCAACATCCGGGGTCGAGACATTCATCACCACGCTGATCGGCTGGCCGCCCCCGCCACGCACCCCCAGCTTGCCATCGGCCCCGCGCGCCAGCGGCATGATCGCCTCTGGTCCGGCCTCCCCCATCAGGCCCATACCGCCCCGCATTGGAAAAGTCGTTGGCCCGCCGATCACCCCGCCATTGGCAAAAGGCTGCACCCTGCCCTGAGCAAAGCTGCCGCCCTTCTCAAACGGAAGCAGATTGCCCACCAGCGCGCCGATCCCATCGGAGATCAGCCCACCCACCTGATTGGTCACCGGGCGCACGGCGGCATTGAATACCGAATTGACCATCGAATTGGCCAAATTACGCAGTGAGTCCGACAGGCTGTCGCCATCGACAACCGCGCTGCGCATCGCTTTGGTCAACCCTCGGCTAAAGCTGCGCTCCATCCGCGCCGCATCTTGGCCGGTGCCCGCAAAGCTGAGCTTCACGCGCGCCATCTCCGTGTTGAACGCCGCGGCCATATCGCTTGCCGCGCCCAGGTTTTCATCCAGCGCCGCAATCTGCGCATCCAAGTCGTCAAGCCCGCCAATCTCAGCCATCTTTCACCTCGTTTTGTTCGTCGGGATATGCAGAAAGCAACTGCTCAAACCGCGCGCGTCTGAGCGGCCTGAACCCGGCAGGCTTGCCCAGCATCAGTTCAAACTCAGCCGGCGTCAGCGCCCAGAAAGCCGCCGGCGACAGTCGCAGCATGCCGATTCCGGCCTGCATCAAACCGACCCAGTCAAACCGTTCTGCACCTGCCCCGCTCATGCGCTCTCGGCGTTCAAAAACGCGCGCGTCAGTAGCGCAGCAGCAGCACGCGCCGCGCCCACCGGCCCACCCTCAATTTCTGCACTGAGCAGATCCTCGGCCGTGCCAGTCCACCCCCCACCGCGCAGCCCCGCCACAATCAGCGCCAGCACATCACGAGTGGAGAACCCACCATTCTCAAACCGCTTGATCAGTGCGACCAGTGAGTCCGCCTCAAGCCCCGCCTCAAGCTCAGCCAGAGCCCCCAGCGTCAGCTTAAGAACGTGACGCGTGCCATCAATCACAAGCGCCACTTCTCCGGCATACGGGTTCGCCATACCGTTCACGCCGCCACAAAGCTGAGCTGACCCGCCGAAGACAGTGCCAGCTCATAGGTCGCCTCGCCGTCATGCGTACCCGCATATTCAATCGAACTGACCTGAAACGGGCCTTCGATGATGCCGAAATCCGGAATCACCACCTGAAAATCCGGCATTTCCCCGTCGAAAAAGATCTGCCGCGCACGTTCATCGCTGCTTTCGTCGCGAAAGATGCCCGAGCCGCTGATCGCGGCTGATTTCACGCCCGCCCCGGCCAGCAACTCGCGCCAGCCACCTGCGGATTCCAGGCTCGTGACATCCACGCTTTCTGCGTTGAAGCTGATCCGCGTCGCCCGAAGGCCCGCCACAGTCTGAAAGTTTCCGTCGCCTGTAAGGTCGATCTTGACCAAAAGGTCTTTGCCATTTTGCACTGCCATGATGTCTGTCTCCGAAACTGTTGGGGTTACGCGGTGTCGTCCACACGCGCGCGAAAAATAAGATCGATCCGCCTGAGCGCGCCGGTGCCTTCGCGCTGCGCCCGGGCGCGATAGAAGTTGAGCGAACTTAAACGTCCTCGGCTCAACACGAGAGGCGCACCAACAAGCGCATCACTGATTGCCCCTGCGACCTCCTTGGCGGCATGAAAGCCCGACACTTCTGTCACCACTGAAACGGTGAACCGATGCCATGCCCCCTGCCCGGTGACATCTGATTGCACCTGTGCGTCCTCAGGTCCGAGCGTCACATAGACAGGGGGCATACTGCCCTGGGGCAGCGCATCATATATCGCGCCTGCCACCAGATCATTCAAAGCAGTATCCGCCGACAAACGTTGATAAACCGCCGCCTGCAAAGCGGCTGCTACGCCATAGCTCACAGCGCGACCTCCTCTTCACAAAAGCAGGTCAGATAGCGCGCCTGCGCATCTGCTTCGGCCACAGCCTGAATGCGAAAGACACGCACGCCTTCGCGAAACCTCTGGCCAGGCGTGGGCCGCGATGGCGCACCATAGGGCGCCGCACGTACAATGATACGATACACAGTGGTCGATAGGCTCACCGCCTCACCGGATGCATCTCGGCCCGTGCGCGCCTGCACGTCGGCCCAGACCGCGCCGAGTGACACCCAAGTGTCATCAAATCCACCCGCACCATCCGGTGTGCGTTCCCGATGTTCCAGCATCAAATGCCGGTTGAGACGTGGACCATTCATGACAAACGACCCCCGCTCAGCAAGCGCACGGTACGATAGCGCTCGATCAGGGATTTGACCCCAAAAGGCATCTGTGTGTCGCCCTGACGCGTCTCATGACGATGCTCGTAGTAATGCGCCGCCAGCAGGATCACCGCCTGCCCAAGATCCGCAGGCAAACCGCCCCAGGCGCTGGCATAACCCGCCACAAAGCTCAGCTCAGCCACGCCGCCGGGCGGCACACCGGGCAATGTACTGCCCACAGGGCGCAGGATTGGACGTTGCGCATCGGCCTCCAGCACGTAATGCGTGGTGTCGATGGTCTCTTCTTCTTCAATCCGGTTGCGCAGGATCAATGAAACAATCTCGCTTACAGGCGCCACCGGAAGCGCTTGGCCCGTGGCATCCCACCACCGGGTCAGCGTCCATGAAAAAGTGCGCGTAATCAAAATCTTTCCAGTACGCGCCTCAATCGCCGACACTGCCGCGCGCAGATAGCTTTCCAAAAGCGGATCTTGCACATCCG
Organism: Roseovarius sp. W115; assembly: GCF_032842945.2. Classification (NCBI taxonomy): domain Bacteria; kingdom Pseudomonadati; phylum Pseudomonadota; class Alphaproteobacteria; order Rhodobacterales; family Roseobacteraceae; genus Roseovarius; species Roseovarius rhodophyticola. The sequence goes on from NZ_CP146606.1 coordinate 33,048, forward strand.
CATCCGAAAACCCGGTTCCCAGCTTGAGATGCGACTTGAACTCATCCACCGGCAGCGCGGATTGAGAAACGGCAGTCTCTTCGATTAACATCATGGTTTCACTCCAGAAATCCCAACCCATCTCCTTGCTCGATGCCACGCACCCGATCTCACACCAAACCAAGGAGACGCGCCTGGCGGCTTGCAAGATGCGTGGGCAATGACCGGGGGCACAGGCCCCCGATCACACATGCCAAGGCTCAGGAAAGGCCGAATTTCAGCAGTTTGATCGCCGCAAAATCGCTCACATCTCCGCCCACGCGCTTGGTGGCGTAAAACAGAACATGCGGCTTGGCTGAGAACGGATCGCGCAGCACGCGCAGGTCTGGGCGCTCTGCCACGGTGTAACCTGCACTGAAATCACCAAAGGCAATCGCGGTGGAATCTACGGCAATATCCGGCATGTCCTCGGCAATCAGCACCGGATACCCCAGAAGACGCGCAGGCTCTCCGGCCGCAAGACCATCCGACCAAAGGAACCGCCCATCGGCATCCTTCAGCTTGCGCACCGCACCGGCGGTCTTGGAATTCATCACGAATGTGCCATTTGCCCGGTACTGTGCGCCCAGCGCGTAAGCCAGATCAACAATCGCATCGGCTCCGTTGAAATCACCATCCGCACCCGTGGCCACATAGCCCAGGTTGCCCCAGCTCCAGCCGCCATTGGCCACAATTGAATGGGTCAGAAAACCAGTGGGCTTGTCCACACCGTCGCCATTCACAAAGGCAGCGGCCTCTGCGCGGGCAAACTTGTCGGCGATCCGGCCAGCCAGCCACGCCTCGATGTCAAACGCACTGTCATCCAGCAGACGCTGTGACGCTTTCGGCAGCGCATTCAGCTCGTGCAGCGGAATGGAAATCCGGTCAATTGAAGGTGTTGAGGTTTCCGTCGCATCGCCGGTCTCAGAGGCCCAGCCATGGCCAATATCCGTGTGATCAATCAGCACATCATAAGACGTCGCCTCAACCTCAACCACATTGGCAATGGCGCGTACCGACGCGGTGCTGCCCAGAACGCTCTTGATCGTGGCCGACGTCTCTGGGTCAACGAGGTAGCCCCCTTCTGCCGCCACAGCGGTACTGAGCGCCTTGCCTTCAAGCTCCAGTCCGCGCAGTCCATCATCATCGCCGGAGCGCAGGTAAGAGCCAAACGCCTTTTGATGCGGCGCGCCTGCATCCACGCTTTGCGAAAGTACCGGGCGTTTGGCGCCCATTGATTTACGTTCCATCTTGGTCATCTTGTCGTCCTGTTGCTGAAGTCGCTGTTGAATGTCGGCCTGAAAGCCTTTGAGGTCGCTGACAAATCCCGCCATGGCGGCCTTGATCTCGGTGACCGGAGACAGATCTTCCCCGGCCCGAGACCGCGTCTCGGTGTTGCTCATTTCTCGATCCTGTTTGGTTTCGTGGTTAGGGGCGCGCTGCTACATCTGCGCGATCTCCTGTCGGGCGTCCTCAAGGGCCGCCGCCAATTCACGCAAAGTGTCGCTGACCAGGGTATCGTCCTTGGCCCCCACCCGCGCACTGGGCAGCATGGGGAAGGTCACAAGCGACACCTCCCAAAGCTCCAGTTCCTTCAAGAGCCGCTGGCCCTTGTCATCTCTGACCGCCTTCACGGTGCGGTACCCGATGCTCAGCCCGTCAATGGCCTGTGCTGCAATCAACGTGGCTGCTTCTCGGGCGCGCTCTATGCCATCCAGAAGCCGGCCCTTGACATAAAGCCCCTTTTCATCTTCGCGCACCTCGTCCCAGACACCGATAGGCTGGGCCGGATCATGCTGCCAGAGCATCTTGATCTGACGCCCCTCCTCGGCAAGCCGCCGCAACGACCCGGAATACGCCCCGCGCTCAACCACATCGCCGCCACGGTCCTTGCGGCCAAAGTAACTGGCATAGCCTTCGATGTGCGTGCCATCAGTCACCGTGAGATCCTCATCAAATCGGCAAAACTTGCGCTCAAGCCCGGTCTCGGTCTGCATCTGTTGCTCCTTTCGTCCACGCATCTGCGGACGTTAACCTTGGTAAAAAGTGGTGATCGTGGTCCAAAGCGGGTGACAGCGGTGATAGGCATGGGCCCGACTGCCCTGGATCCCGTGCAGATCCCGCACAAGCCACGGCCCGCTATATTGCTCTCCCACTGGACGCGTGCGCGGCGAGTCATCGGAATGCGGCTCAAAATCGACGCTCAGACGCACCGGCCCTTCATACCAGACCAACGCCAGGAACTCGCATTGCCGAACCTTGCGAAACCGCACGTAGAAACTCGTACCTTCACGGGTTTCTTCGTCGTGGCTCACCTCCACATCGCGCACCACCGGGAACCAACGTGCTTCCAGAACCGGCCCCGCTGCGAAAAACGCAGGCGTCAGCGCCAGAGACATGCCAACCACCAGCAAGCTGCTGGAGAATTTCGTGAACTTAAACACCAAGCATACTCCCCTGCATAACAAACGACATGAACCCCCCCAGAATGGCCGCGATGATAAGCCAGACCAGCCGCGAAACATGCCCGTCGATCTTTTCCAGCCTTCGGTCAATTTGGTTAAAACGCAGAATCCATGAACTTCTGTTTTTCCTCGCTCACGGCACGTTCGGTTTCCATCGCCGCAACGCTCAGCTCCAGCGAGGTCAGCCGCCGCTCCACATGCCGAAACATGGCTTGCGTGCCGTCAAACGAGGCATAAAGCCCGTCTAGGTCGTTGTGTGTGTCATCCGAGTTCATACGCCCGCCTCAACTGCGGCCAGCCCAAGAAGCGCCCGTTTCTCCGCGTCGCTCAGGAAAGTTGCGGCCGTCACGCGCGCCCATTGCGCATCACGCTCTGCAGAAAGCGCCGGCACCTGATCCAGATCAGGTCGAAGCTCGAACACATCAATGGAATAGCTAGAAAGCCAATCCGCCACGCTCGCCACCACCCGTGCCACCAAGGGCAGCACTGTCAGCCGGTAAAAAGCGCGGTTAGCCTCCTGGTAATTGGCATAGGTCGCGTCACCCGGAATCCCCAAAAGCATCGGCGGCACCCCAAAGGCCAGCGCAATCTCACGCGCGGCACTCTCCTTGGTTTTCTGAAATTCCATGTCCGAGGGCGAAAAGCCCATCGGCTTCCAATCCAGCCCGCCTTCAAGCAGCATCGGTCGCCCGGCATTGCGCGCGCCCTGATGGTGGCTCTCCATCTCATTGACCAACCGGTCATACTGATCATGCGAGAGCGTACCTTGACCATCCGCACCAGAGAACACAATCGCACCGCTTGGGCGTGCCGCATTGTCCAAAAGAGCCTTGGACCAATGCGCCGCCGAATTGTGCACATCCACCGCCCGCGCCGCAGCCTGCATCGGCGACACGCCGTAATGGTCATCTTGTGGGTGAAAGCTCTTGATATGGCAGACCGGAGATGGCCCCTCGCCCACATCAAACCGATGCGCGCGGCCACCGACGCTGTACTCATACCCCACGGGCCAGCCATCACTGCCCGGCACGACGCTCATACGATCCGACCGCAACACGTGCAATTCCATGGGCAAGCCACCTTCAGGTGAGGCTACCGCCTCAAGATACCCGTTCCCGGTCAATAGAAGCTGACCGTATAGCGCCTCAAAAAGCTCCGCACGCCCCTGTACCGGATTGGGCCGCCGCACCAGATCCAAGGCCGGATGCTCGGCATATCGCGTCTGACGGTCCTGCAAGACGAGCGGCAAAGACGCCGCCGCCTCAGCGACCATTTTCACGCAGCGAAACCCAACCGGATTGCCCAGAAACCCCGTGCGCGTCAATGTCGCCGCATCGCGTGGAGACCACGCCACGCGCCCTGCGCTGTGCCAGGCCGCGACACGACCCACGGCACTTGCCTTGTGTTCGGGCGCGGCTCGTTCAATGCGAGAATTGCGAAAGAATTTCAGTACCATATCTGAGGTCTCCTTGACCCGTCACCTTGCTGAAAACCTGCTGCTCTCAACCTCGATGGGCATCAAAACCGCAAAGGTTTACGAAAGATTTATTAGACCGTACGCACCTGAGGGTTGCGCCATTGCGCGGCCGGTTCGATCATCAATTCGCTCAAAGCCCAGACCAGCGCATCCACCCGGTCGGGGCTGCCTGCGCCTTCAAATCCCTTGACGCTCATCGCACACATCTGGTCTTCCAGATCACCCAGGCCGCGCACATGCTTCACCCGGCCCTGCTCATAGAGCGCCGCCACCGGCTCGGCTCGCGCCGTCTTGCCGCGTGTCGCATGGACGGTTTTGACCGGCACCAACGGATCCACATTGCGGATCACCTCTGCCACCATGTCACCCCCTTGGTTGACCTCTGCCACCAAACGATCCGCCCCAAACTGTTCCATCGCTCTGATTGCGGCACTGGCCCAGGTCATCGGACTGGCCTCTCCAATGCTGCCATCGGCCAGCACATAGGCCCGCCAATCCTGCACCGGCCCCTTGGTCACGGCGCCCGCCACCACGATCCCACATTCATCCGACCCGGCCCGCCCCGTTACAGGCGGATCAATTGCGACAACAATCCGGTCAAGCTCTGGCACCTCATCAATACGCGCAGCTTCAAGACCCGAGGGCGTCCAAAGCGCCCCGTCCACCTTGTCGATCAAAAGCCCTTCCAGCTCTTGCCGCCCCAAAAGCGTGCCTGCGTATCGCGCCTGCACTTCTTCGAGAAAACTCTGTGCCAGCCGTGCCCGGTTGGCCTCTGTGGCGGCATGGGTCACAACAGTCGAGTCGCGTTCCAGCAGCTCTTTCAAAACCCCGATATTGCGCGGCGTCGTGGTGACACAGACACGTGGGTCTCTGCCAAGCCGCAAGCCAAATTGCAGCATGTCCCACGTCTCCCGCGCCTTCCGCCATTTGGCCATTTCATCCACCCAGGCCCCGTCAAATTGCGGACCGCGCAGGCTCTCAGGGTCATGCGCCGAGAAAATCTGCGCTATTGCCCCGTTGGGCCACAAAAGCCGCTTGCGTGTTGGCTGCCAAACAGGCCGCCGGTCAGGCGGAGAACAGGCCAGAATGCCACTCTCGCCAAAAACCATGACCTCTCGCACCTGGTCGATCGTTTCCCCAACCAAAGCCATACGCCGGCACTTGCCCGGATAAAGCGGCCGTGACCCTTCAACCTGTGCACGCACCCATTCGGCCCCAGCACGCGTCTTTCCCGCGCCGCGCCCCCCATGATCACCCAGGACCGCCACTTACCCGTCGGTGGCAATTGATGATCCATCGCCCAAAACTCAAAGAGGTAGGGCAAGGCCATCGTTTCACCGTCACTCAGATTGTCGAGAAACTCCGCCTGTATCTCGGGCTCTTCTGAGACGATCCAGTTCACATCCAATCGTCTCTTTTGCCCGGTCAAGATCGAGTCCGTAGGATAGGCTGATGCCAAGCTCTTGTTTTTCTCGGTTTGCAAGTTGCGCCTCCGCTTCGATGGCGATCTTGAGCCACTGCCGGATGTCGGCAATGATTCTGGATGCATTCTTCAACTCGCCGAATTCACCAAGCTGGACCCGATCATACATCGCCGACAGCTCCTTGCGCATATCGGCAAGCTGCCGTTCCAGCGTATCAACCGCCTCGGTCAATCCGCTGGGGGTTTCACTGATTGTAATCAAGGGCATAAGCGGGGGTTTGACCTCATTGGTGTTTGTTTCGACAGCGCCTGAGAAGCGGGGCAATACCCCCGACCTGCTTAGGCGCGTGAGACAACTCTGCTCAATGAGGCTTAACAAACATTGCGCGAACCGTGCGCACCCCCGATCAGGGGCCGCAACACATGGTTCAGGCCGTGGAAAATGTTATTGGTCGTCCTGCGCCCGCTCCAGCGCGCGGTAGGCAGCGACATTTTCGTTATGCTGTTCCAGCGTTTCCGCAAAGAGATGCCCGTCACGCGGATTGAGCGACTTGGCTACAAAGAAAATGTAATCGGTATCCAACGGCTTCACCGCCGCCTCGATACTGTCGCGTCCCGGATTGGCAATCGGGGTCGGCGGCAAGCCTTCAATCACATAGGTATTGTAGGGCGTTGCCCGCCGCAATTCGCTTTGCCGCAGCCCCCGTCCCAGAACGCCCTCACCATTGGTGATCCCATAGATCACCGTTGGGTCGGTCTGAAGCCGCATCCCTTGTCTGAGGCGGTTGGTGAACACACTGGCCACCTGTCCGCGCTCCTCGGCCACACCGGTTTCCTTTTCAATGATAGAGGCCAGGATGAGCGCCTGATAGGGTTCAGTCAGCGGAATGTCCCCATCTCTGTCTTCCCAGACCTCAGCCAGGATCGCATCCTGCGCGTCACGCATCCGCTGAATCACGCTCGCCCTGTCATCCCCAGAGCTGAATTCATAACTGTCCGGTGCCAGGCTGCCCTCCGGCGGCACTTCGGCGACCTCACCTTCCAGCGCATCTATCGAATTCAACGCATTCACGATTTGCCAGCTGGTCACACCTTCGGCCACGGCAACACGGTACCGCGTATCGGCTTGATCGCGGACTTCGGTGTAGTCGGCGGGCGCGTCCTCTCCCACGGCAAACGCGACACGTTCCACAAACCTGTTGGTTGCAGGATCCAGCTCTCTGACTTCTGTTTGAGCAGAGTTTACACCAATCCGATACACCACTTCCGTGCCACAGGTACTCGCCCCGCCGCGCGTGATGATATCGGCAATCTCGTTCATGCTCGATCCTTCGGGGATCAACCAGCTACCGGCTTTCAAGAGCTGCGTCTTGTCCGCGTAATCTACGCCAATCCGAAAGATCGAACCGTTTGAGACCGCGCCCTGTTCGGCAAGGTTTTCCGAAATCCCACGCATCGAACTGCCGCGCGGCACCTGAAGGCAGATCGGCTCTTCCAAAGGGCCTGCGCTGCTATACTGGTTTTGCCCCCAAAGGACCGCGCCCCCCAGCAGGAAGACAATCACCACCAGCAAAGTCAGGAAATTCGAGGCGATGTTGCGCCACATCAGCGAACCTTCCCGACACACAGAGACGCATTGGTGCCGCCAAAACCAAAGCTATTGGACAGCGCCACGTTGATCTCACGCTCATGCTTGGCATTCGCCGCAAGGTTGAGCGGTGTTTCCACAGCCGGATTATCAAGGTTGATCGTGGGCGGTGCCACCTGATCACGCACCGCAAGGATTGAGAAAATCGCCTCAATCGCCCCAGCAGCTCCCAAGAGGTGTCCGGTGGACGACTTGGTTGACGACATCGTCGCGTTCGAGGCCGCATCCCCCAACAGCGTCTCAACCGCCTTCAACTCAATCGTATCCGCCATGGTCGATGTGCCATGCGCGTTGATGTAGTCCACATCCGCTGGGGTCAGATCCGCGTTTTTCAACGCCGCCTGCATTGCGCGCAGGCCGCCATCGCCATCCTCGCTGGGCGCAGTGATGTGATAGGCATCTCCAGACAACCCATACCCCAAGACTTCGGCGTAAATCTTGGCACCGCGCGCTTTGGCGTGCTCATATTCTTCCAGCACAACCATGCCCGCGCCTTCGCCCATAACAAACCCGTCGCGATCCGCGTCATAAGGGCGGCTTGCCGCCTTGGGATCATCTGCGCGCTTTGTCGACAGCGCCTTGCATGCGTTGAACCCGGCAATCCCGATCTCGCAGATCGACGCCTCAGCCCCGCCCGCCACCATCACATCGGCATCGCCAAACATAATCAGCCGTGAGGCATCGCCAATTGCATGCGCACCGGTAGAACAAGCCGTGACAACCGCGTGGTTGGGGCCTTTGAATCCATGGCGAATGCTCACCTGACCACCGATCAGATTGATGAGCGCACCAGGAATAAAGAAGGGAGATACCCGCCGCACCCCCTTGTCGCGGATGATGTTTGTGGTCTCTTCAATAGAGCGCAGCCCGCCAATCCCAGAGCCCATCATCACGCCGGTGCGACACCGGCTTTCCTCATCTTCTGGCATCCAATCCGCATCGCGAACCGCCATATCCGCCGCAGCCACGCCATAGCAGATAAAGTCATCCACTTTCCGGCGCTCTTTGGGCTCCATGTAGTCGTCAGTGCAGAACGTACCGTCGCTGCCATCGCCTAACGGCACTTCGCAGGCATATTTCGTCGCAACATTGACCGGATCAAACCGGGTGATCGTGCCCGCACCAGACTGTCCATCCAAAAGACGGCTCCAAGTTTCTTCAACGCCCGAAGCCAGGGGAGTAACCAGCCCAAGGCCGGTGACAACGACACGCCGCATACTGCTGCCCTCTTCCTAAATTCTTTCGCTGCTCTTAGCGCGCCTTACCCCCCATGGGCAAGCCCATCAAGGCGAAGAGGCGCGCATCGCCGCTCTTCCTTGGATTGTCTGCAATTGAGCTGCAAGTCTACTGGAAATCCGCAACCGGCTCTGGCGTGGCCTGTGCCAACTCCAGCGCTTCAGCCAGATCGACGTCCTTGGACAAAAGCGCGCGCCCGATGATCGCGCCCGAGATATTCGGCACATATTTCAGCAACGACACATCATCCACCTTGCGCACCGTACCACGTGCAATCACCTGATGCCGCGTCTCAGCCGCAAGGCCCGAAATCACGCCCACAGAGCCGTCGGTGTCTTCAATATCGGCATCAATGTCCGTCACGATCATCCCGGCCAGCGGGGCTTCATCAAAGGCACGCACAAAGGCCGCAGGGTCAAACGCGCTTTGCGTTCGCCAGCCTTCGGTCATCACGGAGCCTTGAAATATATCCACGGCCAGCACAATCTGATCGGGATGCCACTTGGCCAGCTCTCGCACCATCTCGGGCTCATAGGCCGCCATCGTGCCAATCACGATGCGACCGGCCCCTTTCTCGATCCAGCGCTCTACAACTTCACGCGACCGAAACCCACCGCCAAGTTGTACGGGAATGCCCGCAGAGCGAATGATCTCTTCCAGCAGATCATTGTTGTTGCCCTCTCCTGCAAGCGCATTGATATCGGTGACATGCATCCATTCAGCACCTGCCGCCGCAAACCCTTTGGCGGTCTCAAGTGGATCAACATGCCAAAGAACAGGGTCCTCCAATCGACCCCGCGTGAGGGACACACATTTACCATTATGAAGTTCTAACGTCGGGTAGATGATCATGGCAGCCATACCTTCATGAGGGAACGCCCGTCATAATTTCGGGCATAGTGTAAAATGCCTCAACTCAAGGTTTTGGTATAGACACAAATCGGCATCCTGTTGCCTGATAGCGAACTGGCACGAGGATGCGCTGTTTTTTGCCCGCAAACCGCAGATGATGAAAAAGGCCCAGGAATTGCATCCCGGACCTTTCCAAACTCGTGTGTCAGCGGCCCCCTATTCGGCCTTGCCAGCCTCGATAGAGATCCGTACGTCCAACTCATCGCTCACATTTGGCGCGAAAGCACCAAGGTTGAAATCGGACCGTTTGACGACGGTCGTTGCGTCAAAGCCCGCCCAATCCTTGCCGTTCAACGGGTTTTGTCCGACCTGATTGAGCTTTGCATCCAAAACTACGGATTTGGTCACATCGTTGATTGTCAGATCACCCGTGATATCTGCAGTGTTATCACCCGTCACCTCGATCGCCGTGGAGGTGAACGTGATCATGTCACCGTCCTGCGCTCCAAAGAAATCTTCAGCCATGAAGTGCTGAAACCGCGCCTCCCAGCCTGTAAACAACGACTTAACCGGCATGGCTACGGAAACGCTCGAGTTTTCGGGGTTGTTTTGGTCAAACACGATCTCGCCTTCAAAGCCTGAGAACATGTTGTAGGTCGTGGAAAAACCAAAATGATTGTAAGAGAACATCACCTGACTGTGGCTGGCATCCAGCGTATACTTCTCAGGTGCCGCAAAGGCGGCTGAGGCTGTTGTGGCAAGTGCCAGGACTCCGGCGGTGGCAAGATGTTTCATGACTGTGCTCCTTGGCGTGTCAGATAATTCATGCCATCTAAAATGGAGTATCCACGCGCCAGAGCAAGTTGGCAGTTTTCAACACAATGTGTGGAAGAACGAACAGACGCAGGGTTCTCTGTGCATCAACACAAAGTCCTGATTGCCGAGCGCGTCGCCTCTAAGCTTTGAGACTGCGCAAAAGCGCCCTGCCCTCATCTTCTCCAATCTCAACATCAACCATCAGCTCGCCTTGCTCATCGCGCGCCCGCAACCGGTCTTTGCGCAGCGAAAGCTCCTGCAGGTCATCCATCTCATGGCACGCCTTCAAGACGGCTTTGCCTCGGTTGTCATACTCATAAACCCGCAGCTGCCTCGTAATGAGGTCAACCTGCACCTCAGGTTCGCGCGCCCGCGCCGAAACCCCGTGAAACAAAAACGCGCCAGCGGCGACCATCACGCAGGACGCCACCAGTTTGATGAGCTGCATCGCGCTGTCTTCTGCCGGCACCAGCCAAATTCCCAAGGCCGCCATGTACAAAGCGCCACCTGCACAGGACGCAATCGCGCGCCGTGCCGAGCTGGCACGTTCAGTAGGTTGAAGCACCGCATCAGAAAACTCATGGGTCTGGGTGTCAGAATGATCAGAAACAGCCGCCATTTTCCGCCTTGTCCAAGCCTATACCGATGGAAATCTGAAGATAAGTTTGCCAAGCAATCGCGACAGAAATGCGGCCAGCATTCGGCAGGGTCATGGCGATTTGCCCTACGGGCAGCCTGCTCTGGCCTTGCCCGCTTGCGCAAACAGACGATCCATCGTATAGCCCGGCTTCCTTTCGCTCAAACATTTGAACCGCGCAGTCTCTCGTGGACGGGTCGCGAAAGGCAAATGGCCCGCCTTTGAAATGCGCCTAGACAGAAGTGGAACCACACATGCCGCTCTATGAGCATGTTTTTATCTCGCGTCAGGACTTGTCCAACACGCAAGCTGAAGGCCTTATCGAACATTTTGGCACCGTCCTTTCGGACAATGGCGGCAAGATCGTCGAATCCGAATATTGGGGCGTCAAAACGATGGCCTATAAGATCAACAAAAATCGCAAAGGGCATTATGCCTTTCTGAAGACTGACGCGCCTGCCGCAGCGGTCCAGGAAATGGAACGCCTGATGCGTCTGCATGATGACGTGATGCGCGTTTTGACCATCAAGGTCGACGAGCACGCCGAAGGCCCGTCCATTCAGATGCAAAAACGCGAAGAGCGTGGTGACCGCCGCGAACGTCGCAGCTGATCAGCTTGAGAAAAGGACTGTAAACCATGGCAACAAAACCATTTTTCCGCCGTCGTAAAGTGTGCCCCTTCTCAGGCGAGAACGCACCAAAGATCGACTACAAGGACACCAAACTCCTGCAGCGCTACATCTCTGAGCGCGGCAAGATCGTGCCCTCCCGTATCACCGCAGTATCCGCCAAAAAGCAGCGTGAATTGGCCCGTGCCATCAAACGCGCCCGCTTCCTGGCTTTGCTGCCTTACGCTGTGAAGTAAGAAGGAAATTTGACATGCAAGTAATCCTTCTCGAACGCGTCGCCAAACTAGGACAGATGGGTGATGTTGTGGACGTAAAGCCCGGCTTTGCGCGCAACTTCCTTCTGCCTCAGAAAAAAGCCTTGTCGGCCTCCGAGGCCAACATCGCTCAGTTTGAAGCGCAGAAAGCTCAGCTTGAGGCCAACAACCTTGAGACCAAGAAAGAAGCCGATGCGCTGGCCGATAAACTCAATGGGCAACAGTTCATCGTGATTCGCCAAGCCTCAGACGCCGGTTCGCTTTATGGCTCCGTCACCACACGTGACGCCGCCGAGGCCGCAACCGAGGCCGGGTTTACCGTTGACCGCAAACAAGTCGCGCTGACGGGCCCGATCAAAGAGCTTGGTCTGCACGAGGTGTTGGTCAATCTGCATCCTGAAGTGGACGCAACCATCCAATTGAACGTCGCCCGCTCGCAGGAAGAAGCCGAACTTCAGGCCTCCGGGAAGACCATTCAGGAGCTGGCCGCCGAGGAAGAAGAAGCCGCTGATTTTGAGATCGCGGAGCTCTTTGACGATATCGGATCTGCAGCAAATGATGACGCTGATCTGGCTGAAGCCGTTGAAGACGTGCTTCCAGAAGAAGCATCTGACAGCTCTGAAGCGTCTGACGACGAAAGCTAAGCTCTTAATTTTACGACCTAAAAGCCGCCTGAGCCAAATGCGCTTGGGCGGCTTTTTCTTTTGCAGCCACGTTTATTGAAAACTCCTTTAAATTAACTTGAAAATAAGTTACTCTACTTTAGGTAGTATTCAAGTGAAGCTGTGAAGAATGCAAATTGACAAACTCATCGGGCAAAGAGTTCGCACATATCGAAATGAAAAGGGTCTGAAGTTGTCAGAACTTGCGCAAGCGCTCGGCATTTCAGTCGAGCAAATGCAGGCTTACGAAGCTGGCGCGCGACGCATTCTCCCTTCACAGCTCTGGCACATTGCAGACCTGCTCGGTATTTCCGTCGTTCGTCTGTTCCAAAACGAGCCGTCGAAAGACTACGAAGTCAAAGAGATGCAGGAGATGCTTGATTTATTCGACACGCTGCCTGCGCCGCAAAAGTCTCGCGTCCTTTTGCAGATGCGCGCGCTCTCTTGTCCGGAACTGAAAACGCTGCCGCCACCGGCAAATAAACGACCGCAATGACCCCGTACACTAGTCTCATTGACCTGGCAAAAACCCCCAAGGGCCAAAAGGATTTTGTGCAGCAGCTTAACGCAGTGTGCGACACGCTTGGCTTGGACTACGCGTCTTATGCGTCCACCAATCCGATTTCCGGCAAGGTTCATGCCTTCACCACCTACCCTGATGCGTGGAAAGAGCACTATATGGGGGAACGCTTTCACCTTGTGGATCCGACGCTAAAGGCCGCATCGCGCAGCATTGCTCCGGTAGACTGGCAACGCCTTCGGCAGGACCCCGGGTTTCAATCGGTCTTCCACCGTGCCAGAGACTTCAACCTGCCGCAATCCGGCTTAACGGTGCCGGTGCGCGGCCCATTTGGCGACACTGGTTTGTTGAGCGTCACATCTGACCTGACCACACCGGATTGGGTGAAGCTGAAGGGCGAGGTGATCCAACAGCTGCAAACCTTAGCTGTAAATCTGCATGACACTGTGATGCATTCTGAGCGCCTATCATACTTGCTGGGTCACGCGACCTTGTCCGCCCGCGAAGTGGAAATCCTGCAATGGATTGCCGCGGGCAAGTCGCAACAGGATGTGGGTGATATCCTCTCAATCTCGGTGCGTACGGTAGAGGTTCATATCAGATCCAGCCGTGAAAAGCTCTGCACACTGACCACCGCTCAGGCCGTAGGACGTGCGGTCAGCCTTGGATTGATCACACCAGGATAGGCCCGACATGCACCATAGAATTTTGCGAAAGGCCGTGATCCACGGTTTTTCGCAAAACGCCTTAGTTGAGCAACCTCAAAAGGCACTACGGGATTCCCCCAATATCAAAAATCCAGCTGTTCTCTACCTTCCAATGCAGTCGCACCAAAAAGGGAAGGAACAGACAATGTTGTTAGTAGTAGACGCCCTTAACAAACATCGCTTTGGGGCAATTCTGGACGAAATGTATCAGCTGCGCGCACGGGTTTTCCGCGATCGTATGGGCTGGGATGTAAATGTGCGTAATGGACGTGAAATTGACTTGTTCGACGGGCTGGACCCGGCCTATGTCATCACACTCAATGACACCTATGGCGTGACAGGATGCGCGCGTCTTTTGCAAACGACAGGCCCGCATATGCTGTCGGATGTGTTCTTTGACATTCTGGATGGAGAGCCTCCACTGCGAAGCGCAACTGTTTGGGAATCAACACGGTTTTGCGTTGACCGCCAGCGCCTCTCAGGCGGGCATGGCAAAAACACCGTGTCCTACACCACCTCGGAATTGATGGTTGGGATTATGGAATATGCCAAATCAGCCGGGATCGCAGATATCATCACGGTCATCGACCCGCTCATGGACCGTATCCTGCACCGCTCGGACAATGCGCCTTATGGGTATGTCGGAAAAACGGCGGATATGGGCAAGGTCAAGGCCCTGGCCGCTCTGATTGATTGCAGCTCTGAGCGGATCAGCAAAGTGCGGGCCTTTGCGGGCATCGATGGCGATATCTTTGCGCCAGAAGAAGAAGTCGCCGCGGCTCTTGCACCAACTCCGGATGCGGCAATGAATCCCGAACTCAAAACCTATATGCGGGACCAAATCGCATCGGCAGAAACCGACCGCGAGCGCGCCGCCGCAATCGCACTGCAGAACGCTTTGTCAGGCACTGAAACGCCCGGGTCCCGCGCCTTCGACGCCTGAAGCGTTTTGACCACTCACACAAAAAAACGGGCCGCTCGATTTGGGCGGCCCGTTCCTGTTGATGTCGGGTGACACCTACTCTTCCAGCGCTTCAACCGCTTTTTCAAGCTTGGCTTTGGTCACTTCCTTATCCGTCACCTTGGCCTGTTCCACGATATGGTCGATGACCTTTTCTTCAAAGATCGGTGCGCGCAGTTGCTGACCCATTTGAGGGTTTTGCTGAACGAATTCAAAGAATTCACGTTCCTGACCCGGGTACTGACGCGCTTGCTCCATGACCGCTTGCGTCATCTCCGCATCCGTCACTTCAACCTCGGCCTTTTTGCCAAGCTCAGCCAACAAAAGGCCAAGACGCACCCGGCGTTCAGCCAGCTTGGTATGCTCTTCCGTGGGCTCAATCTCGGGATGATCATGACCTTCGACATCGGGATTCTCATCATGCCACAGCTGGTGCGCAATCGAGTCTGCTTCTGCCTTGACCATCGACGGAGGAAGCTCAAAACTCACCATTTTGTCGAGCTCATCAAGAATGCCACGCTTCATCACCGCACGGGCCGCGCCGGAATACTCCGCCTCCAGCTTCTCACCGATCTGCGCTTTGAGCGCATCAAGGTTCTCGGCCCCATATTTCTCAGCCAGTTCATCATTTATTTCGGCCGCAACAGGCTCTTTGACAGCCTTGATATTACAGGTGAATTCCGCGTCTTTCCCGGCCAGATGCTCCGCCTGGTACTCATCCGGGAACTTGACCTTGGCAACCTTCTCTTCACCGGCTTTCACGCCGACAAGCTGCTCTTCAAAACCGGGAATGAAGCTATTGGACCCCAGAACAAGCGGGTAGTCCTCTGCGCTTCCACCGTCAAAGGCTTCACCGTCCACACGACCGACGAAATCCATGACGACCTGATCACCATCCTTGGCTTTGGTGCCTTTCTTGCGATCTTTGAAATCCTGCGCCGTCTTGGCCAGGTTATCCAAGGCTTCCTTGATGTCCTTATCAGCGGCCTTGGCCACAAGGCGTTCCGCCTTGATCTTTGAAAGATCCACCTCGGGGATGTCCGGCAGCGCCTCGTAGCTCATGTCAAGCTCGACATCCTCGCCCGGCTTCCAGTCCTCATTGGTCATTTTGACATCGGGGCGCGCGGCGGGCTGTTCGCCGGTTTCCTCGAAATGCGCATTCATCGCGCCATCGACGGCCTCTTGCATGGCCTCACCCATGACTTTGTCGCCAAACTGTTTTTTCAACAGCGGCAAGGGCACCTTACCTTTGCGAAAACCCTTCATCTCAATGTCCGGTTGCGCTTCCTTGAGCTTGTCCATGACCTTGTCATCAAGCTCTTTGGCCGAAAGCGTCATCGTGTAGCCGCGCTTGAGGCCTTCCTTCAACGTCTCTGTGACCTGCATGTTCGTCCTTCCAGTGCATAGGGGCCGCGGAGGCGTCCGCGGCGGTCAAAATCACTGGGGTCTTCTAGGGGGGCTGAGCGGTGTGCAAGCGGAGTTTGCGGGGGCTGACGGTTATGTCATGAATGGGATGGTGGCGCCCCGGTGAGCCCCGTCTCAGCCTGGAAGCTGTCATTGGAGTTTTGGTAATCATTTCCTGTACAGGGGCCGCTCAGCGGAACTTAGCGGACCTTGCGTTGAGCCGTGTCAGCGGCGGACCGGGGGACGGCGCATCCGGAAAATGATCGGCGCGCTTTATCCCGGCCAAGTCCGCCTGCCAAATAATCATAACATTGACGCCACCTAAAGCGCCGGCCCATCGGGCCGGTCCGGCGCTGGCACGGCGGGCATGCGGCCCTCGATTCCGTGCCTTTGGTGTGGAGAACGAAGGTACGGGATGGGCTCAAAGGTGTATCAATAACGAACCGGGGCGCGTCTACGTTTTGCTTGCACAGTTTGCGCATGTCTTTAGCACAATCACCGAAGGGAATGGCGGCTTGCCTAGGCTCCCACCCCTCAGGACCCCGCCTTCACATATTTCTGCACAATCTGGCTCACCTGCTCTGGCGGCAAAATCGGCGGCACTTGCGTCAGGACATTCCCCTCCGGGTCCAGCACATAGATAAAGCTGCCATGGGAATAGATCGGCCCGTATTGCGGATCATCAAAGAGGTGCTCAAACTGCACATTGTAAGCCTCATAGGCCACGCCCAATGCCTCAGGTGTCCCGGTCAGACCCAAGAGGCGATCTGAGATTTTGGCAAGGCTCGGCCCCATAGTCTCAAGACTGTCCAGTTTGGGGTCAATCGTCACCACCAGCGCCTGCGCCTCGATACCATCCGTTTCAAGTTGCTCTGCCGCCTGCGCCATCATTGGCAAGGCCGCGCTGCAGATGCCGGGGCAATTGGCATAGCCAAAGAACAAAAGCTGGTACTTGCCATCCGGGTCGGCCTGACTGCGCGCCTCGCCTGTGTGATCCACCAATTCAAACGGCCCGCCAACCTCCCAGGGAAGAGCAGTCGGCGCCTCCTTCAGCGCCTGCTCCACATCCGGCGAAATCACAGAACTGGCCGTGCCACCATCGTGATCATGGCCGTCATGCGCCCAAGCGGTGGCGGCCAGGGATCCGGCCGCCAGCATTGAGACAACGCGTTTCATTCAGAGAACCAGTCTGCGATGAATGCCTCATCGGTTTCCAGGCCCAGCCCAAGATAGCCGTTCTTCTCGATTTTAGCTTTTATGCGAGGATCGCGGCGGAACCACGGACCTTTCCCTTTCGCTTCCGGATGAGCCGCCGCCCACTTCTTGGTCCAGGTGTTGGCCTTGACCCATTCGGCATCACCCACATTGCGGATTTTCTGAATAAGATAGACGTTTTGAGCTCCAAGATCCGGATCCTCAATCATTAGACCGTCCACCTCGACATCCGCCTGGCAATACGGGGCCAGTTCCAAAGCTGCCCCGGTAAAGGCAGGCTGGCTGTTCTTGTTGGGATAGACCAGCACACCGTCGGTCGCGCGCAACAGGCCCAACTGACGCTTGCCATCACCGCAATTGTCCGGGCAATCGCCTGATAGTTCGCACAGAATATCCACGACCTTTGCCTCAAATCGTGCGGGTTGTTCTGCGAAAAGGTTCCAAGTTTTGGCTTCTGAATTGGCCGAGAAATCCTCGGCACTGGCAGCCATCGGAAGCGCCATGCAGGCGAGAGACAAGAAAAACTTTTTCATGGCAGGCCTCATTTCTTGGGTTTCGGGATGGCAAAACCCGGTACAGGACCGAAGTCTTCGTGGTTGAGATTGGTGATGCCAAGGTCTGCGACAACCTCTTCCACCACCAGATAATTCAGACCGTCGCGTTTGTAGAGAATGCCGTCAGCCTCGATCTCATGGCTGGCCAGCTTGAGCTGCGTGTCGCCACTGGCAGACCCGTCGTCACCCTCAATCTTCAGCACCATGTAGATTTCACCGTCTTCACCTAACAGGCCAACAGGGATGCCCCCTGCTGAACACCAGAGCGCACAGGTGTGATGCGCCGAGCCGACAACAGCGTCAGGCCCCCCATTACACCTGAGTAGTAACACCAGGTGTCAATGATTTCTCCCTTGACCTGAACGCGCTCACCCTCCGCGGCGTGCCCCGCGACCGGCGCCAACGCGAGTGTGGCGGATAACAGTAGTCGTTTCATAGGCTCTTCCTCCCCGAGCTTTGGTTGACATCAAACAAACATGCGAGCCGTTTGGCGAACAAGGTTTTTCTTGGCGTGAACGCCAGGCGCTCACAGGCATTGACGCGTCCAAACCCTTGTAAATCAGGCACATACGGGCATCAAAGGCCGCTCAGCCATGACGCAATTGTGAAAGCCGGAGCGAACACAGTGCACAAAACCTAATCGGTTTTCGGGAAGAGATGGTGCCCCCACACGGACTCGAACCGCGGACCTACTGATTACAAATCAGTTGCTCTACCAGCTGAGCTATAGGGGCACGGGCGCCTGATTACGCATCTCGGACGCATTCTGCAAGATGAAAAACGCCTTCTTTGCGCGGCAATGTGAATCCGGTTTTCATGGCCGTCAAAGCCGGTATATTCCCAGACAAACGATCCCGAGGGGCAAACATGCAGGTCGTCATCCACGCAGGCGCGCATATGACCGACGATGACAGGCTCATTCAGTGCCTGTTAGAGAACAAGGAACGCCTGTCGGCGATTGGCACTGACGTGCCTGACCCGCGCGTCTATCGCAAGCTTCTGCGTGATATTCTAAACGCCGCGATGAAATCCGGGATCAATGACGAGGCGCGCGATATTGTGCTCGATACGATCAACCATGATCCCGCCGCGGATCGGCTGATCCTGTCCAACCAGGGGTTTTTCGGAACGCAGAAGATGGCCGTTGGACAAGGCCAGCTTTATCCCCAGGCCGCCGCCCGCATGGAGGCGTTTCGCCAGATCTTTCCCAATGACGACATCGAGTTCTTCGTGGGCTTGCGCGATTTGGCCACGTTTTTCCCGGCGATTTTGCCCAAGACACCGTTTGAGACGATGACGGATATGCTCAACGGGGTTGACCCCGGCGCGTTTCGCTGGACCGACATGGTGCGGCGTCTGCGTGAGGCGCATCCCGATATGCCCATGACGATTTGGTGCAACGAAGACACGCCCCTCATCTGGGGTCAGGTGGTGCGCGAACTGGCCGGGCTTGACCCCAACGCAAGCTTTCAAGGCGAATACATGCTGATCAAAGAGATCATGACCGGGGAAGGCGTCCAGCGGTTTGAGACCTATATGGCCAGTCAACCGGATATGACGGAAATCCAGAAACGCCGTGTGATCGTGGCGTTTCTGGACAAGTTCGTGAAAGAAGAGGAAATCGAAGAAGAGCTGGATCTGCCCGGCTGGTCAGAAGAGCTGATTGACCGGCTGTCCGAAATCTATGACGAGGATGTTTTTGAGGTCGCGCGGGTCTCGGGCGTGAATATGATTGCGCCCTGATCTCGCGTCTTACATGCCCAACGCTTCTTTATACATGTCCAGCACGGCCTCTTCTTCGGCCAGATCATCCTTATCACGTTTGCGAAGTGCGATGACTTTGCGCATGACCTTGGTGTCATAGCCGCGCGCCTTGGCTTCGGCCATCACCTCTTTCTGCTGGTCGGCGATGTCTTTCTTCTCAGACTCAAGGCGTTCAAAACGCTCGATAAACTGGCGCAGCTCGTCTGCGGTTACGCGATAGCTGCTCTCGGCTCCGGGCGTCTGGTCGTCCATAATTCTCTCCGCTTGCGACAGGCCTTTTCCCTACCGCCGCTGCCCCTGCCCCGCAAGCCCCGATTTATTGCAACGGCTTGCGGGACAAGACCAGATGCAATAGGCGCAGGATCACGACGACAGAGACAGGGATACGCGCCATGGAAATACTCATCTGGCTGGGGGCCGCGGTGACTTTGGGCGGGCTTGCGCTTTTGATCTGGTGCATCCTGCGGGTGATGAAGGCGCGCAAGGCGGGTCTTTCAGATGACGCGCTTCGCGCGGAACTTCAAAAGGTCGTGCCAATGAACACGGGCGCATTATTCCTGTCGATGTTTGGCCTCATGATGGTGGTGCTTGGAATTGCGTTCAGCTGAAAAACCGCTCCCCATTTTTGACCATGTCTTCAATTTTGGGATGCGGCTGCCAGACGTCTGACAAAGGGGCCAGCGCCTTCATCGTCCGTAAAATTGGCAACAGCCCCTGAATATCCGCCCAAAGCAGAGGCCCGCCGCGCGTCCGGTCAAAGCCGTATCCTTTGACCATACACAAATCGATATCAGAGGCCCGCACGACATCGCCTGCCTCGATCATCGACACCGCCTGATTGACCACTGCTGCGTGCAGAGCCAGTTGCAAGGATGGCCCTTCGATCCGGGATAGGTCGGTCTTAAGATCAGTTTGCCCGGCACGCCACGTCTCAAGCCAGCCGCGCACAGCCGGGTCCGGCACAATCTTGTCGTCCTGTGCTGCATAAAAGCCCGTGCCCGCCGCAGTCCCAGACGCCATAAGCACCGCGCGCGCCTCCAGAAGGCCAAGTTCGGGTGCGATTGTTTCGGGACCAATGATGCGCCGAATGCGTTGCGAGGCTTGTTCCAAACGGTCGGCTTCCATCAACCGGAATGGTCCACGCACAAAGCCCACCGCCTCGGCGGCCGCATCAACGTCAAAGAGATCGGCCCCGGCGCGCACCAGAACCAGCGCCGCACGCTCCAGCGCCGCCATAAGTCGATGACCCAGCAGACCAGGACGTTCTGTGGCGCGCAGCACCGTGGCACCCTGGGCAGAGAAATAGCTGACCGCGCGCGCCACGGCATCAGCCGGGCTATCGGCATTGGTCGCAATCTCGGCCAAGCGGGGAATATAGGCTGGGCGATAAATGCGCAGGGCCATGGTCGGATGCCCCACCTGCTCGGCGCGTTCCAGGCTCGGCAGCGCTTCGTCCAGAACACACCACGCGGCATCCGGTTTGGCCTTGGTATGCGCGATCACCACACCACCGCTGTCAAGGATCAGATCGGCCTGCGGAATGACGCCGCGATCATCACCTGCGCTCAGCTCTCGTAACCGCGCATCGCGGTCAATGATATCGATACGACCACGTTCAACAGCTGTCTGATACATGTCACGCACCCGCGCTGCGATTTGCTCGGCGGCGACTGATTCTGACGTCAGGATCGATACCGTCTTGCCCCGGTTCAGCGCGGCAACCACCAGATCTGCCTGAGTTGGGGCTGTGCCGATCACAACAACTTTTTCGACATGCCTAGGGATCGTTCCGGTCAGATCCGGCATCGCATGCGCGCGCCGTTCGGCGGCAAATGCATGGCGGATGCCCCGCGACGCGGATGAGGTGCGTCGCGCCTCGAACAAGGTGCTTTCCAACTGCATAGCCTGATCAAATGGCAAAAGCTGTGCCGCCTCGATGCAACGCAGAACATCCGACTCCAGTTTGTCGTTTTCCGTGAGCCTGCTGCGCACTGACTGTATGCTGCGCTGGTATCCGGTAGCATCACTGAACCCTTGCATAGACTCTGAGCTTTTGGACCAGATGCCTGCTTGCGCCAATTGGCGGGCCAATTCGATCGCGGCTGGCACGGGGTCGTTTTGCAGCACATGTGCGAACACGGGCGCAAGCATGGGATCTTCAACGGCGTAAATCTGACCTGACAAGAGCATCTTCAGCGACGCTTGGGCTCCGACAAGACGCGGTAATCTTTGTGTGCCGCCCCCGCCAGGCAAAAGGCCCAGCCGCACTTCTGGCAAGGCGACTTTTGTCCCACTCTTGGCCACCCTGGCATGTGCTGCAAGCGCAAGCTCAAATCCAGCGCCCAAAGCTGATCCATGCATTGCTGCCACAACAGGTTTCGGGGCCTCTTCGATTGTGTGGCACACATTCGTGAGCCATGGGCTGCGCAGCTCTTGGTTGTATTCCTCGATATCAACTCCAGAGGAAAAGCCACGGCCAAGACCGGTCAGCACAACGCCAGATACCGCATCATCCGACACGGCCTGCCTTATGGCCGCGATCAGCTCTGCGCGCATATCCGGCACAAGTGCATTGTCTTTGCCGCGCGTCATACAGAGCACGGCTATGCCGTTCTCAACGCTGTAATGTACTTCGGACGCCACTCGTTGCCCCGTTTCGTGCCATGCCGCCTTTCCTCGCGGCTTGGTGTGATTACACGCCGAAACGAGGCGTTGCGCAATGGTTTACACGCGAAACCGTAATTTTCAGACGGGCATGTTGTCGAACTGCGCCTCAATGGCTGCGTCAGTCAGTTCATCATGCAGCTGCCGGATGTCTTTTGGGATTTCGTGACCCTGAGCTTTCATTCGGTTCAAAAGACCCGTCAGGTGGGGGTGCAAAAGATAACGCGACTCTTCCGCCGTTTCCAAAATTTGATTGTGCAATGTGGTCATTTCGTCAGACAGACGATCCATGACTGAATTTCCTCCCTGGTGCCACGGTTGGATTCCCCCGCACCCTATGCGATTACGCCCGTGGTTGTGCAATGTCCTTGTATTATGCCATGCTAAGCGCAACATTGTCATGACAGTTTTGCCCGAAATAGCGTAGGCTGCGGGTAAGTGCTTAAATCCTGTGCAGAAAAAAGGAGCTCGCGATGCAACCTCACGTCTCAGCTTTCTTCGATGAGCAGACAAATACCATTTCATACGTGGTTAAGGACCCTGGCGGCAGCGCCTGTGCGGTGATCGATTCCGTTTTGGATTTCGACTACGCATCCGGGCGCACCGATACGCGCTCGGCAGATGCGATTATTGCACATGTCAAAAACGAAGGGCTCAAAGTCGAATGGCTCTTGGAAACTCATGTCCATGCCGATCACCTTTCAGCCGCGCCTTATATTCAGGAACGCGTCGGCGGCAAGATTGGCATCGGCGATCAGATCACCACGGTACAGGACACCTTTGGCAAAGTGTTCAACGAAGGCACCGAATTTCAGCGCGATGGCTCACAGTTTGACCAGCTCTTCGTGGAGGGCGACAGTTTTGCGGTGGGTCAGCTGCGCGGCGATGTCATGCACACGCCAGGGCACACACCAGCGTGCCTGACCTACGTGCTGGGTGACACGGCCTTCGTGGGGGATACGCTCTTTATGCCGGATTTTGGAACGGCGCGATGCGATTTCCCGGGTGGGTCTTCTGAGATGCTGTATCGCTCCATCCAGAAAATCCTCAGCCTGCCTGATGAAACCCGTATTTTTGTGGGTCACGACTACAAAGCGCCTGGGCGAGAGGAATATGCCTGGGAAACCACGGTGGCGGAGCAGAAGGCGCGCAATGTGCATGTGGGCGGCGGTAAAGACTGCGAAAGCTTTGTGGCCATGCGCGACGCGCGCGATGCCAAGCTGCCGATGCCCAAGCTGATCATCCCGTCCCTGCAGATCAACATGCGCGCGGGCAAAATGCCGCCTGCGGATGAGCACGGCGATGTGATGCTGAAAGTGCCATTGAACAAGCTTTAGGGGACCCAAGGCGAACGCCTATTCAGCTGGTGCCGGCAGAGCCGAAGATGCCAGCAATTGGTCTAGATCAAAGTCATCGTCGCCAACGCCTGAGGCGTCTGCGATCCGATCTTCATTCAAACCTGATGTCTCAAGCTGCGTCAAACTGGAGATATCCATGTCAATGTCAGATGCGCCCACATCCGGTGGTGCGGATGCTGCACTGTCTTCCAGTGACGGCAAAGGCGGGTGTCCGGCAAGCGTGTCATCTGCATCCACCTCAAGGGTGTCGGCTATGAGAGCCCCCTCTCCTGCATCACCCTGTGAAACGACGTCTCGCTCGGCGGTATCATCGACCAACCGCACAGCGCGAAAGCCGTTGAGCTGGCCCAATTTCACGCTGGTGACACTGTGTCCTTCTGCTCCCAAGAGCCTCGCATCGCTCAGCACTTCGGGCGACAGCGGCAAAACCGTGCCAGGCGTCCAGTCGCAAACGTCATGAAGCGGGACATGGACGCGCCCCAAGACCGCATCAAGTGTCACCGGTGCGTTTAACACGTTTTGCTCCAGCTTGACGCTAAGCGTTCCGGCCCCATCACTCGTCTGGCTTGTCGGTTTGTTACGCATCTTTGGAAGGACCAAATCCAAAACGCCGTTTTTTGCGCCGCCGGCCAAGTCCAAATTCAGGCGGAAGTGGTCGAAATCCGGCTCGCTCAGCGCCAACGCCAAACTACGGGCATCCGCAACCCGGTCACCAAACCGAAACCCGCTCGCGCATTCGACTATGTTGGCTTCGCTCAATGCCTCATCCAGCCCGTCCAACACCGCATTGATCAAAGGCTGCGCAATAGCGGCATCAGTAGGCGTGAAAGGTCGAGGGTCAGCTTCGCCTTCGATCACACGGCCCTTAAGCTGCATTTCGATCAAGGCTGACAAAGTTTGCAGATCAAGCCGCACTGCGCCCCGAGTCTGATCAGGACCGTCAAGCAGAATAAGAAGCCCCTCGTCGCCCAACGCGGCCTCAATTTGCGGCAAGGGCAGATTGGTCTGTTCAACAGTTCGAACCGTCAAGGCCAGCCCCATCAGACGCGCAGCTGACTTGGCCAACGCCAGACGCAGCGCCTTGGCCGGCGACATCTCACGCGCGTCAAATCCATCGCGAGCCACCTTGGCCATGCGATGGATGACTGAATCTGCGCTGTCTTCGCCCATCGCCTCCGCCATCATTGGAATTCACGTGCGAACGAAGATTAACGCCAATTTGGTTACGAATAGCTAAACCAAGCCTCTGTCACCAAGGATCATGTGTGCCAAATGAGATATACGCTCCTTAAGAGGCTATCAAAACGCGCTTACTGCGCTGCCTGCGCCGTGTTTTCTGCACTCAACGGCAAGCTCACCCGAAACGCCGCGCCGGTTTGGGCGGGCATATATTGAATGCTGCCTCCCAGCCGGGCCATGATCTCGCGGCTAATGGCAAGCCCAAGGCCGGCACCGCCTGCCTTGGTTTCACTCACACGCGCAAATTTCTCGAAAATCGTGCCCTGTTTATCGGCAGGGATCCCTGCCCCGTTATCCGCAAAGTCAATTGTCACAATGCCATCTTCTACGCGCGGCATGATGCTCAACTCAGGGGTTTCGGCATCGCAGTATTTTCGGGCATTTGACATGACATTGATAAACACCTGCGCAAGACGGTCCGTATCGGTATAAAGCTCAACATCTTCGGCGTCGGGGGATCGCGTAACTTTGAAGGACCCGTCGCTCATACCCGACGCCACCTCAGAGCGATCCAGCAAGTCCGACAATGACGCCGTTTGAAGATTGAGAACGATCTGTGCATTCTCCAGAACGCTCAGATCAAGCAGATCATCCAGAAGCCGCGTCAACCGGATTGCCTCATTGTGAATGATCGAGGCATAGCGGTTTTGCTCGTCCTCACTCATGTCCTCGGTGTCGCGCAGAATTTCCGAAAAGGCGCGGATCGAGGTCATTGGCGTGCGAAGCTCATGGCTGATTTGGCTCAGGAAGGCGTCCTTTTGCACCGAGATTTGCGTGAGCTTTTCATTCACCTGTCTGAGCTGCCGGGCGGTGCGTTCCTGTTCTTCGGTCTTGGCCTCCAGCTCGCTGGAATACTCCATGATCTGCGCAGTTTCGTCCGCAACGGCCATCAGATCCTCGACCGAAATCGTGGCTCGTCCGACAATCTGGCTGATCATCGCATGCGCTGTGGCCGCGCCCACGGACCCCGCCATTGCGCGTTCCAGTTCCCCCAGAAAATCCGGTGTGGGTTCGGGCAAGTGCCCGTCAATACCCTGGGCGCTGGCCGCATTTGAAAAGAGCGTCTGCGCCTCGCCCGCCCCCATAATGCGTTGTGACATGATCAAGAGGTCCTCGCTCTGCGCCTGCCCACCGCGCCACCCGCCGCTGGTGGTGGAATGTTCGAACACATTGACGAATTGTGCCCCCTGCAGCCGCTCCACCGGTTGCGGAAAGCTGAAGACCGAGACGATAAAGAAGACCAGCGTGTTGAGCGAGACACTCCACATGAAGGCATGCACCACGGGGCTAAGCCCCTCTGTGCCAAAGAGCGCCTGTGGTCTGAGCCAGCTGATGCCCAATATTCCCTGATCAAGCACTTCCTGCGGCATCAGCATGAAGGGACCAAAGCTTGGCAGGAAGAGGCAATAGGCCCAGATGGCAAAGCCCGTGGCCAGCCCGGCCAGAGCACCTTTGCGATTGGCGCCCCGCCAAAAGAGACCCCCCAGAAGGGCTGGCAGGAATTGCGCCACACCCACAAACGAGATCAAACCAATGGCCGCCAGCGCAGCACCGCCGCCTGAGAGGCGGAAATAGAGATAGCCCAAAAAGAGGATGACCGCGATTGAGAGCCGCCGGGCCAGCATGGCCACGTGGCGCACGTCGCCCGACATCATCGCCGAGCCGCCCGTCGTCCAAAGCCAGACCGGCATGACGATGTGGTTTGAGACCATGGTCGAAAGAGCAATCGACGCAACGATCACCATGGATGTGGCCGAGCTAAACCCGCCCAGGAACGACAGGATCGCCAGACCGTCCTGCCCCTCCGATAGGGGCAGTGTAAGCACAAAGAGATCAGGGTTGCTGCCCTGTGGCATGATATCAAGGCCCACGGCCGCGATCGGCACAACAAAGAGGCTCATGAGCATCAGGTATGCGGGAAAGGCCCAGGACGCCGTGCGCAAGTGGCGCTCATCGTCATTCTCGACCACCATGACCTGAAACATGCGCGGCAGGCACATGAAGGCCGCTGCTGACAAAAGGGTCAGCCCGACCCAGCGCGACCCCGGCACATCCCAGCGCGCGATGGCCGACGCCTCAATACGGTCAAGCGTGTTGTCGAGGCCTCCGGCCAGCCCCCAGACAACGAAGACCCCCACGGCCAAAAGGGCAAAGAGCTTCACCACCGCCTCCAGGGCAATGGCCATAACAAGGCCGTGGTGGCGCTCGTTGGCGTCGAGGTTGCGTGTGCCGAATATGATCGTGAACACAGCCAGACCTGCGGCAACCCAAAACGCCGTCAGGCTCTGATTGATCTCTTCACCAGTGTTGGCTCCAAAGTCCGCAAAAGCCGCGTAGGAAAACGTCACCGATTGGAGCTGTAGCGCAATATAGGGCGTGGTGCCGATCACCGCGAGTATCGTGACAAACACTGCCAGCGCATTGGACTTACCAAACCGGGATGAGATCAGATCCGCGATGGACGTAATTCGCTGACTTCGGCCCACACGGACCATTTTGCGCAGGGTCCACCACCAGCCGATCATCACCAGAGTTGGGCCGAGATAGATCGTGATGAATTCCAGACCCGAACGAGCCGCAAAACCCACCGCGCCATAAAACGTCCATGCGGTGCAGTAAATCGACAAGGACAGCGTATAGATTAAAGGTGAGCCAAGCCATCTGCCCCGGCCTCTTTGCGCCGCACTGTCTGCCGCGAACGCCACGGCAAAAAGAAGCACCACATAGAAGAGGCTGGTGAGCACGAGGATGTTGAGCGTCGCCATGGCGAGTCTCTAGCCTTGCTCGGGTTCAGACGGGTCGCTTTCGCTTCTGGGAATGCGCCGCGACAGAATTGCCGCGGCTCCGATCAGGAAGACCCAGACGATAAAGACATAGAGCATAACCTGAACCGTGCCGGTTCCGCCCTGTTCGTTTGGGGTCTTCCACAACAACGGCAACAAAAACAAACCGCCCCCCAAAATGGGCAAGAGCCGTGCGGCATCTGCCATGCGACGCCCATGGTAGGTGCGTTTCGCGAGAAAGAGTGGATTGGGTTCGCGGCTCATGACACCACCAGATTGCGCACCGCGTCGAGCACTTCGGCATTGGAAAACGGCTTGGTCATATACTGATTTGCACCGGCATGTTCAGCCATTTCAACATCCTTCGCCTGTCCGCGCGCTGACAGCATCAGAACTGGCAGATGCGCAAGACCCTGATCGGCCCGGATTTCGCGCAGGATGTCAAACCCACTTTTGCCCGGCAACATGACATCAAGGATCACAATGTCTGGCGCTCGAGTCCGCACCGCGTCTATCGCATCATGCCCGTTGGAATGCGTTTTCACCTCCCAACCATCACGCGACAGGATAAAACTGACCGCTTCGATGATGTTTTGCTCATCTTCGATCAGAAGAACTTTCTTTCCCATCCAATCGGCCTCCCTCCGATCAGTCGGCGCCGTGCCGCACAAGACGACCCCTCAGGCGCAAGACCGACTATCGCCAAACTGCGGCAATCTGTCAAAAGAGTAATGTCACCAGAGCTCTAACGCCCTGACGACAAGATCGACGGCTCACGCCGTGCCAGGCAGTCTGCCATCGAACAAATCTGGCAAGTCGACCCAACATCGCGCGCACTCTCCTGTCCCGCTCCCGCCTCTAGCGGCAACAGGAGCATATGTGCTCGCACCAAGGGTCCGCGGTCAAATTGCGCTGGCACAACTTCCTCTGTGAGGGCCAAAGCCTCTAGCCTAAGATCACCCTGGCGCAACATGTGGCGCTGAGGGCGGCCGGGCTGTGCGAGGCAGTCATAGATCGGCCATAGTGTGCAGGCCGCACCGTTGCGCGGCACGGAAAAGCCCAGGATCGGTTTGCGCAACACGATTGCACCCGCTCCATCAATTGAGACAAGGCCGACAAGACCGGTCACGTTCTCTGGTAAGAACGCAAGGCGGCGAAAGACCCGCGCCAGAGGTTGTTGACTCTGCCGCGATATCACATCTGGTTTTGTCCCATAGCGCTCTACATGTCGCAGCATCTCATCGAGCGGCATAGCGCGGGCGTCATCGACATATTGGCGCAAAAGCATGCGCGCCAGCTCCTGCGCCGGACCGGTTCGAAGTTCCGCGCTGTTCTCTATGATCGACTCAACGCGCGAGGCCGCGCCCCAGCCTTCGAGCTGCGAAAAATGAAACCCGTGGCTTTCCAGAAATGCGTGCAGCTCATCCTGAGGAGACCGGATGTCTGCCTTGGTGTTGGGTGCCGCCTCAAGGTAGTGCATCAGCGCCTCCGCCCCTTCGGCCAGACGCGATCCGTCTTCGTTGATGTTTCGATGAAAGCGCATCTGCCACTCTGGTTCCAGCTCTCGGGTTTCGGCCAGAATGGCAGCAGTAGAGCGAATGGACGTGACCGTCGAGATGACCTCATGCAGCGCTTCGGCCAACTGCGGGTCATGCGCCAATCGCTCGGTCAAAACCGTGATTGTCTGCTCCATATCCTCGCGCCGTTGGTTGAGCTGCGCCAGAAGCCCCGCCCACCCCGGGAAGCGTCCAGCAAATTCCTCAATCCGGTCCAGTTCCGGCGTGACCTCTGCGGAGGCATCGGGAGAGAGATCGTTTTGCCCCGCCGCCGCTTCCTTCAGTGCCGCCAAAAGCTGCGCACCTGCACCTTCTGACAACAACGAAGGCTCGACCTCAAGAACCTGCGCGATCTGCAACAACGTTCGCCCGCCGATTCGTCGCCGGTTATGTTCGATAAGATTGAGGTAAGAGGCCGAAATTCCAGCGCGTTCGGCCAGTTCAGCTTGCTTGAGGCCGGTCATCACCCGCCTTTGCCGAATACGTGTACCAACCATGCTGCGGTCCAGCATTTTTGTTTATCCCTCAAAACCTTTACTTTCCGTAACGTGAGAGAAAGAAATTTACAAGAACTCGCACGTCTCTGTACAATTTCTTTACAAAAAAATTGTTACGCGAAAGGCGCTTGTTGCCTGATTTTCTTTCGCCCTGCGATAATGTCTTTGCACTTCAGTGCGTGGCGAAGAGACGATGGAGGAGATCGTCTTTCACTCGGCCTTCTTCGCCGTTTGACACTAGGGAGGATCTACATGTCAAAAACTGATCTCACACGTCGTGGGCTTCTGAAGACCGGCGCTGTCGCCGGTGCAGGCGTTGCTCTGCCGACGATCTTTACGGCTCAATCCGCAGCGGCCTTCACCAACGAACCCACAGGCGGCTCCGTGACACTGGGCTTCAACGTGCCTCAAACCGGCCCTTATGCTGATGAGGGTGCAGACGAACTGCGCGCTTATGAGCTGGCGGTTGAGCATCTCAATGGCGGCGGCGACGGCGGCATGATGAACACCTTCTCGTCCAAAGCCCTGCAAGGCAACGGCATCCTGGGCAAGAAAGTGGAATACGTCACAGGCGACACGCAGACCAAAGCGGATGCGGCACGTGCCTCGGCCAAGTCGATGATTGAAAAAGACGGCGCCATCATGATCACCGGGGGCTCGTCCTCAGGTGTGGCCGTGGCCGTCCAGGCGCTCTGCCAAGAGGCGGGTGTTATCTTCATGGCTGGCCTCACGCACTCCAACGACACAACGGGTAAAGACCGCAAAGCCAACGGCTTCCGCCACTTCTTTAACTCATACATGTCCGGCGCCGCTCTGGCGCCCGTGCTTGCAGGCGCTTACGGCACAGACCGTAAAGCTTATCACCTGACAGCTGACTACAACTGGGGCTACACCACAGAAGAAGCGGTGAAGTCTTCAACCGAGGCCATGGGCTGGGAAACTGTTGCGGCCGTGAAAACACCGCTGACGCAAACAGACTTCTCGTCCTACATCGCGCCTGTTCTTCAGTCCGGTGCCGACACGCTGGTTCTGAACCACTACGGCGGCAACATGGTGAACTCGCTCACGAACGCGGTTCAGTTCGGACTGCGTGACAAGCAAGTCAACGGCAAAGACTTCCAGATCATCGTTCCACTTTACTCTCGTCTGATGGCGAAGGGTGCGGGTGCAAACGTTGCTGGTATCTTTGGCTCGACAAACTGGCACTGGTCGCTGCAGGACGAAGGCTCCAAGGCATTCGTGAAATCCTTCGGCACCAAGTACGGCTTCCCACCGTCACAGGCCGCGCACACCACATATGTGCAGGCGCTGCTTTATGCGGATGCCGTGGAACGTGCCGGTTCGTTCAACCCATGTGCGGTTGTCGAAGCGCTCGAAGGCTTCGAATTTGACGGCATGGGCAACGGGCCAACACTCTACCGTGCCGACGACCACCAGTGCTTCAAAGACGTGCTGGTTGTGAAGGGCAAGGAAAACCCAGACAGCGAATTCGACCTTCTCGAAATCGTTGAGGTGACTCCGGTTGAGCAAGTGACCTACGCGCCAGATCACCCACAAATGGGCGGTGCTGAAGCGACATTGGGCTCCTGCAACCCTGGCGCCTAAGCGCAACTGACAAAACAGCTCAGGGCGGCCTCCGCCCTGACCTCCCCACATGCCGACCAGCGTGGTCTGAGCTTGGCATGGCTGGCTCCGCACAGAACTGAATAGGTGGGATAATGGACAACTCTCGTAGCAATATCACTGCGACAGCGGGCATCTTGGGCGCTATCGTTGCGTTCTTCGCCGTTGTGGTGCTGCTCTTCGGTGTCGAAGCAACAATTCTTCAGACACTCGATGGGCTTAGCAAAGGGTCTGCCTACGCGCTCATCGCGCTTGGCTTGACACTGATCTTCGGCACGCTTGGTGTGGTGAACTTTGCGCATGGTGCGCTCTTTATGATCGGCGCGTTCTGCGCAGTGACACTCAGCCAATTGCTCAAACTGTCGCGCACCGTGATTGATGAGACCAAAACCGACTTCCTGGGAAATCCGGCGCAAATTCAAGTGCCCTACATGAACGACTGGTTCGGGGCCGAAACCGGAGCCGCAATCATCGACTGGGCTGTCCCACTGGCCATCTTGTTTTCCATTCCGATCATGGTGCTTGTCGGCATCGTGATGGAACGCGGCCTGATCAAGCATTTCTACAAACGTCCCCACGCCGACCAGATCCTTGTCACCTTTGGTTTGGCGATTGTTCTGCAAGAGATCATCAAAGCGTTCTATGGCGCCAACCCGATCCCAACCCCTGCCCCGGCAGCGTTCAGTGGATCATTCGACTTTGGCGCAATGCTCGGGTTTGATCCCAATGTAATCATCTACCCGTACTGGCGGATCATCTATTTTGCCTTTGGCGCACTACTCATCGGCGGCGTCTTTGCGTTCCTGCAATTCACCACCTTCGGCATGGTGGTCCGCGCCGGCATGGCCGACCGCGAAACCGTGCAGCTTCTGGGCATCAACATCGACCGCCGCTTCACACTCATGTTCGGTCTCGCGGCCGCTGTCGCAGGGCTGGCTGGTGTGATGTACACGCCGATCAACTCACCCAACTATCACATGGGCATGGACTTCCTGGTCCTCAGCTTCGTTGTGGTGGTTGTCGGCGGCATGGGCTCTTTGCCCGGTGCCGTGCTCGCGGGTTTCCTCCTGGGTGTGCTCGAAGCCTTTGCCTCGATGGGTGAAGTGCTCGAAGTGCTGCCCGGCCTCAATCAGATCATCATCTTCTTGGTGGCGATCATCATTCTGTTGACCCGTCCTCGGGGCCTTATGGGCCGCAAGGGCGTGATGGAGGACTAAGCCATGCTGGGTCTCGAAAAGAAAGATTTTCGCCTTTTGATGATTGTTGTGGTGCTGACCATGTTGGCTCCCTTCATCCTCAACCCTTTCCCTGCTGAAAGCGCTTTGGGAGAAACCTTCAACGCAGGCTACCCTGACCTGATGCAGCGCTTTGTGATCTTCGGCATCTTTGCCATCGGGTTCAATATCCTCTTCGGCCTCACTGGCTATCTCAGCTTCGGTCATGCCGCCTTTCTTGGTGTCGGTTCCTACGCTGCGATCTGGATGATGAAACTTGTCACCCTCAACGTGATCCCCGCGATCGTCATGGGTGTGATCTTTGCCGGTATCTTTGCCCTGGCGGTGGGCTACATCTCGCTGCGGCGTTCAGGCATTTACTTCTCGATCCTGACGCTGGCCTTTGCACAGATGTCCTATGCGCTGGCCTATTCGGTTCTGACACCGATCACTGGCGGTGAAACAGGCCTTCAGATCAAAGCGACAGACAGCCCGCTTTTGTCCAATCTGGAACCCGGAGAAATTGGCCGCGCCAACCTCTTTGGGATGGACATGCGCACCAGCTTTGAGCTGGGTATCGGCGACTGGCTCTTCACCTTCAACTCCGGCTACTACATCGCCGCTGTGTTCATGCTGATCAGCTTCTATATCGCGATCCGCATCTTTCGCTCGCCCTTTGGCACGATGCTGCGGGCAGTTAAGTCGAACCAGACGCGGATGTACTACACCGGTCTGAACGCGCGGCCCTACACTTTGGCGGCCTTTGTCATCTCGGGCATGTATGCTGGTCTGGCGGGTGGTCTTCTGGTGGCGATGGACACGCAAGCGGGTCCTGAGCGAATGTTCTGGACGGCTTCTGGAGAGGTGGTTCTGATGACCATCCTTGGTGGCGTCGGCACACTGATCGGCCCGGTTCTTGGCGCCGGTGCGATCAAGTATATGGAAAACATCCTCAGCAAGATCAACAAAGACATCCTGCATGAATGGTTTGCCATTCTGCCCGATGGGATCGAGGATTTCCTGGTGACAATCATCTATCCGTTCGTTGGCAAAGGCTGGCACCTGACCCTTGGCCTGATCTTCATGGCCGTGGTGATCTTCCTGCCAGGCGGCCTTGTCGAAGGTGGCCAACGCATCGCCAGGCTCTTTGGTCGAAAAAAGACCAAGGGCGACGGCGAAGAAGCCACACAATCCACCCCTGCAGAATAAGGAGCCAAAGTGATGGGTATTCTTGAAGTCAAGAACGTCAACAAACGCTTCGGCGGCCTGCAGGCCCTGGGCGATGTGAACCTGAGCGTGGCAGAGCACAGCGTGCATGCCATCATCGGCCCCAACGGGGCGGGTAAATCCACGCTGCTCAACTGCCTCATCGGCAAGCTCATTCCGGACACGGGTTCGGTGATGTTTGACGGGCAATCTGTGCTGGGCCGCAAACCCTATCAGATCAACCAGATGGGCATCAGCCGTGTGTTTCAAACACCGGAAATCTTTGGTGAATTATCGGTCATCGAAAACATGATGATCCCGATTTTCGCCAAGCGCGACGGCGCCTTTCGCATGCATGCGCTGGAAAGCACGATGAACGAAAAGGAAATCGTGGAACAGGCCGAGCATATGCTGGAAAGTCTGAGCCTGGCCGATGCCCGCCATGATCACGCTGCGGCCATGTCGCGCGGCAACAAGAGGCGACTTGAGATCGGCATGTGTCTGGCGCAAGAACCCCGGCTCTTGCTCCTGGACGAGCCAACAGCCGGTATGGCGCGCGCCGACACCAACAACACCATCGACCTGCTCAAGCAAATCAAGGACGAGCGCGACATCACCATCGCGATCATCGAACACGACATGCATGTTGTGTTCTCCTTGGCCGAACGGATCACAGTACTGGCGCAGGGCACCCCCCTGGTCGAAGACACGCCAGACAAAATCAAAGGCCATCCCAAGGTACGCGAAGCGTATCTCGGCGAAGCGGCGTAAAGCGGGAGAAAGACAATGAACGTCAAACCTGACTTTTCCAAAGGTAAGAACTACGCCGAAACCGCACCCGCCTTTTTGTCGGTCTGGGGCATGCAATCCTACTACGGCGAAAGCTACATTGTGCAGGACATCTCGTTCAATGTGCACGAGGGCGAGATCCTGGCCCTTCTGGGCCGCAATGGCGCGGGCAAAACCACCACACTGCGCTCGATTGCGCGCATGGACAATCCGCAGATGAACCACGGCGAGGTCTGGCTTGATCACCAGCCCTTGCACAAGATGTCCTCGCATCAGGCCGCGGCCTGCGGGATCGGGCTGGTGCCGGAAGATCGCTGCATCATTCCTGGTCTAACCGTGGAAGAGAATCTACAGCTGGCGCAAATTGCCCCACCCATCGGTTGGTCGCTGGACCGGATTTACGAGCTCTTTCCAAGACTTAAGGAACGCCGCAAACAAGAGGGCGTGACCCTTTCTGGCGGCGAACAGCAGATGCTGGCCGTGGCACGCGCACTTGCGCGCGACATCAAGGTGCTGCTTCTGGACGAACCCTATGAGGGTCTCGCCCCCGTCATCGTGGACGAGATTGAAAAGACGCTGCGTGTGATCAAGGAACAGGGCATTACCACGGTTTTGGTGGAA
The DNA here is from genome assembly GCF_032842945.2 of Roseovarius sp. W115. Classification (NCBI taxonomy): domain Bacteria; kingdom Pseudomonadati; phylum Pseudomonadota; class Alphaproteobacteria; order Rhodobacterales; family Roseobacteraceae; genus Roseovarius; species Roseovarius rhodophyticola. The sequence continues at coordinate 67,840 of NZ_CP146606.1, forward strand.
CAAAACGCCATCCGCGCCCTGGAGCTTGCCGACCGCGCCATTATTCTCGACACCGGCGGCATCGTCTTTGACGGCAGCGCCGATGAAGTGCTCGAAAACGAAGAGCTGCGCGCTGAATACCTGGCCATCTAAGGCCCTTTGCCTGCCCCCCAATTTTTCTCCCTGTCGGCGGGGCAGGCAACAAAGAATTTTAAAATACGACTGTGAGGGACTGCCATGTCTGACACCACCTATGCACCCGCAGCTGATTTTGCGGCCAAAGCCCATATTGACGCCGCCAAATACGAAGAAATGTATGCCGCCTCGATCAAGGACCCTGCCGCGTTCTGGGGCGAACATGGCAAGCGGATTGACTGGATCAAGCCCTACACCAAGGTGAAGGATGTCGACTACAGCTTCGGCAATGTCTCGATCAAATGGTATGAGGATGGCACGCTCAACGTGGCCGCCAACTGTATTGACCGGCACCTGGCCACGCGTGGCGACCAAACGGCGATCATCTGGGAACCCGATGATCCCACCGAGCCCGCGCAGCATATCTCCTACAAAGAGCTTTATGCACAGACCTGCAAAATGGCCAATGTGCTCAAATCCATGGGCGTGGGCAAAGGCGACCGGGTGGTGCTCTATCTGCCGATGATCCCGGAGGCCGCCTATGCCATGCTGGCCTGTGCGCGGATCGGAGCCATTCATTCCATCGTCTTCGCCGGCTTCTCGCCCGATGCTCTGGGCGCGCGCGTCAATGGCTGTGACGCTAAGGTGGTGATCACCGCCGACACCGCCCCGCGCGGCGGCAAGGCCACCAAGCTCAAAGACAATGTCAATCAGGCGCTCCTGAATGACTTTGACGAGGTGAAATGCCTTGTTGTGAAGCGCACCGGCGATCAGATCGCATGGCGCGATGGTCTGGACTACTGGCTGCATGAGGAGGCCGAGAAGGTCGAGGCAGATTGCCCGCCCGAAGAGATGAACGCAGAGGACCCGCTCTTTATCCTCTACACCTCCGGCTCCACTGGCATGCCCAAAGGCGTGGTGCACACCACCGGTGGGTATCTCGTTTATGCCGCGATGACCCATGAGCTGGTCTTTGATTACCACGAGGGCGACATTTATTGGTGTACGGCTGATGTTGGCTGGGTCACGGGCCACAGCTATATCGTCTACGGCCCGCTGGCCAATGGCGCGACCACGCTGATGTTTGAGGGCGTGCCGACTTACCCGGATGCCAGCCGCTTTTGGCAGGTCTGCGAAAAGCATAAAGTGAACCAGTTTTACACCGCCCCCACGGCCATCCGTGCGCTGATGGGGCAAGGCAATGACTACGTCACCAAATGTGACCTTAGCTCGGTGCGGACCCTTGGCACAGTGGGCGAGCCGATCAACCCCGAGGCCTGGAATTGGTACAACGATGTCGTGGGCGGCGGGCGCTGTCCCATCGTGGACACCTGGTGGCAGACCGAAACCGGCGGTCACCTGATGACCCCCCTGCCCGGCGCGACGGCGGCCAAGCCCGGCTCGTGCTGCGGTCCCTTCTTTGGGATTGAGCCGGTGGTGTTGGAGCCCACAACGGGCGAGATCATCGAGGGCAATGGCGTAGAGGGTGTGCTCTGTATGAAGGACAGCTGGCCGGGGCAAATGCGCACCGTCTGGGGCGATCATGAGCGGTTCATGAAAACTTATTTCGCCGATTACAAAGGTTACTACTTCACCGGCGACGGATGTCGGCGCGATGAGGATGGCTATTACTGGATCACAGGCCGCGTTGATGACGTGATCAACGTCTCGGGCCACCGGATGGGCACGGCCGAAGTGGAAAGCGCTCTGGTCGCGCATTCTAAGGTCTCGGAAGCCGCCGTTGTGGGTTATCCGCACGACATCAAGGGGCAAGGCATCTATTGCTACGTCACGCTGATGGGCGGTGAGGAATACACCGATGAGCTGAAGACCGAGCTGCGCAACTGGGTGCGCACAGAGATTGGCCCCATCGCGTCTCCGGATCTCATCCAATGGGCTCCGGGCCTGCCCAAGACCCGTTCCGGCAAGATCATGCGCCGCATCCTGCGCAAGATCGCCGAGAATGATTATGGCTCGTTGGGGGACACCTCGACGCTGGCAGAACCGGCTGTGGTGGATGACCTCATCGAGAACCGGATGAACCGGGGATAACGTCGTAGGGCGGGGTTTCACCCCGCCAATCCGACAAACCCCGGCCTACATGTTCCGACCCATGTCGTCCTCGGGCCTGCCCCGAGGACCTCACTAAGCAGAGGAACCACGTGCAACAAGATGTGACCATTCTAGACATCCTTGCGACGCTCGCATGGACTGCGAGCATCATTTTTCTGTTCCTGCTTTTTAGCGAGTTTATATCTTCGGCTTCTAACACGCAGGGCTTCTCGCAGGTTTTAGAGGCTGCACTTTTCATTGCACTGCTTTCGTCACCAACAATTTGCTGTGCAATCGTCTGGCCAGTCTATCTGCGTCAAAAGCGAAACGGCTTGCCAGTGTTTGGTTGGCTGCCTTTCCTTGTTCTCGCATCTTCGGTTTGGATGTATTTGGTCTTCGAAAGTCTAGGCCGTCTTTGAGACCAAGATGATCGTCTTTGGTTCTAGATCAGCGTCGTAGGGCGGGGTTTCACCCCGCCAACCCGATATGTGCCGGGGTGAACCCCGGCCTACATGTTCAAATCCGCGTCATTCAAACCAAGCCGCGACAGCGCCGGACCGGGGGACGGCGCAGCCTCCATCTGTTTTGCTAAGATTTATCCCCGCCAAGCACCTCTTTAAAACATTCGGCGCGCTTACGTGAACAAAGCGCCGGCTCATCGGGCCGGTCCGGCGCTGGCGCGGCGGGCCTGCGGCCCTTGATTCCGCGCTTTGGGGGCATTGAACACATGGCAGCTTCGTCCAAACAGCTGACTTTCCACCCTACCCCGCCTTCCGTGTGGCCAAAAACACCCCCGCTGCGGCCACGCCCATGCCAGCCCAGGCCAAGGGCGGCATCACTTCCCCCAGCATCCCCCAAGCCAAGAGCGCGGCCAGAGGCGGCACAAGGTACAAGAGCGCTGAGACCCGCGCCACGTCGCCTGCCCGGATCATGGCCAGGAGCAGCCCCACGGCGATTAGCGAATTGCCCACGACCAGATAACCAATCGCGCCGGTAAACTCCCAGGTCCAGTCAATCGAGATGTCCTCTTGCAAGAGCATCAGCGGCGCAACCCCGACCAGCCCCGCGATATAGCCCACAAGATTGGCCGTCACCGGATGGTGGCTCAGCCCAAAGCGTTTCTCCCAAAGCGAGCCTGCGGTGATGCCTGCCAGCCCCAGAAGCGCACAGGTCACGCCAAAGAGGGATGGTGCCTCTATGGCAGAGCGCGCCGAGATCACCACCACAGCGCCCAGCAACCCGAGGATCAGGCCAAGCCACTGGTTGCGGCCCACATGTTCACCCGCCCAGCGGGGTACGATCATCGCCACCAGAACCGGCTGCAGCGACATGAAGAGCGCCACCGTGCCTGCTGCCACGCCCGAAGCGAAAGCAAAATAGCTTAGCCCAAAGTAAACCGCCTGAATGAGAAACCCGACAAAGGCCAGATGCCCCCATTCAGCCCGTGTCTTGGGCAACGGGGGGCGCAAAATGATAAAGAGCACCGTCATCAGCGCCACAACCATCCCAAAGCGCAAGGTCAGAAGCGTCATAGGCTGGGTGTATTGCAACCCCACTTTTGCGACCGGATACCCACCTGACCACAGCATCAGAAACACCACAGGGGCGGCGACAAGCCAGAAAGGGCGTGAGGTCGGCATGAGGGGTGTCTTTCAAACGTCTTTGGGCTGACATGAGCATGGGGGCCGCCTGCACGCAACTCAGATAATCTATCTCGCTCGGAAGCCTCTGAATTTACGACAGAAAGGGACAGCGCCTCACCACCCCATCTATTCCATTCCCGACACGAGGTCGCAAACAAGCGAGACGCGCCCTTTTCGGCACGGCACGCTTCACCCTAGCGATGGCATTTCCGCCGTTCAATGAAACCAAGGTGACGCCATGACGACGCAAGATCCCTCTTCGTCGACCACTTCAGCTGTGTCAGCGCCCTCGCGTGCTCTGCAAGGCATTCTGTGCATCGAAATCGGCATGCTGTTCTTCGTCGTGCAGGACGCGATGATGAAATCGCTTTTGCTGAGCTATCCGATCTGGATGCTGCTCTTCATCAGGTCGGTGGTGTCCATTGTCGTTTTGGTTCCGCTCATTCTGTTTCTGGGCGGTCCCCACAAACTGCGCAGCCCCTTCACGCATATTCACTTCATGCGCGGGGCGCTCTTTGCGACAGGGTTTTCCCTTTTCTACACCGCCTTTCCCTTCATGGGACTGGCGGAGGTCACCACGATCTTCTTCTCCGCCCCATTGATCACAGCCCTCATGGCCGCGTTCTGGCTCAAGGAAACCATCGGCCCCCACCGCATCGGCGCATTGGCAGTGGGGTTTGTCGGCGTGGTTATTGCCGTCAACCCCACTGGTGACGGGTTTTCCCTAATTGCCCTGCTGCCGCTCGCCTGTGCCGTCACCTATTCGGCCAGTCAGATCCTCGTGCGCACAATTGGCGAGCAGGAAAGCTCCTTGACCGTCGGGTTGCATACGCTCGGCTGGTCCGGCGTTTTGATTTTGCCTATGGGCTGGCTGGTCAATCAACTGGTCTCTGCCACCCTCGACTATCCCCATTTGCATCTGACCTATCCTGAGGCCGGGCTGAGCCAATGGCCGCTTTTGGTCCTGCTCGGAGCCACCGGCATGTGCGGTTATATCTTCCTCAGCCGAGCCTATCAGGTGGCCAATGCCAGTCTCGTGGCTCCGTTCGACTATACCTATCTGCCGCTGGCCACTGCGCTTGGATATTTCGTGTTCAGCGAAGTGCCTGGGATCAACACGTTAATCGGCATGGCGCTGATTGTCAGCGGCGGGTTGTACCTTGGGTTTCGTGAATTGCGCGCCACACGGCACACCGATGACACGCCCGTGGTGGCCGAAACTGTGTTTGCTCCGGCTTCCCCGCATCCTACGCAAATTCCTGAAGACGAGAACCTGTCGTGACAGAAGCCGCCCCGGCCCAGCCTCTGCCAGAGACCCGCGTGCAAGGTTACCTTTTGGTGATCCTGGCAGGCGTGCTGTGGTCCACCGTGGGGTTGGGCATCCGGCTCATCGAGGATGCGCTTGTCTGGCAAATCCTGTTCTACCGCTCCTTTGGCCTGACAGCGCTGCTTTACATCGTCATCCGCCTGCGCACGGGCCAGAACCCTCTCACTCTGGCGCGCAAGGGCGGATGGCCCACGATGATCGGCGGCGCGTCTCTGGTCGCGGCTTATACGGGCGGTATTTACGCCATTCAAAATACGTCCGTGGCCGATGCCATGCTGCTCTTTGCCAGCGCGCCCTTTATGACCGCTGTGCTCGCATGGATCATCCTGGGCGAACGCGTGCGCGCACATACCTGGGTCGCCATTCTGGCGGCCTGCGGCGGCATCGGCGTCATGGTCAGCGACAGTTCTGGTGCTTCTTCCATAAGCGGCAACCTCGCGGCGCTCTTTTCGGCGCTTGGGTTTGCCGTCTTCACCATTGCCCTGCGATGGGGGCGCAATGGAGAGATGCTCCCGGCGGTGTTTGTCTCGGGCCTGATGGCGATAGTGGTGATGGGCGTAATCTGCGTGGTGCTTGGCTTGCCTTTGGCGCTGACACCCCGCGACGGCGGCATCGCGCTCTGCATGGGGCTGTTTCAGGTGGGCGCCGGTCTGGTGCTCTACACCATCGGGTCCAAGCACGTGCCTGCCGCCGAGCTGACTCTCCTCTCTCTGGCCGAAGTGGTGCTGGGTCCGCTCTGGGTCTGGATGTTTCTTGGCGAGACCATCTCAGTGGCCACAGCCATCGGCGGCGCGATCCTGCTGGCGGCGATTGCCTTCAACGCTGCCTTGGGGATGCGACGCAAACCGCCAGTGACGTTGGTATGAAACCAATTAGTTTCATCTCACCAAAAGCACGGTTTACTCTCACTGTCATCCTCGTGCTTGACCCGAGGACCCCTTGACCCAGAGATCCCCGATCAAGTCCGGGATGACGCTTGTTTCTCACCCTCGTCCGCGATACCCCGGCACGCCCTGATCCGGGATCCAGACACCCTTGGGCATCTCGCCTGTCTGCCAGAACACATCAATCGGAATGCCCCCGCGCGGGTACCAGTAGCCGCCGATGCGTAGCCATTGTGGCTCTAGGAACTCCACCAGACGCCGGGCGATGCTCACCGTGCAGTCCTCGTGAAAAGCACCATGATTTCGGAAACTTGTGAGGTAAAGCTTCAGCGATTTACTCTCCACCAACCACTGGCCCGGCACGTAGTCTATCACCAGATGCGCAAAATCGGGCTGGCCGGTCATGGGGCAGAGCGACGTGAACTCAGGTGCCGTGAACCGCACATTGTAGGCCACATCCGCCTGCGGGTTTTCCACGCGTTCCAGCTCGGCCTCATCGGGGCTTTGCGGCACCACAGTGGCGCCGCCCAGCTGTTTTAGGTCCTTATAGATATTGTCGGCCATCTGATCCTCCCTCAAACCCCGCGCTTATTGCCCCAAAGGCTGACATGCAGCTGCGGCAGAACACGGGCGTCATACCATTTTTCTTCCGTGACACGATCCACCAGCCACCGCATCCGCGCATCAAGCCCGGCCTGATCTACGACCGCGCTGTCATCTGCGGGGGGCGGCGTGTGATTACCCGGTTGCAGATAGACCGGCAGCTGCGGAAACCGTGCCGCCGCGTCCCGGGCATAGGCAAAATCGGCTTCGTTGAAGACCACGATCTTGAGCACCGTCTGCGTGCCCTGCCCGGCCTCTACACATTCGGCCACCAGACCCCAGTTCGTCTCCATCCCCGACGACGGCGGTTTGGGCGATAGCACCAGCATATCCAGCGCCTCAAACCAGTCCTTGACCACGCTGCCTTGGGTTTCCATGGCAAAGTAGTACCCCTGCCTCTGCCCCAGACGGATCAACTCAGCCAAGGGTTGGATCGCCGGATTGCCGCCAGAAAGCGTCACAAGAATGGGCTTGCCACCCGAAAGCTGTGCCACGTCTTCCATCACCGCCTGCGCCGTCATGGGAGCCCATGTGTCGCGATAGTCATTGTCCACCGCATGCATGCTGTCACACCAGCTGCAGCGAAAATCGCAGCCGCCCGTACGGACGAACACAGTCGGTTGCCCGATCAAGGCGCCCTCGCCCTGGATCGTCGGTCCGAAAATCTCGGAGACGCGGATGCGGGTGTCGCTCACGGTTTGTACTCAGCCCAGGTCTTGGGCGTCTCGCTAACCCGAGCCGCGCTCACCTCAGGCCAGCGGGCTTTGCACCAATCATAGAAATGCTTGGCCATGCGTTCCGCCGTCACCCCGTCATCGCCCAGAATGTCATTGAGATGCCGGTGATCGAGCGTATCGTCGATGTAGCGCTTCAGCTCGGCCAGATCGAGATAATCGCGCACAAAGCCATGGGCGTTCAAATCCTCAGCCCTCATCTCAATCTCAACGATGTAGTTATGTCCATGCAGCCGCGCGCATTGGTGATCTTCTGGCAGGCCATGCAGTTGATGACTGGCCGAGAAGTGGAATTCCTTGGTGATCCGGTACATCACGCAACCCCCACGGCAGATTTCCAGAACTCGGTGTCGGCGTATTCGGTTGGATCTGCGACCCCGGCCAGGTGAAACGCCTCGCGCCGCTCCACACAGGTGCCACAGCGTCCACAATGCACTTCACCGCCCTTATAACAGGACCAGGTCTCGGCAAAGGGCGTGCCGTGCCGCGCGCCTTCGGTGACGATGTCGGCTTTGCTGATCTCAACAAAAGGCGTGTAGAGCTTGATCTCGGCCACACCTTCCAGCGCATGATCCTGCATGGCCTGAAACGCGTTTATGAAATCGGGTCGGCAGTCGGGATAGATGAAATGATCCCCGCCATGCACCGCTGCCGCAACAGCGTCTGCCTTTTCTGCGGCGGCCATGCCAAAGGCGATGGTCAGCATGATTGCGTTGCGGTTGGGCACGATGGTGAGCTTCATCGTGTCTTCGGCGTAATGGCCATCGGGCACATCGACATCGTCGGTCAAAGCAGAGCCGCTCAGGGCTGCACCCACATTCGCAATATCCACCACCTTATGCGGCACGCCAAGGCGCTCAGCACAAGCCGCGGCATACGCGACTTCCTTCACATGCCGCTGGCCATAGTCGAACGAGAGAAGCCCGCGCAAATTCTGCTCCGCCGCCACCTTGTGGACCAGCGACACGGAATCAAGCCCGCCAGAGCAGATCACAATCGTATCCATTGATTTGGTCCTTGTTTTTTAATGCGGGTAGGCTGCGACCGCAGGGCGGCTATGTAGCGGTCTCTGGGTCCTCTTGCAAGACCCGCGCGCCCACATTGCGCCCCGACCAGCCCCAGAACCGCACCAGGAGCAGCACCGCCGCCAAGGCCAACCCAACAGCCAGACCCAGCCAGATGCCAACGCCGCCCCATCCCCATGTGAAGCCAAAGAGATAAGAGACGGGCACGCCCACAATCCAGTAGCTGATCGTGGCGATGATCATCGGTGCGCGCGTGTCCTGCACCCCGCGCAACAGGCCCAGTGCCATGACCTGCCCTCCGTCCATCAGCTGAAAGAGCGCCGCCGCCGCCAGAAGGCCTACCCCCACGCCAATCACCGCGGCGCGGTCTGGCTCATCGGGATCTAGGAAAAGCGAGATGAGCGGTTCTGGCATCACCAGAAGGATCACCACGGTGATCAGTGCAAAAGCCATCGACAGGCCCAGAACCACCTTGGCCCCATCACGCAGTCCCGGTCCGTCCCCACGCCCAAAGGCTTGGCCAGTGCGCACCGTGGCCGCGTTGGAGAGACCCAGATGCACCATGAACGTGACCGAGGCGACTTGCATCGCAATGCCGTGCGCGGCCAGTGGGATGGTCCCCAACCAGCCCATCATGAGTGTTGAGGCCGCGAAGAGACCAGTCTCGGCCAGGCTTGTCATCCCAATCGGCCAGCCGAGGCGAAAGACCTGTCCCAGTGCCTCCCAGTCCGGGCGCCAGATGCGGGTGAAAAGCGCATGTTCCGGCTCCACGCGCGTGGCATAGATGGCCAGAACAATGAAAGAGACTGTGGTGGTGATCAATGAGGCCAGTGCGGCCCCGCGTACACCCAATTCCGGCGCGCCCCAGTTGCCAAAGATGAAGGCGTAGTTGACCAACACGTTCAGCCCCACAGCGCCGACCGTCACCCACAGCACGATCTGCGTGCGCTCCAGCGCGGCGAGATAGGATTTCAGCACCATCACCAGAAGCGACGGGATCAGCGCAAGGCCAACCAGTTCGGCATAGTCCCCCGCCAAGGCGGACACGCCCGTATCCTGCCCCATGGACACGAAGATGGGTTCGGCAAACAGCATGATCGGCATCACCAGTGCTGCAAACATCATCGAGGCCCAGCCGCCCATGCGCGCCACGCGGCGGATTTGGGTTTCATCCCCCGACGCCGCGGCGGCGGCTACCATCGGCATCACCGCCCAGGCAAAACCGGATCCAACCAGAAAGAGCGTATAAAACAGCGTCCCGCCCAGCACTTCGGCGGCCAGCGCCTCGACCGAGTACCAGCCCAGCATCACCGCATCGGTGAGCGTGATGGCCATCTGCGCCACATGGCTGCCCACCAAGGGCAGGCCCAGCTTGAGCGTTGCGCGCGCATGTTGGCTATATGTGAGGCGAGCTTGCATAGATCAGCCCTAGAGCCGCGCTGTCATCGGCGCAAGAAGATTACTGTGCGGACTAAAGCGTGCGCATCATCAGTTGCAAAGAGACGATGGCCACCAGCGCGCCTGCAGCCATCTCTACCAGCGGCAGAGCGCGCGGAATGCGCCCGGATGTGGCCAATCTTGCCAGCAGACCATCGCGCAAGGTGACTGACGCGATGGCGACGGCCAAGGTGACGCTGGCCGTGCCCAAGCCCATGATGAACGCGCCGACGACACCTGCCATGCCGATACCAAGCTGAACCGTCAGGATAAGCAGGAACAGCGCCCCGGTGCAGGGACGGATGGCGATGGCCCCAATCAACACGAGCATATCGCGCAGCGTGCGCGCCTGAGCAACATGTTCTGCATCCGGTGCATGGCTGTGCCCGCAAGTGTGACAGACGTGATCGTCATGGTGATCATGGTGATCATGGTGATGCGGCTTGCGCGCTTGCCGCCAGTGACGCAACCCGCGCAACAAAAGCCACATGCCCACGGCTGCAATCGCGGCATAACTGGCAGGTGCCAGCCATCTGTCTGAGACATCCGTCATCGCGGTGCGCGACAGCCCCAGGATGAACACCCCGGCATAGACCAGCGCCACAGCAACGGCGGCTTGCGCGAGGCTGGAGATCACGGCGATCAGGCTCAAACGGGTCAAAGGCACCTGCGCGCCCAGGCCGTACCCGCCGATCAACAGCTTGCCATGCCCCGGCCCCGCCGCGTGAAAAAACCCATAGGCGAAACACAAGCCCCAAAGCCCGGCGAGCGCGGCGCTGTTGCCCGCGCGCAGCTCTTGCAGATAGCCCGCCATGGCGTTCTGCACCCGTTCCTGCCCAGCGGTTGCCCAGCTCAGGATGTGGTCCGATCCGCCCATGCCCCAGAGCCAGACCGCAAGACCAACCACCAGAATTGCGCCCCCCGTCACGACGTGGCGCATGTCACCTCCAGGCGGTCGGTGTAGTATTTGCCAACACGGAACTCTTCAAAGAAGGACTCACCCGACTGATCGCCCAAACCGGCCACCCACTCAGTAACCTCATCCAGATTGGGTCTCGTGATTGCGGTCTTGCACGTCTCGGGCAACCCGTCAACGGATCGCAGCGTCAAGGCTGCATAGTAATACGGATCGAACGGCTCTACGACCAGATCATGGGCCTCTGTCGGCTCCAAACTGCGCCGATGCACCGTCTCAAGCTGCCCATCGACCAATTCAACCGAAATGGCTTCCGGTGTGCCCAAAACTATCTTCTTCTGCCCCGAATGCAGGAACAAGGCGCCCTCGAACCCCTCTGGCCAGTCCGTCAACTCGAACCCCAGAAGGGCCGCTTTTTCGTCTTCGGTCAGCTTGAGGTCCGCGTCCGCGTCATAGCCCCCATCCGCCAGCACCAAGAGTGTGAAAAGCCCATCATATGTCCAGCGCACCTCAACTGCGGTGATGTTGCCGTCTGTATCTGTCTCAAACGTCAGACCGACATCCACAAAGACATGCGGATGGGCCTGCGCCATTGGCGCAACCCACATCAACAGCATCAAAGCAAAAGCGCGAAACATGATCCCAGACTTAAGCCGGGTGCAACCCCCGAGCAAGCCCGATAGGCGCAATCACGCTATTGTTTGCGACGTGTTTCGGGATGCAAAGATTTGCCCAAGATATGATCGGCCTTGTGCAGCACATGTCTGGCCGAAGATACGATCAAAGGATCCGGCCCCGTGACGATCTTGTGGTCCTTGCCCGGATAGTCAACCGAGTTCAGGAAATGCTGCATACAGGCCAGCCGCGCGCGTTTCTTGTCGTTGGACTTAATCACCGTCCAGGGCGCATCGGCCGTGTCGGTGTAGAAAAACATCGCCTCCTTGGCCTCGGTATAATCGTCCCACTTGCCAAGGCTTTGCTTGTCAATCGGGCTAAGCTTCCACTGCTTGAGTGGATCATTGGCGCGACTGTCAAAGCGGCGCTTCTGTTCGCCCTGCCCGACCGAAAACCAGTATTTGTAAAGCTTGATCCCCGAGCGCACCAGCATACGCTCAAGCTCGGGCGTCTGGCGCATGAATTCCAGGTATTCGGCAGGTTCGCAAAACCCCATGACCCGCTCAACACCGGCCCGGTTGTACCAGGAGCGGTCATAGAACACCATTTCACCCGACGTCGGCAGATGGTCGATGTAACGCTGGAAAAACCACTGACCTTTTTCCTCGTCAGTGGGCTTATTCAGCGCCACAACCCGCGCCTGCCGGGGGTTGAGATGCTCGGTAAAACGCTTGATCGTGCCACCCTTGCCCGCCGCATCACGACCTTCAAAGATGAGTACAAACTTCTCGCCACTCTCCTGCGCCCAAAGCTGCGCCTTCAAAAGCTCCGCCTGAAGCTGCGCTTTTTGGGTTTCATAGTCCCTTCGGCTCAGTTTGTCAGAGTAAGGATAGGTCTCGTTTTCGGCATCCGTACCGGGCGCATCCTTGGCCGCCACAGGCACAGCTTTCGCCACAGGCTTCACGTTTTGCGCTTTTGCAGCTCCATTTGCCATCACACTCTCCCGTTCAATTTGACATGTCCAAGTCTACCTTTGATCCACAAAAGCAACCTTGATCCGTATCAAAAATGAAAGAGTTTTGGGTGCGTTAATGCGTCCACGCACCCCGGCGATTGGTGGCGAAATTCTCACCATACCCGCCCTTGCGGATATTGGCCTTGCGCTGCTTGGGCTCACTCACCACAGCCTCAATGCCATGGTCCTGCGCATATTCCAATGCCGCTTCCTTGGTCTCAAAGCGAAGACGCACCTGTGTCTGCGTGTCTGCCGAGCTGGTCCATCCCATAAGCGGATCAACCTCACGGCCCGACTCGTTAACGAATTCCAAAACCCAGTGCTTGGTCTTGGCACTGCCCGACTGCATGGCGTTGCGCGCTGGCTTGTAAATCCGTGCTGGCATGTCAAAACTCCATTTCCCGCGCAATGGATGTACCGCAACTGCCCCCACCCTCACAAGAGTGCAAATACGCGCAATACACATCAAGCCGGCTTCTTTCTTGTCACAAATACCCCTGCCCTGACCCTGACATTTTATGTCAGCAATATCGTCGCGCGCGACGGCGTACCTTGAACTCTGTGGCCCAGGCATCAACTCTGATGAGAGCCAAAGGAATCGCCCCATGCCCTATGCCCATTCCGACAAAACCGACGCCCTGATGCATGCGCCCGCGCCTGACGTGCGCGAGCGGCTCAAGCTGGAGGGCGGCAAGCGGTTTGAGATGGTGACCGAGTTTGCCCCGGCCGGCGACCAGCCCACGGCGATTGCCGAGCTCAGTCAAGGTGTCAACGAGGGAGAACGCGATCAGGTGCTCTTGGGTGCCACTGGCACGGGCAAGACCTACACCATGGCCAAGGTGATCGAAGAGACCCAGCGCCCGGCGATCATCCTGGCCCCCAACAAAACGCTCGCGGCGCAATTATACGGCGAATTCAAGGGGTTCTTTCCCAATAATGCGGTAGAATATTTCGTCAGCTACTACGATTATTATCAGCCCGAAGCCTACGTGCCGCGCTCGGACACTTATATCGAGAAAGAATCCCAGATCAACGAACAGATCGACCGCATGCGCCACTCGGCGACACGGGCACTTTTGGAGCGTGACGACGTGATCATCGTGGCCTCAGTCAGTTGCATCTACGGCATCGGCTCGGTCGAGACCTACGGCGCCATGACGCAGGACCTCAAGGTGGGCTCGGACTATGATCAGCGTGCGGTGATGGCCGACCTTGTGGCGCAGCACTATCGCCGCAACGATCAAGCGTTTCAGCGTGGATCATTCCGGGTGCGTGGCGACAGCCTCGAGATCTTTCCGGCCCACCTTGAAGACCGTGCCTGGAAGTTGAGCTTTTTCGGGGAGGAGCTTGAATCCATTACCGAATTCGATCCCTTGACAGGTGAAAAAACCGACAGCTTCGAGCACATCCGCGTCTACGCCAATTCGCATTACGTGACCCCGAAACCGACGATGCAACAGGCCATGATCGGCATCAAAAAGAACTCCGCATGCGGCTCGATCAACTGGTGGATGATGGCCGGCTGCTCGAAGCGCAGCGCCTGGAACAGCGCACGAATTTCGATCTGGAAATGCTGGAGGCCACGGGCGTTTGCAACGGGATCGAGAACTATTCGCGCTACCTCACAGGCCGTGCACCGGGCGAACCACCCCCCACGCTTTTTGAGTTCATCCCCGACCATGCCATTGTTTTTGCAGACGAATCCCACGTCTCCGTCCCCCAAATCGGCGGCATGTACAAGGGCGACTATCGCCGCAAATTTACGCTCGCGGAACATGGCTTCCGCCTGCCGTCATGCATGGACAACCGCCCGCTCAAATTTGAGGAATGGGATGCCATGCGCCCGCAATCGGTCTTCGTGTCCGCAACGCCCGCCAAATGGGAGATTGAGCAAACCGGCGGTGTCTTCACCGAACAGGTGATCCGCCCCACCGGCCTTTTGGACCCTGAGGTGGAAATCCGCCCCGTCGAGATGCAGGTCGATGATCTCTTGGACGAAGTGCGCCGCGTCTCTGAGGCCGGGTATCGCACGCTTGTCACCACCCTGACCAAGCGCATGGCCGAGGACCTGACTGAGTATCTGCACGAGCAAGGCATTCGCGTGCGCTACATGCATTCCGACATTGATACCATTGAAAGAATTGAGATTCTCCGTGATCTGCGCCTGGGCGCATTTGACGTTCTGGTGGGGATTAACCTGCTCCGAGAGGGGCTTGATATCCCTGAATGCGGGCTGGTGGCGATCCTTGACGCCGACAAGGAAGGCTTCCTGCGCTCTGAGACCTCGCTCATTCAGACCATCGGTCGGGCTGCGCGCAATGCCGATGGCCGCGTGATCATGTATGCCGACCGCATCACCGGCTCGATGGAGCGCGCCCTGGGCGAAACCAACCGCCGCCGCGACAAGCAGATCGCCTATAACAAAGAGCACGGCATCACGCCCGAGACGGTGAAGAAAAACGTCGAGGACATTCTCGCCGGTCTCTACAAAGGCGACGTGGACATGAACCGCGTCACCGCCAAGGTTGACAAACCCATGGTCGGCGCCAACCTAGCCGCCCATCTCGACGGTCTGCGCGCCGAGATGCGCAAGGCGGCGGAGAACCTGGAGTTTGAGGAAGCCGCGCGGCTGCGCGATGAGGTCAAACGGCTGGAGGCGGTGGATCTGGCCGTGGCGGATGATCCTTTGGCGCGTCAGTCTGCGGTTGAAGCAGCGAGCGATGGGGCCAAGGGAAGGTCAACGGCTGGGAGGCCTGGGCAAAGGGGTGGGAATGTGAAGAGGCGGAAGAGGTGATTAAAATCGTTCACTTTGCGATTGAGCCGCGTTAGACAAACAACAGGAGGAAATGGATGCCACTGGACGACGCGATTCTCGGTAAAGGGGTTTACACACCAAGAGAAGCAGCTCGTCTTACGCGAACCACTCCACAACACGTGCTTCGTTGGACAAGAGGAAGTGGTCCAAACCAACCGCTTTGGAACGCTCACTACCAGTTTTTGGACGATGACGTTACAGAGATTAGCTTTTTAGATTTGGTCGAAGTACGCGTTGTAACGGCACTGAGAAAAGCATCCATTTCTCTACAATCTATTCGTTTTGCAATGGCATTCGCAAAAGACAAATTTGGCATTGAGCGCCCACTGGCTTCACAGTCTTTCAGGACAGATGGCAGCGAAATTTTGATGGAAGCAGTCGAAATGGACGGCCAGTTCGTCAGTCTGTCCAAGAAAAGCCCGGGTCAAAAAGTTTTCCGTAAGATCATAGAACAGTCTCTAAACGACCTTGAGTACGACAATGATCTTGCCTCACGCTGGCGACCAAACAAATTCTCCAGCGTGATTATTGACCCCGCTCGCCACTTCGGAGACCCCATTCTGGACGAGTTTGGAATATCCACTAGCGTACTATACCAAGAGTTCTTAGAGTTTAGGGATTTGAACTACTTAGCAAAAATCTATGAGATTCCAAAACAAACAATCTCATTGGGAATTGCTTTTGAAGAAGATTTAGAAGAGGCAAATGGTTAAGGTTCTTTTTGACCACAACATGCCTCCCTGCATCGCCAAAGCTTTGAACGAGCTGATAAATATTGACGGCCATTCTGCGTTTGCTTTGCGTGATTTGTTCCCTACAAACATTTCGGACATCGAGTACTTCGACAAGTTGGGCCGTGATTGGATCGTGATCTCAAAAGATTTGAAGAACTCAAGAAAGAAGGCTGAAAGAGCCGCGATTCTAAACAACCAAGTCATTGCATTTTATCTTTCACCCGCATTGCAAAAGAAGAAAATCGGACAGCAAGCAGCAGCCATTTTATGGCATTGGGACAAAATGCTCGCGCAACGTTCGTTGATGAGAAATGGTCTCTTTCAGTTGCCAGAAAACAAATCTCAGTTCAGAGCGCTTTAGCAAAATCAATAAATCAAATTCAGCAACCTTCACCGCCCTCGCCCTCAACCCAAACCGCCCTACCTCCCCCAACATGCGCCACATCGCCCTCCTCTGCCTCTTGCCCACCTCGCTCCATGCCTGGGAATTCACCCCCGGCCTGCCCTGCCGCCTGAGCCACGAAACACCCGATGCGGCCATAGAGCTGACCTACGACCCGACACGGCCGCTCTATACGGTCACGATCACGCGCACGGCCCCTTGGCCGCAAACCGAAAATTTCCAGATGCAGTTCACCGGCCCACAAGCCCGCCGCATCGGCACGGACCGCCATCAACTGAGCGAGGATCTGCAGTCTTTGACGGTCGCCGACACAGGCTTTGGCAATGTGCTTGATGGGCTGCAATTCAACGTCACAACAACGGCAATTGCGGGAGAGACCCGTGTTCCCTTCCCTCTGGCGGGCATTGCCGAGCCTCTGGCCGCCTTTCGCGCCTGCGACCCGTCAGCGCCTGTGTCCTAGCCTGGCGTCACACTTTCAGCGCCGCATCACTCAGCTTCTGGTAAAACGGCGCATGGTGATCCAGGTACTCCCGCAGATGCGGCACCTCTTCGGCCAGAGCCTCAAACTCCATCTCCTTGCGCAGCATTTCCTCGGCATCGGCTGTTCGGATCCCCGAGGACGTCATCGCCTCTTCGTGCCAGGCGCTCACATGCTCCCACTCCCGCGGCGGGGCCTGCCAGTCGAACGCGGCCTCGCGATAGTCCAATCCCACTTTCGCCCAATAGGCACGCATGATGCCTTTGGGGTCGGCGCGTACGGTCTCGGCATCCAGCACCACGGCCTCATGCCCGGCGGCGCGCACCGCCTCATAAAGCCGCCATTGCGCCTCCAGCCCCACATGTTCAAGCGTAAAGCCTTGATCCAGCTTGTAATAACTCAGGATCGAGGCCAGCGGGGAGCGGATGAGAAAGCTATGTGTGATCCGGCCCAGAGCCTGAGCATCCTCCAACATGCGCGGCACCACGTAATAGGCCATGTCCTTGAAGAACACCGGCTGGCTGGCGGCCTCAGCCTCCATCATCGCCAGAATGCCATCATAGTCAGTGGGATGACCGTCAATCGGTTCAAACCCGGGAAAATCGCGCCCCTGCCCCACGTAATAGTCATGCATGAACGGCTCATGCAGGCAGGTCAGATCGCCGCGTTCGCGCATGATCCGTTCTGTCGCCGTCGACATCGAGCGCGGATGCGCCCAGAGTGCAATGATTTGATGCATGTCCCCTCCCGCGCTCAGGTTAACGCGCGGCGCGGCATGGGGCAATTGCCGGAATTTGAGTATTTGATTGAACAGTGAAAATCTGTGCTACAGGCTTTCACTGTTCTAAAAATACTCAGAAATCGAACAGATCTTCCAGGAACCCGCCTCGGCTTTTCTTGCGCCGTGGGCGGTCGTCCCCCTCCCAGTCTCGTGCCTCGCGCCGGGGCGCGCGCGACGGTTCGGGGCCAGAGCGTTCAATGATTTTGTCCAGCTCTCCGCGATCCAGCCACACGCCGCGGCATTGTGGGCAATAGTCGATCTCAACGCCCGAGCGATCCGATATCACAAGGGTTTCTCCGTCCACCGGACATTTCATTCTTATCCTCCATAAAACTGCCTGTTCTATAGAGGGATGTGGGCGCGAGACACGCCCAACTCAAGCCACCTGCGTCAGCGCACCACATGCACCGCGCAATTGGCATGGCGCACCACGTAATGGGCCGTCGAGCCAAGCAACAAATCCTGCATTCCAGGCCGGTGGCTGGCAATGACGATGCAGTCGGCATCGTTGTCATTCGCCCAATCCATAATGGTTCGCCCCGAGTGGCCATCTACCACCACACCGGCGGCGTTGGGCAGGTCCTTGGCCAGTTTGTCAAGCTCTGCCTGAATGGCCTCATGCCGGTCATCAAGATAGTGCGCGGGCAGATACGAGGTTGCGTAGGCCGGGATCTGTTCGATCACGTGCAACAGTGAAATGCGGCCCCCTTCGGCCATGACGGCACCGGCTATTTCCATCGCTCCGGCGGCATCGCGGTCTTCGTCGAAAGACACCGGAACAACAACATGATTGTACATTTGGACCTCCTGTAAATGTTTCAGGAGGAATCCTGCCACATCTGCAGAGATCACGCCTTGATCTGGGTCACGTCCGACGCCGAAAAAGGCGCCCGTCAGTTATGGCAAGTCCCACAGCAATAAGGGCAAATCCAATGAGCGCCTCAGATCCAAGCGTCTCCCCCAGAAACGCCGCACCCAGACCGACGGCAAAGGGCGGGATCATCAGGGTGACCAGCATCAGGTTGGCCGCACCCGCACGTTTGAGGATGGCGAAATAGAGCAGATAGGCGAGCGCCGTGGACAAAGCCGCCACCGCCAGAAGCGCGGCCCAGACGGGCGCAGAAAGATCAAAACGTGGCATACCATCGACCCACAAGGCCACCGGGATCATCAGGATCGTCGACCCGATGAGCATGCCCAGCGCGTTCATCTGCGGCGGCTGCCCGGCCAGCGCCACTTTGCCCCAGACAGAGGCAAACGCATAGCTGAGCGCCGCCGCCAGCACCGCCAGTTGCGCGAGGTTGCGCAGGTCGATTCCCGAGAGCAAGTCCACACCCATGATTGCCGCCACACCGGCCACGCCAAAAAGCGCTCCGACGATCTTGGGCCAGGTCAAAGGCTCATCCTTGAGCAACACCCCTGCCACAACGGCGCCGAACACCGCCGTGGTCCCGTTGAGGATCGACGCCAGCCCGCTTTCGATCTGTACCTGTCCCCAGAAGATCAATGAAAAGGGAATGGCATTGTTGAGCGCCCCCATCACCAGATAGGCCCCCCAGATCTTTGGCGCACGTGGCAAGTATAGCCCCATGAGCCGGACGACGACAAAGAGGATCGGCACCGCCCAAAACACCCGATGCAGCGTGATCGTCAAAGGCGGTACTTCACGCAAGGCAATCTCGGCGAAAAAGAAAGACCCGCCCCACACAGCGGCCAACGCCAAGAGCATAAGCGCAGCGGATGGTGTGATACGGGAGGACGTCTGTTCAGTCATTCAGGGGGAGTGGCATGTGCAAGGGCAAAAGACGACCCGAAACTTGCTGGATTGGGGGGAGGTGGAGTTTGAGAGGGAAGCAGAAGGGGTCCAAGAGCCGCGCGATGGCCAGACCGCGGGATGGCGATCTGTCGTTGGTTCAAATCACTTTATGTCGGCCAAACCTGCAAAGCCGTGGAAGGATGCGCGTACATCGACCAATCGCCAGCCCGATGGGGCGGGGTGGCGATCGCGCGGCGGCGCTACGCGCCTTGGTTCCGCGCGAGAGTGCTCAACGGCAGCAAAGTCCCGCAAAGCAGCCATTCCTAAAAATTATGCATAAAACGATGGCATTTTTTAAGAACTGCGCACCCGCCCCTACTCCCGCGCCGCTTCCATCTGATTGGCAATCTCTGCGGCCCATTCGCCAATTACCGGCAGAAATTCCACCTGACTCACGGACCAGGCGACCAGAGACAAGAGCACGGACGCCCCCAGCACAGTGCCAAGACCAAAGGCCAGGCCGCGGGCAAAGCTGTAGCTGAGCAGTTTCGGGATTGAGTTGTGGATGCGCACGAAGGACAGCTGATTGAGCCGCGCAACCTCCTCGCGCAGTGCTCGCATTTCCTGCGTCATGTCTGGCTCTTCGCTCACCCAAAACTCTCCGCCACGTCATACATCACCGGCTCAAAGCTTTTGCACAGCTCGTTGATCTTGCGGTTCCGGCGGCGCATTTCTTCGCTGCGCAGCATGGCGAGAAAATCATCGCGCTTTTGCCATTGCGAATAATTGGCAATCCGCGTCTGGGCGTCGTTCACATGCAGTCCCGCCACCACAAAGCCGGGCTGTTTGGAGATAAACGCCTGATACGCCTCGCGCAGCTCATCCAGAAGATCCTGACACGCGCCGGGGGAGGTCTCAAATGTGGTGATGACGGTTTGAATATCAGCAGATGGATCAATCGAAAGCATCAGCGGTCTCCTTCCTGATGCTCAAAGACTACCAACTTCCACGATCAGGGCAATTCCCAATGCCCAGGACCGACGGTTCCGAAGATCAACAGGTCAGGCGGTTCCGAAGATCAACAGGTCAGGCGGTTCCCTCTCCGGCCCTGCGCACGCGCACCCCGTTGATCTTCCAGCCGTCCTCTCCCGCAATCATTTCATACTCAAGCTCATAGTAGACCCCGTCGGCATCCCGGATGAGCACATCCTGCACCAGCGCTCCGCCAACATCGCGGGTGTCCAGAAATTCCACTTCAGACGGCCGCCAGACCATCGGATATCCGTTGCGCACCATCTCACCAAACCGTTCGGATGTGCCGAACATACCCTTGATCATCGGGCTTGCGAACATGAACGCGGTGGCAAAATCATCGTCTTGAAACGCCGAAAGCTGATCCGAAATCACTTTTCGGGCGGCGTCGTCTGCATGGGCGGATTTGGAAGCACCCAAACCAACCATCAGGGCAAGCAACAGGCTCAACAGCGGGGCAATGATCCTACGGGGCATTCTGCATCTCCTTACGGCAAAACTAGCGCATCGACCCACGTGATCAAATTTTGTTTGAAATTAACTGCGCCCAAAACGGACGAGGGCCCAGGTTCTGGATCCCGCAATCCGTCAGCCTGGGCCTGCGTCCCGCACCACGGGAACTGTTGGGAAGGTGTATATCTCAATGGCACAGTTTCGCTTTGATCTGGATCAGATTTCGCAGACATGAGAGAGTTCATCCAAATTCAAAGGAGAGACGTCATGCCAACTACGCTTTATGCTTTTGTCATGCTACTTGCAGGCGTTGCTGTGCCACTTCTGGCTGCACTTAATGCAGCCCTGGGTGTCAGGTTGGGATCACCTGTGGCGGCCGCCGCGATCCTGTTTTCAGTGGCATTCATGGCCTCCTTGCTGGTCTTGGTGATAAACGGGCCAAGCGCCGTGCTGGGGGTCACAAAAGTGCCAAAGCATCTTCTTCTGGGGGGTGTGCTGATTGCCTTCTACGTTTTGTCTATCACCTTCATCGCACCGCGCTTTGGTGTCGGAAATGCGGTCTTCTTCGTTTTGCTGGGACAGCTTATCTCAGCGGCGCTGATTGATCAGTTTGGGCTGTTCGGCAACCCGGTGTCTCCCTTGTCGATGACGCGTGCCGCAGGTATCGGCTTTATGGCGGCTGGGGTTTTCGTGACACAGCAAGCGTGAAGAGCCTGCTCTCGCAATCGTGGATTGTAAGTGATCAGATGAGGCCAATATATAACTAAAAAATTTTGGTAGAGCACATGAATCGTTTTTACAGACTAATCAACAAAGGTTTGATCGCCTCGCTTTTGGCGACAGGTCTTTTGGCAACCGGTCTTACGGCCCCTGCATCGGTATCCCACGCAAATGAGGAACTGAACCCGTCAGATCTTGTTCCACGCCGCTTCAGCGTTGCAAGGTTTACGCAACTCTCGGACACAGAGATTTATGATGTGTTGATCGCCGTGCGTCGTGGGCGTTCTATCACGATCGACGGCTGCTCGGTCTCTGAGAGCCGGGCAATCATTCGCAGTTCAAGCAAAGATCCCGAAGTGGCGCGCCGTCAGGCATTAACAAGCTGCGGCTGACGCGCGGCTTACTGCCCGGCAAGCGCCCGCACTGATTGCAAAACGGAATCTTCAATGTCCACAGGATCGGCCACCTGACGCCCCTGCCCTGGAATCCGCGCCTCTGCGTCCCGCGCAACAGCCGTTTCCACTTGGGCCAGACGATCAAAGAAAGCGCCCGACGTGGCGGGATCCATAATCAGGTAGTAGTCGCCAATATCATGGGGTTCGCCTTCGGGAGCTTTGAGCGGGCCAATGTCGACGCCTGCGAGGCTTCCGGTCATACCGGAGGCCAGAAATTCAGCCATCAGGCCAAAGCCCCAGCCTTTATAGCCACCCATGCTGACCAGGGATCCTTTGAGCGCCGCTTCAGGATCCGTGGTGGGCTGGCCCTCGGCGTCCACGGCCCAGCCTTCGGGAATGGACTGCCCTGCGGCCTTGGCCATCGTGATCTTGCCCAGGGCCACGGTTGTGGTGGATTGATCAAACAGCATCGCAACACCGCCCTTGCCGTCTGGCACAGCAAAGGAAATCGGGTTTGTGCCAATCACACGGTGCTTTCCTCCGGGCGGGGCCACCACAGGTGTTGCATTGGTCATGCCCAAAGCGATGTAGCCGGCCCGAGCAATCTGGGCGGTGAAATAACCCAGTGAGGTGCAGGTATGGGCGTGGCAGACCGCCAGAGAGGCCACACCAGCCTCTTCAACGGCCTTTAAAGCCTCAGGCAAGGCCCGGGCAAAGGCGGCTTGCGCAAAGCCATACTTGGCGTCCACAAGAACCGTACCAGCCCTGGGGCGTGTGACTTCTGGGTCGGCATCACCTTTAACGCGACCGGTTTTCAACTGCTGGCAATAGCTTTCGAGGTAGTAGAGCCCGCAGATCTTGTTGCCCAAACCTTCGGCTTCGCGAATGGCCGCAGCGACTTCCGTGGCAACCCAGTCTACCGCTCCGTGGCGCAAGAGCGCGGACTTGGACGTGGTTTCGATCTCGTTCAAAGACAGTTTCATGTTATCCCCTGTTTTGGGCAGCTATGCCGCCACCACCTGACCACCGTCGAGCTTCACCACCCGGTCCATGCGCGCGGCCAGCTCAAGGTTGTGTGTGGCGATGAGCGCCGCGAGCCCTGTACCGCGCACAAGGTCCATCAGGGCGGCAAACACTTGATCCGAGGTGCCCGGATCGAGATTGCCCGTTGGCTCATCCGCCAAAAGAAGACGTGGGGCATTGGCCAAAGCGCGGCAAAATGCGACGCGCTGTTGTTCGCCGCCTGACATGGCCGAGGGGCGGTGGCTGGCGCGGTCTGCGATGCCGACGCGCGTCAGAAGATCGCGCGCACGCGCCTCTGCGTCGCTCTTGGCAATCCCGTTGGCGAGTTGTGGCAGGACGATGTTTTCCTCAGCCGTAAATTCCGGCAGGAGATGGTGAAACTGGTAGACAAAGCCCACATCCTGACGCCGTGCAATGGTGCGGCGGCGGTCGCTGAGCCCTGTCATATTGACGCCGCCAATCTCAACCGTGCCAGTGTCGGGGGTATCGAGCAGCCCTGCGATGTGCAAAAGCGTGGACTTTCCCGCCCCTGAGGGAGCCACAAGCGCCACCATCTCACCCGCCTTGATGTCAAGCTTTGCGTCCTGCAGCACGGTAACCGCATTGGTCTTGCCGCTGTTGTAGGTCTTGGAGAGCCCCGACAGGCGCAGCATGACATCACTCATAGCGCAGCGCCTCAACAGGGTTCATCCGCGCCGCGCGCCGGGCCGGAAAGATGGTCACGATGAAACTCAGGCCCAGGGAAAGGCCAATGGCCGACATCACATCCCAGAATTGCAGCTTGGCAGGCAGGTTATAGATCCCCCGGATCGACGGATCCCAGACACCCCCGCCCATCATGTAATTCACGAAGCTGAAGAGCGGGTCGATGTAAACAGCAAACAAGCACCCAAGAATGACGCCAAAGAGCGTGCCGAGGATGCCTGTCATCGCGCCGCATATGAAGAACACCCGAAGGATTGAGCCTTCGGTCAGGCCCATAGTGCGCAGGATGCCGATATCCCGGCCTTTGTTTTTCACCAGCATGATCAACCCGCTGGTGATGTTCATGGCGGCAATCAAAACGAGGATCGACAGGATGACAAACATCACGTTGTCCTCCACCTCCAGTGCGCGCAGGAACCCACCGCTGGCATCACGCCAGGACCAAAGCTGCGCACCGTCACCCGCTGCGCGCAGAAGGGCCAGGTTCATCTCATCCACCCTCTCAGGATCGGTGAACATAACCTCAAGCTCGTCCGCCGTACCTTCGCGGTTGAAAAAGCTCTGCGCCTCCTCAAAAGGCAGATAAACGCGCACTTGGTCGATGTCATAGCGCCCGGCGGAAAAGATATAGACCACGTCATAGGCGTTGATACGGGGACTGGTGCCTGTCAGAGGGTTTGTCGAACCGGTTGGATTGACAAGCTTTATCTTGTCGCCCACCCCGACACCCAAAGTTCTCGCAACGCCTGACCCAATGGCAATTGGACGATCGAGACTTTCCTGCGGGTTCACATTGAAATCTTCAATATTGCCCAGCCCCGTCTCAGGGTCTGCGATACGTGGTAAGGTTAACAAGTCTTCATGTTCAATTCCAAAGACTTGCACGCCTGTGCTCTTATCGCGCGCCAACGCCAAAACTTGCGCTTTGATCAACGGCGCAACCCGCGTCACGCCCTCAACCTCGCGCACACGGTCAGCCATCTCAGCATAGTTGGGGATCGACCGGTCCACCCGGCCCGCCTCATTCACGGTTCCGACGCTGTAGACGGTCATGTGCGCGTTCGAGCCCAGGATCGTGTCCACAAACTCTGCGCGAAAGCCTGAGCGCACCGAGAGCGTCGCAATCAGGGCAAACACCGCCAGCGTGATGCCAATCAGGCTGATCCAGGTCATCACGCTCACGCCACCCTCGGCGCGTTTGGCCCGCAGATACCGCCAGGCGATCATCCATTCAAATGCGGAAAAAGGTGCCGGTTGGGCTGCCACTCTGGACCTCAGGTGTTCGTTTGCGCGGACATTGGTCAACAAGCGCGCCGGGGTCAAGCGGAAGGCGGTCAGTTCACTTGCGGTGCGCGGTCTTTGCGGCGGAAAAGGTTGGCGACAAAGCCAAACACTATGCTGATCAACCCATAGCCAACGGCCAAACCCATTGCGGCGAACCCGATGCCTTCAAAGGTCAATGGCACAGCGGGCCGGAAATCCGCCAGCGTTTCCTGCGCCAGCTTCGGCTCGGTGAAGCGCCACGGCGTGAATGCGCGTTCCAAGGATGTGCGCCCCTGCAATTGAGACAAATCCTCGCTCAACCGGTCGTGGCGTTTGAAAACGCGGGACATGGAAAGCGCCCTTGCCTCTCCCATGGCTGAGCCAAGTTCAAGCTGCTGAATGGCCGCGCCACGATCCAGACCCAGCGCCGTGGCGTCCCGGTCAAAATCGGCCACGATCACGGCCAATTCATCGACCGCGCCGGACAAGCGCTGATAATACTGTTGCGAGTATTCAGGGAACTGGGAAAACCCTGCACATGCGGCAATGCCGCCCGCCAAAGCGAGTGCTCTCATCATACTAATCCTGCCTCGTTCTTTTTATTATTGAGGACAGTATAGCATTTAAAGCCAGGTGTGGAAACTCCGCTGTGCCATAGGCTCTACGGCCACACTCCGGTGATGAGGCGCGTAGATTTCTGCAATCTTTTCAATGGCTTTTTCCGGTGGCATCTCTTCGCTTTCGCCGGTTTTGCGACTGGTCAGCTCGACAACGCCGTTCTTGAGCCCCCGCGGCCCCACCGTGATCCGCCAGGGCAGACCGATAAGATCCATCGTGGCAAACTTGCCCCCTGCCCGCTCATCGCGGTCATCATAAAGTGGCTCAAGACCGAGAGCTGTCAGCGAAGCATACAGCGCCTCACAGGCCGCATCGGCCTCGGCATCGCCCTGCTTGAGGTTGACGATCCCGGCATGGAAAGGCGTGACACCTTCGGGCCAGATGATGCCATTCTCGTCATGGCTTGCCTCGATAATCGCCCCCACCAGTCGGCTGACGCCAATACCGTGACTGCCCATATGGACAGGAACAGGTTTGCCATCAGGGCCTTGGACCGTCGCGCCCAAAGGTTCTGAATATTTGGTCCCGAAATAGAAGATTTGCCCGACTTCGATACCCCGCGCCGAGCGCCGCCGCGCCTCAGGCACCTCGTTGAAGATCACCTCGTCATGGGTTTCGTCCGTGCGCGCATAGCGCGAAGTGAATTCCTCCAGCACCGCCTGACACTGCTCAACGCTGTCATAATCAATCTCTCGCTCGCCAAAGCGCAGGTCGGTGATCTCACTGTCATAAAACACTTCGGACTCGCCGGTTTCAGCCAGCACAAGGAACTCATGCGTGTAGTCGCCCCCAATCGGCCCACCATCGGCGCGCATCGGAATGGCCTGCAGGCCCATGCGTTCATAGGTGCGCAGATAACTCACCAGATGGCGGTTATAGGCGTGAAGCGCGTCTTCCTTGCTCAAATCAAAGTTATAGCCGTCCTTCATGTAAAACTCGCGCCCCCGCATCACGCCAAAGCGCGGACGGATCTCATCGCGGAATTTCCACTGGATGTGGTAAAGCGTCAGCGGCAGGTCCTTGTAGCTGCCGACATGGGCGCGGAAAATATCCGTGATCAGCTCTTCGTTGGTCGGACCATAGAGCATATCGCGGTCATGCCGGTCGCGAATGCGCAGCATTTCCTCGCCATAGTCGTCATACCGCCCGCTTTCGCGCCAGAGGTCCGCGGACTGAATTGTCGGCATGAGCATCGGAATATGCCCCGCGCGCATTTGCTCTTCATGCACGATGTTTTCCAGCTTGCGCAGTACTTTAAACCCCAGCGGAAGCCAGGAATAAATCCCGGCACTGGCCTGCTTGATCATACCCGCGCGCAGCATCAAACGGTGGCTGGCAATCTGGGCCTCAGAGGGCGTTTCCTTCAACACAGGCAGGAAATAACGGGACAGGCGCATGGGCACTCTCATCTGAAAAACTGACGTTCGATCCCGTTTATGGCTTTGCCCTGCATGAAACAAGACAGGATCGGCGGGAAATGGAGCATCCGGAAAAAAGATACGTGCGGAAAGTGAACCAATCCGCACGTATCCGCGTAGCTCTATGCACATGCACAGAGCATGCTAGCAAAAAAGAGGTACTAAAAATGAACTCGATCTTCAAGATTGCCGCAATGGCTGCCACAGCCGTAACACTGGCAACTGGCGCGAAAGCCGCCAATATTGTTGAGATCGCAGCAGGGGATGAACGTTTTTCCACGCTCGTGGCCGCGGTTCAGGCCGCAGGTCTGGCGGAAACGCTGTCCGGTGAAGGCCCTTTCACTGTGTACGCCCCTGTCAATGACGCATTCGCCGCTCTGCCAGAAGGCACAGTTGAAACACTGCTGAAGCCAGAGAACAAAGACCAGCTGACCAACGTGCTGCTCTATCACGTTGATGACCGCAAACTGACCGCGGGTCAGATCCCAGGCGGGTCGAACTATTTCAAGCCGGTTCTGGCCTCTGAGCGTCTGTGCATCACCAAAGATGCGGGCGGCGTGAGCATTGCAGACGGCACTGGCGAGAGCGCCAATGTTGTTATCGCAGACATCAAGGCCTCAAACGGTGTGATCCACGTTGTGGACAAAGTGCTGCTGCCGGGTACACGCCCTGCTTGCCACTAAAGCACACTGACTTTTCAAGGGGCGTTCCAATGCGAGCGCCTCTTGAAACCCTGCCCGTCATACGCAATGTGTAAGCGAACACATTTTGAGGGCAAATGGCACTTCCCGTCTCAACACAGCTGAAATACTGGGGCTTCGCCTCGGTCTTTTTCTTCCTGTTACTCTGGTTTCTGGGCGATGTGATCCTACCCTTCGTGCTCGGCGGAGCCATCGCCTATTTTCTGGACCCTGTCGCGGATCGCCTTGAAAAGATGGGGTTTTCACGGGCTATTTCGGTCACGATCATCACCTTGATTGCCCTGATGATCTTTGTGGTCATGGCGCTTTTGGTGATTCCAACGTTGGTCGAGCAGACCGCCAACCTGATCAACATAGCCCCGCAGCTTTTCAATGACCTGCAGGCGTTTTTAACGGATCGCTTCCCGCAACTGGTCGATGATACCTCTACCCTGCGCCAGTCCCTGATTTCCGTTGGCGAAACCATTCAGGAACGCGGCGGGCAGTTGATTGAAACCGTGTTGTCTTCGGTGTCTTCGCTGATCAATGTCGTGGTTCTTCTGGTCATTGTACCTGTTGTGGCGTTCTATCTGCTTTATGACTGGGACCGTATGGTGGCAGAAATTGACCGCCTTTTGCCTCGCGATCATGCCCCTGTCATTCGCCAGCTTGCCGGAGAGATCGACAACACGCTCGCCGCGTTCATTCGCGGCATGGGCACCGTTTGTCTGGTGCTGGGCACGTATTACGCCGTGGCATTGATGCTTGTCGGGCTGCAGTTTGGCCTCGTGGTCGGGGCCTTTGCCGGGTTGATCACCTTCATTCCTTACATCGGCGCATTGCTGGGCGGGGCCTTGGCCATCGGATTGGCCTTGTTCCAATTCTGGGGTGACTGGGTATCCATCGGTCTGGTGGCCGGGATTTTCATGATTGGTCAGGTGCTTGAGGGCAATGTCCTCACCCCCAAACTGGTTGGCAGTTCGGTAGGATTGCACCCCGTCTGGCTCATCTTCGCGCTGTCTGTGTTTGGCGCGCTCTTTGGCTTTGTTGGCATGCTGGTCGCTGTGCCTGTGGCCGCTGCCATCGGCGTTCTGGCGCGTTTCGCCACCGGACAGTATCTGGGCAGCAAGCTCTATCGGGGACTTGAACCAGAAGACCCCGAGCCGGAGCAGGACGCGGAATAATGCCCCAGCAGCTCAGCTTTGATTTGCCCGTCAGAACAGCCCACGGGCGAGAAGACTTTTTTGTCTCTTCTGCCAACGCCAACGCGGTGGCGATGATCGAAGGGTGGCAAAACTGGCCCGGTCGCAAACTGGCGCTGGTTGGTGCCGAGGCCTCAGGCAAGACGCATCTGGTGCATGTCTGGGCCACACTGTCAGGCGCTGAAGTTGTCGAGGCCACAGACGTGGCCAAGGCCGACATTCCCACCCTGGCAAGCGCCTCGGTTGCGGTCGAGGACGTGGATCAGATCGCAGGTCAGCCAGAGGCCGAAGAGGCGTTGTTCCATCTGCACAACCTTGTTCTGGCCGAAGGACACAGCCTTCTCTTCACCGGACAAAACGCGCCGAATTTCTGGCCCATGACCCTGCCCGATCTGGCCAGCCGCTTGCAAGGCACGCCGGTGGTCGCGCTTGAGGCCCCCGATGATGCGCTTTTGACCGCACTCATGGCCAAGCTTTTCCATGACAGACAGGTGGTGCCCACCGCCGATGTTCTGCCCTACCTTGTGCGCCGCATCGACCGATCCTGTGCTGCGGCACAAGCCACCGTTGAGGCGCTGGATGCCGCGGCTCTTGCGCAAGGGAGGGCCGTCACCCGCGCTCTGGCCAAAGAGGTTCTGGACAAGATGGGCTGATACGGGCACACTCGTCATCTTCCCGTTAACAAAACCTATCATAAGCCCCGGATGAGCAACGCAGATTTTTTGAAATCCCCCTTTCCAAAGCCGGTTACGCCGGAGGGCCAGGATGTGAGCGGACGCGGGCGGTTTTGTAACCGCGAGCTGAGCTGGCTTGGCTTTAACTGGCGCGTTTTGGAAGAGGCCAAAAACCCGCGCGTGCCGCTCTTGGAACGTCTGCGGTTTCTGTCGATTTCCGCCACCAATCTGGACGAATTTTACAATGTGCGCGTCGCAGGCCTGCGTGAGCTGGCTCATGCAGGCAACACCACACCGGGCATCGACGGGCTGACGCCAGCCGAACAACTGATCCTCATCGACGAGGATGCGCGCAAGCTTTTGGCGGATCAGCAGGACACACTGCAAACGCTTCGAAAGGAAATGGAGGCAGAGAACATCTCCATTCTGGACGGCAGAGGCTTGTCGAAGGAAGATGAGGGCTTTTTGGAAGACACCTTTCTGGCCAAGGTTTTTCCGGTGCTCTCCCCACTGGCCATTGATCCGGCGCATCCCTTCCCCTTCATACCCAATCTGGGCTATTCGCTGGCGCTTCAGATGGAGCGCAAATCAGACAAGCGCCCCTTACAGGCGCTTTTGCCGATCCCCGCGCAGATTGACCGTTTTGTGACGCTGCCTTCTGAACCCGGCGCGCATCGCGCCCTGCCGCTGGAAGAATTGTTGCTGTTGCATCTGGGACATCTCTTTCCGGGCTACACCTACAAGGCACATTGCAATTTCCGCGTCCTGCGGGACAGCGATCTTGAGGTCGAGGAAGAGGCCGAAGATTTGGTGCGCGAGTTTGAAGTGGCTCTCAAACGCCGCCGCCGTGGCGAGGTTGTGCGCCTCAAGATGTCCTCTGGTGCGCCCGAGGAATTGCGTCGCACGATCATGCACGAGTTGGATGTGAAACCCTACGAGGTGGTAGAAGTCGAAGGCATGATTGGCCTTGCAGACCTCAAGGAGCTTGTGATCGACAGCCGCCCGGACCTTCTTTGGCCCAGCTTCACGCCGCGCGTGCCCGAGCGGGTGCAGGATCATGATGGCGACATGTTCGCAGCCATCCGGCAAAAGGACATGCTGCTGCATCACCCCTATGAAACCTTCGATATGGTGGTGCGCTTTCTGAGCCAAGCGGCACGTGATCCCGATGTGGTGGCAATCAAACAGACGCTCTATCGCACGTCCAAGAAATCCCCCATCGTCGAGGCGCTGTGTGAAGCCGCAGAGGATGGCAAATCCGTCACCGCTTTGGTCGAGTTGAAGGCGCGCTTTGATGAGGCGGCCAACATCCGGCAGTCGCGGCGTTTGGAACGTGCGGGCGCGCATGTGGTCTATGGGTTTATGGATCTCAAGACACATGCCAAGATCTCGACTGTGGTGCGCCGCGAAGGTGACAGCCTTGTCACCTACACCCATTACGGCACCGGCAATTATCACCCCGATACGGCCAAAATTTACACCGATCTCAGCTTTTTCACCTGTGATCCGGCGCTTGGGCGGGATGCCACGAAGGTGTTCAACTTCCTCTCCGGCTACGCCCAGCCGGAAATGCTTGAAAACCTTGCCATTTCTCCCGATGGCATGAAACCCAGGCTCATCGAGATGATCCGTCAGGAAATGGCGCATGCCAAGGCAGGCAAACCGGCGATGATCTGGGCCAAGATGAACTCGCTCATTGAGCGAGATGTGATCGACGCGCTTTACGAGGCCAGTCAGGCCGGAGTGAAGATCAGCCTGGTGGTGCGCGGGATTTGTGGTCTCCGGCCAGGCATCAAGGGTTTGAGCGACAATATCCGCGTGAAATCGGTCATTGGACGATTTCTGGAGCATTCACGCATTGTGTGCTTTGGCAATGGCGCGGGCTTGCCGTCGAAAAAGGCGCGGGTTTTCATCAGCTCTGCCGACTGGATGAGCCGCAATCTCAACCGACGGGTCGAAACACTCATTGAAATCACCAACAAGACCGTCAAGGCCCAGATTGTCAGCCAGATCATGGCGGCCAATATGGCGGATGTGGCGCAAAGCTGGGTCATGTCGCCCGAAGGACGGTTTGAGCGTGCCATCATCCCCGAAGGCGAATTTGCCTTTAATTGCCACCGGTTTTTCATGGAAAACCCATCTCTGTCCGGGCGCGGGTCCGCGGGCGCATCCGATGTGCCACAGCTGACGCACACCGAAGACTGACTGATTGACCGGACTGCATACGCTGGCGCATAAACATCGCAGCAGAACCGGGGATGTCATGG
Source organism: Roseovarius sp. W115 (assembly GCF_032842945.2). NCBI lineage: Bacteria > Pseudomonadati > Pseudomonadota > Alphaproteobacteria > Rhodobacterales > Roseobacteraceae > Roseovarius > Roseovarius rhodophyticola. The sequence goes on from NZ_CP146606.1 coordinate 99,622, forward strand.
ACGGAACAACCGACGCCACGCAGAGCGATTGGGGGCCTTTTGGTCGCCCACTGTTCGAGGACCCCCGGGCCAAGGCGCTCAGCCGTGTCGGTGTGGTTGATGTGGGATCAAACTCGGTGCGTATGGTGGTGTTTGACGGCGCCGCACGAAGCCCGGCCTATTTTTACAATGAAAAGATCATGTGTGCGCTTGGCGCAGGACTATCAGAGACCAGGCGTCTGAATCCTGATGGGCGTGCACGCGCACTGGCCGCCATAAAACGGTTCAAGCTATTGGCGGATAACATCTGTGACGGGCCTTTGACGGCGGTGGCCACGGCGGCCATTCGCGAGGCCGAGGACGGCCCGGCCTTTCGCGATGAGGTCGAACGCGAGACCGGCATTCAGCTTTGGGTCGTGGATGGTGAGGAAGAAGCCCGACTCTCTGCGCAAGGCGTGCTGTTGGGCTGGCCCGGGTCCTATGGCCTTGTTTGCGACATTGGCGGGTCGTCCATGGAATTGGCCGAAATCAACGGTGGTGAGGTGGGCAAGCGGCTAACCTCTTCGCTTGGTCCCTTAAAACTCAAGGATCTCAAAGGCGGCAAGCGCGCGCGGCGCGCGCATATTCGCGATACCCTGACCACGATGTATGACCAGATGGGCGAACAGAAAAACCGTCTGTTTCTGGTCGGCGGGTCCTGGCGCGCGATTGCCAAGATCGACATGGAACGACGCGGCTATCCGCTTAATGTGCTGCATGAATACCGAATGAGCGCCAAATCTGTGCGCGCCACGGCGGATTATATCAGTGAATGCGATCAGGAAGAGCTGCGCCAGCGCGCCGGTGTGTCCACAGCGCGGATGGACCTTGCCGTCATTGCCATTGATGTGCTGCGGCAGGTGGTGAAAACCTTCAAGCCCCGCGACATCGCCGTGTCAAGCTATGGCATCCGTGAGGGGCTTCTCTATGAACAAATGCCCCAGGCCCTGCGCGACCGGGACCCACTTATTGAGGCGTGCCGGTTTGCCGAGGCCAAGGATGCCCGCCTGCCCGGCTACGGGCGTATGGTGTTCAACTTTGTCCAGCCTCTGTTCCGCTCGGTGCCCAAGGACCAGTCTCGGATCATCAAGGCTGCCTGCCTCTTGCATGATGTGAGCTGGCGCGCGCATCCCGATTACCGGGCCGAGGATTGCTTTGACAACGCCACCCGCGCCAATCTGGGCGGTCTGAAACATGCCGAACGCGTCTTTCTGGGGCTGGCCTTGATGCATCGCTACTCCAACCGGCGCGAAGGCACGCGGTTTGAGGCCCTGACCAAGCTGGTCACGGCAAAGGATGAGCACCAGGCCGAGGTGCTTGGCAAGGCGATGCGCCTTGCCGCGATGTTCTGGTTGCGTAAGGACGAGACATTGGGCGAGCTGGTGTGGAAACCCAAAAAGCGGCATTTGACGTTGAAGCTCTCAAAGGCGGCAGAGCCGATGTTTGGCGAAGTCGCACAAGCGCGCTTCAACTCTCTGGCGGAAACCCTTGATGCGGAAACGAAAGTCCGGGTCGCCCGCGGCTAAATCTCGATATCCCCATCGCTGTCTTCCGCCGCCTTTTCCGCAGGCGTTTTCTTGCGAATGATGATGTCCCCGTTGGGCAGGATTTCCGGCGCGTGATAGGCGCTCAGATCCTCGATTTCCCCCAGCAGGTTCATGAAGCCCGGACCAATCTCAGTCATGAACTGTCGCAGCGCGGGCTCCATGTCTTCCGCCATCCCTTGAAAATCCTTCAAGGCGGGTTCCATTTCACGCATGAACCCTTCCATGAAAAGCTGCGCCCCGCGCTCCATAAGCGAGGGGCCTTCTTCTTCGGCCAGAGCGGGTTGCGCAAGTGCGCCCAGCAAGACCACAGGGTAAATCATATGCTTCATGGCCCTAATATAATCGATTTGGGCGAAAGTTTTAAGACGTTAGGTCAATATCCATGATGACCGGGAAGTGATCGGAGGCCGCAATGAGCGCATCACGCAGGTCCGGCATCTTCCAGCACCCAGGGTCATCAAAGGGATGCCAAATACGCCAGCTGGGTCCCTTGGCCCGCAAATCAGGCGAGACCATGATGTAGTCCAAAAGCGCCTGAAGATACCGTTTTTCCTGGGAAATATAGAAGCGGGCTGTGGTGTTCATCGCGCCGATCCGACGTGTCAGAGCACGTTTGGCATGGGGATCATAAAGCGCGTGCGCCGAGCTGGCGCCGTCCCCCATGATCACCTCAACAGACGAGCGCCCAAAAAGATGCTCATATTCGTCCAGACCGGGACCGTCATTGAGATCTCCAAGCAGAATAAGCGACTCACCCGCCTCAAGATGCGCTTCCACCCGGCGTCTCAGCCACACCGCCTGCGCCTGTTGCTTGCGCCGGTTGGAAATGCCCATGCGCATCGCCTCATCGCGGTTGCGCGCGCCGTGTGGGGCTTTGGATTTCAGATGCGCGCCGATCATGCGAAAGGCGAACCCATCCCGCGTCTCGGCCGCAATCTCCAACGGTGGTTTGGAAAACTCTACCAGATCCTCAGTCGCATCAATATCCAAGTCAATCCGAAACACCCCGTCAAACCGTGGCGCATCCGGCGACCCGCGCTTGCCTGTCTCTTCGCCTTGCGGGTCGTGCCGACAGCTCAGCACATCGGGATCATAAAGCAATGCAATCTCTTGTTGCGTCGCATTTGCAAAGCCAATCAATGCTTTACGCGCGCGCAACCCCATCGCCTCGGCAAAGTTTTCCAGCGCAGGTTCGGTGGCGCGCTTTTTGTTGGTGTCCGGTGCTTCAATCACCATGATCGCATCGGCATCAAGCGCCGCAAACACAATTCCAAGCGCTGTGAGCTGCTCATGTCGGCTGACACCGTGGCGTCCCGACAGGTCTTGGTCGTCAAGCATTTTGCCCTTGTCATCAAACAGGGCATTGAACCATTCCACATTGTAAGTGGCGATGCGCATCTCAGCCCTTTCCGCTGATCTCCTCCCAGGCGTGATTGATATCACTCAGCCGCTTTTCGGCCAGCTTAATGGCTTCTTGCGGGACGCCCCGCGCAATCATGCGATCAGGATGCATGTCACGCACCAAGGCACGGTAATGCTTGCGAATTTCATCTATTGGTGCGTTTGGATCCACGCCCAGAACCGCATAAGGATCAGGCTTCGCATCAGGCACAAAACGGCTGCGCAGCACCTGAAATTGCGCGTCCGGTATCTCGAAAATCTGAGCTACTCGCTCTAGGAACACATCTTCGTTGGGATGATAGACCCCGTCGGCTACGGCAATATGAAATAGCCCTTCCATCAGGTCAAAAAGCGTGTCCGTCTCTGTCCCGAACATCGTCTTGATCCGTTGCGCGTAATCCTCGAACCCCACCACATCCTGCCGGGCGAGGTTAAAGACCCGCGCCGCACCTGCCTCATCATCCTGCGCAATCTGAAAGACTTCGCGAAAGGCCGTCACCTCATCGCGCGTGACCAACCCATCGGCCTTGGCCATCTTGGCCCCAAGCGCGATCACGGCAATGGCAAACGCCACGCTGCGCTCAGGCGGCGTGCGCAGCGCGTCAAAAACACGTGTGAGCGGTTCGCCCTTGGCCAGCGCAGAAAGCGCTTCGGAGATACGGTTCCAGATGGACATGGGCGCAACTTTAGCGACTGTCTAAGCCGTGTGACAGGCGTTTTTGTAACAAAATCAGATCAATCCATCTGCCGAACTTGAAACCCGCCTGCGCAACGTGCCCCACCTGCTCATAACCGAGGGCAAGGTGAAACGTAACGGCCTCTGTGTTTTCGCCGCTGATCCCGGCCATCAGCGACCCGACCTCTTGCGTCACGGCATGATCCTCAAGCGCCGCCATCAAAGCCCGGCCCACCCCACGCCCTCGCGCATCAGAGGCCAGCATCACCGTGTGTTCCATCGTGCGACCATAGCCCGTGCCTTTGCGGAACTGATCATAGGTGGCGTATCCCACCACCCCTTCATCGGTTTGTGCCACCAAAAACGGCCTGCCCGCGGCCTGCCGTACAGCGATCTCTTGCATCACTTGATCCACCGTCTTTTCAATTTCGGTGAAACTGACAGTGGTCTCCCGAATATAAGTGTTCACGATCCGCGCAACGGCCTCTGCATCGGCATCCGTGGCCGCGCGCAGGATCATTCCAGCACACGCACACCTGATGGCGTGTCCATCTCGGCAACCAGCCCCGCAGGAGCCGTTTCAAAGCGTACGCGGGTCTCTTGGAACACCGGAGCCAGTGTCTGGCTCAGCAGATCAGCATCAGGATGCGAGATCGTGAGCATTTTCAAGCGACATCCAGATGCGGGCAAACGGCGCGCTGGTGTATCATCGCCGGCCCATTCGATGACGGCGGGAAACATGTTGTCATAGGGCAGAATTCCAGTGGGTGGGACGGACATCTGCCATCGCAGATCGCCGCGTGCCAACGGAACGGGCACACCAGCTTGCGGATGTTCCGCGACAAACCCACTCAGATCATCGGTCCGGCAAATCCAGTTTGTTGGCCGCGCTCGACCGGTGAAGCGATCCAGATCAAACCAGCGAGGATATTCAGGTGCAGGCGCGTCAGGATCAATGCTGATTACTTCGAGGTATAGCCCGTCCTCTAACCCTAAAAGCAGGTTATGCGTGCCGAAATGCGGATGCCGCCCGCCGGGCAACAGCGGCACGCCAAGGACCTCTTCGGCATAGGCCCGACCGCTTTCAAGCGTTTCGGCGGCGATTGCGAAGTGATCCAGAACTATCATGTCTCAGCACTCCTCTTTGCTTGGGATGTTGCAGGTAAACGGCCAGCGCGCCACCCGTCCCTTGTTTGCCAGAACACACAGCAATGCAAAGCAGATTTTCTAAACCTGCACCGCTTTAGCCCGAGACAAGCCGAAAGATGACCCAAACTGCTGCGAAGAGTGTCGGATAGAACGTGGCCGCAAAGCCAAAGGCGCGCAGCGGCGGCGAGAAATGATATCCCACCCAAAACAACAACCGCGCCACGACAAACCCCAGCCCAAGTGCGAGAACCGTTCCCGCGCCCAGGAAAAAGCCAACCAGCGGCCAGATGCAAAGCGCCAGCACGACCTGTTCCAAAGTGTTCGTCAGCACGGCCTGATCCACCGCCGCGCCGCCGGTCAGCTTCTGTCCGTCAATGGTGGTGTCATCCCCAAAACGCCTCTGCGCCAACCTTGCAATCATCAGCATCAGCACCACACCGGGGCCAAAGACTGCGCCCATCAGAACCGGCTGGATCATCGCAATCGGCACGGGGATCTGAGCGCCAATCCACAGCAGCCCCACGGCCCAGAGTGCCCCGGCCGCCATTCCGGCAAGGATCACGCCGCGTTTTTGGCTCATGCAGCGCGCGCCTCATGGATCAGCCGCAGGATATCCTGCGCCGCCTCGGGGATATTTGTGCCCGGCCCAAAGATCGCCTTCACCCCTGCGGATTTCAGGAACTCGTAATCCTGCTGCGGAATGACACCGCCGCAGATCACGATAATATCGCTGGCGTCTTTTTCCTTAAGCGCATCAATGAGTTGCGGCGCCAAAGTCTTGTGGCCAGCGGCCTGGCTGGAAATGCCGATCACATGGACATCGTTATCAATCGCATCCTGTGCCGCCTCATCGGGCGTCTGGAAGAGTGGTCCCACATCGACGTCAAACCCGATATCGGCAAAGGCGGTCGCAATGACTTTGGCCCCGCGGTCATGCCCGTCCTGACCCATTTTGACCACCAGCATCCGGGGCCTGCGCCCCTCGGCATCCGCAAAATCCTCGACCGACTTCTGAATCGCGGCAAACCCTTCGTCGCCCTCATAAGCTGCGCCATAAACCCCGGCGAGCGTTTTCACCTCAGCGCGGTGCCGTCCAAATTCCTTTTCCAAAGCCATACTGATCTCTCCCACAGATGCCCGTGCCCTTGCGGCCTCAACGGCGCCTTCCAAAAGGTTGCCGCCCTCTTTCGCCCGTCGTGTCAATTCATTCAAAGCCGCCTGACATGCGGCTTCATCGCGCTCGGCGCGGATTTTCTCCAGACGTGCGATCTGGCTGTCGCGCACGGCAGAATTGTCGATATCGAGAATGTCGATCGGGTCTTCTTTGTCCTTGCGGTACTTGTTGACCCCCACGATCACTTCGTCGCCTCGGTCGATCATCGCCTGTCTCGTGGCCGCAGATTCCTCGATCCGAAGCTTGGGCATGCCAGAGGCCACGGCCTTGGTCATACCGCCCATTTCTTCGACCTCATCCATGAGCGCCCAGGCCTTTTCAGCCAGTTCTGCCGTCAAGCTTTCGACGTAATAGGACCCCGCCAGAGGATCGACGACATTGGTCACGCCGGTCTCTTCCTGCAGCACAAGTTGGGTGTTACGCGCGATCCGCGCCGAGAAATCCGTGGGCAGCGCAATCGCCTCATCCAGCGCGTTGGTGTGCAGGCTTTGCGTGCCGCCCAACACAGCGCTCATTGCTTCATAGGCCGTGCGGATGACGTTGTTATACGGGTCTTGCTCTTGCAGGCTCACACCAGAGGTCTGGCAATGGGTGCGCAGCATCTTGGAGCGCTCATTCTTGGCGCCAAACTCGGTCATGATGCGGTGCCAGAGCAAACGCGCGGCGCGCAGTTTGGCCGCTTCCATGAAGAAATTCATGCCGATGGCAAAGAAGAAACTCAGCCGACCTGCAAATTTATCAACATCCATGCCCGCCTCAATGGCAGCGCGCACATATTCGCGCCCATCGGCCAGGGTATAGGCCAGCTCCTGCACGAGGTTCGCGCCCGCCTCCTGCATGTGATAACCCGAGATGCTGATCGAGTTGAATTTGGGCATCTCATTGGCCGTGTATTCAATAATATCCGAGACGATCCGCATCGACGGTTCCGGCGGGTAGATATAGGTGTTGCGCACCATAAACTCTTTCAGAATGTCATTCTGAATTGTGCCGGACAGAACGCTGCGCGAGTGACCCTGTTCTTCACCGGCCACAATGAAGCTGGCCAGAACCGGGATCACCGCACCGTTCATGGTCATCGAAACGCTGACCTGATCAAGCGGGATACCGTCAAAGAGGATTTTCATGTCCTCGACGCTATCAATCGCCACACCGGCTTTGCCGACGTCACCCACAACGCGTTCATGGTCGCTGTCATAGCCACGATGGGTTGCCAGATCGAAGGCGACCGAGACACCCTGCTGCCCGGCGGCCAGATTACGGCGGTAAAATGCGTTGGATTCCTCAGCCGTGGAAAAGCCCGCATATTGCCGGATCGTCCAGGGGCGCCCGGCATACATCGTCGCCTTCACCCCGCGCGTGAAAGGTGCCTGGCCCGGGATTGTGCCCAGATGATCAAGCGACCCCAGATCGTCCTCGGTATAGAGTGGCTTGACCGGAATACCTTCCAGCGTGTTCCACGTCAGATCCTCAAGCGGACGTCCGCGCAGCTCTTTTTCAGCAATCTCACGCCAGGCGTCTGTGTTCTTTCCCATGGTGTCGTCCTCTGGTCATCTTGGCCTCCTGCGGCTCAAACCGCTTTGTCTCAGGCCATGTTTTCTCTGTCAGTGTTGCCAAGCCTTCCGCTCCGGCGCGCAGCCAGAAGAAGTCATCAGCGTAGGCCTCGCGCAATGCGCTGACCTGTTCGGTGTTAAATGGGTGCCACCGCCCAGTACCATTTGGTAAAAAGCTGCTGTCACCCCCTCTATCGTTGATGAGTTTGCGCAAGACGCGTAGCTCAGGGCTGCGGTTGAGCCATTCACGAGACGCTCGGCGCGGCACCTCGGTCAAACCGGTCACTGCCTTCAGCCGCGCTTCTGGCACACCTGCGAATGTCTCAAAGGGCAGCACATTGATCGAAATGCCCGGCAAAGCGCAGGCCAGGTCGGTGATCACATCGCGCCACGTGCGGGTCGAGCGGCTAAGATGGCGCAACACTCGCGCCGAAGGCAATCTGTGGCCTCGCGCCACGGCAAACGCCAGCGATGAGGCCCAATAGGTGTCCTGACTGCGGATCGACAGGGAAACCGAGGAAATCCTGCCGTCAAACGCCTCAAAAAAACGCGCCATGCGTTCACCAATCGCCGCGTATAGCCGTTCGTCGCGCAGGTTGCGCCGGGTTGCGCCGATCATGTTTTCATCCGTGACCAGCACTGTATGAGCGCCAGACGCTTCCGCCTCGGCCAGGTTGAGCGCAATACGAGACTTGGCGCGTTCAAGCTGCTCAGCAGGGGTTCGACGCCCCTCTACGGGAATAACACCGGTCAGAAGTCCATCGCGTGTTTGCTTAGGCCCCCAAACAGCCAGCCCGGATTGGCGCAAGCTGTCGTTGTTTTCCGACAAATAGTGCAGAAAACTCGTATTGGCGGTGCGATGCGCCCCCAAATGAAGTTGAATATCCATAACCAAGCACCCCTTTCCCACCGTGGTTGTCGAACCAGGGTTATGTGCATTGAATTCGCACCATTTTGTGCTGCGAATCCTCACCGGGGGCTTAAAGTTAAAATTTTCTCGACCTGTAACGCATTCTGTCGTCGCATTTTTCTTCACTGCGCCTATATTTTTGGTGACAGGAGACCCCATGCTAAGAGCGATAACGACGTCTTTTCTGATACTTGCAGCAGGAACCTTATCCGCTGACGAGGCCGCAGACACATCGAAAACCACGCCATCGGAGATCATTTTCCCAGGTGATAGCGTGGATTTGAGTGAATTTGTTTGGAAAAACAGACCGCTTGTTGTGTTTGCCGATAGCCCGGAAGATCCGAGATTCATCCAGCAAATGGCATTTCTGAACCAAGGTCTTGACGACTTGCGAGAGCGCGATGTGATCGTCTTGACAGATCCGAACAAAGACAGCGGGTCTGCCTTGCGCGAAAAGTTGCATCCGCGCGGCTTTATGCTGGCGCTGATTGGCAAGGATGGGCGGATATTCCTGCGCAAACCCCTGCCGTGGGATGTGCGCGAGATTACCCGCGCGATAGATAAAATGCCCACACGGCAACAAGAAATCCGCGACCGTCGCGGCGGAAGCTGAGCGCGCGCCATCATTCGCCCGCTCCCATCGCCACCACCAGCACCCGATTGGGCCGATCCAGCATCATGACGGCGCGTTCTTCGCTGTGAAAGGCCAAGACCGCCTCGGACCGGGTCAAAAGGCGCCGGAACTCTGCCGCCAAATCCCCTTGCATACAGTCCCGCGCCTCCAACGCGGCCCGGCGCATGGCCATGCCGACCGGACGGTCCGTATTGGCCGCCTGGCGCATCGCTTCATCGGGTGACAATGCCGGATCATCCACAGCGGCCACGCCAAAACGCGGCAAGGCACGCAACATCGCCCCAAGATCGCGTTCCACAGGCAGACCTGATGCAGGCGTGTCATCCTTGACCAAAAACGCCCCAGCCGCGCAGCCCTGTTGAGAAGCAAAGGCCAGTGTGTCGCCCAAGGTGAACCAAGCCGAAAGCCTGTCCCGCATGGAGGCTTCATCGTCCCGTGCACAGCCCATCAGGACCGATGCACCAGCCAAAAGGGCTGGAAAGATATGCCGTTCGGCGCAAGGCATCTGGGGTTATTCGAACACCATAATCACGTCATCCACAGCCAGGCTATCGCCCGGACCAGCATTGATCTTTGACACGACGCCCTTCTTCTCGGCGCGCAGAATATTTTCCATCTTCATCGCCTCAACCGTGCAAAGCGCCTGCCCCTCCTGAACTTCATCGCCTTCGGCGACATTCACAGTCACAATCAGGCCCGGCATCGGGCAGAGCAGCATTTTCGATGTATCAGGCGGGAGTTTCTCGGGCATTAACGTGGCCAATTCGGCCTGACGCGGGGTGCGCACATGCACCTTGATATCCGCGCCGCGGTTGCGAATGCGGAACCCGCCAGAGACCTTGCCCACCTTGAGCACCAAAGGCGCGCCGTCCACATCCAGCTTGGCCAGTTGATCCCCCGGCGTCCAGTCGCTGGACACGCGGTGGCTGGTGCCATCCTCAAAGCTCACGGTGGATCCATCACGGTCTGCCGCGATCTTTACCGCATGATCCTGTCCTTGCAGAGAGACCACCCAATCCTCGCCCACATGGCGCTCATGGTTGTCCATCCGGCCCGACACACGGGTGCGCCGAATTTCGGCCACGCGGTGCATGGCCGCCGCACTTGCCGCGATCCGGCGCAGGGCGGTGTCATCCAACTCTACCCCTTCAAATCCTTCGGGATATTCCTCTTCAATGAAGGCTGTCGTCATATCGCCCGAGATGAATTTCGGATGATCCATCACGGCCGCCACGAAGGGTAGGTTGTGCCCGATGCCTTCCACCTCAAAGCTGTCGAGCGCCACGCGCATCGCTTCAATGGCCGAGGCACGATCTGGACCCCAAGTACAAAGCTTGGCGATCATCGGATCGTAATACATGCTGATCTCGCCGCCCTCGTAGACGCCGGTGTCATTGCGCACGCCTGTTTCGCCTGATGGCGCATCATCATGCCATGTGTCCGCTTCCAGCATTGGGCCAGCGGCCACTTCAACGGGCGGACGATACCGGGTCAAACGGCCAATCGACGGCAGGAAACCGCGATAGGGATCTTCGGCATAAAGACGGTTCTCAATCGCCCAGCCACCGATTTTCAAATCGCTTTGCTTGATCTTGAGCTTTTCGCCCGCCGCCACGCGGATCATCTGCTCCACAAGGTCTACGCCCGTTATCAACTCAGTCACCGGATGTTCCACCTGCAAGCGGGTGTTCATTTCCAGGAAGTAGAAATTCTTGTCGCCATCCACGATGAATTCCACCGTCCCGGCGCTGGCATAGCCCACCGCATGGGCCAGTGCCAAAGATTGCTCGCCCATGGCCTTGCGGGTCTTCTCATCGAGAAACGGGCTTGGTGCTTCTTCCACAACCTTTTGATTTCGCCGCTGAATTGAGCATTCGCGCTCATGCAGGAAGACGCCATTGCCGTGCTGATCACAGAGCACCTGAATTTCGATGTGGCGCGGTTGGGTGACGAATTTCTCTATGAAAATGCGGTCATCTCCAAAGGAATTCGCCGCCTCGTTTTTCGAGCTTTGAAACCCCTCGCGCGCCTCGTCATCGCTCCAGGCGATGCGCATGCCCTTGCCGCCACCGCCCGCGGAGGCCTTGATCATCACAGGATACCCAATTTCATTGGAAATCTTCACCGCCTCATCGGCATCCTCAATCAGGCCCATGTACCCCGGCACTGTACTGACATTGGCTTCCTGAGCGATTTTCTTTGAGGTGATCTTGTCGCCCATCGCCTCAATCGCAGTTTTAGGTGGTCCGATAAAGGCGACACCAGCAGCTTCCAGCGCTTCTGCGAATTTGGGGTTCTCCGAGAGAAACCCATAGCCCGGATGCACCGCCTCGGCGCCGGTTTCCTTGATCGCGGCCATAACCTTGTCAATCACGATGTAAGATTCTGACGCCGCAGGTGGGCCGATATGCACCGCCTCATCCGCCATCTTCACATGCAGTGCGTTGCGGTCAGCGTCGGAGTAGATGGCCACCGTCGCAATACCCATTTTGCGCGCTGTCTTGATAACGCGGCAGGCAATTTCGCCACGGTTGGCGATCAGGATCTTGTTAAACATGAAGACGTCTTTCTGTCGGTTGGAGGACCGCCTCAAGGAGCGGTCGGAGTGTGATGGTTTCGATGATTCGAGCCCTGTATGCAGACCAGTTTAACGTCAGTGAAGCGTGAAACGCCTGATGCCATGGAAGTCTGCCTCTCGTAGATGTTATTGGGCATGATGCCTTTAAATACTTGTTTTTACTTGTGTAAATTGTGTTCAAATTGGCAACAGTTGCATATGTCAAAGCAAAATTTATCAGAAAAATTTCAAACAGCGTCATTTCTGAAACCGCCAATCCTCTAGCACGTTGCGGACACACGCACTCTGCGCGGAAGAAGCCTTTGGAGGGATTATGAACCACTTTAAACTCAAGGCTGGTGTATGCATTGCCAGCCTTTTTGCTACTGCGTCGTTGGCTACCGCCGACGAGCTGCAAGAACTGCGAGACAGAATTGACGCACTTGAAGCTCAGCAGGCACAGCTGGAAGCACAGCAGACCAAGCCACAGCGTCAAACTCTGCCCGGCGCAATACCAAACTTGGGCAGCTTTATTCTGCCGCGCGCCGAGTCTCTGGGTGATCCGGATCAAATCTCTGGACGGGAAGGCCTGGGCCGCTTGAGCTTTGCGCTCAGTGAGCAAACCAAGGTCACCATTTATGGTTTCGTCCGCGCAGAAGCATTCTACGACTTCGACTTTTCGCAAGGCGACACGTCGGATCCATCCGCTTTGTTGGACCCAGCAAATGAGACCAGTGGTGATTTCGAGCAAAGCGTCCGTGTGTCGCGTTTTGGCATCCGCAGTAAATCGGATACCGGAATTGGGACGTTCAGCACGCAGCTTGAATTCGATTTGTTCAGCGAAGATGCGAGCACCACGTCGCCAGACCTGCGCTTGCGTCATGCGAACATCCGCTACAAGACAGGCAACAGCGAAGTCCTTTTGGGCCAGTTCTGGACCAACTTCATGCCTTTGACGCACTACCCCACCACGGCGGACTTCGAAGGTCCAGTGGGCATCTCCTTCGCGCGCGTTCCACAGGTCCGTTACACCTACGACACAGGCACCGGCTTGCGACTCTCGGCGTCGCTTGAGGAGGCCAACGGCGGTGAAAACTCCGAAGATCCGGTTCTCACCGCAGCGGCCTTCTACGGCCAGGATCGCTTTTCGGTACGTGCTGCTGGTTTGATTGGCACACGACCAACACCAGTGGGCGATGTTGATACCTACGGCGTCACAGTCTCGGGCAGCGTTTCGCCTTGGCAAGGCGGTACTTTCACCGGCACATACACGCATGGCGACAATCTCGGCAACCTGTTGATCGGCCCTGGCGGGGATCCAGACGCTCTTGGGACTGACAATGACGTCGATGCATTTACGCTCGAGTTTCGTCAGGATCTCGGTGATAAATGGAATGTTGGTGTCGCTTACGGGTATGCCAACTACGGGCTGGAAACTGTGGTCGCAGGTAACGCCTTTGACGAGGTCCAAACCGTCCACGTGAACGCCTTCTACACACCAGTAGAAAACTTCACCCTGGGCTTTGAGTACATCTTCGCAGATATCGAAGGTGACGCTTTTTCCGAAGACGCAGATCGCCTCGGTTTCTCGGCGACTTTGAGGTTCTAAACCTACGACAGAGCATGCATTGTCCCGGGGCCAGTCTGCCTCTGCATGCTTTGACCGACACCGCCAGATGGGTGCCACACACATCTGGCGGTTTTTCTCAACGTCGTCATGCCACACGGCTTTGCCGTGGCACGCGGGAAGGGCCGCGCTTATGCCTTGTGCCCGACACATGTCGGTTCTTAGTCTTCGCGAAAAAGAATTGTCTTTGCGCAAAAAGCTGTGCGACCAAAGAACTCGTGCTCTGGTCCGCGACGCGTTTGAATAGCTCGTTACCCTGCTGGGGCGCAGGGCTTGCTTAGTTGCAGTTGGCGTCTGTGAGCTGGCAATAGGCCACGTTGGCCCCGGCCCCGACGACCGCGCCAGTGACGAGCGAGCCGCCGACCACGGCAGCTGTGCCCACACCAGCAGCGCCGCCGATAAGAGCTTGTTCACCGGCTGTGTCGCCACAGGCCGCAAGTGTGCCAAGCAGCACGAGCGCGCACGGGAAAGATTTTGTAAGTTGCATGTCGATGTGCCTCTATATGTAGCGCTGTTGATCAACGCATATATCGCCGGTTTTGTTCCGGCTTGAACTATATATATGTGCTTTTTGCGTTTTTGCGCAAGGGATCGCCGACCGTTGGTGGCAATCCGCGCATGCCCAAAAGAATTGGGCGGCCCGTACAAAATAGTACGAAGCCGCCCATTAGGGTAAGGGTAACGGTATAGACGGTGTGTGTTGGCCCATTGGGGGAAGGCCACGTCTATGAGTTTCAACATGGCGGTGATTGTGCCCCGCGCCAAGCGTGCTGAACGACAAAGTTCAAAGTCGGCTGTAATTTGCGTATTCCCGCAACCGATAGGCAAGAATATGCTCGTCCAAGGGGTATTTTGCGCAAAATTCACGAAAATTCCCCTTCATCAAAGGCTTCGGGGAAGGAGGCGCGCGCCATGGCCACGTCCAGAATCAGAAGCGCATCATAGCTTTCGGGGTCAAACGGGTCCTCTGCCGGGCGCACTTCGCGGCCAAAAAGCCAGCTGAGTCGTCCCGCATCCAGATTGCCGCGCTCAAAAGGCTGATCGCCGAAATGTTCCCATAAGGCGCGCACAAAAGCCGTATCTGCCCTTCGGTCCGCGGGCCTGCGGTCGCGAAACCGCTCGCGCGCCACCAAAGGGGTCACACCCTTGGGGTTTGCACGTCGGATGGTGAATTGAAAATCAGTGCCAGGAAGGCGCCCGGGAAAGCCACGGTGTTTCAGCATGATCCACCTCCGCCTGTGCGAAGGACCCGCTGGATCGGTCTCAGGACAGGCCCGAGGGCCCGCCCTGACACAAGGTCAAAGACCTTACTTAAGCTTGCCAGTGTACTCCGGCTCAGTCGAGATCGGCTCTGGGTCGACCACGACAAATTCTTCTTCCTGCTGGGCGCAGGCCGCCACGAAGGCCACGAGGGCCAGAGCCATAAGGCCCTTGATACTGTTCGACATGTTAGTCTCCTGTCTCTGTACGTGAACAGACGACACGTCTCGTGTCCCGCCTGCTCGTCTTCCGAGGTGTGGTTGGCGTTTTCGCAACCACCCCTCAACATACCGGAGCAATATGGCATTTGATATGCACGCGCATCAAAGCATGACGTATGTGACTCGAAAGCCTCAAACGTAGTGATGCCTAAGGAGTGAGCCGCAAGATGTTGTGTTTGCATCAGAACAGCTCCAAGATACAGGTGCCGCTTTGCAGCGAAAACGTCTCGAAAATCTGCATCACATCGGGGTCAAAACGTCCGAATTCTGACGATTGATCGGCCAGGGATATCACAATCCTGTCGGGTTTCGGGCCCAGTTTGGGGATGCGCGGCAGGGCGTAGTCGTTGCACAGATGCTCAAGATCAGCGGTCTGTGCCTCGAAATCCTCCTGACCGGTGAACGCGGGCGCGACAAAGCGAAAGCGATAGACAAGGCCACTGCCCGGCTGGTCGGAAATCGTTTCCTGCAAATGCGCCTCAAGCCCCGAAGGGAGCGCGATGGGCGTCTCCTCCGCCGCCATCGCGCTCGACGCCGGGCCCGATATCAGGCAGGCCGCGACAAGCGCCCACAGATATGTCGCCCGGCATCTCATTCAATTCTACCCTGGCTTGGCGTGGCGCAGCGCCCTTTGTCCCAGAAAAAGAACACCACCCGCTTTGAGCTTGGCAGGCGCGAGGTGTCGCCGCGCCCATTGGCCAGCTCGATGCCATAGGCCTCAAAGGCCCCCACCTTTGATTTGGACGCCAGCCTATGCATCTGTTTGCAAATGCGCTTCAGCTCGGCGGTTTCCGCCGCACTCGGCGCGCGGGAATTCAGGATTTGCCCCAACCCCGTCTGGTAGACCCAGAGGAACACCTCCCGCTGCTTTTTGGAGCCATCCTTGGCCTCAAAAAGCACCGTCGTGGCCGTCTCGAACTTGGCATCAGAAATACGCGTCTGAACATCCTCCGGCGTGATCGCCAAGGCCGCAGTGCTCCAGAGAGCCAGCAAGGGGTATGTCAGACGGGCCAGTTTCATGCAGGTGCATCTTCCAGACTGGTGCCAAACTCCGCAGGGCTGGTGATCTCGATCAGTTCCAGATCATCCGAATGCCGCACCTCGCGGTGCTTGATCCCCGGCGGTTGCAGCACGCAAGAGCCTTCCCGCAGGATATGCTCTCCCTCGCCTTCATACTCAAACACCACCCAGCCCCTGGTGACATAGACCATCTGGAACTCCAGATCATGCGAATGCCACTCCGCCGGGCTTTCCATCCCCGGCACCGCCCGAATGACATGCGCCCCGAACTTGCCTTGCGTGGCCTCGGCAATGCCCAACTGGCGATACTCAAAGAACGCCCGCAGCCCCGCGCCGACAAACGCGCCGTCATCGGCATGGGCGATGGTGAAGGCCTGGTTCTTGTAGAGTTGGGTCATGGTGTCCTCTTGTAGGGCGGGGTTAACCCCGCCTTGGGTAGCGGGATAAATCCCGCCCTACAAAGGTGTTACAACGGAATATTGTCGTGCTTCTTCCAGGGCAGTTTGCGCTTCTTGTTGCGCAAAGCCGCAAAGGCGCGGCTCACGCGTTTGCGCGTGCTGCGGGGCTGGATCACCTCGTCGATGAAGCCGCGTTCGGCGGCGACAAACGGGTTGGCGAACTGTGCCTCGTAATCGGCGGTGTGCTGGGCGATTTTGTCAGGGTCATCGAGATCCGCGCGGTGGATGATCTCAGTCGCGCCTTTCGCGCCCATCACGGCGATCTCGGAGGTGGGCCAAGCATAGTTGATGTCTCCGGCCAGATGCTTGGAGGACATCACCACATAGGCCCCGCCATAGGCCTTGCGCGTGATCACCGTCACCTTCGGCACCGTCGCCTCACCATAGGCAAAGAGGAGCTTCGCGCCATGTTTGATCACGCCGTCATGCTCTTGTGACGTTCCGGGCAGGAAGCCGGGCACATCGACCAGCGTCAGGATCGGAATTTCAAAGCAATCGCAGAACCGCACAAACCGCGCGCCTTTGCGGGAGCTGTCGATATCAAGGCACCCGGCCAGCACCATCGGCTGGTTGGCCACAACGCCGACTGTCCGACCCTCAAGCCGGATAAACCCGGTGATGATGTTCTTGGCGAAATCCTCTTGGATCTCGTAAAAATCACCCTCATCGCCCAGCTTGGTGATCAATTCCTTCATGTCGTAAGGCATGTTGGGATTGTCCGGCACCAGCGTGTCGAGAGAGGTCTCCATCCGGTCCACATCGTCAAAGAACGGGCGCACCGGCACAGCCTCTCGGTTGTTGAGCGGCAGGAAATCCACCAGACGCCGCACCTCGGCCATGGCCTCTACGTCATTCTCAAACGCGCCATCGGCGACCGAGCTTTTCTTGGTATGGGTGGACGCGCCGCCCAATTCCTCGGCACTCACCTGTTCATTGGTCACGGTTTTGACCACATCGGGGCCGGTGACGAACATGTAAGAGCTGTCGCGCACCATGAAGATGAAATCGGTCATCGCGGGGGAGTAGACCGCCCCACCGGCACAAGGGCCAGTGATCACGCTGATCTGCGGCACCACGCCAGAGGCCTCGATATTGCGCTGAAAGACATCGCCGTAGCCCGCGAGACTGTCGACACCTTCCTGAATGCGCGCGCCGCCTGAGTCGTTGATGCCAATCACCGGCGCGCCGTTTTGCACCGCCATATCCATGATCTTACAGATCTTCTGCGCATGGGTGTTGGAGACAGAGCCGCCCAGAACGGTGAAATCCTGCGAGAACACATAGACCTGGCGGCCATTGATGGTGCCCCACCCGGTCACAACACCGTCGCCATGCGGCTTGTTCTTGTCCATGCCAAAGTCACTACAGCGATGGGTGACGAACATGTCGAACTCTTCGAAACTGCCCTCATCCAGCAGCAACTCGATGCGCTCGCGCGCGGTAAGCTTGCCTTTGCTATGCTGTGCCGTGATGCGCTTTTCACCGCCACCAAGCCGCGCCTGACCGCGGCGATTTTCCAGTTCCTGCAGGATATCTTTCATCGGGAGCCCCCTTAATCACTCGCGCGGAGAATAGAGAGGTGACATGCTTGAGGAAAGGAGAATTGAGCAAATTTGCAAATTTTTAGAAACTACAATTTAATAAATTGCAAACTTGCGAAGTATTTCCTGCAACACATCGAAACCCTGCGAGTCGCAAATACGATGGACATCCCCCAAAGAGCCACCTAAGCAAGTCCAATGCAACCTCGCGCGCCGGTGCGGTTTTTGGATCGCGCCACACCACCCCATATTCTCACGCTGATCCTTCTGGCCGGGCTGTCTGCGCTGGCCTTGAACATCTTTCTGCCCTCGCTGCCGGGCATGACCGCCTATTTTGAGACGGATTACCGCCTGATGCAGCTTTCGGTCGCGGTGTATCTTGCCGTGAACGCCACGCTACAGCTTATTCTGGGTCCGGTCTCAGACCGGTTTGGCCGCAGGCCGGTGATCATCGGCGGGTTGTTGATTTTCCTTTTGGCCACGCTGGGCTGCATTTTCTCCACCAATGTTTGGGTGTTCCTCGCTTTCCGCATGATCCAGGCCACGATTGTCGCCGCTATGGTGCTGAGCCGCGCCATTGTGCGCGACATGGTGCCCGAGGCGCAGGCGGCCTCGATGATCGGCTATGTGACCATGGGCATGGCCGTGGTGCCGATGATTGGCCCAGCAATTGGCGGGGTGCTGGACGAGTCCTTTGGCTGGCAGGCCAGTTTCTGGGCGCTCTTTGCCCTGGGCGCTGTTGTCACGTGGCTGGCCTGGTCCGACCTTGGCGAAACAGCCCCCCTGCAGGGTCGCAGCTTTGCCGAGCAACTCACGGAATACCCTGCACTTTTCGCCTCTCCACGGTTTTGGGGTTACGCACTGGCCTCGGCACTGACCTCTGGGTCTTTCTTTGCCTATCTGGGTGGCGCGCCCTATGTGGGCGACAAGGTGTTTGGCCTCTCGCCCTCCGAGCTTGGCTTGCTCTTTGGCGCACCCGCCATTGGCTACTTCCTCGGCAATTTTGCCTCGGGGCGCTTTTCGGTGCGCGTAGGCGTCAACCGCATGGTGCTCTGGGGCACGCTCGTGACCACAAGCGGCGTGGCGCTCAATCTTTCTCTTTTCTATGCCGGGTTGGGATCGGCCTATAGCTTTTTTGGCCTCATGACCCTTATGGGTCTCGGCAACGGCATGACCATCCCCAACGCCACGGCCGGGGCGCTCTCAGTGCGTCCGCACCTTGCCGGGACAGCCAGCGGGCTTGCCGGGGCCTTGATGATTGGCGGCGGCGCGGCCCTTTCGGCTTTGGCCGGCGCGCTGCTGGCCCCAGGCACTGGGGCATTCCCGCTCTTGTGGATCATGGCGTGCACCTCAGCCGCAGGAACGGTGGCCATTTCCTTTGTCATCTGGCGGGAAAGGCGGCTGGCGCTCACACCGCGCTGAAAATCCCGTCCAACCAATCGTGAACCACCCTGATCCGATCAAGCCCGGCGTGATCGCGGCGCGTCAGCACCCAAAACTCTCTCTCCGGGATGTGGGTCGCCTCCATACCCAAGCGGCGAAGCCCGGGCATCGCATCGGCGATGATCCGGGGTAAAAGAGACTTTCCAAGCCCGGCCTGAACCGCACGCAACAGACCTTCGGCATCGTTCACAGATAGACCGGCACGACGTGACCCGGGCGCATTGGCCAGAGTTTCAATCGCTTGCGCAATCTCCAGATGCTGCATGTTTGGCTCAAACCCGATCCAAGGCAGATCGCCGCCCGCCATGCGGGCCGCGTAACATCCATATGACATCACGCCAATTTTCCGCGTCAAAACGCCCTGCCCGCCGGTTCTTGGCCGCGCCAGACGCAACGCAATATCAGCCTCTCCCTCAAGGATATCCGCATCCCGTGCCTCTGCCACAAGTTCGATCTTCAAGCCCGGCGCAAGATCGCGAAGCGCACCGAGTTGCGGCAGCAATACGTGGTGCGCCAGAATGGGCACCGTCGAAAGACGCACGCGTCCGGCCAACCCATCTGGTTGCGCGCCTAGACCTGCCCGAATGCGACGCTCTACATCTTCCATAGCCTCGGCCTGACCCGCCACTTTGCGGCCTGCCTGGGTCAGCCGCATTTGACCATGGCTGCCACGCGCGACCAAAGCGATGCCAAGCGCCTCCTCCAGCGCGGCCACCCGCCTTGAAACGGTGGTCTTGTCCACATTGAGCTGGCGGGCCGCTTTATTCAGGCTGCCGCCCCGCATCAGCGCCAGAATGTATTTCAGATCGTCCCATGTCATGATGCTGCAATTTTGCACCGAGATGAGGCATTTTTCCAGTCTGTGCTGCGCTTGTGCCGTATTTCACAATGCATAGGACATAAAAGGAGTTCCCGATGATCTTTATCGTTCTCTTCGAAGACGCCGATGGAAAAGAACATCTGCGTCAGGCGCATATGGCCGATCACCTTACGTTTCTAGCCGCAAATGCTGACAAAATCACCGCCGCTGGCCCCCTGTTTACCTCCAACGGGGATGGGCGCGGTGGAATGTGGAGCGTCAAGGCCGAAGATGCAGAAGCCGTTGAAGAGCTGGTGCGCGCCGATCCGTTCTATCCGACAGGGCTTCGCAAAACCTGCACGGTTCTTGAATGGCGTCAGGTCTTTCGCGACGGCGCACGCGTGACACGCTGACCCAACACGGGCTTGCGTCCTCGGACAGAGTTTGCAAAATAATCTTCGCATATTTGCAAATGAGGCTTTCCCGATGCGCGCGCAAAAAATCTATGCTGGTGTCAAACTGCGCGAGATGCGCCGGACCTTGACCCTGACCCAAAAGGAGTTTGCCGAAAAGCTTGGGGTCTCCCTGCCCTATCTGAACCAGATGGAAAACAACAAGCGCCCGATCAGCACCACGGTGGTGCTGGCGCTGGCGCAGGAGTTTGGCTTTGACGTCACCGAGCTCAGCAGCGCGGATTCCGAGCGTCTTGTCAGTGATATGCGTGAGGCGCTGGCCGACCCGGTTTTTGCCGATGACATGCCGCCCTTGAGCGATCTGCGCCTGACGGCCTCCAATGCTCCATCCCTGGCGCGTGCCTTTCTCGAACTGCACCGGGCGTATAGAGAGACGCACGAAAGATTGGCCAGTCTCGATGAGGCTCTGGGTCGGGAAGATGCGCGTATTCAGACAAGCCCCTGGGATGAAGTGCGCGACTTCTTTCACTATTGCGACAACTACATCGACGCCGTGGACCGGGCGGCGGAACATTTTGCCTCTGGCGCGGACGACCCCCGGCAGATCCGCGATCTGGCGGAGGCGCGGCTGTCCGAGCTTGGCATCAAGATCGCCGGAAGCGACGGCCCGCATCTGCGCCGTTTTGATGCGGTGGATCGCATCTTGTATCTCTCAACGCTAGCTGAACCTGAGACCCGAACCTTTCAGCTCTTGCTACAGCTTGCCCTCCTGACGCAGGATAAACTGCTTGAGGCAACGCTTGATCTCGCCCGGTTTCAGACCGAGGCTGCGCGCTCCATCGCCAAGATCGGGCTGGCGAATTATTTCGCCGGGGCCGCCCTCATGCCTTATGGTGCTTTCTTGCAGGCTGCTCAGACGCATCGACATGATCTGGAGGTGCTGGCCACGCGCTTTGGGGCGTCTATCGAGCAGGTGTGCCACCGCCTCTCCACCATGCAGCGCCCCGGTGCCAAGGGCGTGCCTTTCTTCTTTGTGCGCGTGGATCAGGCTGGCACGATCACCAAACGCCATTCCGCCACGCGGCTGCAATTCGCGCGTTTTGGCGGGGCCTGCGCGCTTTGGAATGTGCACCGGGCCTTTGAAACACCGGGGCGTTTCCTGCGGCAACTGGCGGAGACACCGGATGGCGTGCGCTACATTAGCCTGGCGCGGGATGTCAGCAAATCCGGCGGGCATTTTGGTGCACCCGTCCGGAGGTTCGCGGTCGCCTTGGGATGTGAAGTGCGCCATGCCGATGCGCTGGTCTATGCCGACGATCTGGATCTGGGCAATGCACGGGCGTTTGAACCCATCGGGATATCCTGCCGGATTTGCGAGCGCACGGACTGCCATCAACGCTCGGTGCCGCCACTGGAACGGCGGTTGCAGGTGACGCCGGATGAGCGGGGAGTGCTGCCCTATCAAGTCGGGTAAATGGCAGGTTTGCGAAGAAATTCCTGACATCTTCAAAAAAAGTCCGACCCTCTTGGGCCGGACTCCCTTTGACGCGTCATAGGCTTAAAGGTCAGGCCGCACCAACCGCCCGTCGGGTCATAACACCGACCAGATGTGCGCGATAGGCACCTGAGCCATGAAGATCATTGATCATCCCATCTGCAGGCAACGACAGCCCATCCAGCGCTGAGGCGGAGAAATTCCCCGACAATGCCGTTTCCGCCTCGGACCAACGAAAGACGCCACCTTCAGAGGCACCCGTCACAGCCACGCGCACACCGTCCGCGAATTTGGCCACGAACACGCCCACAAGCGCAAAGCGCGAGGCGGGTTGTTCGAACTTCTGGTAGTTGGCCGCCTCTGGAACCGGGAACTTCACCTCGGTGATGATCTCTCCCACATCCAATGCGGTTTCAAACATCCCCTGGAAGTAATCATCTGCCGCAATCTCGCGTGCGTTGGTGATAATAGTCGCGCCAGAGCCCAGCGCCCCTGCCGGGTAACAGGCCGAGGGGTCGTTATTGGCCAATGATCCGCCAATCGTACCGCGATTGCGCACCGCAGGGTCCCCGATGTTGTTGGCCAGAGACGCCAGTGCCGGATAGGCCCCCGCCCCGGCTGCGACGTCGGCGTGGGTTGTTCCCGCGCCAATACAGACCCGGCCGGCATCATCCTGGCAAATGCCTTGGATTTCACTGATCCCGCCAAGGCTCACTAAGGTCTCAGGGGCCGCCAGCCGTTGTTTCAGCGTAGGGATCAGGGTTTGCCCCCTGCCAATGGCTGATTTTCCTCACTCTTGGCCAAAGCCGCGACCGCATCTGCGATTGTGCTCGGGCGTTCGATGTCAAATGCATACATGTCTGATCTCCTTACCCTTGCATGGCTGCCCAGACGCGCGAGGGCGACACGGGCATATCGATATGGGTGACGTCATGGCCTGCGCGTTGAAGCGCATCGACCACCGCATTGACCACCGCAGGCGGTGAGCCAATCGCCCCTGCCTCGCCGCAGCCTTTCACACCCAGAGGGTTGTGCGTGCAGGGCGTCTGGCAGGAATGATCAACGCTATAGAACGGCACGTCATCGGCGCGCGGCATGGCGTAATCCATGTAAGACGCGCTCAGAAGCTGACCGTTCTCGTCATAGGCGGCATTTTCAAGCAATGCCTGTCCGATGCCTTGCGCCAGACCGCCATGGACCTGCCCTGAGACAATCATCGGATTGATCACATTGCCAAAGTCATCCGCAGCCGCGAACCGCTCAATCGTGACCTTCCCGGTGTCGGGATCGACCTCGACCTCGCAGGCATAAGCCCCTGCGGGATAGGTAAAGTTCACCGGGTCGTAGAAGGCTGTTTCCTCCAGCCCCGGTTCGATCTCTTCCAGCGGATAGTTGTGCGGTACATAAGCCGCCAAGGTCACATCGCCCCAGGCCACGGATTTATCCGTGCCCGCGACGGTGAACTGCCCGTCTTTCAACTCGATATCAGCCTCAGAGGCCTCCATCAAATGCGCGGCAATCTTCTTGGTCTTGGCGATGATCTTTTCGGTCGCGCGCACCATGGCCGAGCCGCCCACCGCGATGGAGCGAGAACCATAGGTGCCCATGCCCATCGGGGCCTTGTCGGTATCGCCATGCTCGATCTCGATCATGCTCTCGTCGATGCCAAGCATCTCGGCCACCACTTGCGGGAAGGCGGTTTCATGCCCCTGCCCGTGGCTGTGACTGCCGGTCATGACCGTGATGCCACCCGTGGCGTTCACCCGCACCGTGGCTGACTCGTAGAGACCAGCCCGCGCGCCCAACTGCCCCACGAGGTTCGAGGGCGCGATGCCGCAGGCCTCGATATAGCAGTTCACGCCAAGCCCACGCAGCTTGCCGTTCTTCTTGCTTTCAGCCAGCCGTGCTTCAAAGCCCGACATGTCGGCCGTCTCAAGAAGCTTGTCCATCGTGGCGTTGTAATCCCCGGTGTCATATTCCACCGCCACAGGCGTGGCATAGGGAAACTCGGTGACAAAGTTTTGCCGTCTGAGTGCAATCGGATCGACCCCCAGCTCACGCGCGGCTTTGTCGATCACACGTTCCAGCTGATAGGTCGCCTCAGGCCGCCCGGCTCCGCGATAGGCATCCACCGGCACCGTGTTGGTGAAGACCGCCTTCACGTTCACATAGATGACCGGCGTCTTGTAGTTGCCCGCCATCAGCGTGCCATGCAGCCAGGTCGGGATGGAGGGCGCAAAAGTCGACAGATACGCCCCCATATTGGCGTAAGTCTCTGTACGCACGGCAGTGAAATTATTGTCCGCATCCAGCGCCAATTCGATCTTCGTCACGTGGTCCCGGCCATGGGCGTCAGAGATGAACGCCTCAGAGCGTGAACAGGTCCATTTGACCGGCCGGTTGAGCGCCTTGGCCGCAAAGGTGCAGAACGCCTCTTCGGCATAATGATAAATCTTGGAGCCAAAGCCCCCGCCCACATCTGGCGCCACAACGCGCAGCTTGTGCTCTGGAATGCCCAGAACAAACGCGCCCATCAAAAGGCGGATCACATGCGGGTTCTGCGAGGTGGTGTAAAGCGTGCTGTCATCGGTAGAACGGTTGTAATCGCCCACCGCCACACGCGGCTCCATCGCATTGGGCACCAACCGGTTGTTTTTCAGTTCCAGCGTGGTGACATGCGCCGCTGATTTGATGGCCTCATCCACGGCGTCTTTGTTTTCCTCAACAAAACCCCAGTCATAGCAGAGGTTTGACGTCAGATCGTCATGCACCTTGGTGGCACCGTCCTCCAATGCGGCCTTCATGTCCATCACTGCAGGAAGCTCGTCGATATCGACTTCAATGGCTTCTGCCGCGTCGCGCGCCTGTTCGCGCGTCTCTGCCACCACGGCGGCAATCGGATCGCCCACGTGGCGCACCTTGCCTTGCGCCAGAACCGGGTGTCCGGGTTCCTGCATGGGCTCGCCATGGCGATCTGTCACCTGCCACCCGCAGGGCAATCCACCCACCTCGGCAAAATCCGCTCCGGTGAACACTCGCAGCACGCCGGGCATGCCCTCGGCAGCCTTGGTGTCGACCGATTTCAGCGTGCCATGCGCCACGTCCGAGCGCAGAAAATGCACATAGGCCTGACCGCGCATATTGATGTCATCTGTATAGTTGCCGTTCCCCGTCAGGAACCGAACGTCTTCGCGCCGCTTGGAACTGGCGCCGATGCCTCCATCTTTGGGCATGATATAATCCTCCCTAATCTCTGATCTGCTCATCAGCCCTTGTGGGCTTCTTCTCGAAGAAAGCCTCCGGCTTGATGAGCGCGCGCCTTATTCAGCAGCGATGTTACTCACGTCCTGGCCCGATGCGGCCAGAATCGCCTTGACGATATTATGATACCCGGTGCAGCGGCAGATATTGCCCTCAAGGTAATCGCGGATCTCCGCCTCAGATGGCTTGGGGTTCTCGGCCAAAAGCGCCGAGGCCGACATCACCATGCCCGGTGTGCAAAAACCGCATTGCAGACCGTGATGATCCTGAAACGCCTGTTGCACGGGATTGAGCGTGCCATCCTCGGCCGCCACGCCCTCGATCGTGGTGACGTCCGCACCTTCAGCCTCGGCGGCGAACATGGTGCACGCCTTGACCGCCTTGCCGTCCACATGCACCACGCAGGCGCCGCATTGGCTGGTGTCGCAACCCACATGCGTGCCGGTAAGGCCCAAATTCTCTCGGATAAAATCAACTAACAGCGTGCGTCCTTCGATCTCACCGGACGCAGGCTTGCCGTTCACGGTCATGCTGACCTGTGCCATCGGCTCCTCCCTATTTGGCTTTGTTATTAGCTGAAGGAAGTTAAACACGCCCCCCGCCAGATGAGAACCCTGTAATTTCATCATTTTCAGGTCAGTTTGGCGCAGCGTTAGTGTCCGCGACAGCTGGCACTCTTTGCAGAGTGCAAAGTCACAGTTTGTTGAGCCTGACCGAGTTCGTATTGCCAAGCAAAACCTTGAAGACCACCATCAATGGTTCCTCACACCCCAACATCCGGGAGATATTTTCATGACACCCCCCAACAGACGACAGTTTCTGGCATCCAGCGCAGGCGTTGCGGCCCTTGGCCTGACAGGCCAGCTTGCCTTTGTGACGTCGGCCCAGGCGGCTGATCTGCGCAAGACAGGCCACTACTCTTACAAGATCGGCGATATCGAGATCATTTCAATCTATGACGGCGTCTGGCAAAACGATGGCTTCGATGCGATCTCTCCCGGCGTGCCCGGCGACGACATCAAAGCCGCCCTCAAAAAGGCCAACTTGACCACAGATTACGTGCCCATCGAGTTTGCCTATACTGTGGTCAAAACCGGTGGTAAAACCATTTTGCTGGATACAGGCACCGGCGGGCAGCTTGCGCCAACCGCCGGACTTGGCACCAATGGAGGGTTGGCTGCCGCCGGGATCACCCCCGACAAGGTCGACAAAGTCCTCATCAGCCACATGCATCCCGATCACATCTTTGGCCTGATGGACAAAGACAACGCCCAGCTTTTCCCCAATGCTGAGATCATGGTTGGCGAGACGGAATACAAGTTCTGGACCGACCCCTCCATCATCGAAGCCCTGCCCGAGCGGCGCAAAGGACTGGCCCAGCGCATTCAGGCGACCTTTCCAAAATGGGACAATGTCACGCAGTTTGCGGGCAATAGCGAACTGGCCCCAGGCCTGCGCGCCGAAGAAAGCTTTGGCCACACACCGGGACATGTGAATTTCCACATCTCTTCAGGTGACGAACAGGTCCTGCTCATCGGCGACGCCATCATTGTGCCGGCGCTCTTTTTGGCCAATCTTGACTGGCAGCTGGCCTTCGACTCCGACAAGGACAAGGCCACCGCCACCCGCAAGGCGCTTGTGGACAAGGCCATCGCCGACAATATGATGATCGGCGGCTATCATTTCGGCTTTCCCAATGCGGGTAAGATCGAAAAAGACGGCGGCAGCCATGTCTTTGTGCCCGCGCAGGTCTAGCCAGGCATCCAGAAAGCTCAACTGCGAAGGTGTGCATGGATGCGCACCTTCCGCGACACCCGCTTAGCGCCCGCTCATGCGCCGCGGCTGAGGCCGGGTTGGGATTTCCTTGAGCAATCCGCCCACGCCCATCGCTGCAAAATCCCGCCCCGAAATGGGCACACCGCATGCCACGCGGGAGAGCACCCAATCGGCGCCGTGAAGCACCGGAGACCGCGCGCTGTTGGGCAGGCCAATGACCGGTTGGTCCTTTAACTGACCCAGAAAGAGCAAATTGCCCGGATCCACGGGTATGCCAAACCGCGTCACATCTCCACCGGCCCGGCGCAGCGCCTCAGGCGCCGTGTCCCGTGCATCTGATGTGGCCGACCCTGTCAGGATGAGAATGACATCGGCACTGGCCGAAGAAATGGCATCTGACAAAGCCGGGATTTCATGCGGACAGCTCAGTGTTTGACTGAGCCGCATGCCCAGACCCGTAAGCCGGTCACGGATGGCGTCCACGCCACGCAGGCCCGGACCTTCTGCTGTGTCACTCACGATCAGGCTGGCCGTAGCGTATTTCGGAGCAGCCAGGCGGAGCGACCCGCGTACCAACCGCGCAGCCTGCGTCACCGCCGTCTCCGATACAGCGTAGGAAATGATTTTAACGGTCGCGACCATGCCGCCCGCATGGACCTGAAACAGGGGCGCGACGGTGGCCAATGTGATCATCGGATCTATCTCATTGGCGGCCGTAATTTTATCTTTGTCGATCAGAACAACACCCGGCTTGTCGGCAATCAGGTTTACGCGCCCGGTAAACGGGTTGCTCAAACTGAGGTGCTCTGCATCGCCCAAGGCAGCCCGAGCCAGAAGTTGCGCCGCGGCATCTTCATGCACGTCGCCTTGCTCCAGTTCGGCGACAGTGACCTCTGCCAGTCCCTCAGCGCGCAGTTTCGCGATGTCCTCGGCATCGAGGACTTGACCTTTGCGCAGGCGCCCACCGGTCAGGCGTTCGGAATGTGCCAGAATCGCGCCCTCTGCATGAGCCAATGGGACAGAGGCGAATTTCATGCACCTTGCCTCAAGACGCTGATCATTTGCGACAGGATGGCCACGGCAATCTCGGATGGGCTTGACGCCCCAATGTCCAGACCGATCGGGCCGTGGATGCGTGCGATCTCAGCGTCGGAAAAGCCCTTTTCCGTCATCCGCGCTACACGTTTCGCATGGGTTCGGGTCGAGCCAAGCGCCCCGATATAGAACACGTCGGACCGCAGCGCCGCCTCAAGCGCCGGATCATCCAGCTTGGGGTCATGGGTCAAAAGAACCAACGCCGTGCGCGTGTCCAAACCATAGGCTGCCACGCCCTCATCGGGCCAGTCATGCAGGATCGTCTCGCCGGGAAAGCGCGCCTCGGACCCAAAGCTTTCGCGAGGGTCAATGAGAAGGGGGTCAAACCCGGCAATCCGAGCCATCGGCACCAATGCCTGCGCGATATGCACGGCTCCGACGATAATCATCCGCAAAGGTGGATTGTGTATTGCGATGAATGTCTCGCCGTCCTCCTCAAAGCCCGAGCGGTCCATGCGAAACCGGTCGGCATGTCCATCACGCACCAGCCGTCTTTCAGCGGTCATGCCTGTCACATAGGCCACTGGCTCCCGCGCATCCCGCGCCGCAACAAGCTCTTCCAAAAGCGACACAGGCATCACCGCGCCTATCGGCTCCACCAACACCCGAATGGTGCCGCCGCAGGCCAGCCCGACCGCAAAGGCATCGCCATCGCTCACGCCATATTCCAGCATCACAGGTTTGCCGTCTTCGATCGCATCGAGCGCTTCGGCCACGACCGCGCCTTCGACACAGCCGCCCGAGACCGAGCCTTCTATTTCTGCATCGCTGGAAATCACCAGCTGGCTGCCTACGCGGCGCGGCGCGCTGCCCCAGGTTTGCACCACCGTCGCCAAAGCAACGCCCTTGCCCGCGCGGTGCCAGTCCAAAGCAATCTCAGATATCGTGTCAAAGCGGTCTGTCATGGGCGCACTATGATCCTGCACGCGGCGCGTTACAAGGCTCAGAGCATCGCCATCAACCTGGCCTTTTCGCCCATGTCGCCCGCCTTTGAAATTGCATCGGCCAGATCTTCGAGCGTGGCAATGGAATGGCCTGCCCGAAAGGCATCCACATGCGGCAGCATGGCGCGAATGCCCGTGGCTTTTGGGGCAAATCCATCCCAGCGCAGCAGCGGGTTGAGCCAGATGAGGCGACGGGACGACAGATGCAGCCGCTGCATTTCATGTGCAAGGCTGTCGGCATCATCGCGATCAAGCCCATCGGTGATCAAAAGCACCACCGCGCCCTGCCCCACAACCCGCCGTGACCAGTCACGATTAAAGCTGTGCAAACACGCCCCGATCCGTGTGCCGCCTTCCCAATCCTGCGCTTCCTGCCCCGCCGCAGCCAGTGCTGCATCCACATCGCGCGTGGCCAGGTGCCGGGTGATATTGGTCAGCCGAGTGCCAAAGGTGAAGGCATGGACCTTCGCCCAGCCTGCGCCCTTCTCATTTGCCACGGCGTGCAGAAAGTGCAGCACCATGCGGCTATACTGGCTCATCGAGCCGGAAATGTCGCAGAGCACCACCAGATTGGGCCAGCGCGGGCGGGGCTTTTGCAGATGAATGCGCCGCATCTCGCCGCCGCGCCGCATCGCCGCGCGCAGCGTCTTGCGCGCATCAATGCGGTGACCCGTATGGGATGGCATGCCCCGGCGTGAGGCAAAGGGTTTGACCGGCAGGCTGAGCCGCGACAGCATGCGCGCGGCATAGGCGATCTCGGACGTGCTCATCTGCTCAAAATCCAGCGTCTTGAGCTTTTCCTCGCGGCTCATGGTGAGCGAGGCGTCGATCTCGATCAGCGTCTCTTTGCCCTCATCGTCGCGCGCCTCTGGCACCTCCGGCTCAATACCATCCAAAAGCGCCTCTGCCGCACGCTTCTCGGCTGCCTTTGCCGTCCGATCTTCCTGCACGCCACGGATCGCAGGCAGCATGAGCGACATCATATGTTCCATGTAGCGTGGATCGCGCCAGTAAAGCCGGAAGACCTGCGCAAACACCGCCCGCTGTTCGGGGCGGTTCACAAAACAGGCGCGCAGGGTAAAGAAGAAGTCCTGCTTTGAAGTGAACCCCGCCGCCTCCACCGCCCGAATGGCATCCATCACCCGCCCTGGCCCAACAGGCAGCCCCGCTTTGCGCAAAGCACGCGCAAAATGGGTGATGTTGTGCGTGAGCTTGGGGTTTTCGGGGAGATCGAGGGGGCGTATTCAGGCATATCTTTTGATTGGGGGCTTCACCCCCAAGCCCCTAGGGTATTTTTGACAAGAAAGAAGCACTACGCGATCTCCAAACTCGCCTTCGCCTCATCCAAGATCCGCTTGGCCTCGGATCCCTGCAGCTTGGCAATGTCATCCTGATACTTCAGGATCGCGCCCAGCGTGTCGGCGATGACCTCGGGACTGAGGCTGATCACATCAAGCGCCAGAAGGCATTTGGCCCAGTCTATGGTTTCGGCCACGCCGGGCTTTTTAAACAGATCTTCGGTGCGCAGCTGCTGCACAAAGGCCACCACCTCTTGGCTGAGGCTCGCGGCAGCTTCCGGGGCGCGGGCGTGCAGGATCTCGATTTCACGCTCGAAACTGGGGTAATCCACCCAATGATAGAGGCAGCGCCGTTTGAGGGCGTCATGCACCTCGCGGGTGCGGTTTGACGTCAGAACCACAATGGGCGGCTCGGGCGCCGTGATTGTGCCCAATTCCGGGATCGTTACCTGAAAATCACTGAGAGCTTCGAGTAGGAAAGCCTCAAACGGCTCGTCTGTACGGTCCAACTCGTCAATCAGAAGCACTGGAGGCCCACCCTCCTGCGGGCGCATGGCCTCAAGCAAGGGGCGCTCGATCAGGAATTCTTCACTAAAGAGCGCTGTGTTCAATGCCTCGCTTTTGACCTCCCCCGCCGCTTCCGCCGCTCGAATGGCGATCATCTGCTGCGCGAAATTCCATTCATAAACCGCGCTCGATGCATCCAACCCCTCATAGCATTGCAGCCGAATGAGCCGCCGGCCCAGCCCGGTGGCTAATGCCTTGGCAATCTCGGTCTTTCCCACCCCGGCCTCGCCTTCCAGGAAAATCGGCCGCCCCAGCCGCAGCGCCAGAAACACAACGGTGCTCAGAGCCCGGTCGCAGACATAGTTCTGCCCGGCCAAAAGCCGATCTACATCGTCTATCGTCTCCAGTGCGGTCATGGGCACTCCTTCCTGCTCAGAGAACTGCATGTCCACCTTCCAAGGTCAAGGCCAGCGCCGCCAAGGCCACACGACCTCGACCCGCCAAAACCCTTCAATTTTCATGATTTTGCCCAGATTGATGCCTAGCGTTTCCCCCAGAAAGCCGCGCAAAGCGGCCCATTGTAGTTTGAGGATCGAGCATGAGTTCCGATTATCCTTCTGTGCTGGACATCTCTTTGTCCGGGCTCAGCTGGGAAGAATGGCTGGAGCGGTTGGCCGCCGCCATGCCGCCTGACGGGTATGCGAAATCCTTGGGATCCAAGCACGGCGCTGTCTATATCGCCGGAAAACCGACCCTTCTGGTGAGCTTTGAAGCCTTTGACACCCTGAGCGACACGTCGACTGATGCCCAACCGATCGGCTGGCAAATGGCCAAGGCTCTGGGCTGGTCACATCTCTGCCTGACTTGCACAGGGCGCACATGGTTCCGTGAAGGACGGGTCTACGGCTTTTTCGATGAACTGATTGATGATGGGTTCTTTGAGGAGTTTGATCAGGTGATTTTTTACGGCGCGGGTCCCTGTGGATATGCCGCCGCGGCCTATTCAGTGGCCTCTCCGGGCGCGCGCGTCTTGGCTATTCAGCCGCAAGCCACGCTTGATCCGCGTCTCACCGAATGGGATGACCGGTTTCGCCGCATGCGCCGTCTCGATTTCACCACGCGGTACGGCTATGCGCCAGATATGCTGGATGCCGCCGACAAGGCGTTCATTCTTTACGATCCGGAAATCGAAGAAGACGCCATGCATGCCGCCCTCTTCAAACGCTCCAATGTAACGCGTTTTCGCATGCGATTTATGGGCCCCCGTTTGGATCAGGGCCTTATTCGCATGAAAGTGCTGTTGCGCCTGCTGGCTCAGATGAGCGCCGACAAGCTCGACATCCTAAGCCTTGCACGCCTGTTCCGTGTCCGGCGCGAAGACCCGCCCTACCTCAAATCTGCCCTGGCAAGGCTGGAGGATGGCGGCCGGCTCTATCTCACGGCTCAGTTTTGCAATCACGTACTGCAGAATACGCCCGGACCAAGGTTTCGCCGCGCGCTGCGCGCCGCCTATGAACGTGCGGAGGAACAAAGTGTCTTGATGCCTGAACGGGACTTTCTCTAGCGCATTTCGCGAAAGGCAGGAACGTCTCTGGCGGTTGCAGCTTTGATTGTGTAAGCCACAATCCCATGAGCCAGAGCCTGACCATCCCCCGCCCTGATGATTGGCATTTGCACCTGCGTGATGGTGCAGTCTTGCATGCCGTTCTACCCGAAACCGCCCGGCATTTCGGCCGCGCGATCATCATGCCCAATCTGGTGCCACCTGTGGTGACAGGCAAGGACG
This sequence comes from Roseovarius sp. W115, assembly GCF_032842945.2. Classification (NCBI taxonomy): domain Bacteria; kingdom Pseudomonadati; phylum Pseudomonadota; class Alphaproteobacteria; order Rhodobacterales; family Roseobacteraceae; genus Roseovarius; species Roseovarius rhodophyticola. The sequence continues at coordinate 132,185 of NZ_CP146606.1, forward strand.
CCGCCGCCTATCGGGATCGCATTCTGTCGGCGCTGCCGGAGGGCATGGAATTTGAGCCTCTGATGACACTTTACCTGACTGAGGACACCGATGCCGAAGATGTCGCCGCCGCTCATGAGAGTGGGTTGATCAAAGCGGTGAAACTCTATCCGGCTGGCGCTACTACCAACTCTGCATCTGGCGTAAGAGATTTTGAAAAAGTTCGCGGCGTATTGGAAAAAATGGCTGAAATCGGCCTGCCGCTTTGTGTCCATGGTGAGGTCACCGATTCTGAGATCGATATTTTCGACCGCGAGGCCGTGTTCATCGATCGCGTTCTGGATCCGCTGCGGCGCGCCACGCCGGGTCTGCGGGTGGTTATGGAACATATCACCACGCAGAACGGCGTCGACTACGTGAAAGCAAATGAGATTGACCTTGGCGCAACCATCACCACGCACCATCTGGTAATCAACCGCAATCATCTGTTGGTGGGCGGCATCCGACCGCACTACTACTGCCTGCCCGTGGCCAAACGCGAGGAACACCGCCTGGCCCTTCGCGTTGCTGCGACTTCGGGCGATGCGCGATTTTTCCTCGGCACCGACAGCGCACCGCACACTGATCCCAACAAGGAAAGCGCCTGCGGGTGCGCGGGCTGCTTCACAGCCTGCAACACGCTCTCGATCCTGGCCGAAGTGTTCGAACAAGAAAATGCGCTCGACACCCTCGCCGGGTTTGCCTCGGAACACGGCCCCGCCTTCTACGGCTTGCCGGTTAACACCGAGACGATCACGCTCACCAAGGGCGACCCTGTCAGCTACCCGAAAAAGATCGACACCGAAGACGGGCCAGTCACGGTCTTTGATCCGCAAATGCCGCTGCATTGGTATGTGACTTGATCTTTCTTTTTGCTCCAAATATCCCCGCCGGAGGCATCCCGCAGCCACCAAAAAGGACGCACACATGATCCCCAGCACCTTTCCCGACCGAGCTGAAATCGCCCGCCTCTCGGCGCGCATGCTGTTGGAAATCGAGGCGGTGCATTTTAACGCGGAAGACCCCTTCACACTGGCCAGCGGCCTTCCCAGCCCGACCTATATCGACTGTCGCAAGCTCATCTCCTTCCCGCGCATCAGGTCCACGCTGATGGATTTTCTGACCGTCACCGTGATGCGCAATGCAGGCTTTGAGGCCTTCACCAACGTGGCGGGCGGTGAGACCGCGGGCATTCCTTTCGGCGCGCTGGTGGCCGAACGCATGGCCCTGCCCATGACCTATGTGCGCAAAAAGCCCAAGGGATATGGGCGCAACGCCCGGATCGAAGGCGTGATGGGCGAGACTGACCGCGTGCTTCTGGTTGAGGATCTGACCACCGATGGGGGCTCAAAGCTGAGCTTTGTCGATGCCATACGAGAAACCGGCGCCAGCTGTGGCCACACGGCTGTGATCTTCTACTATGGCATTTTTCCTGAAACCGAAGAAACACTCGGGGATCACGGCGTAACGCTGCATCACCTGTGCACCTGGTGGGACGTGCTGGCCGAGGCGCGGGCGCAGGGTGCTTTTGACGCCGCCACACTTGATGGTGTCGAATCGTTTCTGCAAGACCCACGCGCCTGGCAGGCCGCGCGAAGCTGAGTCGCGGCGCGCCACCTCCGTGTAAAGACAATTTTGCAAAAAATTTTTACGCGCGTTTCCGCCTGCTTGCAGCGTAACCTGAGAAAACGCCAAACGATATGTTGACGGAAACGACTTCTACTCGGCAAGATATGGTATCGAGCGGATATCCACATGCTATCCACATAAAGATACAATTTGCACCGCTCCGACGGTGTTTTGTAAGACACCTCCCCACGGGACATGGGGCTAAAGATGACAGAAATTGCGAGCTTAAACACCAACGATACAGGCGTCGAAAACCTTGAGACGATGCCGCATTCCATTGAAGCGGAACAACAGCTTCTGGGGGCAGTCCTGACCAATAATGACATCTACGACCGGGTGGCCAACCTGATCGGGCCGCAGCATTTCTATGATCCTGTCCACGCGCGGATATTCGAGACCGCGGCAGCGCGCATCGCCAAGGGCAACCTGGCCTCTCCAGTGACGCTGAAAACCTTTCTCGAAGACGACGAGGGACTGAAGGAACTGGGCGGCCCGGCCTATCTTGCCCGACTGGCCGGTGCCGCCATTTCCGCCTTTGCCGCGCGTGATTACGCACAAATGATCTATGACATGGCCGTGCGCCGCGAGTTGATTGGCCTGGGCCATGAAATCGCTGGCAAGGCCATACGCGCCGAAGTGGACAGTGAGCCCCGCGATCAGATCGTGGAGGCCGAACAAAAGCTCTACAAGCTTTCCGAACAAGGCCAATCCGAGACCGGATTTCAAAGCTTTCTCAAGGCGGTAACAGACGCAGTTAATGTCGCCAACGCCGCCTATCAGCGCGACGGCGGCCTCGCAGGCATCTCCACGGGCCTGACGGATATGGACAAAAAGCTGGGCGGTTTGCACCGCTCGGACCTTCTTATTCTCGCAGGACGCCCCTCGATGGGCAAAACCTCCCTTGCGACCAATATCGCTTTCAATATTGCGAAAGCCTACAAACGCGGGGCGCTTCCCGATGGCTCTGAAGGGGCCGTCGATGGCGGTGTCGTGGGCTTCTATTCGCTCGAAATGAGCGCCGAGCAGCTCGCCGCGCGGGTTCTGTCAGAGGCATCAGAAGTGCCCTCAGAGCAGATCCGGCGCGGCGACATGACCGAAGCGGAGTTCCGCCGCTTCGTCGAGGCGGCCAAAACGCTCGAATCGTGCCCTCTTTACATCGACGACACCCCCGCTTTGCCTATCTCCCAGCTTGCGGCGCGTGCCCGTCGGCTGAAGCGGACGCATGGGCTGGATGTCCTGATTGTGGACTATCTCCAGCTCGTGCGCCCCGCTTCGGCGAAAGACAGCCGTGTGAACGAAGTCTCTGAAATCACTCAAGGATTAAAGGCGATTGCCAAAGAGCTGGATATTCCAGTGGTGGCCCTCTCGCAGCTCAGCCGTCAGGTGGAATCACGTGACGACAAACGCCCGCAGTTGAGCGACCTGCGCGAATCCGGCTCGATTGAGCAGGATGCGGATGTGGTTATGTTCGTCTTCCGCGAGGAATACTATGCGGAGCGCGAAAAACCATCGGACGACAAACTTGAAGAAATGGCCGCGTGGCAAGAACGCATGGCACGGCTTAGCGGCCGCGCCGAGGTGGTTATCGGCAAGCAGCGCCACGGACCCATTGGCACCGTGGAACTGAGCTTCGAGGGCCGCTTCACCCGGTTTGGAAACCTCGTCAAACCCTGGCAGCAGGACAGTCAGGAGTTCTAAAATCTTTGTGGTTTAAATCATGCACGCCACAATATATTGATATTTTTGCAAATAAGTCATTGAAATCGAGCACTGTTCATACCATCTTAACACTGTTGGTGAGATACAGAGTGTTGAAAAGAAACACCTTGTCCCAACAGGCTGAAAGCAGTATGCAGAAACCCGTCTCTATGCTGAGACATGTATGAGGATTTTTGACATGACAGGACCAGATCCAATTATTGTGTAACCCAGCGGGTTATGACGAACCGTCATTGCCCCATTCGTTTCGCATCTAATTTGTCGCCAATAGACTTTTTCTTTACTCCAAGTTCATCGTCCGACAAGTCAAATTTCTCCCTGTCAAACCGCGTCAAATTTAGTGACGCATATTCTTTCTCAAAATCCCGCAACAACGCTGCACCGCAAACTGATGCGGTACGAGCTGTTCGCTTGATCACATCAACCGCATTACAACGCCCTTCAAGGCTCAAGGTTCGGTAGCTTGGATAATTTACACCCTCGATCTGCACCCAAATTTTTTCGAGCAAACCATAAAATTGAACACATTGCTGCAAAGTCTGATCAGAGATCGAGTGAATGCCGTTCAGATGTGCGCGGTAAATCTCGGTATGGCGTGCATCAGTAATGTGCGGCACGAGCTTGCAATCATCTTCCAGCTTTTGGCGAAGCTCACTGAGTGGTGGCGAACGCTCTAGAAAGATATCCATGTCACACGTGTTGAAATCAATCTCCGCATAAAGCGCGCGGGCCAAATTGTCTTGCGCTGTTTTTTTGCCGTGCCTGCGCCCGATTGTCATCAATCCAACGTTTCCCAAACCAAATTACAAAGCCAAGAGTAGGTGCAAGAAAGGTGAGAAAGAACCTGATATTGATCGCGTCCATATTAGCCCCTGTATTGCTTTCACCTTTAAAGCTTAGTGGTGAGATCAATTCAACCAAGGACTGTAATGCCGAAATTCTTCTTTCTACTTGACCCTTCTCACCATCCTGTCAAAACCACCCCCCATGAGCACCGGACAGCTGACCATTGATCTTGATGCCATCGTCGCCAACTGGCGCGCGCTGGATGCCAAAACCGCAGGCGAGACCGCTGCGGTGGTCAAGGCCGATGCCTATGGGCTTGGTATGGCCCGTGTGGCGCGGGCGCTGGCTCGGGCTGGCGTGCGCACGTTTTGTGTCGCTGTTGCTGAAGAAGGTGCGACACTGCGCGAAGCCTTGGGTCCAGGCCCGGCTATTCACGTGTTCTCAGGCCACATGGCAGGCGACGCGGACATGATCCGCGATATGGATCTCATGCCGATGATCAACTCGGTCGATCAACTCATCCGCCATCTTGAGGCCGCGCCGCTGGCACGTTTCGGGATCCAGCTTGATACCGGGATGAACCGGCTTGGCATGGAGCCACCCGAATGGGCCGCCATACGCGAAATGGCACTTGCCGCGCATCCACTTTTGATCATGTCACATCTGGCTTGCGCCGATGAACCAGACCATCCGATGAATGCGCAGCAACTGGTCGCTTTCGCAGAGATGACCGATGGGCTGAATGTTCCGCGCTCCTTGGCGGCAACCGGCGGGATTCTCTTGGGCGAGGCCTTTCATTTCGATCTCTGCCGTCCTGGCGTGGGCCTTTACGGTGGCCTGCCCTTTGCGGATGCCACCGCTGTGGCGAGCCTTGATCTTCCCGTGATCCAGACCCGTGAGTTGGCCGAGGGTGAAACGGTCGGCTATGGCAACACCTTCACGGCCAAGAAACCCACCCGCATCGCAACCGTGTCGTCTGGCTATGCCGATGGCATCATTCGCGCCATGGGACCAAAGGCCATTCTCTATGCGGACGGTGTGCCCTGCCCTGTTGCAGGCCGGATTTCAATGGATTCGATCAGCGTTGACATCACCGAAATGACCAGCGATCCCAAAGCGTTGCGACTTCTTGGTCCAGATCAGACTGTTGATGATCTGGCCAAGAATGCGGGTACAATCGGCTATGAAATCCTGACGTCTCTTGGGGCGCGCTACGCGCGGCGTTACAGCGGCGGATGACCCTCATCCTCTCTCCTCTGGCGGCGCTTGGGCGCAATACACTGGCGGCGCTGGCCATGCTGGGACGCGTGACACTCTTTATGCTGTCCGCGTTTTCACACATCCTGCGACCGCCGTTTTACCCACGCGAACTTCTGCATGCTTTGTTGCAGGTTGGTTGGCTGTCGCTGCCGGTCGTGGGCCTTACTGCGATCTTCACCGGCGGCGCGCTTGCGTTGCAAATCTATTCTGGCGGCGCGCGGTTCAATGCTGAGGCCGTGGTGCCGCAGATCGTGGCCATCGGTATGGTGCGGGAGCTTGGCCCCGTTTTGGTGGGTTTGATGATCGCCGCGCGCGTGACCTCTTCTATCGCCGCTGAAATTGCCACGATGAAAGTGACCGAGCAGATCGACGCGCTCACAACGCTGTCGACACATCCGATGAAATACCTCGTCGCCCCACGCGTCCTGGCCGCCCTCATCACCGTGCCCATCCTGGTGGGCATCGGCGATATCATTGGCATCCTGGGCGGCTATACTGTGGCTGTGCAAAATCTGGGCTTCAATGCCGCCACCTATATGCAGAACACCGTCAATTTCCTTGAGGCCCGCGACATCATCTCCAGCCTTGTGAAAGGCGGCGTGTTTGGTGTCATCGCGGCCCTCATGGGATGTTACTACGGCATGGACTCAGGCCGCGGTGCCCAAGGCGTAGGTCGCGCCACCAAAGGTTCAGTGCAGGCAGCAGCCGTGCTCATCCTGGCCGCGAATTTCATCCTCACGGGGGTGTTTTTCTCGATATGATTGAACTCAACGACGTCCATAAAGCTTTTGGCGACAATCACGTTCTGCGGGGGGTGAACCTCAACATCCCCAAAGGCACATCGATGGTGATCATCGGGGGTTCGGGCACAGGCAAATCCGTAGCGCTGAAATGTGTGCTTGGGCTTATTCACCCTGACAGCGGGCTCATCACGCTGGACGGTAAGGACGTGACCAAAGGTGACCGCGATGCGTTTCTGGCGCGATTTGGCATGCTCTTTCAGGGCGGCGCGCTCTTTGACTCACTACCCGTCTGGCAAAACGTGGCCTTCCGCCTTTTGCGCGGGTCTTTGAAACGGCCCAAAGACGAGGCGCGTGAGATTGCCATCGAAAAACTGCGCCGTGTGGGGCTGACCCCGGATCAAGCCGACAAGTTTCCCGCCGAGCTTTCGGGCGGCATGCAAAAGCGTGTGGGACTGGCCCGCGCCATCGCTGCCGAGCCGGAAATCATCTTTTTCGATGAACCGACCACGGGCCTTGATCCCATCATGTCCGGCGTGATCAACGAGCTCATTCGCGAGATCGTGGTCGAGATGGGCGCCACGGCCATGACCATCACCCATGACATGACGAGCGTCCGCGCGATTGCCGACAATGTGGCGATGCTTCACGGCGGTAAAATCCGCTGGACCGGGCCTGTGGCCGAGATGGACGCCTCTGGCGATCCCTATCTGGAGCAGTTTATTACGGGATCTGCTGAAGGGCCGATTGAGGCGGTTCGGTGAGAAGCGCCTAAACTTTTCTGAAAAGTTTAGGCAAAAGCCTTTAGAAGGCTTTTGCGGCACCGCATGAAGGACGGACCATGCTCAAATATCTCAACCTCACGCTGCTGATCCTCTTTCCCATCGCCTGGTTTGCCCCACTGATGCGCGCAGGGCTTCTGCCGCTTTTCGGCCTCAGTGAGATTTCGGTCATCACCGGTTTGCAATCGCTTTGGGAAAGCGATGTCTTTCTCGCCCTGCTCGTCACTTTCTTCGCCCTTTTCGCGCCCTACCTCAAAACCATCGGCCTTGCCCTCATCCACTTTGGGTATCTCAGACGCACGACCCTGCCCGTCCTGCACGTCCTGGGCAAACTCGCCATGGCCGATGTTTTCCTCATCGCGCTTTACATCACATTGACCAAAGGCATTGGGGTGGGCCGGATTGAGACCGCCTGGGGGCTTTATCTCTTCACGGCGTGTATCCTTGCTTCCATCGCTATTGGCTTTGCCACGGAGAAGCGCGCACGCGCTGGTGATCGTGGTGTGAACAGGAATTAAGTCAATAAAACCAAAATTTTAGGTAAGTCTTTCAGGTTTGCACCAAACGGTGATGCCAATGTGTATGCACGCTCGGCAACTTCCTGCCTACATGAGTGCAGAACCACTTCTATTGGGGGAAGAAAATGACCAGAACCATGCGCACCGCCGCCGCGATTGTCAGTCAGGCTTTGAACCGACTGGCGCTCCTTGCTTTTTCCATCGCCGCGTTATTGCTCGTCGGAGCAACAGCGCTGGCCTCATTCGGCCTCCTGCCCTGGCTAGAGTTTCAGGCCACATTCGGCGGAACCGTCTATGACAATGCAGGCCAAATCGCACAGATCACACTCACCGCTCTGGCAGTTCTTCTCTGTGCCTTTCTGCCTGCAAACTTCCGGATCATGGCGCTGGAAAACTCGCATCGCAAGTTTCACCTCTCGATGCAGGATGTGACCCAAGCCTACGCCACAACGCATGCCGCTGACCGTGCGGGCATGTTCAACATCAAAACCGAATTTGACGGCATTCGCGAGCGCCTGGCCTATATGCGAGAGCATCCGGATCTTGAGACGCTTGAACCGCAGATCCTTGAGATAGCAGCACAGATGTCTTTCATCAGCCGGGATTTGGCCGAGGTCTATTCTGATGACAAGGTCGACCGCGCCCGAGCCTTCCTCAAACAACGCCAGCAGGAGGTCGAGATCTTCAATCAGCGCATTGATCAGGCGAAAGGGGTCATTCACAGCCTGAAACACTGGTCTCAGGACGTTGAAACCGAGGAAAGCATCGCGCAAAGTCAGATCGCACGGCTGCGCGAGGAGTTGCAGGACATCCTGCCCGAGCTGGAGCAAGAGCCAGAGCTCGCCCTGCCCGAGTTTGAGCCACCCAAAAACGGCTATGTCTTTGGCCTTCACCAGACGCCTGCAGAGTGAGCAATCTTTCCAGGCAGATGACCATTTGACCCGCGCCCCGGCATCAGGCATGACCGAGGCATGGGCAAAACTGCTTCCTTTTCGTGCACCGCATGCGGTGCTGTGCATTCCAAATGGTCTGGGCGGTGCGAGGCGTGCGGCGAGTGGAACACGATTGTCGAAGAGGCACAACTTTCGACCGGCCCGGCCTCCAAATCTCTGGGTTCTAAACGTGGCACACCCATTCAACTAGCCGATCTGGCCACCGAAGAGGCCCCGCCCCCGCGCACGCAATCGGGCATAGCAGAGCTTGACCGCGTTTTGGGCGGCGGGCTTGTCCCGTCTTCAGCGATTTTGGTGGGGGGCGATCCGGGCATCGGCAAATCCACCTTGCTGTTGCAGGCTGCGGCCAAGTTCGGCGCTGCGGGGGTTAAGGTGTTCTATGTCTCAGGCGAAGAGGCCAGCGCTCAGGTGCGCCTGCGTGCCCAGCGGCTTGGCCTTGGCGATGCACCGGTGCAGCTGGCCACAGCCACCTCGCTGCGCGATATTCTCACAACGCTCGAGGCCGAAAAACCCGATCTCGTGATCATTGACTCGATTCAGACCATGTGGGCCGACAATGTCGAAAGCGCGCCGGGCTCCGTGGCGCAGGTCCGCGCCTCGGCCCATGAGCTGACCACCTTTGCCAAGCGAAAGGGCACGTCCGTCATACTCGTGGGCCACGTCACCAAGGAGGGCCAGATCGCAGGTCCCCGTGTTGTCGAGCATATGGTCGACACCGTGCTTTATTTTGAAGGCGAACGCGGACATCAGTTCCGTATTTTGCGCAGCGTCAAAAACCGATTTGGCCCGGCAGATGAAATCGGCGTTTTTGAGATGACTGGTGCTGGGCTGGCCGAAGTAACCAACCCCTCTGCGCTTTTCCTGTCAGACAGAGGCGATCCTGCGCCGGGTTCCGTCGTGTTTGCAGGCATCGAAGGCACACGGCCTGTTCTGGTCGAAATGCAGGCGCTTGTCGCCCCCACTCCGCATTCCCAGCCCCGACGCGCTGTGGTGGGCTGGGACAGCGCGCGTCTCGCCATGATTCTGGCGGTGCTGGAGGCGCGGTGTGGCATTCCCTTTGCGGGCTTGGATGTCTATCTCAACGTCGCAGGCGGCATCAAAATCAGCGAACCCGCCGCCGATCTGGCCGTTGCAGCCGCCCTCTTGAGTGCCCGAGAAGACACAGCATTGCCCCAAAACTGTGTCCTTTTCGGCGAAATCAGCCTGTCTGGTGCCCTCAGACCGGTTGCTCAAACCGGAAACAGGTTGAAAGAGGCCAAAAAACTTGGTTTCACATCAGCCATCCTTCCTTCGGGTGGAAAATCCGAGGGGTCGGGCGGGCTGACGCTCACGCAGATGAGTGATCTGACCGGCTTTGTAGGTGAGATTTTCGGCGCGGGCTGACCTGCGTCATTGGGACAGGAAAGAGCTAATGGAAGGCTTTACCATCATTGACGGCATCGTGGTGCTTGTCATCGTGCTATCTGCGCTTTTGGCCTATTCACGCGGCTTTGTGCGCGAATCGCTGGCCATTGCCGGCTGGGTCGTGGCCGCTGTTCTGGCGTTTATCTTTGCCCCGCAAGTGGAACCGTTGGTCAAGGAAATCCCTGTTCTCAGCGATTTGATCGGCGATAACTGCGAACTGTCCATGATCGGCGCCGCAGCCCTTGTTTTTGCCGTGGCTCTGATTGTGTCTTCCCTGATTACTCCACTTTTTTCATCCATTGTGCAGCGCTCTGCCCTGGGTGGATTGGACCAGGGGGCCGGGTTCCTCTTTGGTGTGGCACGCGGCATTCTCCTCGTTGCGATTGCCTATTTCGTCTATGAAACGGTCATCAGCGGCCAGAACATCGAGATTGTCGATGACAGCCGCTCAGCGCGCGTGTTCTCGCAACTTACCGAGAAGATACAAGATGGCGACCCTGAACAAGCTCTGGGATGGGTTACGCAGCAATATGAGCAGCTTGTCAGCGCCTGCGACGAATCCCAGTAAACAATTGAACGACTTCAAATTCGCTTGATGTGTCGCGAAATACCTTTTTCGCGACACATTTTTGAACTCTTGATCTTGCTTATGTGAATTGCACTGCAAGTCCGGAGTTCAAAATGGTTGCCCGCAGTTTCTTTGCCGTAAACAACGACAATCTGGTTGTCGATAGCAGCTCCAATGGAGCGATTGTTGGCAATCCCGTGATCAACAACTCCGACACCCCAGATGGCACAGTGTTCACTTATTCCGCGGGCGGCGGCACCACTGTCACGATTGATGATACAGGCGGCGATCCGGACATTTTTGAAGATGACAACACAGCCGGGCATTCGGTCACAGACGGCGGTGGAATCGTGTCAAATGGAACACCTGTTGAAGCGGAGTCCCTCATTTTCGTGCGGGCACTGGACATCAATGGCGATTTGACCGGCCCAACCATCACAATCACGGTGTTTTCCCAAAATGGCGTCACCGGGGACGTGTGGGGATTTTCTCCCGACATCGAGCTTCAGGATGGCGTCCAGTATGAAAAAACGGGCGGCTCCAACATCGGCAGTTCGTCCTACAACACGTTCATCACCTGTTTTGCGTCCGACACGCGCATTGTAACGCCAGATGGCTGCAAGACCATTGATACGCTTCACATCGGTGATCTGGTTTGGACGATGCAGGACAGTTTTCAGCCTATAAACTGGATTGGCAGAACAGAGGTCACTGCCGAAGGCGCATTTGCGCCCGTCGTCGTGCCTAAGGGCGTGTTTGGCAACACGCGTGATCTTGTTTTGTCGCAAGAACACAGATTGCTCCTGCGCGCACCAGAAGCTGAACTGCTCTTTGGCTACACTGACGTTTTGATCGCCGCAAAGTATCTTTGCGGATTTGAAGGTATACACATCCGGACCGGCGGCACGATCCGCTATGTCCATCTCATGTTCGACCAGCATCAGATTGTTGAAACAGATGGTGTTCTCAGTGAAAGTTTCTTCTTAACACGCCAGGCTCTGACGGGCTTGGAACGCACGCAAACAGAAGAATTGCTGGCACTGTTCCCGTCCTTGGAAGAACACATCGAAGCGTTTGGACACACTGCCGCACGTACATTGAAACGCCACGAGGCCAGCCTTTTGCTGGATCATATGACAAAACGCGCTGCTTGACCCTTGAGGTGAACAATTTGCGTTACGTTATTTCCGCTCTGGATACGTGATAGTTTCGTGACATATGCCCTCAGACACCCTATTTAGTGGGTCCAAGCGTAAAGGGATTCGGAGCTGCCCGTTGTCCGACAAAACCATGCCGCCCTCTCATCCGTTCGATGACGATAAACTGCGCGAAGAATGCGGGATTTTTGGGGTTTACGGCGTCACCGATGCCGCCAATTTCGTAGCCCTTGGTCTGCACGCCCTGCAACACCGCGGACAAGAGGCGGGCGGCATAGTCGCCCATCACCCCGATCACGGTTTCAATTCCGCCCGGCGATTTGGTTATGTGCGCGATAATTTTACCCGCCAATCTTTGATGGAAACCCTGCCTGGACCGCTCTCGATCGGCCATGTGCGCTATTCCACGGCAGGTGGCAAAACGCCTGTGATCCGCGACGTGCAACCGTTCTTTGGCGAATTTGCCATGGGCGGAGCGGCGATTGCGCATAATGGCAATATCACCAATGCCGATGCGCTGCGCAAAGAGCTGGTCGAGCGCGGCTCGATCTTTCAGTCCAATTCCGACAGCGAATGCATCATTCACCTGATGGCCCGCTCATTGCAACGCACGATCCCCGAGCGCATGGAAGACGCCCTGCGTCGGGTCGAAGGCGCATTTTCCATTGTGGCCATGACCCGCAGCAAGCTGATTGGCGTGCGCGATCCGCTGGGCGTGCGCCCCTTGGTGTTGGGGCAAGTCGGCGACGGTTGGGTGCTAAGCTCGGAAACCTGCGCGCTGGATATCATTGGCGCGAAGTATGTCCGCGAGATTGAGCCGGGCGAAATGGTTGTGATCAACGGCAATGGCGTCGAAAGCCACCATCCGTTCCGGCCGCAAAAGCCACGATTCTGCATCTTTGAACATGTCTATTTCTCACGTCCCGACAGCATCATCGGCGGCCAATCCGTTTATGAAACACGGCGGCAGATCGGCATTGAATTGGCCAAGGAAAGCCCCGTTGACGCAGACTTGGTCTGTCCGGTGCCGGATTCGGGCACTCCGGCGGCGATTGGATATAGCCACGAAAGTGGCATTCCTTACGCGATGGGCATCATCCGCAATCAATATATGGGTCGGACATTCATCGAGCCCACCGAGCAGATCCGCAACATGGGCGTGCGGCTCAAGCTCAACGTCAACCGCGCACTGATCGAGGGCAAACGCGTGATCTTGGTCGATGACAGCGTGGTGCGCGGCACCACCAGCCGCAAGATCAAGGAAATGATCCTGGATGCGGGCGCCAAGGAGGTGCATTTCCGCATCGCCTCTCCACCCACCGCCTGGCCCTGTTTTTATGGTGTGGACACGCCCAACCGCGAAAAACTTCTGGCCGCCACCATGTCCGAAGATGAAATGCGGGATCATCTGGCGGTGGACAGCCTCAAATTCATTTCTCTCGACGGGCTTTACCGCGCCGTCGGAGAAGCTAAGGGCCGCGACAAATCCTGTCCGCAATACTGTGACGCCTGCTTCTCAGGTGATTATCCGGTGGAGCCTTCCGATCAGATCGAGAAGGGTTTTGAGCTGAAGGCGGCGGAATAACGTCGTCCTTCGATGCTGCGGCGCGGCAAAAATCCGCCGCACAAACCGCATTCCCCTTTCAGCACCATCAAAACAGGCATACGTGCTCATCCAATCCGCGTCATTGGCGCGCTGTGGAAAAAGAAGCACCATGTCTCGGGACGACACCACCCCCACCCCGCCTGAAACCCTGTCTGCGGCCACGCTGCACGCAGACTACAAGACTGCACGCAATCGCCCTCTTCTGATCGGTACGTTTCTGACACCGGACGACAGCAGTGCCTTGTTGCGCTTGCACGGCCGCGTCAGCAAGGTCACCGTGGGCGACCGGATTGGCCAGGCACAGGTTGCCGCTATTGAGGAAGGTCGTGTTGTTTTGTCCTTGCTCGGATCGACCTATGACCTGCGGCTGCCTGGATAGGATTTGTCATCCATGCCAGGCGCAGCATCATGACCCAAGCTTCGCGCAAGCTTTTAATGGCTGGAACTTTGGGGCTGACACTTTGGGGCTGGAAAAGACGTGACTTCCAACTCTGAACTTACACCAGCACAGACTGTGCGGGATTACAAAAGACCGGTTAAATACGCCACCAACTGCCCCGTCAACGCAGCAACACCGCCTTCGACCCCAGCAAACGCCACAGCGACCAAACCAACAATCAGCGCTGTCAAGACGACCCAATCGACGGTCACGGCACCATCTTCATCTTTGCAGAACGTATTGGGATGGGGTTTTTGGAATAAGAGAATGCTTTTGAGCATATGGACACACCTTTTCACACTGAACCTTTTGCCACTGGGCGACACAGTTCAAAATACAACTAAAGATTGATTTTTTTGTGAGGAATACGGTCAAATTATGACCGGAAGATCAAATGCTACAAATTTGGCTAAAATTCATGGCCGTACTCAATAAGCATCGAAAAACAGAAGCTTTATTGTTCAAAAATGTGAAGATTGGCTCAGAATCCGAAACAAAAACACCGCCTCGAAAGGCGGTGCTCTTGGAACAACTTATAAGAGAATCAGCCTTTGCGCACTTTCAACGCTTGCCAGCCGCCCCAGACCACCATCGCGGCGATCACTGCCTTGATCGCATCGCCCAGCAGGAACGGTGCCATCCAGCCGGACCAAAGCTCAGGAAGAGTTTTGCCAAGGGCCGCTGCGGGCCAGGCCAGACCGGGAATGTAAAGCAAGAGCGAGATCAAAGCGCCGCAGATGGCTGTGGACACCACGCCCTTTGCCAACCCCTTTTCAACGGCAAGACCTGCCAGGAAGGCCATACCGACGAAGCCGTAAAGGAACCCTGCAGTCGGGCCAACAAGCGCGGTAGCGGCCATCCCGTTTGAGAACACCGGGAACCCCATCGCGCCATACGCCAGATAGGTTACAAGCGTCGCAGCGCCAAGGCGCGAGCCAAACGTGAAGCCTACGAGCAGAATGGCCAATCCCTGCAGTGACATCGGCACCGGCCAGCCCACGCTCGCCTGTGCGACAAGCGAGATGAACAGCGCACCACCGAGGACTAGCCCCAACTTGCGGATCAGGCCTTCGTGGCCAAGAATTGCCTTGCTCAGAACAGTGTCTTGCATATCGAGCGTCCTTTCATGTCCCGTGTTTGGGATTTGTTTTTCGCACGGGGCGGGGAAAGTCAAGCGAATGCGCTTGATTTGGGCCTCTGCCTTATGGGATGGGAACGCCCATGACAGATCAGACAGATAGAAAACTTGCCCTTGTCACCGGGGCGTCGCGTGGCCTTGGCGCGGGCTGTGCGCTTGAGCTTGCCAAAACGCATCATGTGGTCGCCGTGGGTCGCACCACTGGTGGTTTGGAAGAGCTGGACGACCAGATCAAAGCGATGGGCGGCGAGGCGACACTCGCGCCGATGGATATCACTGTTGAAGGCGCCATGGCACAGCTTTGCCGCTCGATCTATGACCGCTGGGGCAAGGTCGACACGTGGGTACACACAGCCATTCATGCCGCCCCTTTGGCCCCCACCGCGCATATCGAGATGAAAGACCTCAAAAAGTCGGTCGACATCAACATCACGGCTCTTGCGCGTCTCATTGGATTTGTGACCCCCCTGCTTGGCGAAACCGGACATGCGGTGTTTTTCGATGATCCCCGCGCGGGCGAGAAGTTCTTTGGCAGCTACGGCGCCACAAAAGCCGCACAAATGGCGCTGATCCGCTCTTGGCAAGCCGAGACTGTCAAGATTGGTCCGAGAGTCGATATCCTCAGTCCTGCCCCGATGAACACAGCAACCCGAGCGCGGTTCTTTCCGGGCGAGGATCGAAGCGTTTTGGCACAAGGAAATGACGAGGCCGTACGGCTTTTGTCACAGCTCTGATACGTTTTGCCTTTGGGTATGTCGCAACGCGCCAAGTACCGCTGCGCGATCGCCATCTGCCCATCACTCAGCTCACGTTCGAAAGGTCAACTCGGTTTCAAATCAGCTTTTCACAGAGGTAACGGCGGGCACAGCTTCACGCCATACCCCGTTGTTCAGTGCGATTTAGTTCTTAGTGTCCATGGTCCGCTCATGGCTGCGCCCGAGGTCAAGCCTTACTCCACAAGCATTTGATATATTTCATCCTTCAGACGTGCGCGCTCTCGGCGCATATCCGTCTCGGTTGCTTCAGAAACAGGTGCGACATTGGTTTCTGCACCATGCACTTCACGGTTGACCTTGTGATATTGGTCCATAAGGCGTGCAAAGTGGGCATTCGTGGCTTTGAGCACCTTGATCCGATCTTCGTGATCTGGAAACTCCTCATGCAATTCGTGCGGGGTGTGTGACATCCGGCTCTCCCTTGTCTTCAGTGTCAACACGCCAAGTTTGATCTCATCTCGCTGGTTTTGCCTTGATACGGATCAATCCGCTTTCACCTTTGAGCGGTTTTCCAGTTTGGATGGATCCATGGCTCTGCATTGTCAGCCGGCAGGTGCCGGCCCAGCACGTGGTCGGCCATCTTTTCTCCGACCATGATCGAGGGCGCATTCAGATTGCCGTTTGGAATACGTGGAAAAACCGAGCTGTCAGCGACGCGCAGGCCGCCTACCCCAATCACCCGACCCTCGGGGTCGACAACCGAATGGGCATCATCGGCGCGGCCCATGCGGCAGGTGCCACAGGGATGATAAGCGCTTTCGGCGTGTTCACGAATGAAGCCGTCGATCTCGTCATCGGTTTGCAGCGCTGCACCCGGTTGGATTTCATGCTTGGCGAAGGGCGCAAACGCATCTTGTGCAAAAATCTCGCGCGTCAGCCGAATGCCCCGGCGGAAATCGCGCCAGTCGCTTTCCTTGCTCATATAATTGAATCTGATGACCGGCGCGTCCTCTGGCCGGTTTGAGCGCAGTGTGACGGCCCCACGGCTCTCAGATCGCATCGGGCCGACATGCGCTTGAAACCCATGTCCTTCGGCGGCGGCCTGCCCGTCATAGCGCACAGCAATCGGCAGGAAGTGGAATTGCAGGTCGGGATAATCCACGCCTTTGTCCGAGCGGATAAATCCGCAGGATTCAAACTGGTTCGAGGCCCCCGGCCCGGTTTTGCCCAAAAGCCAGGTCAGACCCACCAGCGCCTTGCCCGGCAGGTTCCAGTATTTATAGAGGCTCACCGGCTGGCTGGCGGCCATCTGGATGTAAACCTCCAGGTGATCTTGCAGGTTTGCCCCAACGCCAGGCCGATCTGCGACCAGGTCTATACCGTGCTCGGCCAAGTGCGCACCCGGACCGATACCCGAAAGCATCAATAATTTCGGGGTGTTAAAGGCCGACGCTGAGAGGATCACTTCGGCGCGGGCATGAATGACCTCGCGTGCGCCTTTGCGGGTGACCTCTACGCCTGTGGCACGCCCATCCTCAAAGATCACACGACCTGCCAGCCCCCGCATGACATCGCATTTGCCGCCCTTCAGCGCGGGTTTGAGATAGGCATTGGCCGCAGACCAGCGCTGGCCCTTATGCACCGTCATCTCGAAGGGGCCAAAGCCCTCTTGCTGCTGACCGTTATAGTCGGACGTGATCTGATACCCGGCTTGCCCGCCTGCCTCGATGAAGGCCCGCGTCAGCGGGTTGGCCATCTCGCCGCGTGTGACATGCAATGGCCCCGAACGCCCACGCCAATCGGGATCGCCGCCATGGCCGCCGTCGGTCCAGTTTTCCTGGCGCTTGAAATAGGGCAGCACGTCGGCAAAGCCCCAGCCATCCGCCCCCTGATCGCGCCAGTGATCAAAGTCGCGCGCATGGCCACGCACATAGACCATGCCGTTGATTGAGGAGGATCCGCCAATGACCTTGCCGCGTGGGGCGGCCAGACGCCGGTTGCCCAAATGCGGCTCAGGCTCGGTGCGGTAGCCCCAGTCATACATGCTCATATTCATCGGATAGCTGAGCGCGCCGGGCATCTGAATGAACGGGCCAGCATCCGTGCCGCCATGCTCAATCACCAGAACCGAACGACCCGCCTCACTGAGGCGGTAAGCCATGGCACAGCCCGCACTGCCCGCACCAACGATGACATAATCCGCTTCCATCACGCGCCCTCCACCCTCAATGGCTCGTATGAAACCATGACATGCTCGCGATATGCGGATCGCTCTGTAAGTCTTTGATAGTACATCTCAACGCGCGGATTTTCTGCGCGCGGAATGTCCATCGTGAACCACCGGAACAGAAGATGCCCGATGACGATATCTGCTGTGGTCAGGTTCTGACCGCAGACAAAAGGCTGATCGCCCAGCTGGGTTGCCAGAATCGACATGTAGGCATCAAAATTTGAGATTGCCGCGGCGAGTTTTCCTGCATCCCGGTTCGCAGCCGCCGTGCGCACGCGCGACCAGAAGATCGGCACGGTGAAATTATTGCACAGCTCGTTCTTGCCCCACTCGGCCCATTTGTCGATACGGGCACGCTCAGACGCATCCTTTGGCCAGAATGCTCCGCCATCATCATAGGTCGCCGCAAGGTATCGCAGGATCGACGCACTCTCCCAGACAACCAGATCGCCATCTTTCAGAACAGGGATTTTGCGGTGTGGGTTCAACGCGCCGAACTCCGGCGTATCAAGCCCGCCATACACATGCCCGTAGTCCAGCCGCTCATGCGGAAGCTGTAGTTCCCCGATAAACCACATGACCAGTTGCACGTTGGAAGAGGTCGTGCGCCCATAGATCGTCAACATCACTCGCCCCTCGGAAATCGTTGATTTTCCTCGACAATATTGAGGTCCATGTGGTTGCGCATGTAGCGCTCCGATGCCTTTTGCAGGGGTTGGTAGTCCCAGGGGTAGTATCCGCCCTGGCGCAGCGCCTCATAGACGACCCAGCGGCGCGCCTGGCTTTCGCGGACTTGAGCGTCAAAGGCGTGCAGATCCCAGCGGTCTTCGGATTTGGCGCGCAGCTGCGTCAAGGTGCCTGCGTGCTCGGGACGGTCCGCAAGATTGGTCAGCTCATGCGGATCAGCCTCCAGATCAAAGAGCTGATCGGGGTCGAGCACGCAGCGGGTGTATTTCCACTTGCCATAGCGCAGCGACACGAGCGGCGCATAAGAGGCCTCGGCGGCATATTCCATGGCCACTGGTGCGTCCCGGGATCCACCCTGTCCCAAATAAACCAGGCTCTCACCGGTGGTCCAAGGCGCGATTTCGTCCATATCCGCACCGGCCAGCGCGCAAAGCGTGGGGCAGACATCAATTGTGCTGACCGGGTCAGTCACAAGCCCCGGTGTCATGTCAGGGGCCGAGATCATCAGCGGCACGCGGGACGAGCCCTCGTAGAAGCACATTTTGAACCACAGGCCCCGTTCCCCCAGCATATCGCCGTGATCGGAGACAAAGAGGATCACGGCCTCTTGTCTTGTGGTTTCCAGCGCCTCCATCACCTCACCGATCTTGTCGTCGAGATAAGAGATATTGGCGAAATAGGCCCGGCGTGAGCGGGTGATATCATCTTCTGTGATGTCGAAATTGCGCCAGTCATTGGCATCAAAAATCCGCTGCGCATGCGGGTCGTGATCCGCATAATCCATCGCCGGAACTTCGGGCACCAGATGCGCGCATCCCTCGTATAAATCCCAGTATTTCTTACGCGCCACATAAGGATCATGCGGGTGTGTGAAGCTGACGGTCAGGCACCAAGGGCGCACGTCCTTGCCACGGGCCAGATCATAGACTTTGCGCGTGGCGTTGTAGGCAACCTCGTCGTCATATTCCATCTGGTTGGAAATCTCGGCCACGCCTGCACCGGTGACAGAGCCCATGTTGTGATACCACCAGTCGATGCGTTCCCCTGGCTTGCGGTAATCCGGCGTCCAGCCGAAATCAGCCGGGTAGATGTCGGTGGTAAGGCGTTCTTCAAAGCCGTGCAACTGATCGGGGCCGACAAAGTGCATCTTGCCGCTCAAACAGGTCTGATAACCTGCTCGACGCAGATGATGCGCATAGGTGGGTATATCGGCGGCAAATTCAGCCGCGTTATCGTAGACCCGGCTACGAGACGGCAAGAGCCCGGACATGAAGCTGGCCCGGCCCGGCGCACAAAGCGGGCTGGCGGTGTAGGCGTTTTGAAAGCGCGTGGACCGTGCAGCGAGTTTTTTCAAGTTGGGCGCGTGCAGCCAATCGGCGGGCCCATCGGGAAACAGCGTCCCATTGAGTTGATCCACCATGAAAATCAGTATGTTAGGCTGTGTCATTGACGCATGTCCGCTGGCAAGGATGTGTCGATGTAATGCAACAGCACCTTGATGGCTTCTTCGCCCGAGAGCGGCGCTTTGTGCAGCGCCTGCCGGATATACAAACCGTCGATCATCGCCGCGAGGCCGCGAGTGAGCGTGCGCGCATCCTTGGGGGCAAGCTGGCGAAAGGCATGATGCAGGTTAGAGCGCAGCCGGTGCTGATAGATATGCAAAAGCCGCCGCGCCTCGTCTGACTTCTGGGCCTGAACGTAAAAATTAAGCCAAGCCGCGACCATCTCGGTGCGGAACTGCGCAGGCGCGAAACTGGCGCGTATGATGGCCTCAATGCGGTCACGGGGCGTCTTGGCCATGATCATCGCACCCCGCACCTCGGCCCCATAGAGCGTCAGGATGTGCCGCATGGCGGCTGCGAAAATCTGTTCTTTGGACCCAAAGTAATGATGCGCCAGCGCGCTCGACATGCCCGCCCGGCGGGCAATCTGGCTTACCGTGACATCAAGTGAGCCTTGCGCGCCAATCTCACTGATTGTCGCCTCGACCAAAGCCGAGCGTCGAATCGGTTCCATCCCTAGCTTCGGCATCAAACCTCCCCCGCAGCTGTATTTTCGCGGTATTGTTTTTTAATTGACTCGTCAACCAATAACCGATTTTCTCCAAGCCGCGACAGCAAAAGCTTGAAATGCGGCACTCGCGGAAAGATGATGGCCGCAGCATTGAGTTTGCCGTTGCATCGTATTGGATGGGGCGTCTAACCTGTGCACGCGTTGAAAAAACGGTCGTCACAGCGCAGGACCGAGGCCTCAAAGAGCCTTGGACAGTAATGTGTGCTGGACGAGACGGGGAATGTGACGGAGTAAATCAAACGAGAACTCAACACAGACGTATCAAAACTATAACGACAAAAAACAGGGAGAACTGAATATGTCGATCATCAAAGGCGGCTTGCTTGACCGCCGTGGATTTCTAAAGACAACCGCCGCAACGGCCATGGCAGCAACTCTGCCATTGGGTGGCGCGGCTTATGCTGCGCCCAAGCGCGGTGGGCATCTTCGGGTTGGGAAAGGCCACGGCCAGACCACCGACACGCTGAACCCGGGCACATGGGAAAACGGCTTCACCATTGGCATGGCCTTTGCCATCCATGGTCGCCTGACCGAAGTGGCGCCAGATGGCTCGTTGCAGCCTGAACTGGCCGAAAGCTGGGAAGCCACCGCAGACGCCAAGACCTGGACCTTCAAGATCCGCGAAGGTGTGACCTTCCACTCGGGCAAACCTTTGACGCCCGAAGACGTGGTCGCCTCGCTGAACTTCCACCGGGGCGAGGATTCAACCTCGGCGGCGGGTCCACTGGTCGCACCGATTGAAAACATGAAGGTCGATGGCGGCAACGTTGTTGTCGAATTGTCAGGCGGCAACGCGGACTTCCCCTTCATTCTGTCGGATTATCACCTGACCATCCACCCGGCAAAAGACGATACCATTGATTGGGAATCCGGCGATGGCTGCGGCAGCTACATCCTGAAGGAGAAAAACTTCGGTGTTAGCATTACAATGGAGCGCAATCCGAACCATTGGCGCGACACTGTTGG
Organism: Roseovarius sp. W115; assembly: GCF_032842945.2. Lineage (NCBI taxonomy): Bacteria > Pseudomonadati > Pseudomonadota > Alphaproteobacteria > Rhodobacterales > Roseobacteraceae > Roseovarius > Roseovarius rhodophyticola. The sequence continues at coordinate 153,574 of NZ_CP146606.1, forward strand.
GTTCTTTGACAGCATCGAAATGCTGGCGCTTGTGGATCAGAACGCGCGGACAACCGCGTTGGTGTCCGGCGATGTCGATGTGGTTGACCGGGTCGACCTTAAGACAGTGGGCCTTCTGGAGCGTAACGCAAACCTCGCCATCCATTCGGTGGCAGGCACGCAGCACTACACCTTCGCGATGTCCACCAACCAGGCGCCGTTTGACGACAACAATGTGCGTCAGGCCCTGAAATACGCCATCAACCGCGAAGAAATGGTCGAGAAGATCCTCTTCGGCTATGGCTCTGTCGGCAACGATATCCCCGTTGGTCAAGGTCAGCTCTATTACAACACCGAGCTTGAGCAAAAGACCTACGATCCGGACAAGGCCAAATTCTACCTCAAGGAAGCCGGTCTCGACAGCCTTGAGGTCAGCCTCTCGGCAGCGGACGCGGCCTTTGCGGGTGCGGTCGATGCCGGTGTTCTCTTCCAGAACTCGGCCAAGGCGGCCGGTATTGACCTCACTGTCGTGCGGGAGCCAAACGACGGCTACTGGTCAGACGTCTGGATGAAAAAACCATTCTCGGCTGTGTACTGGTCGGGTCGTCCGGTTCAGGATCAGATGTTTGCCACCGCCTACAGCTGTGGCGCGGACTGGAATGACAGCTTCTGGTGCCATGACCGGTTTGAGGCCCTCATGGTTGAGGCTCGGGCTGAACTCGACCCAGCCAAGCGCCAGGAGATGTATTTCGAAATGCAGGACATCGTCTCAAACCAGGGCGGCGTCATTATCCCGATGTTTGCAAACTATGTCTTCGCAACATCCAATAAGCTCAAAACGCCAGAGGCGATGGGCTCGAACTGGGATATGGACGGCGAACGCTGGGCCGAGCGCTGGTCCTTCGCCTAAGTCGCGATCTCAAACACATCAGAACCCCCGAGGCGCGTCCTCGGGGGTTTTTTATTTTCAGGGGCTTATTAAGCGATTCACTATCAGATTGCGTAACTTGCAGTGAGCTCGAAACAATAGAACGATATTCCGCAGATTGGTCACGGATTGAAAAAAGCCAAGCGCTACCAGATCCGAATTGAACGCAACGTCACTTTCAGAAACCTCACCGCAAAATACTGTTTTTATTATTTTTTAAACTTTTGGTGTAGTGAAGGCCCTCAACCTACAACTTGAATGCAAGCACACTTCCCGCGACCTTGGTGTTTCACACACCATCAGATCGGGGGCTCTGCATGGGAGTAAATGGAGATTACGTATGATCCATCTTCTCAATCTGAGCCTTGCTACACCAAGGGCACTCCTTAGTGCTGTTGCCGCGAATGGTGGTGGGCACACATCTGAAAATCATGATGCAGGTTTCGCCAAACAACCTTCGGTCAGCCGCGACGAGCTGCTCATCCTGTTTCACGACAAACTGCGATAGCCCCCGAATTACACCTTTGTCTGGGTGACCGTCGGCGTGATCGCACGGCGCTTTAGGATGGCTTCGCGCCAGCTGATAAAGCTGACGGCGGCCACGATCACCATACCGCCCAGGATGACCCAGGGATCAAACGGTTCGCCGAAGACCACAAGCCCCAGCGCCACAGCCCAGACCAGTTGCAGAAACGACACCGGCTGTGTGATGGCCAGCGGGGCGGCGCGGAAGGCCAGCGTCATTGTGTAATGCCCGCCTGTGGCCAGTGCGGCCACACCGAACAGCACCAAAAGCTCATAAGATGTCGGCGTCACCCAATTGGCAAGCGCAACAGGTGCCAATCCAATCGTCACAGTGATCGAAAGCATCGCCACCACCAGCCCGGGGCTGCACCGTTCTGAGAGCATCTTGGCCAGAAGATAGGAGGCCCCAAAGACAATCGCGGTAAAGATCATCGCCAAATGCCCTGGCCCCACCTCGCGAAACCCGGGGCGCAGAATGATCAGCGCACCTATGAGAGCCACAAAAATGGCCAGCACCCGGCGCAGCGCCAGCTTTTCTCCCAGAAAGATCGCGGCCCCCAGCGTCACGTAGATGGGGGAGAGGTAGTTCATCGCGGTGACATCCGCGATGGGAATGCGCGCCATGGCAAAAAACCAAAGCCCGACGCCTAGGGAATGCGCCACGCCGCGCGCGGCGAAAAGTCCCAGAGTGCCTCGATCCAGCCGCACCCGGCTCAGCGTGCCCAGCATCGGAATAAGAAACACCAACCCAAGCACATAGCGCAGAAACGCCGCCTCAGGGGCCGGAATGCGCGTGCCCAAAAGTTTGACCAGCGCAGTGACACCCACAAACTGCAGCCCGGTCACCACCATCCAGAAGATACCCCACCCGGGCCGTGCATTTTGCTCAGACGTCATGACGGCATTAAGACCCTGTCCACGGCCTTTGTCGAGAGACTATGATTGCACCAAGCATACTGGTTTCTTTCTTGTAAAAAATACCCAAAAACCAGACAGTTATTGTTAAAACTTCGCTTGAGAATATTTGCGCAACTCTGCCCGCGCCACCTGCCTGCGATGCACCGCATCGGGCCCATCGGCCAGCCGCAGCGTGCGCAGGTGGGTCCACATGGCCGCCAGCTCGGTGTCTTGTGAAATGCCCTGCGCGCCGAACATCTGCACCGCCTCATCAACGACCTTCAAGGCCATGCGTGGCGCCACAACCTTGATCTGATGAATCCAGGGCGCAGCGGCACGGGCATCGCCCTGATCCATCATCCAGGCCGCCTTGAGGCACAAAAGCCGCGCCTGCTCAATTTCCATCCGCGCCTCGGCCAGAATGTCGAAATTTGCGCCAAGCTGCACCAAAGGCTTGCCAAAGGCTTCCCGCTCCAGCGACCGGCGGCACATAAGTTCCAGCGCGGCCTCGGCCTGACCAATGGCACGCATGCAATGGTGGATGCGCCCCGGTCCAAGCCGCCCTTGGGCAATCTCAAACCCGCGTCCCTCCCCCAAAAGCAGGTTTTCTGCGGGCACACGTACATTCGTAAATCGAATATGCATATGCCCATGCGGCGCATCATCGGCGCCATAGACCTGCATCGGGCGCAGTTTTTCGATGCCCGGCGCATCTGAGGGAACCACAATCATCGAATGGCGTTGGTGCTTTGGCGCGTCCTCACCGCCCGTGCACACCATGACAATGTAAACCGCACAGCGCGGGTCCCCTGCCCCCGTGGCCCACCACTTTTCGCCATTCAGCACATAGTCACCACCATCCCGCACACAGGACATGGCAATGTTGGTGGCATCTGAACTGGCCACATCCGGTTCCGTCATCAGGTAGGCGGATCGGATCTCCCCCTCCAGCAGCGGCTCCAACCAACGGGATTTCATGTCACCCGTGCCGTATTTGACGAAAACCTCCATGTTCCCGGTATCCGGCGCGTTGCAGTTGAAAACTTCTGCGCCCAAAGGAGTTTTTCCCATTTCTTCGGCAAAATAGGCGTATTCCACCGTGCTCAGATCCATGCCGCGGTCATGATCGGTCAGCCAGAAATTCCACAATCCCGCCGCCTTGGCGCGCGCCTTCAGCCCTTCCAGAATTTCCGCCTGCCGGGGTGTGAAAGCCCAGCGGTCGCCTTTTTCAATCTCGGCGTGATACTCTGCATTCAGCGGCGTGATCTCGTCACGCACCATGTCGCGCACCGCGGCCAGCTTTTGCTCTGCCTCTGGCCTCATTCCAAGCTGCATGTCACCCCCCATGGCATTTAACCTAACCCTGATCTGGCACAGCCGGTCGCGCACAGCAATGCGCAAAGCGCGTCAACCTTTGTGGCCCCCTGCCGTGAATTGGTCTTGCGCAAACCCTGTTCTGCCCCAATTCCGGACACAAACTCGGCGTAGAACCGCCGATGTGTGTTGCGGCCGCCTTTTGAGTACGGAGTGTGTGACGTGTGTGGGCGGTCGAGACACACAGTTTTCCAGAAGCAGTTCTACAGAGCTAACATGTCTGACCCGTCAGCAACCGGCTCTGCCTAAGACCATCACCCATATATTGCCAGGTCCTTGCACCAGTGCGAATTCGCGCGCCTCACGGCTAAGCATGTTGCGTCTGTGTCCCTTGGACCCTGCCCAGCTTTGCAAGACAGCCCCCAGATCGCGTTGCCCCTTGGCGATATTCTCGGCCACGAAGCAATACCCATATCCCTGACGGTGCACACGATCGGCCACCGAGCTTCCGTCAGACCCCTGATGGCTGAAGAACCCTTTGCGCGCCATGTCGCGTGCGTGGGCGGCGGCGGCCTTTGTCAGTTGAGGTGACGTTCCAAGGGCCGGAGCATTTTTTTGCGCGCGGTAGTCATTGAGCCAGGCGCGGGCCGAACCACTGGCATCACGAAGCTCTTGGGCGGTCAGAGGTGTCGCGACCAGAGCCATGGCGAGCGCACAGATGGTTAGAAATCGGAGTCCCATGGCATTGATCCTATGCAAGGACCAAACCGATCGCCACCACGGCTGAGCCAACTCGCGAGATTGTGCTCACTGCCACTCAAACAAAGTCCGACAGAATGCCCAGCGCCGCCTTGTGCTGCATCCGCCCGGCAGCGGCAACGACCTGTCCGCCGTGATGCGCCGGTCCGCCGCGCCAATCCGTGACAACACCGCCTGCGGCCTCGATCACCGCAATGGGCGCTTGTATGTCATAGGCGTTTAGGCCGGCTTCAATCACCAGATCCACTTGCCCTGAGGCGAGAAGCGCATAGGCATAGCAATCCATCCCATAGCGTGCGAATTGCACACGATCAGCAACCGCGCGAAAGGCTTCGCCTTCGGTCTTACTGCCAACTTCAGGAAAGGTGGTGAAGAGGTTTGCCTCTCCGAGCGGACGGTTGCCGCAGGTCGCGAGTGATCTACGTCCATGAGGCCCTGACATCTCGGCCCGTCCCAGCCCGCCTTCGAAACGCTCGCCGATATAGGGCTGATCGATAAGGCCGTAGAACGGCCCGTTCTCGTCCGAGATCGCGATCAGGACGCCCCAGGTCGGCGTGCCGGTCAAAAATCCGCGCGTTCCATCAATCGGGTCCAGCACCCAGGTCAGTCCGGTGCGCCCGCCTGTGGCCCCGAATTCCTCCCCCAAAATGGCATCATCGGGCCGGCGCTCCGCCAGCACTTTGCGCATCGCCTCTTCGGCCGCGCGGTCTGCGCGGGTCACAGGATCGAAAGGTTTAGAGGAAGCGGCCTTATTCTCGGCCTGAAGGTTCTTGGTGCGAAACCAAGGTAAAGTGGCGTCACGCGCCGCATCTGCCAGCGCGTGCGCTGTTTCGACGATATCTGACTGGTCCATCCCAGAGCCCTCATGCCGCCCCTAGGCGGCATGACTAGACCGGACTGGCGTTTGGCTCAAGCCACGTCGCTCAGGACACGAGCAAGATCAAACAGGCGACGGCGTTGGTTTTCCGGGATCGAGTAGTAGGACCGGACCAAATCCAGTGCTTCCTTGTCTCCCAAAAGATCCGCTGGCGCTGCATCCGTGGACTGCTTTTTCTCAGAGGCTCGTTCGAGCCCTTCGAAAAAGAAACTCACGTCCACATCCATGGATCCGGCAATATCCCAAAGGCGTGATGCGCTCACTCTATTGGCACCGGTTTCGTACTTCTGAATCTGCTGGAATTTTATTCCGACACTTTCAGCAAGTTGTTGCTGCGTCATCCCGACAAGCCATCTGCGATGACGTATCCGTTTACCGACATGCACATCTACGGGGTGCGGCATGGGCAATCCTTTCACAATGTTAACGCGACTATTCTATAGCTTATTGCAGCCTATAGCGCACATTTCGTTTATATGCACGGCGCATCCCAGCCGCGCAGGGGAAAATTACCATCAATAAGTCAAAAGACAAGATGCTCTGCTATACGAAAGCGAGATTTTAATTGGTATCTCACAATTTATACGAGTATAGACCACGATTTGAGATTCCGCAATAGTTGAGCCAAAAAGACGGTCTTGCATCACCTGACGATTTTCGCCAACCAGAGGTGAGTTTTTTCCCAACCTAACGAAGGACTGTTGCAGATGCGTGCTTTTCGACTTTCAGCCTCGAATGCAACACCTGCCCTTGTTGTATGTGACCCGCCCACCCCAAAGGCTGATGAAATTCTGGTACGGATTGGGGCGTGTGGTCTCAACTTCGCCGATCTTTTGATGGTCAAAGGTGAGTATCAGGACACGCCCGAACTGCCCTTTACCTTGGGCATGGAAGTGGCCGGTACGATTGAGGCCTTGGGCGCTGATGTGACGGATTTCGCTCTTGGGGACCGAGTGGCGGTCTTTGGCGGTCAAGGGGGTTTGGCGGAATTCGGCGCTTTTCCGGCCAATCGGGCTGTCAAATTGCCGGACACAATGCCTTTCACCGATGCCGCCGCGTTCCAGATTGCCTATGGCACCAGCCACGTGGCGCTGGATCATAAGGCTCACCTACAGGCCGGAGAAACGCTCTTGGTGCTGGGGGCCGCTGGGGGCGTGGGCCTGACGGCGGTCGAAATCGGCAAGCTCATGGGGGCCACGGTCATTGCCTGCGCGCGTGGCGCGGACAAGCTGGACGTGGCCAAGGCCGCCGGGGCCGATCATCTGATTGACGCCAAAACGGAAGATATCCGAGAGGCCTGTCGCGCTTTGGGCGGTGTCGATGTCGTTTATGACCCGGTCGGCGGAGATCAGTTCAAAGCCGCCTTTCGCGCCTGCAAGCCCGAGGCGCGCCTGTTGGCCATTGGATTTGCAAGCGGAGATGTTCCGCAAATCCCGGCCAATCACCTTCTGGTTAAAAACCTTTCTGTGCTTGGGCTCTACTGGGGGGGCTACCTTGCCTTCAAACCTCAGGTCATCACCGACAGCTTGGCGCAGCTTCTGGCCTGGTATGAGGCAGGACAGCTCACGCCCCACATCAGCCATACCCTGCCGCTGGACGAGGCCGCGCAGGGGCTGGAGCTTTTACGCAGTCGGAAATCAACCGGCAAGGTGGTGATCACGATGGATCAGGATTGATCCGCGTCAGGCTTGGCGCAGCAACGCAGGCGGCGTGGCGCAATAGCCCTGACGCAGCAGATCGGCCAATTTGGTGGCAATTTCGTCCCGACCGGACGCGCCATACATGTTGATGCGCTGAATGCCCAAATCGGGCAACTGCCCAGGCGCATTGATCGCCTCCTGATGTGGCGGAATGCTTGATTCCAAAAGCGCCCCCACCGCCAGATCCGCGCTGATCAGGGCCTCAACCGAGCGGTCCTCATCCGACTCGATGGCCAGTTCCCAAGGGATGCCCATGGCGTCCAGACGGCGCAGGACAATCGGGCGGAAAATGCAGAAGCGGCAAAAGCCAAGGCGCAGGGGGCGTTTGCGCCACGCCTGCCCGCCCATCGCACCCACCCATTTCAGAGGCATTTCGGCCAGGGTCTCACCACCGGGCGCAAGCTGTTCCTCAGTGGTGAGGATAAGGTCAACCTCACCGCGCTTCAGCGCTTCGTGCAGTTTCACTGTGCTGGAGGATTTCAGCGCCACATTGACCCTTGGAAAAACGCTATTGAATGTCTTCAGCACGCGCGGGATCACGGGGTAAACAATGTCGTGGGGAACGCCCAGTGTCAGTTCACCCTCGAAAATCTCATCGGCCAGACGTCCCACCGCCTCGTCATTGAGGTCCACAATGCGACGTGCGTAGGTCAAAAGCTGTTCACCCGACGCGGTCAGAGCAATGCGCCGGTTTGAGCGGTCCATAAGCTCAATGCCCAACATCTCTTCCAGACGTTTTAGCTGCATCGACACCGCGGATTGCGTGAGGTTCAGCACCTGGGCCGCGCGTGTGACGCCGCCCTGTTCTGCCACGGTCATGAAGGACCGGAGCGTGGTCATGTCCAGATTTCTCATCACATCACAATCCTTGATGATAATTGTATCAAACATTCATTTTGAATATCATACCGTCTATGCCAGATATATCAACAGAAAAGATGCAACCAGAAAACGTATCACTAAAATTGAAAGGATATACCCATGCTGACCGTATCCACCCGCCGCACACATGCAAACGCCACGGCACGCCGTGCCTCGCTTGCTGATATGTTCGCCGTCTACCGTGAGCGCCGCGCATTGTCGCGCCTCGATGACCGCGCGCTGAGCGACATTGGTCTGACACGCGAAGAAGCGGAATTTGAAGTAAACCGCCCGATCTGGGACGTGGCGCGCTAAAGAATGCAGCGTCGGATCCAAGACATCAAAACAAAGCGAAACGCGTGAAATCATGAATTTTTCACGCGTTTTGCTCCATGTTACAGCGTCGGTTCGTCGCAAAGCGCTGTAAAAGACGCTATCAGAGTATTTCTGTCAATTTTTCGCCCCAGAATTGCTTGAAAAGCCCTTCAACCTTACCGATATTAGAACCAAGGTCCGTGATGGACTTTGTTTGGGACACTTATCGGAGGCTTTAATGGCTGAATTCGAAACGATCCGGACGTCAACTGGCGCGCGTACGGCTGAGATCGACGAAGGTCTACGCGCCCATATGAACAAGGTCTACGCGACCATGTCGATCGGCATGGTGCTGACCTTTGCGGCGGCCTGGGCGGTTGGCAACAACGCGGCGCTGATGAACACTTTGTTCACTGGGTTTACCCGTTACATCGTAATGTTTGCACCGCTGGTCATGGTTTTCGCCTTTAGCGCCATGATCAACAAACTGTCTGCAGCTGCGGCGCAACTGTTCTTCTACACCTTCGCGGCGGTGATGGGTGTGTCGATCTCGTATATCTTCGTGATCTTCACAGACTTCTCGATTGCACAGGTCTTTCTGATCACGGCGATTGCATTCGCGGGTCTGTCCCTGTGGGGCTACACCACGAAGAAAGATATCTCCGGCTGGGGTAGCTTTCTGATCATGGGTGTGATCGGCCTGATTGTGGCGTCGATTGTGAACCTCTTCATTCTGTCAAGCGCAGTGATGTTCGCCATCTCGGTGATCGGCGTGCTGATCTTTGCGGGCCTTACCGCATACGACACACAGCAGATCAAGAACACGTATCTCGCTCATGCGCATAGTGGCGACAGTGAGTGGCTTGGCAAAGCGGCCATCATGGGCGCGCTGAACCTCTATCTCGACTTCATCAACATGTTCATCTTCTTGCTGCAACTGTTGGGCAATCGCGAGTAAGCGAACTGCGACAGTCAAATTTAAAGGCCGGTCTTATTGGACCGGCCTTTTTCTTTGTGCGACCTGAGGTATATTGCGTCAGGATCTTGCAGAAAAACAATGGTTCTCGTTCACCGTCATTCGATGCACTTTTCTCGCCTTGTCACCCATAACGGCACGCACGCCTGCAGCACCGCGCTGTTTATGGCGGTGGATATACATGAAGCGTGCGAATAGGCACACAAAAGGCGTGAGCAGTCCCGCGTCGATTTCCAGATAGTCTGTCCAAACAGAGCCAGTGCGGGATGGTTTGACGTCGACGCGGTGCTTCCACGAGCGGACATCCCGGTTGCCTTCCTTGGTGATCAAGACCCGGTCAACGGGGTTCACACAGTCTATCCGGATATTGTAGTTCGCATACCGAAACAGCTTAAGTATGCGGATATCGGTAGTGTAGGTTTTGCCTTGTTCCATGCGACTGGCGGGCAGATTTTTATACGACGCGATACGTCGCGTGACATGCATCACATCGGCGAAGCTACTGGCGCGGGCGAAGAGCGCGTCCGGATCTTCGCGGTAATGCGCCTTGACGAGAAGGTTAACAGGCTCACCTGGTAGTCTGTTTTCGACCTGGCCAGACCCTATCAATTCCCGCCGCAAATTCGGAAATATGAAGTACCCAATCTGAGGTGCATACTTTTTAATCAGCCCACTCATAACTCACTTCCAAACACAACGGGTCTTTGGAAGACACTTGCGAGAGAATTGGGCTGAATTCGGGCTGAATCCGGCTATTTTTCCACTAATTTTACAATGTTTGAAAACAAACTGTTTTCAAAGCACTAGGGGGTAGCGTGGATGTTGGATCAAACTGAGCCAGGGTTTTGCCGGAAAGACATAAAGTGTCGCCGCCAATCCTTGACCTTCCGCAGCCCCAAAAGACTTAGAACAGCGCCAAGCAACAACGCCAATGGCGCCGGTAACGGTACGGGCGCCGGAGCTGTGATCGTGTATTCACCCGCGCTTGTGACTGTGCCGGGAATACCGCCTTCCAGCGGAAAGATCGCATAGAGCGGCGGAACAACACCGGGATCAACCGAATCTTCAAGCGACAGAATGCAGGACAAGGCCGCACAGCCCGGTCCCGCCACAGAATTCAGGATGGAAGCTTCTGTGGAGCCGTTGCCACGAATGTCATTGTCCACTGCATTATAGACTGGGGCGGAGACACCCATGCCAAGAGTGTCAAACGTGACCCCGCCCAAGGTGATGTTAAAGCTCGACAGCAACCCGCCCACTTCGGGTGCATCAAACATGCCTGTGACACCGGCAATTTCGATGTCAAAGGTGACTGTGGCGGCATGTGCTGTTGGTGCAAGGGCGAAAGCAGCTGCAAAACACGCAGCTTTTGTGGCTGAATTGAACATATCAAAATCCTAAAAAAAACTAAGCTAATGTCGAAAATGTCTCACAGCTTCCTAGTTCGGTCAAATGCACTTGCATGAACACCAAGAATGAACGCAGGCAGAGCGACATCCCGAAATACCGGCCACAACAAAAAAAGCCGCGCCTTTCGGGCACGGCCTTTCCAAAACTCAACAAAGGCTGATCTTATTTGATCTTGCCTTCTTTATATTCAACATGCTTGCGCGCGACCGGGTCGTATTTGCGCACAACCATCTTCTCGGTCATGGTACGGGCGTTTTTCTTGGTGACATAGAAATGCCCCGTATCCGCGGTCGAGTTCAGGCGGATCTTGATCGTGGTCGGCTTCGCCATTTTGTCTCTCCTGCAGCAGGGCGATGGACACCCCGCGAAATGCGTCATGAAGCCTGCCTTTTAACGGTGGCGGGCTTCGTGTCAACCGGATTCTAGCGGCGGATCAGTTCGACGTAACGCGCGTTGGCATGCGGTAGAAATGATGAACACCGATGGTCGTGGTGCGCGGGAATTTCCGCGCCCAGCGCGGATTTACCGCTTTGGTGTGGTAATGCGTCGCCCCATCCGTCAAATCACGCGGCGCGCCGTTCTGCATCATGACCTGCGCCACCTTGCCAACACGCTTGTATGTCTTGGGCTCATTGATGACCTCTTTGTAGCCATCACAGGTGTAGGTGAACTGGCACTGATACTTGCGTCCTGTGCCCTGGTTTACGACACCACAGATCGTATCCGGAAAAGTCGCGCTGTCCACGCGGTTCAGGATCACCTCGGCCACGGCGAACTGACCTTTGACGCTTTCACCGCGCGCCTCGAAATAGATCGCCTCGGCGAGACATTCCCATTCGGCATCGCCGCCCTTGAACGTTTGATCCTCGATCCAATCCTTGGTGTAGGAAATGTCAGTTCTAAATTCATCCACGTTCACAACAATCGAGCTCGGGATTGAGCTCAGCACACGGTGGTTGTGCGCAGAGAAATTGCCTGCATCCGGTTCGGCATATCCAGCCGTACCAAATGCCATCAGCGCAAGCGCCGTCAGCTTTTTCATCTTAGCCCCCAGGTCTTTCCAGGCCGCAATTCGGCCTTATTTCACGGCGCATATAGGAAAAATAAGGCTTTCGGTCTAGTCCGGCCTCGGCACATTTCCGCCACAAAGTAATAAATGGAAGGCTATTGACCTCAGATCTTGGCAAATCTGGCGCCTGGCGACGTATTGTCTACGTAACCCTGTCTTTTACCGCCAACTGTGCGGCAGCAAGTCGCGCCACCGGAACCCGGAAAGGTGAGCATGAAACGTAGTCAAACCCCGCATTTCGGCAAAATGCGATTGATTCGGGGTTGCCGCCGTGCTCGCCACAAATGGACAGAGTCAACTCTGGCGCGGCCTCTCTGCCCCGTTTGGCCCCAATCTCAAGGAGCTCGCCAACCCCGTCCACATCCAGCACGTGAAACGGGTCTTCGGGATAGACACCCTGCTGCACATAGGCCGACATGAAGCGCCCGGCGTCATCGCGGCTCAGGCCATAGGTCATCTGTGTGAGGTCATTGGTTCCAAAGCTGAGGAATGAAACGTGCTGCGCAATCTCATGGGCGCGCAACGCCGCGCGTGGTGTCTCCACCATCACACCCAGTCGGTAGGTGAACTCGCTGCCCGTTTCGGTGCGCACAGCCGCGGCCACGGCATCCACGCTTTTCTTGACCAGCTCGACCTCGCGCATGGCAGAGACCAGCGGGATCATGATTTCAGGCACCACCGCCTCACCGTCATGGCTGGCCTCGACCGTGGCCTCAAAAATCGCCCGCGCCTGCATTTCGTAGATTTCAGGAACGGCGATGCCCAGGCGCACGCCGCGCATGCCCAGCATGGGGTTGTATTCGTCAAGCGCCTCGACCCGCTCTGTGACGTCTGCCACGGGCAAATCCAGCGCCTCGGCCAGCTCGCGAATGCCGTCGCGGTCTGAGGGCAGGTATTCATGAAGCGGCGGATCAAAGAGACGAATGCAGACCGGGCGCCCCTGCATGATGCGGAAAAGATCGGTGAAATCGGCGCGCTGCATGGGCAAAAGCACTTCGAGCGCTGAGGCGCGGTCTTCGCTTGAGTCCGCAAAAATCATCTCGCGAATGGCAATCAGGCGGCTGGGATCCACGAACATATGTTCAGTCCGGCACAGGCCAATGCCCTGCGCCTTGAAGTTTTGCGCCACAAGCGCGTCTTCGGGCGTGTCGGCATTGGCCCGCACTTCGATGTCACGGGTGGTATCCGCCCACTCCATCAATGTCCTGAAACTGTCATCACGCGCGGCCTCCAGCATGGGGGGCTCACCGGCGAGCACCTCGCCACTGCTGCCATCGATGGTGATCATGTCACCGGCCTTGAACATCCGACCGTCTGGAAACACAAGCCGCTTGCGCTTGGTCTGGAACGTGATGTCGTTGGCCCCGACCACACAAGGTTTGCCAATGCCCCGACCAATCACGGCGGCATGGCTGGTGATCCCGCCGCGCTCTGTCAGCACACCAGCAGCGGCATGCATGCCACGAATGTCTTCTGGGCTGGTCTCGCGGCGCACCAGAATTGTCGCCTCGCCTTGTGCATCAGCGGCCTGCGCATCAGCGGCGGTAAAGACAATCTTGCCAGAGGCAGCGCCAGGGCTTGCGCCAATGCCGCGCGCCAGCTCATCACGCGGCGCTTCGGGGTCAATCTGGCGGTGCAAAAGTTCATTCAAGGCGCGCGGCTCGATCCGCATGAGCGCCTCTTCGCGGCTGATGATGCCATCCTCGGCCAGCGCCACGGCAATGGACACTGCCGCACGTGCACTGCGCGCGACGCGCACGCCATCAAGGAGGTACACCTTGCCGTCCTCTATGGTGAACTCCGACTGCATCTCTTCGCGCAGCTTTTCGCGCATGAGCTTGGTGTAGGTCTTGAGATCGGCAAATGCTTCTGGTGCCATCTCCTGAAGCGACGGGCCACGGTCATCTTTTTGCAGGAAAACCGCATCTTTCTCTTGGTTGAGCGCCTCACGTCCCTGGCTCTGGCTCAGATAGCGGCCCGTGCATTGCCGCGCGCCGGTGTCCGAGTTGACCAACTGCATCACACCTGAACCGCTCACGCCCGTGCCAAGCCCCAGCGCCATTTCCTGCACCACAAGGCCAAGTCCCGCATCCGCAGGCGCGCCCTTGGCCTGCCGCAAAAGCCGTGCTGTCGTGCCCTGCCAGGCCCGTGCCATGGATTTGAGCACTTCCAGAAGCTGCGCGCCGGTATCTTGTGGAAACGCCTCTTCGATGTCTTCTTCATAGGCGGCCAACGCCTCGCCCAAGGCCTCAACCGGGTCGTCCGAAAGGTCGTCAAAAAGATCGGGATCGACCCGCGCAACATGAACCGAATAAGATTGCACGAAGCGCAGATAAAGATCCGCAGCGGCGGCTTTACCCAATCGATCAGACAACTCGACATAGCGCGCGTCATTCATGCCGATGTTCAGAATTGCGCCCGGCCCGCCCCAATCAGGGTCTTCCGATGAGGGCCGCACACACAGCACCGCCGAGTCGCCGAATGGCTGAAGAAGGGCTGACATGTCAGGGGTTTCGCCCGCCGCAATCGCGTTCACCGCGTCAAAAGACAGCGCCACGGTCCTCGGCACGGGCAGCTCCAGCCGCACAAGGCGTTGCAGGCATTTTGCCCGTCCGCCATGGGTGCTGGCCGCCATGGGCGCACCCGGCGTGATCAGAGTGATATTCGGGTCGTTTTGCTGCACTGCGGCGTTTCCTTCTCGCACGCAGCATAACTATGCTGATTTAATAGGCAAGAGGTGTCAGGCGGAATAGACAGAGTGTCTCTGTCCGCCTAGCCCTCAAGCTTGCGCAGGTCTGCGGCTTGTAGGCAAATCTCTCGGATTTTATGAAGCAGATTCAACCGATTGCGGCGCAGAATTTCATTGTCCGAGTTGATCTGCACCGCCTCGAAAAACGCATCAATCGGCCCGCGCAGATCGGCCATGGCGGCCATGGCAGTGGTGAAATCTTCTTCTTTGCTGGCTTTGGCGATCTTCGCATCTGCCGCATCGAGGGCGGCAAAGAGGGCTTTTTCGGTCTCGTCCTCGGCGAATTTCGGGTCCGCGCCAAAGGAATACTCCACGCCATCCTTTTCCTCGGCCTGGGTGAGAAGGTTGTCGGCACGTTTGAACCCCTGAACGAGGTTTTCACCGTCTTCGGTGGACAGAACCGCCTGCAAGGCCCGGGCGCGTTTCACCAGAAGGGCCAGATCATCATTACCCTCCATCGCGATACAGGCGTCGATCACGTCATGACGGATGCCTTCGTCGCGCAAGAACACTTTGAGACGGTCGTGGAAGAAGGCGAGGAGGTCAGAGCCAGGATGAACGATTTCGTTGAAGTTTAAATTAAGCGCGAAAAAGGGTTTGGATGTGCCTTTGAGTTTACGTTCCTCAATTATTGCACTACGCAGTTCTTCAAGTTCTGGGGCGCTGAGTCCAAGAAACGAAGCCGCTGTCTTTTCCTGTTCATGGAAATCCTGTTGTATTTCGAAGGACAGCTTTGATTCATATGGACTGTAACAATACAGCAAAATATCCAATAAGCTGGCCCTTAGATCATTTTCGATCAAAAGCCGTATTACTCCAAGTGCGGCACGTCGTAGAGCAAATGGATCCTTCGACCCGGTGGGTTTTTCACTAACCCACCAAAACCCTGCCAACGTATCGAGCTTATCGGCCAAAGCCACAGTGACCGACACAGGCGCAGTCGGCACGGCATCAGACGGCCCCAGCGGCGAGTAATGTTCTTCACAGGCGGCAGCAACCTCAGCGGACAGACCCGCTGCTTCGCTGTAATACCGCCCCATAAGCCCTTGAAGTTCAGGGAATTCGTAGACCATTTCAGAGCTGAGATCGGCCTTGGCCACGCGCGCCGCCTGCTCTGCCGCATCAGCATCCACGCCGGTCACATCGGCCAACTCCCGCGCTAGCATGGCAATCCGCTCAATCCGCTCCGCCTGAGACCCCAGCTTGTTGTGGAAGGTCACGGATTTCAGGCTCTCCAGCCAAGGTTGCATTTGATCGCCCTTAGCAACGCGCAGGTCATTCTCCCAAAAGAACTTCGCATCCGACAGCCGCGCGGACAGCACCTTTTGATTGCCCGCCAGAATGGTCGCCCCGTGATCCGCCGTCTCGCGATTGGCCACGGTGATGAAGCGCTCGATCCGCCCAGTCTTGGGGTTCTTCACAGAAAAGAACTTCTGATGCTCTTTCATCGACGTCTGCAGCACCTCGGGCGGCAGGTCGAGGAACTCTGCGTCAATCTCACCCATCAGCACCACCGGCCATTCCACAAGGCCCGCGACCTCGTGCAGCAGCCCCTCGTCCTTGACCACCTCAAGCCCGGCGGCAAAGGCCTGATTGGTGGCGTCCTGCCAGATGGCGCGCGCGCGTTCCTCGGGGTCCAGCACCACATAAGCGCGCTTGAGCTTGGCGGTGTAATCCTCGAAAGACGTTACAGAAAATATATCTGGCGCCATGAACCGATGGCCGCGTGTGGTGTCGCCCGAGGCGATGCCGTCCACATCCAAACCCACCACCTGCGCCTCGCCCGCATCATCCGTCAGAATACACAGAATGCTGTGCAAAGGCCGCACCCAGCGCAAGGACCCTGCCCCCCAGCGCATGGATTTAGGCCATGGAAAGTTGCGGATCGTATCCTCTAGCACTTCGGCAATGATTTGCGCCGCAGGACGACCCGGCTTGGTGATCTTGGCGAAGTAAACCTGGCCCTTTTTCTCGTCACGGATTTCCAGATCGTCTTTGGTCAGCCCTGCGCCGCGCAGGAATCCTTCAATGGCCTTTTCCGGCGCATCAACGCGCGGGCCTTTGCGTTCTTCGCTCAAGGTGGGGCTTTCAGCCGTCAGCCCCTCAACCGTCAGCGTCAGCCGCCGCGGTGTCGCAAACCCCGCCGCCGAGGCATAGGTCAGCCCCGCCTCGACCATCCCGTCGGTCATACGTTTCTTCAGGTCGTCCGCCGCCCGCGCCTGCATACGCGCCGGGATTTCCTCGGAGAAGAGTTCGATCAGAAGATCAGGCATCGGTCAGTATCCTTGCGGCGGTTCGGGGCAGCCTTCGGGCGCGCGATTGCCGTCAAAGACAACCTCGCCGCAGGCATTGATCTGTTGCCAGGCATAGCCACGGCCATCGTCGGTCACAACCACCACGCGGTCGATGCCATATTGGATGTTTTCCTGCCCCAGAAAGGCCAGTGCGCTGCCATCCTCCAGCGCGCCGCCGATGGCTTCGGCATCGAAACACTCAAACCAGCCCGGCGCGGTCAACGGCTCGGCGTCTTCGTAAATCTGGTAGGTTTCGGTCAGGGTGGCGAGGCTCATCTCGGTTGTAAAACAAGCGCGGTAGCGAATGGGAGAGCTTGTGGCGTCAATCGCTTGAAAACCCTGGTAAAGAATGGGTTCTGGGGCGGCCTCAGCAAGGCGCGTCAACTGGACATCATCGGTGCCGGTTGGTGTCACTTCTTCGTAGAAATGATAAACCTGCAGATAATACATCGCCGCGCCCGCAATAAGCGCGCAGAGCAAGATGGCGATGCCCAAAACCTTTCCCATCTCAGGCCGCCGCCCCGCCGGCTTCGGTCTGCACAAAGGCGTCGGCGCATTGCTTGGCCAGAGCGCGGACCCGGCCGATATAGGCCTGCCGTTCAGTCACAGAGATCACGCCGCGCGCATCGAGCAGGTTGAAGATATGGCTGGCCTTGATGCATTGGTCATAGGCGGGATGCGCCATAATGATCCTGTGCCCCGTCTTGGG
Source organism: Roseovarius sp. W115 (assembly GCF_032842945.2). Classification (NCBI taxonomy): domain Bacteria; kingdom Pseudomonadati; phylum Pseudomonadota; class Alphaproteobacteria; order Rhodobacterales; family Roseobacteraceae; genus Roseovarius; species Roseovarius rhodophyticola. The sequence continues at coordinate 170,936 of NZ_CP146606.1, forward strand.
GTCTTCGGCGGGCTGGCTCAGGATGGCCTCGCATTCGGCTTCGGCCTCTTCAAAGTGACGCAAGAGCACCTCGGTGTTGGCCACATCGAAATTCCAGCGCGAGAATTCCTGTTCGGTCTGGCGGAAGACATCGCCATATGTAAGCGCGATGGGTGCGTCAGGATCGTTGAACGGCATGTCCATGACGTGATCGACGCCCAGCACATACATCGCCAGACGTTCGAGACCATAGGTCAGTTCGCCGGAAACAGGTTGGCAGTCATGCCCGCCGACCTGCTGGAAATAGGTGAACTGACTGACTTCCATGCCGTCGCACCAGACCTCCCAGCCCAGACCCCAGGCGCCTAGAGTGGGGCTTTCCCAGTCATCCTCGACAAAACGGATGTCGTGCAGCGCCATATCGATGCCGATGGCCTCAAGACTGCCGAGGTAGAGCGCTTGCAAATCGGGCGGGCTGGGTTTGATCAGCACCTGATACTGGTAGTAGTGCTGCAACCGGTTGGGGTTTTCTCCATAACGCCCATCGGTGGGACGGCGCGAAGGCTGCACATAAGCCGCGGCCCAAGGCTGGCTGCCCAGTGATCGCAATGTCGTTGCCGGGTGAAATGTGCCCGCCCCCACTTCCATGTCATAGGGTTGCAGTACTGCACAGCCCTTTGTGGCCCAATAGGATTGCAGCCGCAGGATGACCTCCTGAAACGAGCGTGGTTTGCTGGGAGCGTTGGCCATATCAGTCCTCTGCATCGGCCTCACTTTGCGGCCAAACTCTCTGTCGCCACTCCCTAAGCCGCGCGTGCGGCGGGGTCAATTCCGCGCAGGCCCAAATTTTGGATGCACCCGGCCTCAGATTTGGTAAAAGATGCCTCAGGTCGCACGATTTATCTGGGCAAGGGGATGTTATGACGCGGTTTCTTTTATCGCTTGTGGTTTTGGTATTTGTCAGCGTCGCACCCGCTTCTGCGCAACAACAGGTGTTTGTGCAGGTCGAGGCGCATCCCAGTCTGACCGCCGGCGAGGCCGCGGTGCGGCGCTATGCGTCGCGGGTGCAGGATGTGAACGGGTTCACGTTGCGCGGCGGATGGTACGCGGTGGCACTTGGGCCTTATGCGCCTGCAGATGCACAAGCAATTTTGCGCAACCTGCGGGCCGCACGCCTGATCCCACGCGACAGCTACATCGCGCGTGTGACGGATTATCGGCAGCAATTCTGGCCGGTTGGCACCAACCTTTTGGGCAACCCCGCGCTCCTGGTGCCGCAAAACCAAGGCACAGAGACCGCGCAATCAGACTCCACACCGAACACGACAGAAGAGGCCGCAGCCCCCGAGCCGCAATTGCCCGAACCCTCTGACGAAACTGTCCGGCAGGCCCGCAACAGCGAGGCACAGCTCACACGGGAAGAACGGGCTCAGTTGCAGATCGCGCTGGAATGGGCCGGGTTTTATCAGGGGCGCATTGATGCCGCCTTTGGCCGCGGCACGCGCAATTCCATGTCGCGCTGGCAAGAGGCCAATAATTTCGAGGTCACGGGCGTTCTGACCACGCGGCAGCGTGCCGTTTTGCTCAGGCAATACAATTCTGTTCTGGAAGATTTGGACCTTGCACTTGTGCGCGATGCCAAAGCCGGAATCGAGATTCAGATGCCCTCGGCCATGGTGGCGTTTGAAAAATACGAACCGCCCTTTGCACATTACACAGGTGACGGTGAGGCGCAGGTTCTTTTGATCAGCCAGGAAGGCAACCGCGCCACGCTAACCGGGCTTTATGACATCATGCAGACACTGGCCATTGTGCCCGAAACCGGCGAGCGCGTTCTGAACAGCAACAGTTTCAAGCTGATTGGCGAGGGCACAAAAATTGTCTCGCACACGGAAGTCACGCTGGATCAAGGGCGTCTGAAAGGCTTTTCCCTCGTCTGGCCTGCGGGCGATGAGGAGCGGCGCACGCGGCTCCTGGCGGAAATGCAGAAAAGCTTTGTGACCTTTGAGGCCGTCCTTGACCCAGCTGCGGGTAGTGGCACGCAGAGCATTGATTTGATCGCAGGGCTGGAAATCCGCAAGCCGCGCCTGTCGCGTTCAGGGTTTTATGTGGATCGTGCGGGGACGGTGGTGACCACCTCTGAAGTTGTGGCAGAGTGCCGTCGGATTACCATCGACGAACGTTTTGAGGCTGAGATCGCCGTGCAGGATGCAGAGCGCGGTATCGCTGTGCTGCGGCCATTGGAGACGCTGGCCCCCATCGGCATCGCGGCCTTCAGCCCGGATGAACCGCGTCTGAAATCCGATGTGGCCGTGGCGGGATACTCCTATGGTGGGGTGCTGGGCGCGCCGACGATCACGTTTGGTGAGCTTGCCGATGTGCAAGGATTGAACGGTGAACAAGATCTCAAGCGCCTGGCGCTGACGGCTCTTGATGGGGACGCTGGCGGGCCTGTTGTTGACGCCGGTGGTGCTGTGCTGGGCATGCTCTTGCCCGAGGGTCAGGGGGCCGGCAACTGCCCGACGGGGTCAGCTTCGCCGCCAAGGCCGATGTGATCCGGGCGCTTTTGGGCGAGCTGGGCGTGAGTACGCAAGAGTCGCGTGATCAGTCCGATGTGGGGCTCGAGGCGCTGACGGACCGGGCGTCTGGTATGACTGTCTTGGTGAGCTGCTGGGACTGAGTTTCTTTGCTGCGCAAAATCCGACGAGCTGGGGGCCCTGCCCCCAGACCCCCGGGGTATTTCAAACAAGAAAGAAGACAGGTCAGCCTTTGAGGCCAGCCTTGACGTGAATGAGCGTGGGGCGGTCGGCCTCAAAGGCTTTGCGCGCCGCCTGCCCCATCTCGTCCAATGTTTTTGGGGATTCAGCATGCGCGCCATAAGCCTTGGCCAAAGCGACAAAGTCCGGGTTTCGGGCAATGACGGCATTGGGCGCAATCTGCGAACGGATCATGCTGTCTTCGATCTCTTTCAGCTTGCCGTTGTCCCATAGGATGATGGGCAGCGGCAGGCCGTGTTCGACAGCCGTGCCGAGTTCTTGCAGGGTGTATTGGAAGCCGCTGTCACCGCAGATGGCCAGTGTGGGCTTGCCTTGCCGTGCGATGGCACCGCCAATGGCGGCGGGCATGCCGTAGCCCAGCGTGCCGTAGCCAAAGGGATGGTGCCAGTGCCCCGGGCGGGACATCGGCCAGACTTCCTTGGCGACATAGGCAAACTGCGTCATGTCGGAATAGATCATCGTGTCGTCCGGAATGGCGGCGCGCAGAGCATCGGCCACGGCGACGATACCGGGGCGTTCCGCATCGGTTTCGGCCCGCCAGCGGGCTTTGTGGGCGGCGATTTCGTCGGGGACCCAGTCGGTTTTGTTGGACTCCGGCAAGGCGTGCAGGAGGTTTTCCAGGAACGCGGCGGCATCTGCCACAATTGAGCGCTCTGCGGCAGGATGGTCCAGCTCAGTGGGGTCAATGTCTACGCGGATCAACTGCCCTTTGTGGCCCAGTTCGGTGCGCCACAAATCCACCTCAGCCAATTCCGAGCCGATCACAAGAACCAGATCAGCTTGCGCAAAGGCCTTTGCACTGTCCGGGCGGGCCAGAAACGCGCCCAGATCAAGCTCGTAACTCGGATCGACAACACCGCGCCCTGCATAGCTCATCATCGTGGCTGACCCGCTGCGCCGGGCCAATTCGGTGGCCACCCCTGCTCCGGCCTTTGCGCCCCCGCCGAAAAGGATCAGAGGACGTTTGGCGGATGTAAGGGCCTTGGCGGTGGAAAGAATCTCGTCAGGCTGCGCCATTGGGCGGGCCAATGAGGTCGCTGGCCGATCTGGAGCGGCCTCAACCGTGCTGCCGCCAATCGCAATGGGCACCTGAATGTGCTTTGGTCTGGGCCGAGCCGTTGCAAACTCATTGAACGCCCGATCGATCAGCGCATAGGCCACCTCGGCAGACTTCACCTCATGGCTCCAGTCACACACGCAGGCTGCGGCCCCTTCCTGATCAATCATCTGGTGCAGCTGGCCGCGTTTGGCCGCCGTTTCATCAAGACAAGAGGAAATCACCAGCAGCGGCACGCTATCGGAATAGGCCTGGCCCATCGGCGTCATGATGTTGGTCAGACCTGGCCCAGTTATCACGTAAGCCACACCAGGTTTGCCAGAGGCGCGGGCATAACCATCGGCCATGAACCCCGCCCCCTGTTCGTGGCGGGCCAGAATGTGAGTGATCCCCGCCTCTTCGATGCCGCGATACATCTCGACATTGTGCACGCCGGGAATGCCAAAGATCACATCCACCCCTCGCGCTTTGAGCATATGGGAGATTTGGGCCCCTAAAGGTCGTTGCGTCATCAGGCTCTCCAGAAAGACAGGGTGAAAATGGCATAAACGGCCAAGAGTTCGAGCCGCCCGATCAGCATGGCGGCGGTCAGGATCCACTTGGCGGTGTCATTGAGGCTGGCGAAGTTGCCTGTAGGGCCGATTGTGTCGCCCAGACCCGGACCGATATTGGCCAGCGCGGCGCTGGCACCGGAAATCGACGTGGTGAAATCCAGGCCCGTAAAACCAAGCAACACTGAAATAACGCCCAGCGTGGCGACAAAGAAAACAAAAAAGCTCATGACGGAACTGAGCACATCCTCTTCAATCGCGCGGCCATTATAGCGCGGCGTGAAGACCCCGTGCGGCGTGTAGATGCGGCGCAGTTGGGCACGCACAGACGCAAAGAGAAGCTGATACCGGAATACCTTGATCGAGCAAGAGGTCGATCCGGCGCAGCCGCCGATCAAGCCGATGAAAAAGATGATGGTGACAGGGAATGAGCCCCAAAGCATGTAATCGGCGCTCGCATAGCCGGTGCCGGTCAGAATGGAGACGGTGTTGAAAAGCACTTTGCGAAAGGTTGGCTCGCTCACAGTATCCGCCTCTAGCATGCGCCACGCGCAGAGGATCAATACAAAGACCGTCGCGGTCAGGAAAAACCCCCGGATCTGAGGATCGGTGAGAAGCGGTCGCGCCGTGCCTGCGGTGATCTGGACAAAGCGCACAAATGGCAGAGCGGCCAGCATCATGAAGACCACTGCCACATATTCCGCCGAGGCGCCTAAAGCTGCGAAAGAGGCGTCGTAGTTTGCAAACCCACCTGTGGCAACGGTGGTCATCGCGTGTACGGTGGCGTCAAACGGGTTCATGCCAGCCATGATGTAACCCGTAACACACAGCAAGGTCAGCGTCAGGTAAATCACTGAAATACGGGAAGAAATCTCGGTTGCACGCGGCAGGATTTTTCCCATTGTGTCAAAGCCGGAGCTGCGGAATATCTGCATGCCGCCAACGCGCAGCTCTGGCAGGAACACCATCGCCACAACGATGATCCCGATACCGCCCAGCCATTGCATCAAGCCGCGCCACAGCAATATGCCTTTGGGCAGATCTTCCAGACCCGACAGCACGGTGGAGCCAGTGGTCGTGAGCCCAGACATGGCCTCAAACACGGCGTCGACGATCCGGGCGTCGGTGGCGCCCAGGATAAACGGCAAGGCACCAAAGATCGGCAGGGCGACCCAAACCCCAGTGGTCAAAAGGAATGTCTGCTGGATGGTCAACCCCTCACGCACGCCATTGCGACAGGCCAGCGCCACCAGTCCACCCACCAGAACCGTCAGAATAGCGCTTTCGGCAAAGACCATCCAATGCTCGCGCCCCTCGGCGATATCGACCAGCATCGGCAGGATCATCGCCAGCCCCAGCGCCATGACCGTCAGGCCAATTACATATCCGACAGGGCGAAAGTCCAACATGCGCGCAGAGTTGGCCGGGGGTGCGCCAGTGTCAAGCACGGGTCGCGCGAAATCTCAGAGCGTCGCGACACAAACTCTGCCCTGTGGATAAGTGAGCAGGTCGCCCGCACATGGCAGAAAATCGCTTAGTTTAGATTTCGCCCTCCCAATGCGGCGACACAGACCCAACCGAATAGTTTTGAGACATTCGCACTCAATTCAGGAGTTTTCAGGCATGCAGAGCGCGCCCCTACCGTGCGCATTGGCGTGTCATCCGCCACTTGTTCGGCACTTGGAAATGAAAAGACAGGCCTATGTAAATGCGTCCGTCATTGATCATGAAGGCGCTGCAATTTTGTGTTACCCTGATCGAAGTCTTGGATTCGAAAAAAGGAAGAATTGGAACGAGTGAGGGTATTTTTGCGAGGTCAAAAACGGATCTAGAGAGGGTGCAGCAACGGGAGAACAGCACTTGTCTTTTGGAACTCAGTCATCGCAGCTTTTCGACTTTGGAACCTACGTCAAACGCCAATTCAACCTGTTGCGGCGTGCGAAGAAGTTACCAGAACAAAAGCTCGAAAGTCTTGCGCGCGAAGCGATCAAACAGCTCGCGGCGCGGGATGAAAAATTGGGTTTGGAAGACCCTGGACCGTCAGAGGAGGAGTTGGTGCATCTTTGTGAGGCACTGATGTCTGACGATGAGACGGCAGCTGCCATGCTCATTCTTGAGCTCAATGCCAAGCATGTTTCGCCTGAGGTGATTTATCTCAAATACCTGGCCGCCGCAGCCAGAACGCTGGGCGACTGGTGGGAAGAAGACCGTGTTGGATTTTGGCAGGTCACCGTGGCAACGGGGCGTCTTTTGGCCATTATGCGCAGCATGCGGCATCTGTTCGAACCTGTGCAGTCGCGAGGCCAGAAGGCCGCTATCTTTGCAGCTGTTCCTGGCGAGCAGCATGTTTTGGGCGTGCACATGGCGGCCGATGTTTTCCGCAAAGACAATTGGGACATTGCGATGCTGACAGGTCTCACGCATGACGAGCTTGTCGCTGAAATTGAGCAAAATCCGACAGATGTGATTGGGCTGTCTATGACATCCGCGCAGTCGCTGGACGCTTTGGCAAAGCTTGTTGTTGCCATTCACATCTGCCTCCCAAACACACCGATCGTTGTGTGCGGCCGTCATATCAAGGACATCCGCTCAAAATTGGCCTGGATGGAGTTTGATGGCATTGCCGAAGACGTCGAAGAGGCCAAGACGGTCATGACAGAGCTAGTGGACGACCGAAGCAGGAGTGCTGCAGCCCGCAAGGCAAGCAATGTGATCCGCATCGCATAGACTGCAATGTCTTGGGCAACGACTATAGAGCGCCGCGAGGGCCACCTCGCATGCAAAACTTGCAAGTTGTTTGAACCCAACTCGCAAACCCGGGGCACGCGCAACTTGGTTGCGCACCCGGGTCACAGCCTATGACTTACGCGTAAAACAGATCGCGGAAGACATATTGACCGATTTCTTCGCGTTTGACACCCAGTTGTGACAGTTCAGCGTCCGATTTGGATTCTAGCTTTTCGATCAAGCCGCGGCGCGATGCCGACTGGGCCTGAGTTTCGATAGCCTGGCGCAGAATTGCGGCCAGACGGCCGACCAGTTCGGAGATATGTGAAGTCGTGTTCATTTGGAAACCTCGTGATTTGTGTTCAGGTTCCCTCCCTATGCGCAAAATAGGACAGTCTGGCTCACATGAGTACCGCCAATAGCAAAATCCCGGGTTGCGTTAGACGCAACCCGGGAGATTTTACTCAAATTACCAGGTACTTAAATTGGGTCAGCCATCCTTAGCTGCTGTGCTCAACGGTTCTGGCATAGCAGGTGGCATAGACGGTTTGCGGGGCCGTTTGGCTTCGGCTTCCGCGGTTGGCGCCGCTGCAAGCTTTTGCGGTTGTGTGACAGGCTTTGAAGGTGCTGCTACGGCAGGTTTTGATGCCACCTTGGCCACCGGCGCTACAGCTTTGGGAGTTGGAGCCGCCTTCACCTTTGGGGCCTCCGCGGCTTTGGCCACAGGCTTGGCCGCCACTTTGGGTTTCGCCTTTGGCGTCGGGGCCGCTTTAGGGGCCGCCGTTTTGGCGGTCGCTGGTTTGGCTTCTAATTTGGCTGGCGCAGGTTTTGCAGCAACGGGCGCTGGCTTCGCCGGAGCAGGTTTCGCAACCGTTTTTACCGGAGCCGCCTTCTCGACTTTGGCCGCAGGCTTGGCCGAGGTTTTCTTGGCCACTGGCTTGGGCGCGGTCTTGGTTGCGGGTTTTGCTGCAACTTTTTTGCCAACCGGCTTCGGCACGGGCTTCGTGGCGGTTTTCGCCTTGGTCGCTTTCTTCGGCATCGCGATCACTTTTGCCTTTGGCTTAGCCGCAGGCTTGGCTTTCGCAGCGGGTTTGGCTTTCGCTTTGGGCGCCGGTTTCGCCTGTGCTGCCGATTTTGCTTTGGGTGACTGAGTCGGGGTCACATCGCCAATGCGCAGTCCCACGAAAAAGAGTTGCGCATCGAGAGCAGCTTTGCCAGCGAGTTGCGCAATTTTAATGTTATTTTCCATCACATAGCCAGCCATGCGCAAGCTTGCGATTGAGTATTTAAGAGGTGCTGAAAGTGGTTCCACAGCGAGGGTCCTTTCCGAGTATGTCGCACAGGAGTCGCGCTGTCCTGCGACTTGCTCATACACTTTTTGCAGTCGCAGCAAAAGAGGGTGGAACAGCCTTTATAAAAGGTGTTGCGATGCAGCAATTTTATGCCGCACCGCAGTATATTTGATCAAATTTTCGGCGAGGTGAGAACCGCTGCGCCCGGTTTATCCAACGTGGATCAGCGTAGAGAACAGCTTGGGGTCCAGGCTTTCGGCCGAGAACGTGTCGCCATGGGTCAGGATGCTGACAGCGTCATGGCTGTGCAGGCTTTCCTGATGGCTGGCGATGACGCGGAAATCCCCGATCCGCGCGTCATTGAGAAGCTGCTCACAGAAGAGCCGCGCCGCGTCCTCCACAAAGATCGGGTTGGCCGCGTTCAATTCTGCAAAAGCCTGTTCATCCTCGCGTTTGACCATGACTTGCGTTTCGGTCTCAACAGCGCTGCGCGCGTTGTCGATGAGGTCCTCAAACCAGACGCAGTTGTCACAGGCCACTTCCACCGAAATCCGCGCAACCGAGCGCTGTGAATGCGGTGTTGCAAGCTGCCCGCGCACTTGCCGCGCGTGTTCGCTGAGTTCAAGCGAGCACGGGCAAGTCGACGAATACACATAGTCGAGATGCATGAATTTGCGCCGCACACCGTCGGTTTCCACCAGCTCCAGCGCGATATCGTAGTATTGATAGCCCTCAAGGCCTGAGCGCAGAGATTTGATTTTCATCGGGTAGGAAAACCGCATCTGAATACGCGCATCAAAACTGTCGAGATCGCTGATGTAATCATCTAGCGCCGCCTCAATCACCTCGAAACTAAAGGTTTTTTCTGCGTGCTTATAAAAGCTGCGCATGATGCGGGACATGTTGATGCCCTTCTTGCCCGCCTCGAGGCTGACCGACCCGGTCACAGATGTCTCAAGTGTGAGGTCACCGTTATCGCGCGTGTGAAAGCGAATGGGCAGGCGGAAATTGGAAATACCCACATGCTGAATTTGCTTCTTCGCGCCACGGATGAGCGAGGACGGCCCGTTCTGCAAATCCGGCATTGTGGCCTTGTAATCTGCATCAGGTGTGAAATCTTCGGGATAATCGCGGCGCAGAAGTGGATAGTTCGACACTTCTGTCTGTGGCAGCAGACGTGCAACTGCCGGATCCAAGTCCGCCACTTCTTCGGGCGTCGCTTGTTCGGCCCACGCCCGCAGGCGCGCAAGGGCGTCTTCAGCCTCGGCACGGTTCATTTCTTTACCCAAATCGGTGGATTGAATGTTCATGACCGGGGTCCTCGTTCTGTACCGACAGACCACCATATAGGGCCAAACGCCGGAAATTGCGACTGTATTCACGTTTACGTCAGAATAAGGCCAACGGATCATTTGTTTCTGCTGACACGGCCTGTCGCGGATGGACAAGACATCGACGTCAAAAGGTTTGTTCCTGATGCAAAGAGGAGCGTTTGATGCACGACATTCTAAATCTTGAGCGATATCCGTTGGACAAATCCGACAGCACGGCTTGGCGGGATCTTGTGGGGCGCTGCCAACAGGCGCTTGAGCAGGATGGCATGTTCACACTTACCGACTTCATGCATATGCATATAGCAGCAGGTGAGACGGCGAGAATGGCAGATACTTTTGCCACGCAGAGCTTTCGCCATGAACGTGTGCACAACATTTACTTTCTGAAATCCATACCGGACCTTGCTCCGGATCACCCGGCCTTGACGCAGTTTCACACATCGAACCAGACACTCTGCGCCGATCAGATCAGCGGCTCTGCCCTGCTTCGTCTTTACGAATGGCCGCCCTTTGCGCGTTTTCTGGCAGCAACCATGGGGCAGCCGGCGCTTTACGTCATGGAGGATCCATTGGCACGGGTGAATGTCATGTCTTACGATGCAGGTCAGGCGCTCAACTGGCACTTTGACCGCTCGGAGTTTACCACGACCTTGCTTCTGCAAGCGCCAGAAGCGGGTGGTGCGTTTGAATACCGCACGGATCTGCGAAGCGACGATGACCCGAACTATGACGGTGTTGCGCGGCTTTTGACCGGACAGGACGATCAAGTGCACACTCTTTCCCTGACACCCGGATCACTCAATGTTTTCAAAGGCCGTAACACCGCGCATCGTGTTTCACCGGTAGAAGGAGATACACCGCGCGTCATCTCGGTCTTCTCCTACTATGACAGACCCGGCGTGCGGTTCACGCAGAGCGAGCAGATAGGGTTTTACGGCAGGTCGGCCTAAGACGCGTCAGACAGCGTCAAGCGCACCCAGAATATCCGCGATCAGGTCATCCTTATCCTCGATCCCGACGCTGAGCCGGATCAGACCCGGCGTGATGCCAAGAACCTCTTTCTGCTCATCAGACAGGCGCTGATGGGTGGTTGTTGCCGGATGCGTTGCAATGGATTTCGCATCCCCGAGGTTGTTGGAGATGAGCACGATGTTCAGCGCATTGAGAAATTCGAACGCCGCCGTCTGCCCGCCTTTGACATCCAGAGCGATGACCGTGCCGCCCTTGCCCATTTGACGCTGAACCAGATCGTGCTGCGCGTGGGTGGGATGGCCAGGATAGATAACGCGGGACAGTTTGTTGTGCCCTTGCAGCGCGTCTGAGATGGCCTCGGCGCCCTCTGCCTGCGCCCGCACGCGTAAATCAATCGTTTCCAGACCTTTGAGCATCACCCAGGCTGTGAAAGGCGACATAGAGCCGCCTGTGTGCTTCATGTATGGCTCAACCGTTTTGCGGATATAGTCCGTCGTGCCAAGGATCACCCCACCCAGCGCACGGCCCTGCCCATCGATATGTTTGGTGGCGGAATACACCACGACATCGGCCCCCTGCTCCATCGCCTTGGAAAAGACTGGGGTGGCAAAGACGTTATCAACCACCACTTTAGCCCCGACCGCATGGGCCAACCCGGCGACAGCTGCGACGTCAATCACCTCTAATGTTGGATTGGCAATGGTTTCGAAAAAGACAACAGATGTCTCAGGCCGTATCGCTGATTTCCACGCGTCGGGGTCTGTGCCATCGACGAATGTTACCTCAACGCCGTAACGCGTCAGTATTTCTTCGAGCACGTAGAGGCAGGAGCCAAAGAGTGCACGCGCCGACACCACATGATCGCCCGCTTTGAGCATGGACATGAGCGCGCCAGAGACCGCCGCCATACCGCTGGCGGTGGCAAAGGCATCCTCGGCCCCTTCCAGCGCGGCAATGCGGTTTTCGAACATCGCGACGGTGGGGTTGCCATAACGGGCATAGATGAACTCATCCTCACCCGCCTGCAAGAACCGCGCCTCCGCCGCCTCGGCGCTGTCATAGACAAAGCCTTGGGTGAGAAAGATCGCCTCACTGACTTCGTTGTACTGGCTGCGCCGTGTCCCGCCATGCACCAGCTTGGTGCGTGTGTTCCATTTTTTGTCCATCCTCGACCTCCGGGCCACAATTCGCGTATCTGCGGGGACAAAAAAAGCCCCCACCGGACAAACCAAAGGGAGCTTTCACCTCTCGCCTCTTTAGCGGCATGTTTAACGTGGCCCGCAATCCGGTAACAAATCGCCACAAAATTTCTCTACCCAAGTGGGTCAGGCGCGTCAACACCGCTCATGGAAGTTCAAAAATGTTTGAAAAGTTATGCGAGCCTAGACGGGATTGTCCTCGGGCGGCATCACCATAAGCACCATGAACCAATATAATGCATGCAGGATCATGGCGAAAAGCGCCATACCGGTCATCCACACAGTGAGTGACCCCGACTGAATGAGAAGCTCATTCACAATAAGAACCGTCCCCGCAGCCAGCGCATTCACACGCAGAAGCGAGACCCGCGCCATGAGCTTGCCGCGCACCACGGAATTGGGCGAGACGCGTTCAAGAACCTCATCTTCTCGCCGCATACCAAGGATCATAACGACCAGAACAAAGATGCAGGCCGCAGAAAGTATCCGCTGACTGAAAATCGGGCTGCTGATGATAAGCTGACTGATGGCGAGCATAAGCATCGCGCCCACAGGCCAGTAGAGCATCCGGGATCGATCACGATCTGGTTGAGAAAGCTGGGCTGCTGCCGTCGGCAAGTTCCGCCAGATCGCATAGGTCTGGCCCATGACAAGGACCATGACAAAGCTCTTCTCTTTTGCAAGGCCGAAACTCGACAATCCAACCCAGAGCATGAGCATCACGACAATCGGCACGAGGTATTCCACCCGCATGGGAGGCACGGAGGACACGGCGTCCACGACTTTTGACGACCAACGACGTTTCATGGGTGGGAGTCGTTGCACCGAAATGCGACATTTCGGAGGCAATCAAACGCACATTCGATGAAATTTACGTCGGATTAAACGTCTTCTGAGCTGTCGGCGCTGTGCTCAGAAAAGAGTTTTGCCTGGGACATGAAAAAGAGGAAAATTGCCGCGGTAAGCCCGAACGTCTTGAAGTAGACCCAGCTCTCCTCGCTCATCGTGCGCCACACGACCTCGTTCAGGGCTGCAAGGGCAAAGAAGAAATACATCAGCCGCCGGGTCAGGATCATCCAGCCCTCCTGCGTCAGGGGCATGACGCCTTCCATCACATATTGTAAGTAAGAGGTGCCGCGCGTCAGACCAAATGCCAGAATTCCACCAAAAAGAAGATAGATGATCGTGGGTTTCATTTTGAAAAAGCGCGGGTCATTGAACCAGACACTCAAGCCACCAAAGACAACAAGCAAGACTGCGGTCACGGCTTGCATCTTGGAGAGATGGCCGGTGAGCTTCCACAAAATCCCCATACAAATGAGAAAAACGGGGATGAAGCCCGCAGTGACCACGACAAAGCCATCATAGTCCGTCCCCCCAAAGGTAAATGTACGATCTTTGAGCCAGAGGTAGGCTGCAAAGAACCCCAGGATCGGGCCAAACTCCAAAACGGTTTTGACCATGGGGGAGACGGTCTTGTCGCTCATGTCGTACCTTTCACCTTATCCGCCCACCTCAACTATCACAGCCCCCGCTGCAATCAATGCCATAAGGGCAATCCGACGCGGGCCGACGGTTTCTTTCAGGACCAGCCATCCGATGAAAGCGGCAAACACGGTGGAGGTTTCGCGCAGCACGGCGGCCTCTCCCACCTTGTCGAGCCGCGTGGCCAGCATGATGGAGCCAAAGGACAGGAATGCGGTCAATCCACCCAGAACACCGCGTGCCATCAAGGGGCCGAGATCGGGAGGGGCTGCCATGCGGCTTCGGCGCACCCACGCAATAACCGGGAAGACCAGCCCGTCGAAAAAGAAAAACCAGGCCAGAAAGGTGAAAGGATTGGCTGTGGCGCGAATGCCGTAAGCATCATAGGTCGTGTAGAGGGCCACGAAGAGGCCGGTGACGACCGCCAACCCCAGGGCTGCGGGCATGGTGTCACGGTTCAGGGTGAGTGTGCGCAGGTTGTAGATCGCCAAACCGTAGATGCCTGTGAGCAGCACCCCCACACCAAGCCACTGCACAAATGAGAATGTTTCACCAAAGAGCAGGTAAGCGCCAATCACAGTGAAAAGAGGCCCCGTACCGCGCACCACGGGGTAAACCACTGTATAAGCCCCTCGTGTGTAAGCCATGGCCTGAAGCACTTTGTAAACGGTGTGAATGGCCCAGGCGACAGCAAAAATCAGCCACATATGCGGCTCGGGCCAGGGCACCACGAAGAAGGCAAAAGGCGCAGCCATGGCGGCATAGCTGATGTCAATGGCACCGCGTGTCAGCCAGGGATCGTGCCGCCCTTTTTGCAGAGCACCAAAAACGGCATGCAGGAAGGCCGCGAGCATGGCAAGCGCCAAGGCCATATGATGACCCGTCTCGGTGCCCTCAATGGAGATAAGCCAGTCGCTCATGATCTGGCCAGGCGCGTGACTAGGGTGTCCATGTGGCGTCGATGGTGGAACCGGTCACAAGCTGCTCAACGGCGGCGGCTATATCCGAAATGCGTCCACCGCTCTCTTCCAGGGTCATGGTGGCACCGATGATCTGCACAAGCCCCAAACCCGTCTCAGATTGCATCCTGAGTGTAAGTGTCCCCTTTGCGGCGGGCATGGCACGCGCAAAACGCATCAAAGCATCGCGACTTCCTGCGGTGAACATCTCGGCAGGCAAGCGGTTCAGGACCTGAACCCAATCGCGCAGCGACGCCACCTCTTCGATCACAGGCCGCAGGGCGCGGGAGAGGTCACGTGTGGTGTCAAGATCCAGAACAAGAGACGTGAGCCGCATGCCGCCAAGCGTCAGTTGCATGCGTTCCAGAGACTTCAGATCGATGCCACCGCCGCTTGCTGTGAGCGAAATAGACCCGAGGTCTTCGGCATCGAACAGCAGCTTTTCGATCAAAAAATCAAAGCTGGCAGGATCGCGCTGTGCCTTGATCTTAAGCGCACCCATCGCGTTTTCATTGCCAGGCCCGAGGTCCATCTTCAGACCTTGGACAAGGCTGATACCCTGAAAGTCCGCTTCAAAGGTCAGGGGAACACCGCGATTCTTTACTGCTGCTTCAATGCCTGTCGCGCGGTACTCGACAGAGGCGAAATCGTTTTCACGCAAATCCGCAAAGCTTCTGTCGATCCGGCACCAGCCTGTTTCTGTCACATTGGGCTGAATAGCGCGCAGGCGGGGCGGCGTGCCGATCAGAAAGTTGAAACTTTGCCAGCCCGAGAGACATAGCTCTGGCGTCATGGGCGCGGGCGGCTCTTCGGCTTTTGCAGCGTGCAATGCGCTCAGGCCCAGAAGTGCTGAGCAGACAAGCACCCGGATCATCGTTCCAGCCCTGTCAATGCATCCGCAAAATCCTCAGGGTCAAACGGGGCCAGATCGTCAATCTGTTCTCCCACACCAATGGCGTGAATAGGCAGGCCGAACTTGTCTGCGAGCGCCACCAGAACGCCGCCCTTCGCCGTGCCATCAAGCTTGGTCATGACCAAACCGGACACATCCGACATCTCCTGAAAGGTCTTGACCTGACTGAGCGCGTTTTGACCCGTGGTGGCATCCAGCACCAAAAGCGTGTTGTGCGGCGCACTTTCGTCTTTCTTGCGGATCACGCGCACGATTTTGGCCAGCTCTTCCATCAGATCAGCGCGGTTTTGCAACCGCCCGGCGGTGTCAATCATCAACAGGTCCGCGCCGTCCCGCTCGGCCTGATCCATGGCGTCAAAGGCCAGGCTGGCCGGGTCTGAGCCTTCGGGCGCGGTGAGGACTGGCACCCCTGCCCGGTCACCCCAGATTTGCAACTGCTCCACTGCCGCAGCACGGAACGTGTCGCCCGCAGCGATCACCACGGTCTTTCCCGCGGCTTTGAATTGGCTGGCAAGCTTGCCGATGGTGGTGGTTTTGCCGGAGCCATTGACGCCTACGACTAACACCACCTGTGGGCGCTTGGGGTAAAGCGGCATGGGGCGGGCAACCGGCTCCATGATGCGGGCAATCTCGGTCGAGAGCAGCTCTTTGATCTCTTGGGTTGAGAGCTTCCGGCCCATACGCCCTTCGGCCATGTTGGCCGTCACGCGCAGCGCTGTATCCACGCCCATATCCGCCGTGATCAGCAGCTCTTCGAGCTGTTCAAGCATGTCATCGTCGAGCACCCGGCGCACGACGGTTTTTTTCTCCGTCCGCCCAAGCAGACGACCCAACAGGCCCGGCTTTTTGGCGGGTTCTTCGGGCTCGGGTTCGGGTTTTTCAGCCGCAAGGGACGCGGCCATGGATGCCGCTGCGGTGCCAAGCGATGGTTTGGGCGCCTCTGGCTCTGGTTGTGATGCGTCCTGAACCTGTTCCGGAACCTCCGCGTTCTCCGGGGGGTCCTGCACGTCGGGGGGTCCCGGCTCGGGGGCCGGGACGCTGGTGCGCTCTGGCTCTGGCTCTGGCTCTGGCTCTGGCTCTGGCTCTGGCTCTGGCTCTGGCTCTGGCTCTGGCTCTGGCTCTGGCTCTGGCTCTGGCTCTGGCTCTGGCTCTGGCTCTGGCTCTGGCTCTGGCTCTGGCTCTGGCTCTGGCTCTGGCTCTGGCTCTGGCTCTGGCTCTGGCTCTGGCTCTGGCTCTGGCTCTGGCTCTGGCTCTGGCTCTGAAGCAACTTCAGGTTCGGGGGCGGCGTCAAGCGTTACTTCTTCAACCTGCTCCGGACCATCTAAAGTTTCGACACTTTCAGGCTCGGGTTCAGGATCGGCTTCTGCAACAGGTTCAGGGTCAACTGCAGGTTCCGGCTCAGGCGCTGCAACTTCGGCCTCAACCAGTGCTTCAACCTCAATTTCTTCTGCTTCACCACCCTCTTCCACAATGGCGTCGAGCCCCTCTTCGATTTTGGAAGAGGATTTGAAAAGCCGGTCTCTGAGTTTGCGAAAAAATGCCATGCGCCACCCGGGTTTGTCGTCAATTCAGTTAACCCCCCTGCGCCCGGATGAAAAGAAGGCAATCGCAGAAGTTTGCAGGCGTCGTTGACGAAATGGAAACAATAAGCCCCTAGAAGGCCGCAAAAATTGCAAACTCCCGCCTGCCCTGTTTGCTCAACTTCGCCGGGCGCAGCACGCCTGCGCTTTGTGGTTCAGCATGTTGGGGACTTCCCTTTGCTTCGGTTCGCGATTGTCACTCTTGCTCCAGCAATCTGTCTGATTGTGGCCGCCCTATCGGGTGGGATTTGGCCGTGGATTGCAGTGATTTACCTCACGGGCTTCATTTTTGTGATGGACCGACTGTTGCCAACCGACTCAGGCAACGTTGATCCCGGCTCAGAATTTCCTGCGACCGATCCCCTGTTGATCGCTCTTGCAACTCTGCATGTTGTGATCGCGATGCTGTGCATTGTCACCGTTGCCCCCTCGCCTGCCCTGTCTTTTGGTCAAAAGGCGCTTGTCGCTATTGGCGCGGGCTTGTTCTTTGGCCAAATCTCGCATCCGGCAGCGCATGAACTGATCCATCGCAAAAAGCGATGGCTGCACAATCTTGGCCGCGTGATCTACACGTCGCTGTTGGTCGGCCACCATGCCAGCGCGCATTTGCGGGTCCATCATGTGCATGTCGGGCGCGAAGATGATCCCAATAGCCCCCGCCCCGGAGAAGGATTTTATCGCTATGTTTTGCGTGCAAGCCAGCAGTCTTTTCTGGCGGGGTTAAGCGCCGAAACGCGCCTGCGCGGTGGGCGTGTAACTGTCTCACATCCTTACGTGCTTTATATAGGTGGCGGCCTTGGCCTTGCTGTGCTTTCAGCATGGATTGCTGGTGCGCCGGGCCTGTTAATGCTGCTGTTTCTCAGCCTCTATGCACAGCTTCAAATCCTGATGTCTGACTATGTGCAGCACTATGGGCTGCAACGGCAACTTCTCCCCGATGGTGCGCCCGAACCAGTGGGACCACAGCATTCCTGGAACGCGCCACACTGGTTTTCGGCCTCTCTGATGCTCAACGCGCCACGGCACTCCGACCACCATGTCAGTCCCGCACGCCCTTATCCCGCGTTGCAACTTGATCCCAAAATGATGCCCATGCTGCCCTATCCGGTGCCGCTGATGGCCGGGCTGGCGCTGTTTCCGCCACGCTGGCGCAAAATCATGGACCCCCGTTGTGGCCAATGGCGAGCAAGGCCTTGGACCACGCGTCCTGATGTGACGGCGGCGGATATTTCGCCTGAGGTGCTGGCTGCCGCGAAATCCGGTGGCATCCCGGGCACGCCTCTGCCAAACTCAGATCATGAAGTGGATGTGGATACTCCTATTCGCCAGCCTGCCAATGCAGGCGGCAAGCCAAAGCGCAATGAGCGCGGCGGAGTTTGACGCCTATACGCGCGGCAAGACCTTTACTTTTGGCAGCCAGGGCGCGCCTTACGGAGCTGAGGAATATCTCGACAACCGCCGGGTGCGCTGGTCCTTTCTGGATGGGCGCTGTCAGGACGGTGAATGGTACGAAGAGGCCGGTCAGATTTGCTTTGTCTACGAGCACAAGCGCGATGAGCCGCAATGCTGGCGGTTTGAGAAAGGCGCGGGTGGGATGCGGGCGCTCTTTGAGAATGTGCCGGGTCAAACCGAGCTTTACGAGATGGCGCAAAGCGATGAGCCACTGATGTGCCTTGGCCCCGAGATTGGGGTCTGAGAAGGCGTTTTCTTGCAAGAAAACGGGCTGGAAAATACGTATTTTCCAAATCGGAATTTTCGAAAATTCCGTGCCCCCAAAGCTCTAAAACAAATTGCCTTGTTCCGGTGGTGGCGTCTTTGGTTTTGACGGTTTTTTCGCGGCACTCGCAGGCGGCTTGTCATCCAAAGCCAGTTTCCCATCGGCGAATTCAATCTCCAGTGCCTTGGCCTGAACTGCCGCATCTTTGGTGGTGACCACCTCGCCATCGCCGCGCACCACCGCATAACCGCGTTTCAGTGTGGCCTTGTAGCCCAGCGTTTCCCGCAGCCTGTCTTGTGCTGACAGCGCCTCGCGCCAATCGCGCAACTGTCGTGTGCCCGCATCTGACAAGCGTGAAGACAGACGGTCAAAATCACGCTGCCGCTGGGTGATGTCACGACGCAGGGCATTGGTGTTGAGCCGTGCTGCGAGAGAAGTCAGCGAAGATCGGCGGTTTTGCACCCTCTCGCGCAGCAACCCGGGGCGCAAGGCACCCGCCTTTTCCGAAAGAGCCACGCGGCGCATCTGAATCGTGCCGCGCAGCGCGTTGGGCAGCTTTTCTGACAGCGCATCCAGCCGCTGGCGCGGGCCTTCCACCAGCGCATCGGCGCGCGGCAAGGCGCGGCTGAGGTCGGTCAAGCGTTGCCGCCGCGCCGTGACCTGCCCCGACAGGGCCTGCAACAACCGCCCGCCTTGCGCGTCCAGCCAGCCCAGAAGGTCCAGCCGGACCGGCACGGCCAGTTCGGCCGCAGCGGTGGGGGTCGGCGCGCGGTGATCTGAGGCGTAGTCGATGAGCGTGGTGTCGGTTTCATGACCCACGGCAGAGATCAGGGGGATGTCCGAGGCCGCCGCCGCGCGGACCACGCTTTCCTCGTTGAAACCCCAAAGATCCTCGATGCTTCCCCCGCCGCGCGCCACGATGATGAGGTCCGGCCGCGGCAGCGCACCGCCGGGGGTCATCGCGTTGAACCCTTCGATGGCCCGGGTCACTTCGGGCGCACATTTCTCGCCCTGCACGGCCACCGGCCAGATCAGCACCTTGCGCGGAAAACGATCCCTCAACCGATGCAAAATGTCGCGAATAACTGCACCCGAGGGCGAGGTCACAACACCGATAACCTCAGGCAGGTAAGGCAAAGGCTTCTTGCGCTCAGGCGCGAAAAGGCCCTCGCCCGCCAACATCGCCCGGCGCTTTTCCAGCATGGCCATGAGCGCGCCGACGCCCGCGGGTTTGATGTCTTCGATCACGATCTGGTAGCGCGACTGGCCCGGGAAAGTGGTAAGCCGACCTGTGGCGACGACCTCCATGCCTTCTTCGGGCTGCACAGTCAGTCGGCCCGCCACGCCCTTCCAGATCACGCCGGCCAGAACCGCGCGATCATCCTTGAGGTCAAGATACAGGTGCCCTGAGCGCGGGCGGCTGACCCGGCCGACTTCCCCCTTCACGCGGACATGAGAGAATTCGCCTTCAATCACGCGTTTGATCACGCCAGAAAGGTCAGACACCGAGAATTCCGGTGCGTTCTCGCCGGGGGATGGGTCGTCAATCAGGTCGGACATGGAGGATGCCTTGTGTTGCGCTCAAGGCCACCTTAGAACGCAGCCCACAGAAGGTGAAGCGGGGGAAGCCATGAACATTCTCATTCTCGGTGGTGGCGGTCGTGAACATGCGCTGGCCTGGGCCGTGATGCAGAACCCCAAATGCGACAAGCTGATCGTGGCGCCGGGGAATGCCGGGATCGCGCAGATCGCTGAATGCGCAAAATTGGACATTGAGAGTGGCGCGGCTGTCGTGAGTTTTTGCGAAGCGGAGGCGATTGAGTTTGTCGTCGTGGGACCAGAAGCGCCATTGGCCGCAGGCGTCGGGGATCGGCTGCGCGAGGCTGGTTTATTGGTTTTTGGCCCGTCCAAAGCTGCGGCACAGCTGGAGGCGTCCAAGAGTTTCACCAAAGAGATTTGTGATGCTGCGAAAGCGCCGACGGCGGCTTATGGGCATTTCGCGGATGCCGCAGCGGCCAAGGCTTACGTCAGCGCACAGGGCGCGCCGATTGTGGTCAAGGCTGACGGGTTGGCTGCGGGCAAGGGCGTGATCATCGCTGAAACCGTGGCCGAGGCTCACACAGCGATTGATGACATGTTCGGCGGGGCCTTTGGCGGGGCCGGTGCCGAGGTCGTGATCGAAGAATTCATGGACGGCGAAGAGGCATCCTTCTTTGTGCTTTGCGATGGCGAGGACGCGCTTTCGATTGGCACCGCGCAGGACCATAAACGTGTGGGCGACGGCGACACAGGGCCGAACACCGGGGGCATGGGGGCCTACTCTCCTGCCCCTGTTTTGACAGATGCTGTGGCTGAAAAAGCGCTGGATGAGATCGTGCGCCCAACCCTGCGCGTTATGGCCGAACGCGGCATGCCTTATCAGGGGGTGCTTTATGCCGGGCTGATGATCAAGGATGGCCTGCCACGGTTGGTGGAATACAACGTGCGGTTTGGCGACCCGGAATGTCAGGTCCTGATGATGCGGCTGGGCGCGCAGGCGCTTGACCTGATGCAGGCGGCGGCGGAAGGGCGATTGTCGCAGGTGAAGGCAAACTGGGCCGATGATCACGCGCTCACCGTGGTGATGGCGGCCAAGGGGTATCCGGGCGCTTATGAGAAAGGCAGCGCGATACGAGGACTGACAACGTGCAACGAAGACAGTTTCCACATGGTGTTTCATGCGGGAACCAGTGAGGCAGAAGGGCAGATCGTGGCCACTGGCGGGCGAGTTCTGAACGTCACCGCACGCGGCAGTTCCTTGCGCGAGGCGGCGGACCGGGCCTACGGGATGGTAGACCAGATCGACTGGCCCGAGGGGTTTTGTCGGCGCGATATCGGATGGCGGGCGCTTTAAGCCCAAAAGCTTTTTGAAAGCTTTTGGCCAAGTCTTTTCAGAAAAGACTTTGGAACGGGCTCAGCCCCTCGCGCTGTACTCTCTTGCGAGGGGTCAACCCCTCGCGCTCCCCGGGATATTTCAGGCAAGAAGAAAGATCAGGGACAAGTGAGAGCTTTGTTGAGGCTGTCGGGGCCTAATAAGCGCCGATGTCTTGTGTTTCCAAACGGCCGTCGCTCAGCGTCACGGCTATAATGCGAGACCAGTTCGCATCGGCAAGGATCATTTCCGGCGTTTCGCAACTACGGATACCGCCGGGGATGAAATCCCAGCCGATTTTGTGATTGGTCAGGCCCGGCCGCGTGGCAATCTCAGTGAGGGCGCCGTTTTTGAAACGCCAGATGCGCAGGGTTTTCGCGAGGTGAGGTCGGTCGATGTAAGCCACCTCCATGTGGCCATCGCCATCCAGATCCGCGGCGCCAAGTGGCGCCAGCCAGCGAAAGCGCGTGCCGATATAAGGCGTCGCGGCGATCAGACCGCCGCCGTTGTAGAGGGCAAGCCTTGCACCTTTGGCCTTATGGCTTTCGACCACCATGGCCTCGCGCTTGCCGTCCTGATCAATGTCCACCAGCCGCGGTTTGATATCTTCAAAAACGCGGTCTTGGGGGAGCCGGATCGTGTATTTGGCGTGGCCAGGAATATATTTCAGAACCAGTGCGCCGAATTCAATTTCATCGCCCAGAACTGCATGAGGATAACGCGCCGTGGGCTCGGCGAACTTGGCCCATTCCAGCGGTTCGAATTCCCAGGGTTCAGCCGTCCAGCCACTGTTGGCCAGCACACAAAGCGCAGCCGCGACAAATGCGACCGCGCGGCGCATCAAATTTGCTTTTCAGGCATCTGGACCACGAGACCATCAAGGGCGTCAGTGACCTTGAGCTGGCAGGTCAGGCGTGATCTTTCAACGTCGGGTTCATAGGCAAAGTCGAGCATGTCTTCTTCCATGTCTTCCTTTGCGGGCAGTTTCCCGATCCAAGCCGGGTCGACATAGACATGGCAGGTCGAACAGGCACAGGCGCCGCCGCAATCGGCCTCGATGCCGGGAATGTTGTTGTCGCGCGCGCCTTCCATCACGGTCAGGCCGTTGGCCACCTCAACTTCATGCTTGGTGCCATTGTGTTCGATATAGGTGATCTTTGCCATGCCGGGCTTCCTTCACATCTGTTATTAGGGCTAAGTAGCGTCGCTGCAGCGCGCCTGCCAGTCCCAATTGCGACAGGATGTAAAAAGAGTTGCGACAAAACGCACATGTTCTATATTTGTTCTTATGCATCTAACCCCTGCCCCACCGCCCAATACCTGGCCGCGCCCGCCTGCAGCGCTTGTGGCGGCGCGTTTGGCCGAGCCGGCCAATGGCGCACGGGTCTGTGTGGCGGGGCTTGTGATCCTGCGCCAGCGACCGGGCACCGCCAAAGGCGTGATCTTTCTGACGCTTGAAGATGAAACCGGTGTGGTGAATGTGGTGGTCTGGCGCGCGCTTTATGAGCGCTTTCGCCGGGCGGTGATTGCAGGACGTTTGTTGCGTGTCACCGGGCGGGTACAGCGGCAATCCGGTGTGGTACATGTGCTGGCCGAAGAGATCGAAGATATCTCGCCTCTGCTTGACACGCTCTTGGACACCGAGAGTGATCTTTCCCCGCGCGCTAAAACCGGGTAAGATGCCTACAACAAACGCCTAAAAAGGCTCGAGCAGATGTCTAAATCCTTTCTTCTTGCTGTCATGGCAAGCCTTGTGCTTGCAGGATGCGATGAAACTGTGGCTGGCGTTGGGGAACCTGAGCTGGTGCAGCGGCTTGAAACCGCGCCCCCGGAGCGCGCCCCGGAAGTTGCTGGGGAAAATCCATCAAGCCGGCTGTGATTGAGACCGTGACACAGCAAATTCTGCTGCAACCGGCGGAAATTCTGGATGATGGCACGGTTGCGCGTCCTGCCATTTACAAAACCGAGACGCGACAGCAGATTGTACAAGAGCGCAAAGAGACCTGGTTTGAGACCCCCTGTGCTTCTGATCTGACACCCGAATTCACGGCATCTGTCCAGCGCGCGCTCAAAGCACGTGGGGTTTACCGCGGGCCAATCACATCCGTAATGGACGCCCGAACGCGCGCGGCGGTGCGCGCGTATCAAAAACCGCAGGGTCTTGAGTCCGGCATTCTTTCGCTTGCCGCCGCGCGTCAATTGGGTCTTGTCGCGGTCGAGGACAGTGACACAAGCTAAAGCGTTTCGCGAAACTCTGTGACTCAGGTTTGTCGCAAAAGCTTTAGACCAAGGCCACCACGGTCCCGTTAACGGCTGGTTTACTACATTTCATCAGTATGGCCGCGCGAGGTGTCTATGATCCATGCGCGTGCGCTGCTGTTAATTCTTTTGCTGATAACACCCGGTGTTCTTTGGGCGGGGGCCTGGCCGCGTGCGACAGGAGAAACTTTTCTAAGCTTTTCGATTGAGACCAATCCTGCTGTGCCCGAAGACAGCCCTGCTTCGCTATTTATCGAACATGGCTTAAACCACAACCTGACCGTCGGCTTTGATGGCGGTGGCAGGCAAACCGACCTGACCAAAGCGATTGCATTCCTGCGTTGGCCTCTGAAAACCAACGCGAAAACTGCGGTCACCGCGATCGAAATAGGTGCAGGATTTGCCGATGGCAACCTTGCACTCCGGCCCGCCCTGTCCTGGGGGCGAGGGTTGAGCTTTGGAGAACGCTCCGGTTGGATCGCGGTCGACATGCGAGGCTTGATTTACGAACAGGCGACCGGGCTG
Source organism: Roseovarius sp. W115 (assembly GCF_032842945.2). Lineage (NCBI taxonomy): Bacteria > Pseudomonadati > Pseudomonadota > Alphaproteobacteria > Rhodobacterales > Roseobacteraceae > Roseovarius > Roseovarius rhodophyticola. The sequence goes on from NZ_CP146606.1 coordinate 195,173, forward strand.
CTGGAGACCGATTTCACCTTTGGTTTGAAACCAGGCCGCCGCAGCACCCTGATCCTGCAGCTGCAAAGCGGAGTGCCCAGCGATTCTGAACCTTACGCCCGTATCGCACCCTCTTTTGTTTACGAAACAAAGCCCGGCCACCACCTAGAACTTGGGACCACAGCCGGGCTTTTGAACAGCGATGATTTCAGGATCAAGCTTGGGCTCTGGCTTCGGTTTTAGGCCATGTGTCAGATTGGATCATCAATCCGTACCCGCATCAGGACCGTACCCATTACCGCCTTTTCCCATCGCAGGTTGATCTGATCGTTCCCGGCCCCTTGTGCCGTTTCGCAATAAGGCTGCCCGTAGTAGATCGCGTTCACCGTATCGCGCACCGCCCCTTCCGGGGTCACAGATTCGACCGTTTGCGCCCAGGCTTCAAAGGGCAGATTGGGATGTGGTTCTACCACCCAGGTGGCCTGCACGCTGGCCTCTGTGTGGCGCAGAACAAGCGGGTTTTCCACATGATTGTTCACATTGAAGAAGCCATTGTCTTCAAAATGAATATTGCGGAATTTGTCAAAGTTCAGTGGCGCGAAGCTTGTATCGACCCCCTCGAACCGATCAATCACACCGTCCACAAGCCGCACGGTGTTGCCCGTCACCGTAAGACCGTTGATGAAATGCCCCGGCCCGTAGGGTTTGACGATCAGAAAGTTGAACGATGGCGCGCTGCTTTGGCTCAAGAACACATTGCCGGTGATCGACAGGGCGCTGAAGGAAAACTCAGAGCTGAAATCTGGTGTGGCGTCATATTCGTTGCCCCATTCGATGGAACAGCTGTCGATATAGTTGCCCGTGATCGAGCCGCGATTATTGGTGCGTGCAAGGACGATACCCGCGCTGCGTGGGCCGGGGTCGGCGCTGTCACCCTGGAAAATATGATTGCCGATGATGATGCTCGATGAGCCTGCCAGAACTGCGAAATGCAGGAAATGCGACGCGCGGCAATGGCGGATTTTCACGTCATTGGCGTTGCAATTGAGCGCAATCGCCTGCCGCTCGGTGACAAGCTTTGAGCTTTCGTTGGTGGAGAAATTGCACCGATCAACCAATAGACCTTGATCGCCCTCCCCATGGCTGGTGATGCCGCGATTGAGCGGGTTGGTGAAAAAGCAATCGCGGAAGTGGTTCGCCGTTCCGGCTGGCGGCAGAAGGATACCACTGCAATCGTCCCCGCACTGGAATTCAATATTCGAGACAGACATCTTAGATATCTGATCAAAGCCGCTGAAATCCCACATGTATTTGAAGCGCCGGAAGGTGAATGTCTGTGTGCCTTCGGCATCATAAAGCGGCTCGCTCAGTGTCAGTGTCTGCGCCCCGACATTCTTGTCACGGACATAAACCTCGCGTCCTACACCATTGCCTTCGACCAGGGATCCCACGAGAATGTTGGCCACGTTCGCGACACCAGAGAGTGTCTTGGAATTCCCCGCCGAATACGTCGCCAGTGAGGTGACGACCTCCGTATCCCAATTGGCACCAGGGAAGACAGAAAACTGACCATTCTTGATCACGTGGCGTGATGCGTAGAAGGTTTTGTTCGAGACCGCTGCCTGCATATCCACCGGCGCGCGTAGCGCCACCTTGCGCCCCTTGAGGTCAAGCTCAACATGGCCCGGATTGTTCAAAAGCGCTTGATAGGCTTTCTTGAACGCAAGCTCGGTGTCTCCGCCAAAGGCATCCACGTAGCTTGGAAAATCGAAGTTCTTGGTCAGAGACAGGATTTTGTCATCTGCCATAGTGACCTGACCTTCAAAGCGCACAGGGCTTTGAAATGTGACGCTGTCCCCCAACAGATATGTGCCTGACGGGATCAAAACCTCACGCCCTGCCGCCACCGCATCTGCCGCTTCAAACGCAGGTTGGTCATCGGTGCTGCCATCCCCAACAGCGCCAAAATCGCGTACATCAACACGGGATTGAATATCGCGCAGGAAAACGTTGGAAATGTCCACGATTTCAATGTCATCAACGCGCACGACACCACCATTGCCCCCGGTGAGATCCAACCCGAAATGGCCATAAAGCGGTTCAGTGCCCCAGGGCATGTCCACGCCACCCCGCGCACCGCTGCCGACAATGGCTGAGAGCTCGACCACCTCACCATAGCTGGTCAGCGCGACGGAGGATCCGGTTTCGGTTAACCCGGCCACATGCGCGCCGCCCGGACCACCCGCCCAACCGGCCACGCGGACATTTGGAAGATTGCCGGAGATCGCCTTGATCCTCACTTTGATCTGAAGATACACGCCAGGCAGCAAAGGCGTTTCTCCCATGTAACGCAGTTTTTGCACTGCATCGGTTTTCTGAAGCTCCAGCGCCCCTGCAAAATCCTGATCTGCGGGAACAAAAGCCGCATTGGCCGCGTTGTCATATGTGGCCGAGCCAGGCGTGCCATCCTCGCTTGACCACATATCCAGCCCGTTCGCAAAGGCAGGCGGCTGAAAGACAATACCGTCAGTGATGGCTTTGTTCATGAGTTCCCCTTTCTGGACCCGAAGCACATGTGCCGACCGGGTGTCACAAGATTTACCAATCCTTGGCGCAGGGGTTTAGACCCGCGCCGTTCAGGCAAGAGGAAGTAGAAGCTTGGGATTAATGAGGTCTCACAGCACCGTCACGGTGCGGTGTCTTGTGCTCGCACTATGCAACACCACCTTGGACAAGGCGATCAGCCAACCGGGCATAGGCTTCAGCCACCGCCCCCTCGCCCAGAGCCACAGGCTGGCCCGCGTCGCCGCTCAACCGTGTCTCAAGATCGATCGGCAAAGCCGCGAGCAGCGGCACGCCAAGGCGTTCGGCTTCATCAGCAACACCGCCATGACCAAAGATTTCAGTTTCTTCGCCGCAATGAGGACAATGAAACAACGACATGTTTTCGATCAGCCCGAGGATTGGCGTCTTCAGCGTCTGGAACATATCTATGGCCTTGCGTGCGTCGAGTAAGGCCACGTCTTGCGGCGTAGACACCACAATCGCTCCGGTGGGTGCAGCACGTTGACATAAAGTGACCTGCACATCGCCGGTTCCAGGCGGCAAATCGACGATCAGAACATCCAAATCGCCCCAGTCCACCTGACTCATCATCTGTTGCAAGGCCCCCATCAGCATCGGACCACGCCAAATCACCGCCTTGTCCGCCTCCATCATCGACCCGATGGACATCATTTTCACGCCATGCGCCTGCAACGGCGTGATCACCTTGCCATCAGGGCTGGCCGCGCGTGCATTCACTCCCATCATACGAGGCTGGCTTGGGCCATGGATGTCAGCGTCAAGCAGACCCACCTTTTGACCCGCCTTTGCCAGGGCCACAGCCAGGTTAGAGGACACGGTGGATTTGCCCACGCCGCCCTTCCCGCTTGCGATGGCGAGAATGGACCGTACGCTCGCCGGGCGGATTGACCGATCTCCACCCTTGGGATGCCCGCCAATCTTGAGCTGCGGTGCCGGCGCTTCGGCGCCCCCTTCATGCGCCGTGAGCGCCACCGTTGCTGCGTCCACGCCATCCACGGCCAGCACCGCACGTTCCGCTGCGGCACGCAAAGGCTCCATATGCTGTGCGACCTGTGCCGATGGGGCCTCAATCACAAAACGCAAATGGCCTGCATCGATTCGCATTGCACGCACCATGTCACGGCTGATCAACGTGCCCCCATCGGGCAACTCCAACTGTTCCAGCTGGGCACGCACCTGTTTCAGCACATCTGACATGTTCAAACTCCGCCTCATTTCTTGGCATATAGTGATAGTTTATTCTCACGCGGCAAGATTGGTTTCCTCAATGGCATCAATTTCACCACATTGCCTAAAATTAAATCATTGTTTTCATGCATTTTCTGCATAGCTGCATTGCAGCAAAAAACTATTGTGCAGTCGCAGCATTACACTATCTTGATAGTCAAGCGAGCAGTCAAACACAGGCTGCACTCTTGGGAATTCGGGCGCCTACTCCTCCTCCCTGGCGTCTGGATTAACGTCACATCCTGGCTCAACAGGATGACGTTTGAGACGAAACGGCCTTCGGGCCGGAAAAGACACAACGGCTCCTCTCCTCCTCCCTGGAGTCGGACGTGAAGAAACGGCGGCGTCGCTCCTCCTCCCAGACGCCGCCGTTTTTTATTGAGATATCGAAAACTGTACCCTGCACAGGATCAATGCAGGACGCGTGCCTGCCGACCTCGTCGCACCATTGGAGCCATAGGCACGTCCCGCGCTTCACGCAGAACCTCAACAAAGGCACGTGCGGCCGCGCTTGTTGGGTTTTGCACAGATGGATCTCGCAAAGCAGCGCCGACAACTTTGGGCGTTACATCACCGGGATGCGCAAAAACCCATTCCAAAAATCCAAGGCGCGCCATAGCCGCGGCTTCTGAGCCTGTGGCGTCGCAGCGTTCTAACCCGTCTACAATCCGGTTCACTGTCATATTTGATACTCCTCCGGCCACACCCCGGGCCGAAATTGGGGCGGAGAATAGTGCACGCAGCGATATGAGCCCCTGTCTCATCCGCCCGCACCGCCCTCCGCGGTTTGACGTTGAACAAGGCTGGTTTCCGGACTTGGCGGGTTGCGGATGCGACGCCTTCCCGAGGTGGTCTTCCCCAGTGGCCTGATGCCTCATCCCCCATCCTTACCGTTGCGGGGGCAGTGCCGGATTTGCACCGGCTTCCCAATTCTCCACGTAAAACGCGGCACCTTGAGACCTCCAGTGTGTCGCCTGACCTTCAAGAGCACAAGCCCCGAAACCGCCTCGGCATGCGACAAAGACGACCCAAAGAAAAACGCCGGTTAAAAAAACCGGCGTCCGTCTCAATTTATTGCAGCTTGGCTTATTCCGCCGCGAGTTGCGCCATCACCTCGTCCGAGGCCTCAAAATTGGTGGTGACGGTCTGCACATCATCATCATCTTCCAGCGCATCAATCAGCTTCATCAGCTTTTGCATGGCCTCCAGATCAAGCTCCGTCGTCGTCGTGGGTCGCCAGACCAGCTTGGTCTCCTCACTCTCTCCCAATTCCGCCTCCAAGGCGTTTGAGACATCATTCAAATCCGTGTCCGCGCACCAGATGATATGGCCATCCTCACCGCTTTCCACATCTTCTGCACCGGCTTCAATCGCGGCCATCATCACCGTATCGGCATCACCCGCCTCTGCCGGATAGCTCACTGCTCCCTTGCGCTCAAACATAAAGCCAACGGAGCCAGTTTCGCCGAGGTTTCCGCCATGCTTGGTAAAGGTCGACCGCACCGTGCTAGCGGTGCGATTGCGGTTGTCTGTCATCGCCTCAACGATCACCGCAACACCATTGGGGCCATAGCCCTCGTAACGGATTTCTTCGTAATCCTCGCCCTCACCTGCAACAGATTTCTTGATCGCGCGATCAATATTGTCATTGGGCATCGACTGGCTCTTGGCCTGCTTCACTGCAAGACGCAGACGCGGGTTCTTTTCCGGATCCGGATCACCCATCTTGGCCGCGATGGTAATCTCTTTCGACAGCTTAGAGAAAAGCTTGGCGCGGATTTTGTCCTGACGCCCTTTGCGGTGTTGAATATTCGCCCATTTTGAATGGCCGGCCATGGTGGACCTCCACTGATGTTCCTGCTTTGCGCTTTCTATAAGTCACTGACCGCTCAGCGGCAATGCTTGGCCACTTCGCGCTCTCGCAGGCCTGTTTCAACCAAAAGACACCGATCCCGCGCCTCGTAATAATACCCGCGCGCATACCACTGCACGGCTGTCTGCTCACTCCCGTCCGAGACAAGCCACGCCCCTCGCAGATATTTAACTGACCATTTCAGATTGGTCTCTGCATCCAACAGATCACTCGGCTCCCCCCGAAACCCCATACCACGCGCCGTCGCAGGCAGGATTTGCATCATGCCCCAGTAGGGCCCATTGCGCGCTCTGGGGCGGTAGTCGCTCTCTCGCTGTACCACCCGGTGCACAAGCGACCGCGGCACTTCATAAAAATCAGCATACTCATTGATCAATGCCCGTATTTCAGGCGTCTCGTTTGGATAAAGCGGCGGCTCCGGTGGAGTTGCAGGTTCGCTTTCCCGCGCCCCACACGCCGCCACGACCAGAACCATGCCGCACAAAGCCCAAGTCTTCACTGTTCCCAAAATACTCATCTCCCACAGCTCTCCTCAAAGCGGCCAGATAAACGGAATAAGCACGCTCGCCAACACTCCAATGCTCAGGTTAAGCGGAATACCGACCTTCATAAAGTCTGTGAACTTATACCCGCCGGGACCATAAACCAGCGTGTTGGTCTGATAGCCGATGGGCGTGGCAAAACTGGCCGAGGCCGCGACCATAACCGCGATCACCAAAGGCCGCGCGTCCACACCAAGCGCTTCGGCCAGTCCGATGGCAATGGGCGTAACCACAACAGCCACAGCGTTGTTGCTGATCAGTTCGGTCAACACCGAGGTGATCAGGTAAATCGCCCAGATCACCAAAAACGCAGGCAACATGGATAACACAGGCGCAATCGCCTCGACAATCAGCGCGACAGCACCTGACGCCTCCAGGGCTGCCCCCACCGCCAGCATGGAAAAGATCAGCGCCAGAAGACGTCCATCAACAAAGGAAAACGCTTCATCTGCATCAATGCAACGCGCCAGCAGCACCACGGCCAAGGCTACAACTGTGAGGGCGAGAATGGGCGCAACCCCCAAAGCGGCGAGGATCACGATGCCCGCCAAGGCGGCCAGAGCGATTGGCGCATGGCCCCGTCTGTAGGCCCGCGCCGAGGGTTGGCTGACATCCACCAAATCCATCTCGTTGGCCAATCGTTTGATATCCTCCGGCGCCCCTTCGAGCAAAAGCGTATCGCCCACACGCACGATCAACTCATCAAGCTGCATCCCGATGTTTTGGTTCCGCCGGTGCACAGCCAAGGGATAAACCCCAAACCGCCGCCGCAGACGCAAAGACCCAAGGCTGCGTCCAACCATCTTGCACCCGGGCGTGATCAACACCTCAACCGTGCTCGTTTCCACCGCAGAAACCTGATCGACGCGCTTGAGTTCCTTGTTGCGTTGCAGGCTCAGAAGTTCGGTCATCTGCGTCCGCAGCACCACGCGGTCGCCCACCTGCAACTCAACGCCCTTCAAATTGCGCCGCAATGACAGGTCCCCCCGGATCACGTCAATCAGTCTCACACCATCGCGTTTGAAAAGTAGAACACCAGTCACTTCGCGGCCAATCAGGTTGCTCTCAGGCGGGATCACCGCCTCAGTGAAAAACTTCATCTTCGAGCGATCCGAGAGCATATCCGCCATGCTTTCCCGGTCAGGCAACAGCCGCGGTGCAATGAAATAAAGATACACCGCGCCCCAAGCGACCAGGCACACGGCCAGGGGCGTGACCTCAAAGATCGTGAAGGGTTCCATCCCCTGCGCGCGCGCCACGCCATCGACCAGCAGGTTGGTCGATGTCCCAATCAGCGTCAGGGTGCCCCCCAAAATGGCAGCATAACTCAACGGGATCAGCATCTTGGAGGCTGTGACACCGAGTGATCGCGCCAGCTGCACGAAAATCGGGATCATGACCACGACAACAGGGGTGTTGTTCATAAAGGCCGAGCCAAACACCACAAAGAGCATCAGCATTCCGATGGCCAGTTTCGGGTTCACTTTGGCCTGTTTGTCCGCGACAGAGGTGAACGCATCAAGCGCACCGGTACGTACCAAGGCGCCCATGATGATGAACATGCCCGCAATGGTCCATGGAGCCGGGTTAGCCAAAACGTTCAACGCGGCCTCATAAGGCAGTACACCCGTTGCCAGCAGTAAAGCCGCGCCTCCTAGAGCCACCACTTCAGTTGGGTAAACCTCTCGAATAAAAAGGAAAAACATCAAAGCCACAACGCTCAGCGCAATGATGGCCTGAGTGGTCTGGCTGAGATCAAGCGTTGCAATCACGTGCGAACGGCTCCTTTGAACTAGGTTTGATCTTCTTCGATCACACGGCCCGGCACAAGCACTCGAGCGGCACGTGGCTGGACCAGGAACATGCCCAGGAGCATGACGCCCAGCGCGAGCCAGACCCACACCGAATAGCTCTCGCTCAGGATGGCCATGGACCACAGAACGCCCATGGCCGTGACCACATAGCTGGTTTGCGCCGCAAAAACGGACCCCGCACGCCCGACCATCCAGACATAGCAGGCATAGACAAGCGCGTGCAGCGCGGCTGCGGCGATGAGCGCGATCTCAGGTTTTCCAAACGTTATCAGCGGGTTGATCCATTGCCCCGACACCAAAGCCATGGGAAAGGTCAGCGCCATGCCGATAAGTGACGCCCCAAAGATGACCTGCATCGGGTCCAGCCCCTGCGTGCCCCATTTGGCCACCAGGTTGCCTTCGGTCGCATAGAGCATTGGTGCGCATAGCGCCAAAAGCACAAACCCCGCACTTGCGCTGGCCGGAAGGCTGGCCTCCGGCCCGACCAATAGGATGATTCCAGCGAGGCCAAACCCCAATCCAAGCAATCGTTGTGGTTCAAACTTTTCGTTGCCCAGCGCGATTGCAATGGGTAGTGAAAACATGGCCACCGTTGCCGTGACAATCGACATCACGCCCCCCGGAAGCTGTGCTGCGGCGAGGTAGAAGAAGATGTCTGGCAACACAGCTCCGCAAAGGGCGACCATGACGAAAAGACGAAGATATTGACGCTTCATTTGCAGCTTGCGCCCCCGCACCAAAGTCACGCTGCCAAGCATCAGAACAACCACCACCAGCTGCCAGAAAATCAAACCAAAAGGTTGGTGCCCTGTGCTGACGGCAATCTTAGTGAGCGGAATGGTCAGCCCCCACCCCGCGCCCATGGCGAAGAGCACCGCATAGAGCCAGACGGTGTGTTTCATGGTCCCGACTGAGGCAATCGCCCGCCATGTCGGACCATCTCGACGCGCGTGGCTTTGCCCGTGGCGTCATCGGTCTCCACGTAAAGACCGCACAGCGTCACCTCGCCCATCGCTGGCTTGAACCGCTCCTTGCCCATGCCGGTCACAAAGCGGCGCATGGGTTCGGCCTTTTCCATGCCAATCACACTGAGGTAATCACCGCACATGCCTGCATCACTTTGAAAGGCCGTGCCGCCTGGCAAGATTTGCGCGTCGCCCGTGGGCACGTGTGTGTGACTGCCCACCACAATGCTGGCGCGACCGTCGCAGTAATGCCCCATGCCCATCTTCTCGCTGGTGGCTTCACAGTGAATGTCTATGAGGCTGGCCTGCACCGCCCCCGGAACATGCGCTTTCATCACCGTGTCCACGGCACTGAACGGATCGGCAAAGGCGCGCTTCATGAACACCTGTCCAAGCACTTGGGCCACAAGGATTTTTCGCCCTCGCAAGTCTGAAAATACCCGATGCCCCCGTCCCGGCGCATCCTTGGCAAAATTGAGCGGTCGGATGATGCGTGGTTCGCCCTCAATAAACTGCAGCATATCCTTCTGGTCAAAGGCATGATCGCCCAGTGTCAGGCAATCCACACCAGCATCCAGCAGCGCCTTGGCATGTGCCCCGCTGAGGCCGATACCGCCCGTGGCGTTCTCACCATTGACCACCACAAAATCGAGTTTCCAATCGCTGCGCAACTGCGGCAGCCGGTCTGCCACAGCCTGCCGCCCGGCGCGGCCCACAATGTCACCAAGATACAGAATTCTCATTCAGCGGTGGTAGAGCGGAGGGCGAAAAAGGGCAAGAGCGGGTTTAATGCAGAGCCCATCTTCAGGATTTGGCTCCAATAGATTAACGTCTCTGTTTTCAGGGATTTGGACGTCAGTATCACGTCGGTATTGCGTCGGTATTCCGTCGGTGCGCCTCATGTGAGCAAAAAATCGTGGTCGATGGGTTAACGTAGGGTCCAAAACACTGGGTGCGTTTTGTGATCAAGAGTTGGAGAACGTCTGCTGTGCGGGACAAAGCGGGCTTTGGATGTCAGTGCTTGTTTTGATGGGAAGGAGTAGAAATCTTCCCGTGATTTGAGCCGAAGACTGTGGTGAGCGGCTAAGACTAATTGGCAAGAAACTCGGTTAGTGTTTCGGTGAATGATGTCCAAACCTTGTTTCCTGGATAAGGTAGGAGATTAGATGTTTCCAAGATTACCAATTCTGCATTTGGAATGCCCGCGGCCAGTTTTTGCGCTTGGCTAAGCGGGTGAACGGAATCGCCTCGAGCATGTATTATCAAAGTCGGGCAGCGAACCTGCGACAACAGGTTTGCGACTGAGGCCTTGTTCGTTGCATCCCTGTCTCCCAGCATGATTTCTGGCGGACAAGCAGCTTGCATGTGGCGTACAAGACTGTGGACTTCCTCGGACGGACCTTCGGGATAATATGACGTTATGAATGCCTTAGCGAATGCGTTGTCTTCTTGCTGCCACCCTTCGGCAATTAGCATCTTGAGAGGATCTTCTGCCTCAGGCTTGCCGCGAACCAGGCGCCCGTCGGCGTATCCACCAATAATAGCCAAGCGTTGCAGTCTTTCGGGGTAAAGCACTGCAAATTGGATGGCGGCCAAAGCGCCGCCTGTCATCGAAAACGCAGAGAATTTATCGAAACCCGCCGCGTCTGCAACCGCGGCAGCATCAGCAGCCTGTGCCGCAAAGTCATATCGCGGTTCGGCACGTTCGGATTGACCCGCGCCAACATGATCAAATCTCAAGAGTTGAAACGCCTTTGAAAGCATATCCACATAGGCGCGCTCTGGTGGGTTCTTCCATTCGATCTCTAGGTCCGTCGTCAGTGGAGCCGGAAACCGAAGAAGTGGCGGACCTGCGCCAGTGAGAGCGTAAGCCAGCCTATGCCCATCTGCATTCTGTGCAAAGCGTATGCGCTGCACGGAAGTGCTCTTTATGGATTCTCCTAATACCAGATTGCTCATCTGCGAAACCTGAGCCGCAAAAGTCAGCCCATGACCGTGAACAGTCTTGATGTAGCGCTGTTGTTTGCCGTCGTCGCCAAGCGCAGCTCGAGCAAGGCTTATCCGGCTGGCAATTGCCGCATCAGAAATGAAGCGGCCACCCCAAATCTTCTCGACCAATTCGTCTTTTGAGATGACCCTGTCATGGTTTTCGACAAGCAAATTGATCAGGGCAAATACCTGCGGTTCCAAAGAAATGGTGACGTTATTGCGCCTTAAAGTGCGCTTTGCAGTGTTGAGTTCAAATTCGTCGAACGAGAATGTCATGCCGAAATGTAGCAATAAATCAGGTAATCTCCACGTAATCTAAAGATATTCTAAAGGTCTTCGCAAAGTTTCTTTTGAAGCCTTCAACTAAACACCCGTCATTAGCAGGGTCGACTGAGTGAACGGTGATTACTCCGGCCTTGCTTGGCCGACGACACAAATTGGAGCTGATATCTCTGTCGCAATTGGAAAACGGCGACGCAGTGCAGACACTCATCTACGGAGAACATTATGAGCAAAAGTTTTTTTCAACCAAAGCAAGTGGCACAAATCCTGAAGCTTCGGAGTACTTCGAGGCAGCCCTGCGTGCCTTTAACATCTATCGAGGGGATCCAGTAGCGCTCGTCGATCAAGCGATAGATTCTGCGCCTGAGTTTGCGATGGCGCATATCCTCAAGGCCTATCTTTTTGGCCTGGCGACGGAACCAGAGGCCGCCGCTGAAGCAAAGACCATTCTGGAAACAGCAAAACCCTTGCGAAGACCGAACAAGAGATTTCTCACCTGGCGGCTCTGGAGGCTCTTCTCAACAACAACTGGACAGCGGCAGCGGTGCGGCTCGACCGCCACAACATCGAGTTCCCACATGACATATTGGGTCTTCAAGCTGGTCATCTGATGGATTTCTACCGAGCGAACGCACGCAATCTGCGTGACCGCTTGGCACGCGTCCTGCCAAAATGGTCGGAAGATCAACCAGGCTACTCTATTGTTTTGGGCATGTACGCCTTCGGTTTGGAAGAAGCCGGGGACTACTCCCGGGGCGAAGCTGTTGGCAAGGAAGCGATTGAACGCGACCCACTCGATTGCTGGGCGCACCACGCTGTCGCGCATGTTCTTGAAATGCAAGGCCGCGCCGAGGAAGGCATTCAATGGATGTCTTCGCGCGAGCCGCATTGGTCCGGCGATGACAACTTCTTTAAGGTTCACAATTGGTGGCACAACGCACTCTACCATCTCGAAGGTGGCAAGCCCGACGCAGTTATCCAGCTTTACGATGCGCGCGTGCGCGGCGAAGAAAGTCAAGTTGCCCTGGATTTGGTGGATGCCTCGGCTTTGCTTTGGCGGTTGCATATGGAAGGGCACGATGTCGGCGACCGATGGGCCGAAGTTGCGCGTTGTTGGGATGCACATGCGGATGGGCGGCTCTATCCTTTCAATGACTGGCATGCAGCGATGGCATATCTGGGTGCAGGTCGCGAAAGCGAGGTTGAGCGGATATTGCAACAGTACCGCACTGTCGACGATTCCGGTGGCGAGACTGCCAGTTGGGCGCAAGTCACTGGCATGCCGTTGATCCAGGGCTTCCGTGCCTTTTGGGAAGGACGCTACGACCAAGCTGTTGATATTCTTCACCCGGCCAGGTTTGTCGCAAACTCTTTCGGGGGAAGCCACGCTCAACGCGACGTCATTGATTGGACATTGACTGAAGCAGCGGTGCGCTCAGGCAAAAGTGGTGCTGCCGAGGCGCTGACCGCCGAAAGGCTGGCCGTGAAACCGCATAGTCCAATCAACAAGAGCTTTCTGAGGCGTGCAAAATCTTCTCGCAAAGCCTTGGAGGCTATTGAGTTAATAGCGTCGTAAAAAACAATCTTTGACGCTCGTCATCTTACCCGTCCCAGTCGGTCGAGTAAGAAGATGAGCCCATTTCCAAGAGCCTTTAACGCCAAAGCCAAAATGGCGCAGTGCCCGGCGTTGCTCGAAGGTGAGCTCACTGCAGACCTCGGAGGCATCGTAGCAATACCGTGATATGGTGCTTCGTCAACGTCGGGTTTGGCCCGGTCGCCTCCATGAGCGCTTGCACACTTCGACACGCCAGTACGCACAGATTGTGCGCGAGTGGGTCACATCGATCGGTTTAGGGGCGAGCGCATATGGCACGCATTCAATGAGGCGGACAAAGGTGACCGAGATCTACAAGAAGATAGGCAACTTGCGGGCGATTTAACTTCTGCTTGGACACACAAAGATGGACAGCACAGTCCGGTACCTGGGAGTCGAGCTTGAGGACGCGTAGGCAAACGCAGAGGCCATTGAAATCTAGCAAATTCGGGTCGCTCTCAGGGGCGGCCCATAGAGACGTTGGGCGGTATCCAACGGCGCTGCGGACGCAGCCCGCTTTCCAGACATTCGCTGCAAGCGCGAGCTTTGAGGTGGGTCGAGCTCAGTAGATTGTGAGCTCTCGACCATCGCTGTGTTTGCGCCAAATGCTGCTCATCTGGTTGCAAAAAGCTCATTGATCAAGCGCAGTAGGGATTTGAAAGTGCTTTTCGGTAATGCAAGCTAGTTTTACTGGCATTCGTTTTCTCTGTAGACAGCGCTCTTTGGCTGCGGGTCAACTGCAACAAAGCGGCCAACTATATATTTCCCAAGTTTTGCTCTGATCCGGACACAATGATCCTCTGGAACAACGGTTTTGAACTTAGAATTGACATGAAGCGGTGCAAATTATCGATGACTTGAGCAGTGGTGCTGGCGTGCATGCCAATCCGCGAAGCAGGCGACAAACCGGAAAGTGTTGGGCAAAGATCAGATGATTACAGTCACGAACTTCAGCAAGCAGTACAAAGGCTTCACGGCCGTCAAGAACCTCAGTTTTTCAGTCGAACCCGGTCAAATCCTTGGATTGCTCGGGCCGAATGGGGCGGGCAAAACAACGACCTTGCGGACCTTGTGCGGGATTATCCCACCCAGCGCAGGCAGCCTCTTGGTTGCTGGCCATGACGTTGTCCAGGCGCCCATAGAAGCCAAAAAGAATCTCGGCTATATTCCTGACGATCCACGGCTCTTTGACACCATGACGGTTTGGGAACACCTGGCTTTCACCGCGGCGGCTTACAAACTCGCAGACTTCGAAAAGGATGCCGAAGCGCTCCTTGCGTCATTCGAACTCACACACAAGCGCGATACGCTTGTCCATAACTTGTCGCGCGGTATGCGGCAAAAGGTGGCGATCGCCTGTGCCTTTCTGCACGACCCAAAGGTGATCCTGTTCGATGAGCCTCTAACGGGGCTAGACCCCCAAGGTATCCGGGGGATTCAGCAAGCAATCCGCGACCGCGCGCAGGCTGGCGCGGCCATCATCATCAGCTCGCATCTTTTGAGCCTGTTCGAGAATTTGTGTACGCACATCATGGTGTTAAACCTTGGCGAATGCCGCCGTTTTGGCACGATGGAAGACTTGCTGAGCGAGGTTGGCCATACGGACAGTACGTCAGCCCTTGAAGAAGTGTATTTCTCAATCACGCAAGCCGCAGACCCGAGCTCAGAGACGGCAGAGGTCTAAAAGATGAATCCTGCTCTGTCCCAACTTCTCATGATGCGACTGCGTGGCGGTCTGCGCCAACGCTTGCTTCAATTGGCCAGCTTGCGCGGCCTGCTGTTCTCTCTTGCTTTTGGCGGGATCATTTGGTTCCTGGTCGCTTCAAACAATTCCCCGGACACGAGCTTGTTCGGATCAGCGGCTCTGGACCGGCAAGCATTGAGCGAGCAGATCCTCACTTTTATGCCGCTCAGCATGCTCGGGCTGTCGCTGCTCACCGTATTGATGACGACCGGCCCTACGTTTCATTTTTCGCCGAATGAGATCAATTTTCTCTTTACTGGGCCATTCCGCCGGCGAGATTTGATCCTCTATAAGTTTGGCGCCTATGTCGCTGGCGTCGCCTTGACGAGCGCGTTCATCACGCTCATTGCGCCGCCGCAAACAGGATCGGCCCTGTCTGTCTTTATCGCCTCGCTCCTGACGCTTGTGTTCGTTCAGCTGAACAGCGCTGTCATCGGCATGACCGGGCAGGCGCTGGAAGGCAGTAGGTTCGCAAGGATACGATGGCCCGCTATTGTGGTGCTTTGCGCACTTGCCGCAGCAACCGTGCTTTACGCATGGGTCACGTCCGACCGTGGCATTATCGACCTTCTGTCCGAGTTTCGATACTCATGGATCGGGACCATCATCTTGATCCCCTACATCGTGTTTGCCGAACTTTTCGTGGCGCCATCGTTTTCACATCTGGCCTTTTGGGCTCTTGTCGCGGTCGTCATCAATGCCGCATTATTGCACGCGGTCATAGTTCTCGATGCCCGCACGACCGACCGCTCCCTGATTGAAAACGCCCGTCTCAGCAGCCGATGGGAGCGCATCAAACAGGGTGGATCGTTCTTTGCTACTCAGCGGACCGAAGTGCGCTCGATCCGTCGAGCACCAAGTGCAGGCGGCTTGGGGCCCATTGCCTGGCGACAGGCCCTCAACGCATTGCGGAATTCATTCAAACTTATCATCATATTTGCTGGTCTCGCCGCCTGTATTGCGCCGATTTCCTCAGCGCTCGGTGCGCCGGTCACGGAAGCACATACTTTGATGATTATTTATGTCTTCATCGCATTCATCCTACCTCGCAATCTGGTCTGCGACTTTCGCGGTGACCTGAGCCGGATGGAAATCTACAAAACACTGCCCATCGCACCGTGGCGCATTTGCGCAGGCCAACTCGTGGTTCAGGTGCTTCTGGCCTATGCCATTGCTTTGACAATCATAACAAGCGCCCTTGTCTTTGAGGATATTGTTACGACAGACATTGCACTGGTCTTAGCCGCTTTTGCGCTTCCGTTGACGTTGCTCATCTATGCAGTCGAGAACACGGTACATCTACTGTTTCCAACAAAGCTCGTTGCGATGGGGCGGGCTGATTTCGAGTTTCTTGGTCGCTCAATTGTCGAGTTTATCGCGAAAACGTTGTTTGTTTTCGCTGCTATGGCGGCATCGGGTGCCGTGGGGCTGGTCACATTCAAAACAATGGGAACCACTTTGGTCCTGTCTGGCCTGGCGAGTTGGCTAACACTGACGCTGATCGGACTGATGACATTGGTCGCACTGCAATATGCCTTCCGGCGCTTCGCGGTTGCAGAAACCATCGACTAAGGCAACGAATGAGAAACTCCAACTTAGACGATAAGGCGGATCTATGAGGTCTATCCTATCCATCCGAATTGGGGGCTTTGACCTGAAATCTGGAAGCATGGAACAGAGACACTGAAAGAGGCTCTATTGAGCATTGCGGCCCATTTTGGTTCCGTTCATGCACAACACCAGATTTGTGATTGCAGCGAAAATGGGCAATGCCAATGCCTCCGGTACAGCGTTGCATTCCTCGCCCCACAAGAAGCTCGCAATATCGCAAGCACGGCCCTTGCCCGATAAAAAAAGGGCATCTGCGACGGCATCTGGATTTTTTGAATTTAGTTGAGCTACGGTTTAGTGACTGGTCGCGCATTGGTGCTTTTGCGAAAGAGCTTGGTTGCTCAGAGAAAAGCCTAAGTCGTTCTACGAAAGCAATTTCGCGTCAGACACCACATCAGGTTCTGACCACGCGGATCATACTGGAAGCCAAGAGGCAATTGGCGAATTCCGACAGCAGGGTTTCGACCATCGGATCTGATCTCGGGTTCAGTGAAGCGACAAATTTCACGAAGTACTTCTATCGTGAGGTCGGGCTGACACCACTGGCATTCAGGCGTCAGTGTCTCAGCCAGATCAGGACCGTTTGAACACGGCCGGCCGATTGCTGCCTTTCAACATGCCGTTCGGATGCTACGGTGCAGTACGTGAAAGCAGTCTTTCACCGCGAGCCATGAGTTGTTTTCTTCAGTCGCAGCCAAACAACGATAAGATAGTGCCGAATTTGCTTCAGAGTTTTGACGATATGTTCCTGACCAGCAGGGCAAAAATCGGTGAAGTTGGTTTCTTGATATCAATTCGAGCTAAATCTGTTCTTAAGCACAACGCATAGTCATGGACTGATTGCTAGGATCAGAGAACAGCCGCGTTCTGAACGCGTCTTCCGCAAGGTCCAACCCTCAGAACAGGCTTCTCAATTTCTCCGTGTAATACTGAAGGGCGTCCTGCATCGCTTTCTGAGCGGCCCCACCATCTTTTGCTTTGAATGCCTCTATCATCGCGTCGATCTCTGCGATCAGAGCGGTCGCCAGCTGCGCATGTGCATCCTTTTCAGGGATAGTATGCCAAACCCGAACAGAGACGTTGAACAAGAGGTCCGACATCTCGAAGAGGGTCTTGTTACTCGCGGCGGCTCCCAAAACGGCCCGGTATTCACGCGAAATCGCATTGAGGTCATCCTGGGTTCCGGCTTCGACAAAGCCCTCGCATTTGTGCTTGATCTCCTCCAGCGCGTCGATCATCTCAGGCGTCGCACGGACCGCTGCGCGTCGGCCCAGCTCTCCTTCCAGAACCAACCGGACCTGATAGGCCTCTTTGACGGTGTTAAGCTCAGTGGGGGCCACCATTGCGCCTGCCCGCGGGATGATCGTAACGAGCTTCTCCCATTCGAGCCGCGCAAGGCTTTCGCGGATCGGTGTGCGGCTGACATTGAGCTCCTCGGCCAGCGCCAGCTCATTGATGAACTCGCCGGAGCCATACACCCCTGACAGGATGCGCTCCTTGATGATGGAATATGCTTCCTTGGCCATGCGGGTTCCTCAAAATGTCAGGACGGTCACGTATTTTAAGCGCCCCATTTTTGCAACCGAGAACCCGCCCTAGGGTATATCAAAGATATGATGCTTGGCATGCCTCACCAGAGCGGTTTTGCTCGCGGGATCGGGAATGAAGGGCCAAAGCGCACCGAGTTCACCAAGGGTAGACCAAACGTCTCGCAGTCCAGCCGATATATATCACCGTCTTCGACCACCTCACCTTGGGCCGTGCTCATCACCGCATTGCCGAAATAAAGCACGTGGATATCGCCAGGGATGTACCACTGGCTGTATTTGAAATAATGCGCCTCAATATTTGCGATAGAATGCAGCATGTTGGCCTCGCCAGTGCGGAACTTTGCCTGCCATTGCACTTCACCGTCGCGCTCAAGGGTGATCCGGGCCGGGATATCTTCGGGCAGGTCGCCCACCAGCAGCTCCGGCCCAAGCGACACCTCGCGCTTTTTGGATTGCGCCAGGTGATAGACGTTTCTGAAATACATCTCTTCATCGGAGAACTCATTGCCCAGCGTGTAACCAAGGCAATGACCCGTCCTGTCGGGGCCGATCAGGTAGATACCTGCGATCTCGGCCTCCTCGCCCGGCCCCACGCCATAAAAAGGATGCTCCACCGCGCTACCAGGTGGAACGAGGATGTAGCCATTGCCCTTGAAGAACCATTCAGGCTGCGCCCCCCATTCGCCCGGTGCAGGTTTTCCGCCACGCTGGCCCAGCATCAGGGTCTTGAAATGATCGGGCCAGGCGTCTTCATCGGGGCCGTGATCGGGCTCTGTGGCGACCCAGGCTTTGTGCGAAAGCCCTGAGCCACTGACCAGCAGATGCGCTGGGTCAGGATGGTCGATCGGTGTGAGCACCCGTCCCTCGTCCAGAGCAGCAACCAGATCAACCACCTCTTCTGTCGCGCAGGCAAGGGCCAGATCAGTCAGCTTGGTTTGTGTTTGCAACGCCTGCATCGCCAATTCGCGGATGCCCGCGACATCCGCCAGCTTACGGCTGGTGCCGGTGTCATCGGTGGCGCAGACGATCTTTTGACCCTGCGCGTTCAGAAGCTGTGAAAGTCTCATGGCTCTCTCCCTCTTTATTCTTTCACCAATATAGCCTCGACCTCGATGCGCTGGCCCGGATGGGTCAGACTGTCGAGAGGCAGGCCAACCGAGCCGGGGCCGGGTTTTTCGAACCAATCACTGCGCGTCTGGAGGTTGGAGTTGAACTCTTCCACCGTGCTCAGCACGTAGTACGAGTTGGTCTTGTGCACATCCTGCAACCGCCCGCCGAGGTCGCGCATGAGTGTGTCGATGCGGGCCATACTTTGCTCGGTCTGGGCGATGTGCTCGCCAGAGGCACCAACGGTGCCGTCGCTCTGGACGGTTGAGATCCCTCCAGCAAAGATCATGTCCTCGCAGGCAATCGCATGCCGCCACATGGCCGGGCCTGGTGCGGCGTCAAGCCCCGCGTGTTGTTTGGGCAGGGCATCACCATCCTCACCGCGCATGGCCCAGGCGCTGAGGGATATCTGCTTGCCCTCCGGATAAAGGCGCGGCAGTGGGATTGCCGTAAGAGCCGGTGCGGCCGCGCCAAAGCGGGATTTCAGAAGGGTCTGACAAGCAGCCCAATCGTCTTGGGACGCCCTCACGTCATAGAAGATATTGAGCCGCACTACATCCGCAAGCTCTGCATTCAGATCGGCGAGCACCGTCTCAAGCTGATCCAGAATGGCAGCACATTGGGCGCTCAGGTCGCCGGGGTGCAGCACCTCGCCGCCCGGCGCACGCGCCACCTGTTCACCAACATAGATCATGTGTTTGCACTTCACACCTTGCGCCAACGATCCGCCGGGGTGGTAAAACCCTTGCGGATCGGCGGAGGCGCGAGCAAACACCTCTCCGTTCTGGCCACGCATGGCATAGGTGCAGATCTCGACCAGCAATTCAGGCAGCACCAGCCGGTCAAACGGAACCATCTCCAACGTGGCCCCAATTAGGTCGGGCAACTGATCAAGAATGCTCTGGCGATAGGCATCCTCGTCCACATCACCTTTGTTCACGTAAGACACGCGCAGATTGGTGATGTCGCCTTCGTCACAATCGATATCCGCCAGAAGCTTGCGGATATGGCCGATGCTCACTGTGGTTTGCATGGCAAGATCGTCAGGGTGATCGAGGTCAAGCTGGGGGTTCAGAACGACCATATCGTTGGAGTGGATTGCCATGGTCCAAGGGTGATCCACGTCCAGTTCAAAGTTCTTCGGATTGAAATTCTTGCGCGGCATAAGCGCCTCCTATTCCGCGGGGCGGTTTTGCAATTGTCCGTTGAGATAGTGCAGCGCGCTGGTCACATGCAGCTCAACGCCGATGGCCAGCCCGTCCTCGTCGATGTCAAAGCTGGGGTGGTGATGCGGGAAGTCTGTCTTCTTCTCGGGGTTGGCGACGCCGACGAAATAGAATGTACCCGGCACCTCTTGGGAGAAGCGGCAGAAATCCTCTCCGATCATGGTGACATACGGCACAATCTTGTTGTCGGTCCCGGCAATCACATCCGTCGCCGCGCTGCGCACGATGGCGCTGATCTCGGCATCGTTGATCACGGCCGGGTCGTGGAAGGTCCATTCCAGCTGATACTCCATACGATGCGCTGCACATATGCCCGAAACGATCCGCTCGAACCGGTCGAGCAGATACTCCCCCGGTTCCTTTTTCGAATTGAACAGGCAACGCAATGTGCCTTGCAGTTCAACCTTGTCAGGGATGATGTTGGCCGCCGTTCCGGCATGTATCGACCCAAAGACAAGGGCGACCGCCTTGTGGGGGCTCAGCTCACGCGTCTGGATCGCCTGCAACTGTTGGATCACCCCGGCAGCCCCTAAAATCGGGTCAACCGCATCCTCCGGCACCGCCGTATGCCCGCCAAGGCCCTTGAGGGTGAGACGAAAGACATTAGCCTCGGCCATGACCGGGCCATCATCAGCAGAGATTGTGCCGATGCGCATCCCGGTCATCAGATGCGTGCCCATGACCGCATCGACACTCGGGTTCTGCATCACACCCGCCTCAACCATATCGAGCGCACAGCCGTTTTCCTCATTCGGCTGGAACACGAACTTCACATCGCCTTTCAGACTCTCGCGGTTCTCGGACAGGATTTTCGCCGCGATCATCATCATCGAAGTATGCCCGTCATGACCGCAGGCATGCATCACGCCAGGGGTCTTTGAAGCGAACTCGAGCCCTGTGGCTTCTTGAATAGGCAAGGCATCCATGTCGGCCCGCAGCATCAGCGTTTTGCCCGGTTGTCCACCTTTCAACAAGCCGATCACACCTGTGCCGCACATGCGCGAAACCTCCAGGCCCAGGCCCTTGAGATAGTCTTCAACGATGCCGGCAGTGCGATGCTCTTCCATCCCAAGTTCGGGATGCATGTGAAAGTCGCGTCGCAGGGCAATCAGCTCGTCTTCCAGCTCTTTCACGCGGGTTTTGATGTCAAAGGGCATGATGGTGTCCTTTCCGGCAATGTGTCATGTGCGCAGCGTTGCGACAGCGCGTCCGATCCGGTCGATGGCCCTGCGCAGCTCGTTATCCTCGACGGCGAAGGAGAGGCGCAGATAACCCTCCCCATTCTCGCCAAAAATAAGCCCTGGGATGGTGATCACCTGCTGTTCCTTGAGGATGTGATCGGCCAAGTCCCACGAGGACAGCCCCAGTGCCTTGATGTTGGGGAAAGCATAGAAGGTGCTTTCGGGCATGATGCACGAGATACCTTCGATGGCGTTGAGCCCGTCATGCACAATGTGCCGCCGCCGTTCGTAGGCTGCGGTCATCTGATGCACACAGTCTTGCGGGCCGGAAATCGCGGCCAAAGCTGCGCGTTGCGACACGGCCGTGACACCCGAAACCAGATGCTCCATCAGCTTTTCCATTTCGGCGATCACCTCAGACGTGCCCACCGCATAGCCCACGCGCCAGCCGGTCATGGCGTAGGTCTTGGACAGAGTGAAAGCGGTGATCGTGCGTTCCTTCATCCCTGGAAAGGCCGCGATACTGACGTGCTCACGACCATCAAACATCAGGTCCTCGTAAGGCTCATCCGAGAACACGAACAGATCATGCTCGATGGCGATATCAGCAACCTCCTGCATCAACGCGCGGCCAAATACGGCCCCGGTGGGGTTGGAGGGCGAGTTGATCACAATCAGCTTGGTCTTGTCGGTCAGCGCCGCGCGCAGGTCCGCCGGATCGAGCCGGAAGCCGTTTTCCTCTCGCAGTGACACCGCGACCGGCACACCGCCAAAAAGCCGGATTTGCGAGAAGTAATCATAGCCCGGGTCCATGATGATCACCTCATCACCCGGTTCGATGAAATTCAGCATGGTGTTGAATACCACCTGCATGGCCCCGACTGTGACCATGATCTCGGTCTCCGGATCGGCGATGACGCCGTTCTGGCGCTTCAGCTTCTCGGCAATCGCCTTGCGTACATCCAGAAAGCCCTGTGCAGGAGGATAGCGGGTGTAGCCTTCATCCAACGCGATCTTGGCTGCGCAAATAATATGGCCCGGGGTATCGAAGTCAGGCTGGCCGATTCCAAGATTGATCACATTGTCGTAGACGCTGGCCTTAGCGTGCATGTTCCTGATACCCGACCATTCGACCCGAGCGATTCGTTTTGTCATACTTTTGAATTTATTCACTTTTACAGCTCTTCACCCAATGAAAGGACGATAGTATATCAGTAATATGATAGCTCGTTTCTATAAGATATCGTAAATATTCTTCACGTTGTGTTCATACACCAGCGATGACCACCCACGGGGCACACCACATGGTTAACCAGAGGTGGCCAAGCCCACCAGATTGTTTCCTTTGCACAACAATGCCGAATTCCACAGCGGACAAAACTGGACTTCGGCGCGACGTCGAGCGGTAGTGTTCGTACCTTTGATGCCGCCCGGAAACACCGGGCTCCACTCAGTACCAGGTGAAGGTTTGGCCTTTGCTGAAAGAGTGGAGACAAAGACGACAATCGAGACCAAGCGTCGTCTGAAGCAAATCGCAGCCGGGAATCTCGTACCGACCGTTGCCAAACCCGGATCCCACCTGGTTCGGGAATGGAACGGGAAAACCTATCAGGTTGAAGTGATGGATAGTGGCTTCGTGATGGATGGCAAGACTTGGCGGTCTCTATCGGCCGTCGCCAGACACATCACCGGTGCCCGATGGTCTGGACCGGGCTTTTTCGGGGTGCAGTGATGCGCCGCATCCGTTGTGCCACATACATCCGCAAGAGTTCCGAATAGGGTTTGTAACAAGACTTCAGTTCGCTTGATGCCCAGCGTGAGGCCTTGAGGCCTATATCACGTGCCAGAGCCATGAAGGCTGGCAGGTGTTGCCGGATCATTGTAAAGACGAGGGTATCTCGGGCACTCACAATCAACATTTCTGAGAAATTGAGTTGTGCTGAATCATCAAGCTTAAACACCTTTGGGATATTTGGTTTTTCTTCTAGTTGTGTAGCCACCTCTCAGGCTGCATCGTTGATCAAATCGGCAGCTAGCATAAGCCGTACGTCCGATGTTTCGAAATCAACACAGTCCAATTCACAGTCGACTATCGCTCGAATTTCTTCACTGCTCAGTGGCGATAGAGCTGCCTCGAAGATTTGTTCAATGGTGTTCATTTTTAAAGCCTGCTTTCAAACAACTCGAGTAACTTCGATTGAAGTTCAGCGCTGAGGTATCCAAGCAGACGGGCCAAATTTACGCAAAAGCATGAATTGCCTAAATGTCCTTACTGAACATCATAAGTTCACGTCCGGTTTGAGTCCGAACCAGCCTTTGCCGCTATGCGCAATTTTCATCCTGCGCCGTGAAGATGCCTTGGGTTTGCCCTCGCGATGCCCACTTCCTTGTTCACGTAGACAAGTATGTCTGGAAATTACTGGGATCATCACACAGGTCCACACCTGAAGCCGAAGACAGAGGAACCCGAGGTACGCCGACGGTGCCACATCTGTCATGGATCGAGCTTGATGCACTGTCGTATCTGCTCGGGCAAGGGGAAGTCCTGAAAGGTCGCGACCTCAATGGGCGCGCTGTCTTCACTCAGTGCGAGGGGTGTTACGGCAGAAAAACGGTCCGCTGTACAACGTGTGCTGGATCGGGTTGGTTGTAATCAGTCGCAGCAGTTCCGAGCCCGACGTCCAGTGCTCAAATCTTATCGAAAACCAATCCCAGACAGGCCAAGGTTCATAACCGCTTCACCCGACCTCATAGCGCGCCTCATAGGTCACGGGAAAGTTCACCGAGCGCGCAATGAAGCAGGTTTTGTGGATTTCATGGTGGATAGCATCCGCCTTGGCCAGGTCCGTGCCGTCCGGCACAGTGATCACCGGGCGCAGTGTGGCACTGAGAAACCGGCCTGCGCCCGAGGGCAGGCTTTCCCCCACGGCCAGAGGGTCATCAACATATCCCTGCACGACGATGCCAGCGTCGCTGGCCAGATGCAGATACCAAAGCATGTGACAGGCGCTCAGTGAGGCAATCAGCAAATCTTCGGGGTTGTGCAGCGTTGGATCGCCCCCCAAAAGCGGGTCGTTGGAACAGTGCACCACTGGCTTGTTCGGGGTCTCGATGTTCCATGTGCGGTCATAGGCCCGATAGCTGGCAGTGCCCTGCCCGCGATTGCCGGTCCATGTCACGCGTGCGGTGTAGTCATGATTGGCCAAATTCGATCACCTCTGCTTCTGTGACCACCATGTTGAGAGGTTGATCCGTCGGCTCCAGCGGCAGATTTTCTGCCTCCTGCGCGCCATAGGCAAATCCAATCGCCAAGGTGCCACGTCTGGCGCGCAGCCGCTCCAGCGTACGGTCATAGAAGCCGCCGCCATAGCCCAACCTCCCACCATGCCGATCAAAGGCCACCAGTGGCACGATCAGGATTTCAGGCTCAAAAAAGTCATCCACGTCCGGAATTTGCGCGCCAAATGGCCCGTCTTTCAACGCACATCCCGGCTCCCACCTGGAGAAATCAAGCGGTTGTCCTTCGGCTTTGATCACCGGCACACCAACAGGGCCATGTGCCGCCACCTCGGCCATGGCGGGCAACGGGTCTATCTCTGTGCGAATGGGCATGTAACCCGCCAGTGGCACGCCGCGATATCCGGCCAAAACCTGCGACAACAGCCCCGCGGCACCAGGCGGTGCGGCCTCATGGGCCGCCTTGCGTCGCGCAAAGGCCGCCTTGCGGGCTTCGGCCTTGATGATTGCCAGGTCGTTCATAGCAGCACCATGGCGGCCAGCCCGAGAAAGGCAAAGAAACCAACGACATCCGTGACCGTCGTCACAAAGGCTCCTGAGGCAAGTGCGGGGTCAATTCCCATGCGTTCGAGCATGACGGGGATGACTGTTCCCGCAAGCCCGGCCATCACCATATTGATCACCATGGCGGCCCCGATGACATACCCAAGTTCCGGCCCGCCAAACCACAAAACGCCCACAATCCCCATCACCACCGCAAAGATCACGCCATTGACCAGCCCCACCAGCACCTCGCGCCGGATAAAACGCCAGACGTTGGACCCGGTGAGGTCCTTGGTGGCGATGGCGCGCACCGCAACCGTCAGGCTTTGGGTGCCGGCATTGCCGCCCATCGAGGCCACGATCGGCATCAGAACAGCCAGCGCCACGATCTGCGCAATGGCCGCTTCGAACTGGGCAATGACCAGAGACGCAAAGATGGCCGTGACAAGGTTCACCGCCAACCATGGAAACCGCCGCTTGGTGGTATCGATGACCCGATCACTCAGGGAGCCCTCCTCACTGACACCAGCCAGACGCAGAATGTCTTCTTCGTGTTCTTCATCCAGCACGGCCATGGCGTCGTCGATGGTAATCACACCCACCAAGCGCTCGTTTTCATCGACCACGGGGGCCGAGATCAGGTGATACTGATTAAACGCATAAGCCACGTCGCCCTCATCTTGCGCCACGGGAATGACGTGAAAGGTTTCTTCAACGATTGAGCTGAGCATGACTTCGCGGCGCGATGACATGAGTTTGCCCAAGGTCACATTTCCCACCGGTTTCAGGCGCGGATCGACCAGCGTCACGTGATAGAATTGATCCGGCAAATCCTCTTGATTGCGAATAAAATCAATAGCTTCTCCCACGTTCCAATGCTCAGGCGCCATGACCACTTCGCGCTGCATCAAACGGCCGGCAGAATATTCGGGATAGGTCAGCGATTGCTCAACCAGCGTGCGGTCACTGTCTTCGAGAACCTCAAGGATCGCTGCGGCCTGCCCCTCTTCGAGGTCTTCGACAAGGTCCACAACGTCGTCGGATTCCAGTTCCCGCACCGCCTCGGCCAGAACCTCGGGACGCAGAATCGAGATCACCTCTTCGCGAATGCTCTCGTCGAGCTCGGTCAGAACGTCACCGTCAAACTCGTGCCCGTAAAGCTCGATCAGGCGGCGGCGGTCAAAGGCGTTGATCTGTTCCAGAAGGTCGGCGATGTCAGCCGGGTGCAGCGGGTCAAGCTCGCCCCATAGCAATGCCTGATCGCTGATATCGACTGCGTACATGATGCGCGCCACGGCCTGACGGTCAAGCACATAGGCATCCTCGTCGCGCTCGGCCGTCTCTTCGATATCCTGCAGCTCTTCGGCCATGCGCGCCCTCTCCCTTTGCCGCAAGCTTTACGGAATGAGGGCGCGAAAAACAACGCCAAGTCGCGCATTTACGGCACATGCGGCTGTGCGTATCCTGTGTCCGGGGCCAAGTGCAGCAAAGGGACATCATGGCGGGCGCGCAAATCATCACAGGACATGTGCTGTGCTTTACCGCCTCGCCGTTTGAGGTGCCTGCGGCAGAGTCGGCTCGGATCGAAGAGGCGGTGCTTGTGCGCGATGGGTCTGTGGCGGATGTTGGGACGCTGGACAGCTTGCGTCAGGCCGCGCCAGAGGCCGAGATCCACCGATTTGACAAACATCTCATCTCGCCGGGATTTGTCGACGCGCATGTGCACTACCCACAGACGGCAATCATCGCATCCTGGGGCAAGCGGCTTTTGGATTGGTTGGAGCAGTACACTTTTCCCGAAGAGATGAAGTTCCAAGATCCGGACTATGCGCGTCAGATTGCGGTTCGGTACTTTGATCTGACGCTGGCCAATGGGACAACCACCGTGGCGAGCTTTTGCACCAGCCACCCGGCCAGCGTGGAGGCGTTTTTTGCCGAGGCGCAAGCGCGTGGACTGCGCGCCGTGGCCGGGAAAACCTGTATGGATTGCGGGGCGCCAAAGGGGCTTTGTGACACAGCGCAATCGGCTTATGACGACAGCAAAGCGCTGATTGAGCGTTGGCATGGGGCAGATCGGCTGAGCTATGCGATTACGCCCCGCTTTTCGCCCACATCCACGCCGGAGCAGCTCGAAGCGCTAGGGGCGTTGTGGGCCGCGCATCCGGACTGCCTCATGCAAACGCATCTATCGGAACAAAAGGAAGAAATTCTAAAGGTTGTGTCGCTTTTTCCAGAGGCTCGGGATTATCTGGACACCTACGAGGCACATGGGCTTCTGGGTGCGCGAGGCCTCTACGGTCATGCCATCCACCTGGAACCGCGCGAGCGGGCGCGTCTGGCCGAGGTCGGGGCGTCCGTCATCCATTGCCCGACGTCCAACACATTCATCGGCTCCGGTCTCTTTGACCTCACCGCACGGGTGGCCGATGGTATCCCCGTAGGTCTCGCCACGGACACCGGAGGCGGGTCTTCCTTTTCCATGCTCCGCACCATGGCC
Source organism: Roseovarius sp. W115 (assembly GCF_032842945.2). Classification (NCBI taxonomy): domain Bacteria; kingdom Pseudomonadati; phylum Pseudomonadota; class Alphaproteobacteria; order Rhodobacterales; family Roseobacteraceae; genus Roseovarius; species Roseovarius rhodophyticola. Next base: position 222,720 of record NZ_CP146606.1, read on the forward strand.
GCCGCCTACGAGATCGCCCAGCTTACCGGCACTGCGCTCCACCCCGCTCAACTCTGGTGGCTGGCCACAGCAGGATCTGCGCGGGCGCTGCATATGAGCGACAAGATCGGCACCGTCGCGCCCGGAATGGAGGCCGATCTGGTGGCCATTGAGCTGGCCTCAACGCCGGGGATTGCGCAACGAAACGCCCGGGCAGAAAATATCTGGGAAGCGGTTTTTCCAACGATCATGATGGGAGATGACCGGGCCGTGAAGGCAGTTTGGGTTGGGGGAGATAAGGTGCTCAAGCTGAACGCAAAGGGAAATGGGTGACGCAACTTGGGCACCCTGACCAAGCAGTGGTGTCGTCAGGACAAACCAACGCTCCTGTTGCTCCTCCACGCCGGTAAAAAAACGCGCCAAACAGATGTTGGCGCGCTGTTTGTTTTCAATGCCTTACGACGTTAAAGCGTTTCGCGTTAAATCTGGCTGACAGATGATCGCGAACCACTTTAGCTGCGCTGGCGTCGCTTCAAAACGCCAATCCCGAACAACCCCGACAAAAGCAACCACGCGCCTGCCGGTAGTGGCACCGGGCTGATTTGTGCCGTGAAAAGGAAATCGTTCGCTCCGCCAAGGTTCGAATAAGGATCAACCCAGCCGCGACCGACGAAGGTATCACTGGGGAACCCTGAATGGCCTCCAAGACGATGGCCATCGTCATCCAGTTCGAAATAGTAAGATCCATTCGACTTTGTACCCAGGACGAGCGACGTCATTCCGAGCGAAATGCTTCCTGCACCGGAGTTATTTTCGCTTCGAAACGCCCCATCGCCAAGATCAGTAAGGCCCGTAAAGGAATATACGATATCCCAAAGTTGACCGAACATGCCGTTACCAAGGCTTTCGCGCATGGTTCCGGATATTGTGGCTGTTCCATCTGAGTCGTTGTAGACGAGCGTTGCGTCGCCACCGTTCTCAAATGAGAAGACGCGGTCGTAGTAGTCCAGGCGCAATCCGTAGTCGAATGCCGAAAGGCCCCCATCTGGATGGTCAAATAAGTCATAAGTGAAGGTTGCTGCTTGTGAAGATGTCGCCGACAAACCCAATATCAGCGCAGCAGCCAGCTTTAGTGTTTTGAACATTTTGTTGATCCCCCAATCGTTACACATCAAGCAATTTGCACAGGGGTTTCTTAAAGCAAAAAACACGAAATAGCTAAAGCCCTTATACCGAAAACAATTAATTTACAGATGCTTAGGTAGATTTATTTATGGAGAAACCGAAACAGTGAATACTTCACTAAGAGCTTTGTCCCAAAAGCAAGGACAATTCGCAAAATCTGGCTGACACGTCTGAACGTCCTGTCTCGCAGAGACGAACAAGTGGATTGGTGCGGGTGAAGGGACTCGAACCCCCACGCCAAAGGCGCCAGAACCTAAATCTGGTGCGTCTACCAATTCCGCCACACCCGCATCGAGCCGCCTCTTAGCAAAGCCATGGCCGGGATGCGAGAGAAAATCGTTAAGGCCTGACAGGAATTTGACCGTGCAGAAAACGCGCGACATTTACGGAATCTTGCCATAATCTTGTGCAAAAAACAGGCAAGAACAGAGCGAGTGGGCCGATGACGGCAAATATGGTCAGCCAGGCTGAGACCGAAGACATATCTATTTCATTGCAACGCGTTGGGATTTTGCCGGGTGCCGTTGTCCTGACACTTGATGGGGAAACCTCTGTTGAGGCATTGCGCGCCGGGGCACGGGTGATCACACGCGATCAGGGGGCGGTTGTGCTGCGCGGCATCTCGCGGCAGTCGGTTGAAACCTATGCGGTGCGGATCCTAGCCGGGTCGTTGGGGCATACGCGCCCCGAGCGGGATGTCATCCTACCGGCGGAGCAACCCTTGCTCATTCGCGATTGGCGGGCTGAGGCGTTGTTCGGGGCATCACAGGCCATGATGCACGCACGACGGCTGGTTGATGGGGAGTTCGTGACCGACCTGGGCGAACGGTCTCTGACGCTCTACCGGCTAGAGTTCGACACGCCGCATGTGATTTATGCCGACGGGCTGGAGCTTGGCAGCGATCCAATGTCAGATGTGGTATCCAAGGCCAGTTAAGATTTAAACGCCCAAGGCCCGGAACACCTTCGGCAATTCCTCCGGCAGGTCCTCGGCAATAAGTCCAGGGCCGAAACTGAGCGCACATTCCACATGCAGCCAGATGGCAATTTCTGCCGCCTGCATCGGGGCAAGCCCGCGCGCCAGAAGTCCGGTGATGAAGCCAGCCAGCACATCGCCCGACCCGGCGGTGGCCAGCCAAGGGGCCGCGCGGTCGTATTGGGCGGAATTGATCGAACAGCGCCCATCCGGGGCTGCGATCACGGTGTCGGGGCCTTTGAAAAGCACCACGCAGCCTGCGCGCGCGGCGGCCTCTCGCGTGGCGTCCACCTTGGAATAGGCCGGGCCTTTGGTTGCAGGCGCTTTGAGTTTCTCGGCGATGTCCGGAAAGAGGCGGGCAAACTCACCAGCGTGTGGGGTGAGGACGCAACGCTGGTGGAGCATGGCAAATAGCGTTTCTGGATTGTCGGTATATGCCGTGAGAGCGTCGGCATCCAGCACGACAGATCGCAGCCCCGGACCTGATCCAGGGTCTCTTGGTTTGCCGGGACGTCCCGGCTCGGGAGCCGGGACAGAGAGTGCTTGGGGAACGAGGTCTTTCGCACGCTCAACGCCCAACCCCGGCCCGAGGCACAGCGCATTCAAACGGTCATCCTGCAGCACATTGGCCAACGCCGCTGCATCCTTAACCTGTTTGAGCATGATGGCGGTGATCTGGCTCGCCACTTCCTGTTGCGCCGCAGGCGGCACGCCCAGGGTGACCAGCCCTGCCCCGATGCGAAGTGCTCCTCTGGCACCAAGACGTGCCGCGCCAGTGTGACCGGGGCCGCCAGAAAGGATGAGGGCGTGGCCGTGGGTGTATTTGTGGCTACTGCTGGATTTTCGGAGTGCTTCTTTCATGGCGGTTGAGCCGGAGACAACACGTGCTTCTCTATACATTTATGCCTCCGGCGGGGATATTTGCGGCAAGAAGAAAGTCACAGGCCGATGTCCTTTACTACGGTTTTGCCGCAAAAGTCGGGGCCAAAGTTGCTTTCATGACCAACTTTTTTCTTGTGAAATGTCACCGTTAGGTCCACGACGAAAATGCTGCAGTCCTCAGCGGGATCAAGTCCGGTATCGCCATTCAAACCACTCGGAACGTCAATCGCAACGGCGCGTTTTGGCCGTGGCCCACCGTAAAGGACAGCGATCTCTTCCCAGATTTCATCTGGTACTGGCCGATTTAGTCCTATTCCAAAAAGTGAATCCACAAGAAGATCTGCACTTCCCGCAATAGAAACCAAGTTTGGCCCCCATGCATTGGTCTTGCCGTCCCACCGCTCATAATTCACCTTTGCATCCGGCGGCAGTTTATCCGGATCGCCGTAGAGAAACACCTCCACCTCCCAGCCCCACTCTTTCAAAAGCCGTGCGACGACAAACCCGTCGCCACCGTTGTTTCCCGGCCCGCAGAGAACAACGGCCCGGTGCGGGGCTTTGGCCAGTTCCGGCCACTCCTCGAACACCGCATCAACCACGCCGCGCCCGGCGCGTTCCATCAGCTCAAGGCCGGTCACTTCTCCCGACTCAATCGCGGCCTGTTCGATGGCGCGCATTTGGGCTGCTGTGAGCAATTCGGTCATCTCTCTCCTGTCCCTCGATTCAATTTCGCCCACTTCGTGGGCAATGTGCCTAAATTTTGGGCATTTATAGTTTCACACCCTTCGTGCGCTGGCCACAGCATCCTATCCGATTGTTCCCCTGAAACAGAAGTGGTCTGCACTTCTGCGAAAGTAAGTCGGAGGAGACGACCATGAAAAAGATCGAAGCCATCATCAAGCCGTTTAAGCTCGATGAAGTGAAGGAAGCGCTTCAGGATGTGGGCGTTCAGGGACTCTCGGTGATCGAAGTCAAAGGGTTTGGCCGTCAGAAAGGTCACACCGAGCTTTATCGCGGCGCTGAGTACGTGGTCGACTTCCTGCCCAAGGTCAAAATTGACGTGGTTCTGGACGATGATCAGGTGGACGCCGCCATTGAAGCCATCGTGGAGGCCGCCAAGACCGACAAAATCGGCGACGGCAAGATTTTCGTCAGCCCGATTGAACAAGCCATTCGCATCCGCACCAGCGAGACCGGTTCGGACGCACTGTAACATCACTCCAAAACAGCAAGGGGATTTAGGACCATGAGCGCAAAAGACTTGCTCAAGACGATCAAGGACGAGGATGTCGAGTATGTTGACATTCGTTTCACTGACCCACGGGGCAAACTGCAGCATGTGACGGTTATGGCCGATCAGGTCGATGAGGACTTCCTCGACGAAGGGTTCATGTTTGACGGATCCAGCATCGCAGGCTGGAAATCGATTGAAGCCTCGGACATGAAGCTGATGCCTGACACCAATTCGGGTTACATTGATCCCTTCTATGCCGAGAAGACCATGTGCGTGCATTGTTCCGTGGTCGAGCCAGATACAGGCGAAGCTTATGAGCGCGACCCGCGCGGTACGGCGCAAAAGGCTGAGGCCTACCTGAAATCCTCAGGCATTGGTGATGTGTCCTACTGGGGTCCGGAAGCCGAATTCTTCTTGTTTGACGACGTGCGCTTCTCAACGTCGATCAACAAGGTGTCTTATGAGGTCGACGCGCTGGATGCGTCCTGGAACACTGACACCGAGTATGAGATGGGCAATATGGGTCATCGTCCCGGCGTCAAGGGCGGGTATTTCCCGGTGAACCCAATTGACGACGCACAGGACATCCGCTCTGAAATGCTTTCGACCATGAAGCGTCTGGGCATGAAAGTCGACAAGCACCACCACGAGGTGGCCAGCTGTCAGCACGAGCTGGGCCTGATCTTTGGCTCGCTCACTGAGCAAGCCGATGAGCTCCAGAAATACAAGTACGTCATTCACAATGTCGCCCAAGCCTATGGCAAGTCGGCGACCTTCATGCCCAAGCCCATCGCGGGCGACAACGGCACGGGCATGCACTGCAACATGTCGATCTGGAAAGATGGCAAACCTCTGTTTGCAGGCGACAAATATGCTGACCTCAGCCAGGAAGCGCTCTACTTCATTGGCGGCATCCTGAAGCACGCCAAGGCGCTGAACGCCTTCACCAACCCATCGACCAACAGCTACAAACGCCTGATCCCAGGCTTTGAAGCACCGGTTCTGCGGGCCTACTCCGCGCGTAACCGGTCAGGCTGTGTGCGCATTCCATGGACGGAAAGCCCCAAGGCCAAGCGCGTCGAGGCGCGGTTCCCGGATCCATCCGCCAACCCATACCTGTGCTTTGCGGCACTGCTCATGGCCGGGCTTGACGGCATCAACAACAAGATCGATCCAGGCGAGGCAATGGACAAGAACCTCTACGATCTGCCTGCCGAAGAGCTTGAAGGCATTCCAACAGTCTGTGGCTCTTTGCGTGAGGCGATTGACGAGCTCCGGGCAGATCATGCCTTCCTGCTGGCCGGTGACGTCTTCACGACAAGCCAAATCGAGGGCTACATCGAGCTCAAGATGGAAGAAATCGAGGCGTACGAACACACGCCGCACCCGATGGAATTCCAGATGTATTACAGCTGCTAAGCGGCTCTGGGATATCTCCCTGCTGGGCGCCCGTCTTGGGCGCCCTTTTTTTGCGCAGTTCGGGCGAGTTTTCAAAAGTCGTTGTCAGGTCAGGCGAGCAGGTTAAACTGCGCCAGTCTTTTATAAGTACCGGAGAAATTTCATGCTGCCTTCTTTCAAATCGCTTGCTTTGGGTTTTGGTCTATCACTCGGCGCGACGGCTGCGCTGGCCGCGCAATGCGGAAACACCTCAGCAGGGTTTGACGCGTGGAAGGCGGCCTTTGCACAAGAGGCCAAGTCGGCCGGTGTGGGGCAACGTGGCCTTCAGGCGCTGGCTCAGGCGCAATACGCCAAGCGCACCATTGCCGCGGACCGCAATCAGAAGAGCTTCAAGTACAGTCTTGAGAAGTTCATGCAGGTGCGCGGTGCGAATGCGATCATCTCAAAGGGGCGCAAACGCAAAGCGCAAAATGCGGCGTACTTCCAGGCCATTGAGCAGCAATATGGCGTGCCAGCCGGTGTGATCCTGGCAATTCACGGCATGGAAACCGGCTTTGGCGGCTTTATGGGCGACAGTTCGGTCGTCTCAGCCATTGTGACGCTCAGTTTTGATTGCCGTCGGTCTGATTTTTTCAAACCACATGCCATTGGTGCTTTGAAACTGGTCGATCGCGGCAGCATAACCGGATCGACCAAGGGCGCGAAACATGGCGAGTTGGGGCACACACAGTTCCTGCCAGGCAATGCGCTGAAATACGGCGTGGATGGCAATGGTGACGGGCGCGTGGACTTTTACAACCAGACGGATGCCCTTGTTTCTACTGCAAACTTTTTGCGTCAGAAGGGCTGGAAACCCGGTCAGGGATATCAGCCGGGGCAACCCAATTTCCGTGCAATTCAGGCCTGGAACGCGGCTGGCGTGTATCAAAAAGCCATTGCGATCATGGCCGCAAAGATTGACGGCTGAAGCGTCAACAGACTGTTTCCTGATGAGGCGCATTATTGCCCGGAAAAGCCATATTTGGCGGCGTTTCCCGGAGCAAAGGTCATGAAGAGGTCAAATTCTTATCCCATCACCGGCGCAGTTTTGGGGAAAACTATTTGTGTAAATTTGTTCGTAGATAAGGGTATTCATGCAAAGCCAGGATCACGGGGCGATAGTAGCGTTTGGATATCGTAGCGCTGAAATTCCAGCGGTGCGTGCCATCGCATCGCGTGTTCAAAAAGCCATGCAGGTGGCCGATGACAGCCCTGCGACAGTCACCTGGGATGGAGAGCAAATCGCCATTCTGGATCATGTTGGTGTGCGCGTGGCTGTTGGACGGCAAGACGCTTCGGTCAAGGGGTATTGCAGCCATTTGGTCATGGCCGTGGGCAATGCCCCAGATATGGAAGGGGCAAGACCCAATCGCAAAACCCACTCAAAACGCGCCGATCGGCTGGCAGCTTGGGTGGAACAGGCCATGCCCTATGACACCATCCTGCGGGCCGAGACGCCCGAAGATGTGGATGGCAAACTGGTGCGCAGTTTCCTGGAACTTCTAGATCATGCTGAAGGCATGATGCCGTCCGAGAAAACCTTTGATACACAAACGATTGTTGACCGCTCTTCAGCCGTTGATGCATCCGTAATCGACCCACCGCCGGTGGGTCACGACGCGCCAGTGCCAAAGCCCGTGCGCGACCGTTTTGACCCCAGCGGCATCATCGAAGTTGAGGATCTCGAAAAGCCTCTCCGCGAAACGCCGCAGTGGCTTCAGGACCAAGCAGAACCAACAGAGCCCTTGCGCCTAACCGTACATACGATGGCATTGTCGTTAATGCTCTACAGCGCACCGCTTGGGGCGTTTTTGTTCACCTATTCCATGCTGCGCGACATCACCAAAAAGAAAGGCGAGGAAACCGCTTAAGTCCTAACGCTTTAGGGGCTGGCTTCCATTCCTGTCTGCGCCCCTTTTGCGATCACGAATGTATGGATCGAAAACACACAAGCCCGCGTTTTCGGCAGACGCAGAATACACTGCCGCTCTGATCGGAAGAACGGAAACACTTCTGCATGCAGACCCTTATACTCACCATGACGGCGCTCCGGCTGAAATAGAACCGGGTCTTCATAGTGCAAAGCATTGAAGCGCCATAATGGACGCTCTGGTTGAACCCCATCAAAAAGCCGCTGGACCCTTTGGGCGATGCTTTCATCATAATCGGGCACCGGATCGTGGATCAGGGTCAGCGGTCGGCCGACCTTTTCTGACAAATACCAATTGGCCGGAAAGCAAAGCGCTGCGGCTGTGAGAACATGCTCTTCGCCTTGTTTTAGCATCAGGCACATGTCTTCCTGCACCAACCGCCCCAGCGTGACCATCGGCTGGTTCCGCTCGACGGGCACCAAGACACCATCAGGACGTGTCACATGTGCAGCTTCGATTTGGTAGTTTGTGCCGTGACTGCCAAGCCAAGTCAGGACAGTCTCCAAGAGCTCCAGCGCACTCTCTTCGCTGCCGTTTTGCATGGCAATGACGTCATCGCGGCGCGTCATGATCAATTCGTCGCGCAAGGCCATTTGCCCGGCAAAGGCGTCATCCTGTATGATCCAGTCGCGCATCTCAAGCGGCGCTGTGCCCGGCAAGGATTTGGACGACACGTCATACGGGATCTTGTCTTGCAGGATTGGGCTCATCTTGGCTCTGAGCCTCGATGATAGTGGCTGGTCATGCAATAGTCTTTGCGTGGGCCTTTCACATGCCACTCAGCCGTCCAATGCGGCCATTGGCCAAAGTCATAGCGCACTTTGTACATATCCGGATCGCACCAATGTTCGGCTTGCGCCGGACCCTTGGTAATGTGATGAAACGGCCGCCTGTCCTCAAAGAAAACCTCTAGCTGACCGCCCTCGCTCGCCGACCAGACATAATCTCGCTCAGCGCGCATGCTTTGCCCGCTGGCCAGCCGCAATTCGCCGCTCTCGTGATACCGCAGGTCGTCTCCATCAGGCGTAAAGACAGCGCGTCCCTCAAACTGCGCCGTGGCGCCGTCGGCATGGGCTATTTGGCGTGTGATGTGCCATTTACCGATGAAATCCTGCAATCGGGGAAACAACTGCCCGCTCCTGCCTTGCTGCGCCTTTCCCAACGGTCTAAACCGCGCGCAACCACACATGCAATTCCAAAGGTCTGCACACTATGATCCCTCGCTATTCCCGCCCCGATATGGTCGCCATCTGGGAACCGGCCACAAAGTTCCGCATCTGGTACGAGATCGAGGCGCATGCCTGTGACGCGATGGCGAATCTTGGGGTAATACCGCGCGAGAATGCCGAGGCCGTATGGAAGGCCAAAGATGTCGAATTCGATGTGGCCCGCATTGATGAAATCGAGGCCGTCACCAAGCATGACGTGATCGCCTTTCTGACCCATCTGGCCGAACATGTGGGATCCGAGGAGGCCCGCTTTGTGCATCAGGGCATGACGAGCTCGGATGTGCTGGATACCTGCCTCAACGTGCAGCTGGTCCGTGCCGCTGACATCCTTCTTGCAGATATGGACGATCTATTGGCCGCGCTGAAGCGCCGGGCGTTTGAACATAAAGATACCCTGCGCGTGGGGCGCAGCCATGGCATTCATGCTGAACCAACCACCATGGGTCTGACCTTTGCCCGGTTCTATGCCGAGATGGATCGTAACAAGAACCGCTTGGAAAAAGCCCGTTTTGAAATCGCCACAGGCGCGATTTCCGGCGCTGTGGGCACCTTCGCAAACATTGACCCGGCGGTTGAGGAACATGTGTGTGAAAAGCTGGGCTTGCGCGCCGAGCCGATCAGCACGCAAGTCATCCCGCGCGATCGTCACGCGATGTTCTTTGCGACTTTGGGTGTAATCGCGTCCTCCATCGAGAACATTGCCGTTGAGATCCGTCACATGCAGCGCACCGAGGTTCTGGAGGGCGCAGAGTTCTTCTCAATGGGGCAAAAAGGCTCGTCCGCCATGCCGCACAAGAAAAACCCGGTTCTGACCGAGAACCTGACTGGGTTGGCGCGGCTAGTTCGTATGGCTGTGGTCCCAGCGATGGAAAACGTGGCGCTCTGGCATGAGCGTGACATCTCGCACAGCTCAGTTGAACGCATGATTGGCCCAGATGCCACCGTCACCCTCGATTTTGCGCTCGCCCGGCTGACCAGTGTGATCGACAAGATGCTGATCTTTCCCGAGAATATGCTTGATAACATGAACAAGTTCCCCGGACTGGTCATGTCCCAGCGCGTGCTCCTGGCCCTGACCCAAGCCGGTGTGAGTCGCGAAGATGCCTATGCCATGGTGCAGCGCAACGCGCTCAAGGTCTGGGAACACCGCACGGATTTCAAAGAAGAGCTTTTGGCCGATGCGGAGGTATGCGCGGCGCTATCTGTCGAAGAGATCGAGGAAAAGTTCGACATGGGCTACCACACCAAACATGTCGACACGATTTTCAAACGCGTGTTCGGTGAACGCTGAACCACCGCACCCAACGCGGCGATAAATCCTGAAATTTAGGGAATTTTAATCCTTATTTAGGGTTTTGTTTCCGCCTTGTTCCTATTCTGCGTCAAATTGAACAAATAGAGAACATCATGGGTGACCACACGCTTGCGCGGCTCTCCGCCCCGGCACCGGCTTCCGCGCGCCTGACCAGACGGCAAAAAGCTGCAATCATTGTACGGTTCCTTCTGAAAGAGGGGGCCGACATTTCGCTATCAGACCTGCCAGACGACATGCAGGCGCAGCTGACCACGCAAATGGGCTCGATGCGCTATGTGGATCGCGGCACTCTCGCTGATGTTGTGGCTGAGTTTGCCGGAGAGCTTGAAGCGATGGGACTGACCTTTCCCAAGGGTGTGGCGGGGGCGCTCAACACGCTTGATGGGCGGATCAGCCCCCAAACGGCTGCGCGATTGAAAAAGGAAGCGGGCGTGCGCCAGTTTGGAGATCCTTGGGAACAAGTGCGCAACGCAGAAACCGAGGCTCTGTTGAACATTGTACAAACAGAGAGTGTTGAGGTTTCTGCGGTGCTACTCTCAAAGCTTGACGTGATGCGCGCCGCTGAGTTGATGGGCGAACTGCCCGGCCAAACGGCCCGGCGCGTGGCGTTAGCCATGTGCCAAACCGGGGCGGTGACCCCAGATGCCGTAGACCGGATCGGCCTGTCACTGGCCGCGCAACTGCACAATGTGCCGGAAACCGCCTTTGACGAGGGTCCGGTAGAACGGGTCGGCGCGATCTTGAACTATTCAACATCCCTGACCCGTGACGATGTGCTGACCGGGCTTGACGAGGAAGACGAAGGGTTTGCCGCCCTTGTGCGCAAGGCGATCTTTACCTTCGCCAACATCCCTGAGCGCCTGAGCCCCATTGATGTCCCAAAGGTGACCCGCGATGTCGATCAGGCCATCCTGGTCATGGCGTTGGCGACGGCGACCAAGGCCGAAGACACGCTGCCTGCAGCAGAGTTCATTCTGGAAAACCTTTCCAAACGCATGGCCGAATCTCTTCGAGAGGAAATAGCAGAACAGGGCAGCATAAAACAAAAGGATGGCGAAGCGGCCATGACGCAGGTCATCAATGCCATCCGGCAGCTGGAAGCGAACGGAGAAATCACCCTGGAAATCCCCGAAGAGGAAGACCAAGACGCAGGTTAAGCCATTGATCGTGACGCGCCCGCGCTAGTCCACTTCAAACAGAAAACACTTGTCGCGCCGGATCATCAGCCAAAGCGGCGTGCCTTGCTTGGGTAGAAACACCGCTGGCACCGTCGCCTTGAAGATTGACCGATCATGTTCCATTCGAAATTCGACCAGGCTTTCGGACCCCATGAACCGCGCGCGTTCCACAACACCACGCACAGCGGTCCCATCGCTGATCGTGGGGGATGGGCCGACCCCGTTGCGGTCAAAGTCGATTTTGACATGCTGTGGGCGCACAACAATATCCACCGATTGCCCATCAGCGATGCCAGGGGCGAGAAACTGACCAAAGGGGGTTTGGGCCAGAGCGCCCGACACTTCGGCGCGCACCACGTTCACATCGCTGAAAAACGCAACAGCGTCACGATCGGCTGGCGCGTTGAAGATATTGTAAGGCGCGCCTTGCTGCACGATCCGGCCATGGCGCATAAGCGCGATATTGTCAGCCATACGCATCGCCTCTTCTGGTTCGTGCGTGACCAGCAAAACAGCTGTATCCGCTTCACGCAGGACCTCTAGCGTCTCATCACGAATTCCATCGCGTAAGCGGTTATCAAGCCCGGAGAACGGCTCATCCATGAGCATGATCCGCGGGCGCGGCGCCAAAGCCCGCGCCAGCGCCACGCGCTGTTGCTCTCCACCAGACAATTCATGCGGAAACTTGGCGGCATAGCCCGCCAGCCCCACGCGTTCCAAAAGCTCTCCGATGCGTTTGTCCTTCGCCGCCTTGTTGCCGCTCAGGCCAAACGCCACGTTCTCGCCCACGCGCAGATGCGGAAAGAGCGCGAAATCCTGGAACATGAGCCCAATGTTTCGCCGCTCAGGCGGGATGCGGAACACCGTGTCGCACACCAAATTGCCATCGACCCAGATCTCGCCCGAGTCCTGCATCTCGACGCCTGCAATCATACGCAAGGTTGTGGATTTGCCGCACCCAGATGGACCTAACAGACACGTCACCTGCCCCGGCTGCACCTCAAGCGAGACATCATCCACCACAACGCGCCCCTCATAGCGACGCATCAGATGCTTGGTCTCAAGCCGAGGCGCGGTGTCTTGCAACTTGGTCTTCTCCGGTTTCCCGATCAAAACAATCGGATAAGTCTTGCGCAGATAGCAACCCCGTACAGTCTGCGCAAGAGAGTGCAAGTTGGTCACGCAACATCGCGTTTGTCTCAAATGCGCGTGAAATGCCCAAAAGGTAGGGGTTTCCTGACTTCGTTTTTCCCCTCGCAGACCCCAGATTATACATCACATTGTTAAGACATCTTATGAAAGACCGAAGACATGCGTACATTTCTGATCGCCTCACAAGTTCTTATCCTGTGCTGCGTGGCCTTGATAGGCGCCACAAGCGGCGCGCAAGACGCCAATGCCTGTGCTGTCAACGAAGTTCCTGCTGCGGGCCACTGCCAGCCGACGCGCTGATCAGTTCTTGGCGCGTTCGATGGCCGGGCGAATTTCGCTGTCCATCACCCGTTCTGTGATCGGACCCGCAAAGCGCAGCACAATCTCACCATCACCATTAATGACATAGGTCTCTGGCACACCGTACAGCCCCCAATCTAGCCCCATGCGTCCAGCGGCATCGGCGCCTATTCCGGCATAGGGATCTCCCAGCTCTTCCAAAAAGCCCAGTGCATTGCTGGAATCATCTTTGTAGTTCACACCGTAAATGGTGATGCCTTCTTCGGCCAATGAAGTGAGATGCGGATGTTCCACTCGACACGGCGCGCACCAGCTGGCCCAGAAATTTACCAGTTTGACGCCATCTTCGCGCAGAGTTGCATCATCAAAGAGCGGCTTTTGCGCCAGCTGCTCCAGTGCAACGACGGGCGCTTCGCGCCCTTCAAAGGCCGACGGCAGTTCATTGGGATTCTCGCGCTGCATTCCGACAAAGAACACTCCGGCCAGAAGCATGAAGATAACGGGTGGCGCGATCATCAATGGGGATACTTTAGCCATCTGATTGTCCTTTACCTTCAATCTCTTCGAGGTCTTTTTTGACTTTCCCAGCCCGCCGCCAGCTGACAATGACGAGCAACACCAGCAGCAAAAGCGACACCGCATAGGCCGACATCACCGCATCGGCGTATTTGCCAAGATCAGGGATCATGCGGTCAGCCTCTCACGCGCCATGAGCGCCCGCATCCGCCGCGCGCGAATTTCGGTCTGGGTGCGCAGGAAGACCAAGGCAACAAACAAGAGCACAAACCCCGCAATGCAGATGAGCAGCGGGTGATAGAAAACGTCATGCACATTCTCTTCCTTATCCAGGCTCAAAGATGCCCCCTGGTGTAACCCCTGGTTCCAGAAATTCACCGCATAACGGCTCAGAAGTGCAAAGACAGATCCGACAAGACACAGGATCGATGTCAGATCCGCCGCGGTATCGTCATTCTCAATCGCTTCCCAAAGCGCGATATAGCCCAGATAAAAAAGAAACAGGATTAAAAAGGACGTGAGCCTTGGATCCCAGGCCCACCAGGTGCCCCACATCGGTTGACCCCAGATCGCCCCGGTGGCCAGAGCAATCAGCGTCATGACCATGCCTACAGGTGCTGCGGCGCGGGCGGCCAAGGCGCTCACGTGATGGCGGCGCACGATCCAGATGAGCGAGGCCACCAGCATCATCAGCCAGGCGTTGATCGCCATCAGCGCCGAGGGCACGTGCAGGTAGATTATCTTGACTGTGCTGCCCTGCCGGAAGTCATCAGGCGTAAAGAAAAAGCCCCAGGTGAGGCCTGTCACAAGACAGATCAGCGCCGATCCGAACAGCCATGGTATAAACCGGCTGGTCGTGTCGATGAACTTCTTGGGATTCGCATATTCCCAAAGTGACGCCACGGGTTCTCCTCCCCTTCTTTCTCAGCGCAGGTTAACTCTCAATACCGCAGCCGCGGCAAAAGGCAAAAGCGCGATGGTGCCGCAGGTGATCCCCGCCAGCATCAGCATGGGTGTGGTTGTGTCAAACCCGTCCACCCCGCGCCGCGCCGCCTCGGCACCAAAGATCAATGTGGGGACATAAAGCGGTAAAACAAGCAGGCTGAGAAGCAGTCCACCGCGTTTTAGCCCCACGGTAAGTGCCGCGCCAAATGTGCCGATCATGCTCAGCGCCGGTGTGCCCAGCAAAAGCGACAGGATCAGAGGGCCGTATCCGGCTGCAGGCAAGTTCAAAAGAACCGCCAGAATCGGTGCGGCCAAGACCAAAGGCAGGCCGGTGGTTAACCAATGCGCCAGCGCCTTGATGGCGGCGATGGCCTCCATTGGCAAAGGCGCGGTGGCCAGAAGATCCAGCGAGCCGTCCTCCCAGTCGAGCGCAAAAATGCGATCGAGCGACAACAGGCACGCAAGAAGCGCACCGATCCAGAGCGTGCCCGCCGCGATACGCGACAAAAGTTCCGATTGCGGGCCGACCCCAAAGGGCACCAGCACGACGACGATCAGGAAAAACGCGAGACCCAGGCCAAATCCGCCCCCAGCCCGGATTGCCAGCCGTATGTCACGTAACAGCAGCGCCTTCACAGGAAGGCCTCGTCAAACTCATCGAGCTGCGCTGCACTGGCGCGGAACGGTGTGACATCCAGCGTCTTCGCCTCATCAAGCCCTAGGTCGATATGCGTGGCCAAAAGTGCTGAGCCGCCCTTTCCCAGATGAGTGCGAATGACTTCGGCGAACATCTCAACCGCACGCACATCAAGCGATACGGTCGGTTCGTCCAGCACCCAGATGGGCCGCCCCGTGACCAAAAGCCGTGCAAGCCCAAGGCGACGTTTCTGCCCCGCGGAGAGAAGCCCCGCCGGACGGCTGCGCAAAGCATTGAGATCAAAAGCGTTCATGGCCGAGGCAATGTCGTTCTGCCCAAAAATCTGCGCCCAAAACTCGAGATTTTCCTCGACCGTCAGCGTGGATTTCAACCCATCCGCATGCCCAGCATAGACCAGCGTATCCGGGGCCGCGTCGACCTGCCCCTCAAGCGGCGGCTGCAACCCTGCGATGGTGCGCAAAAGCGTCGTCTTGCCAATCCCATTGGGTCCCCGCAGCACCAACGCTTCGCCGGGCGACAGCGAAAAACTCACACCTTCGAGCACGCGAATACCGCCACGGGTGATGCTGAGGTTTTGGACGGTCAGGCTCATGAAACGTCCATAGCTGAAAGGATGACGCGCCGAAAGATCGTTCCTTTGTTGGCATTGGGCATAGTTGGACATCTCATATCGGGCCTACAGATACGCTGCGCCAAACTATCAACACATTGATCTAAGACAATGCCATCATTGGTTTTTCAACTTTAGATGTAGTGCCGAGGTGATTGACACCTCTGTTTGAACAAAAGGGCTATTGGACGTGGAAGGCGCGGTTCTGCTTTTGTTGTTGCTCATCGGGGCGGTCGCCACTGCATATAAGATGTGCGGTGATTTTGGCGAGAAGACAGCGCCCAGGGAAGAACCCGCAACAACAGAAGACCTGCCCAAGCTTCGTGCTCCTGGGCGGCATGCGACGTTCGACCCCCAAAGCGCCAAGCCCGTTACCAAGGCACGTGTCATCAAAGGACGGGCCTATATCGTCGATGGTGATACTGTTGTCATCCAGAAGACCCAGATACGTCTCTTTGGTGTTGATGCGCCGGAAATGAACCATCCCTATGGGATCAAGGCCAAATGGGCGCTTGTCGCATTGTGCAAAGGCCACACCATACGCGCCGAAGTCACCGAGATCGACCACTACGGGCGAACCGTGGCGCGCTGTTATCTTGAAGACGGGCGAGACCTTTCTGCGGAAATGGTGAAATGTGGATTGGCGATAGACTGGGCAAAATATTCTGGCGGGTGTTACCGCAGGCTGGAAGTTCCAGATGCGCGCAAGAAAATGTGGCTGGCAGATGCGCGCCAGAAGGGACGCATGTTTGTTTGGGAGCAATTCGAAGCAAAACAGCGCACGCGCAACGCGAACCAATGATGTAGGTAACTCCTCAAACCCCCAAAAGCGCCGCGGCGACCCGGCGGCCTTCGGAGACGAGCACGTTGTAGGTGCGGGCTGCGGCGGGGGAGTTCATGGGTTCGACCCCTATGCCTGCGGCCTCGATGGCCTCGCGAAAGGCAGTGGGCACGTGGGCGGTCTCTGCGCCCGTACCAATAAAGAGCACGTCGATCTCATCTTTGAGCGTCAGCAACGACGCGGTATCTTCGTACCCACCCCAGTCAAACGTGCCGCCAGGGTGGACACAAACAGGCGCTTTGGCCACCTCACCGCCGACGCGAAAGAACCCCGGACCGTAGCCGTCGATGGGTTGGGCATCGGTGAACGTCACTTCGCTGAGGCGCATGTGGTTTATCCTCCCCAGAATGGCAGGCCTATGATGGCAGAGAGCGCAATGACCAAATAGGCGATGCCGCGGTAGATTTTTTCCTGTCCCGGACGGAACAGCCAGCCGCCCAGAATGTTGCCCAAAAGATAGGGCACCATAACGCAAAAGCCCAGCACGAGGTTGCCCGGCTCGAGCCGATCATAAAGCCAGAAGACCCCCAGCATGAGCAGGTCGACCGCTACGAGGTAGAGCATAAGCGTCGCGCGCACCACATGAGCGGGATGGGTGCTGGCCATGTAGAGCATGATAACAGGTGGACCGGGCAAACCCGTCGAGCCGCCCAGAAAACCGCCCAGCATACCTGTGCCGGTGATCAGGCGTGGGGTGAGCGCACCGCGATAGCGGTAGCCGGATATGAGCAATACAAGGAGGGCCAATGCAATGAGTGAAACGGCGTACCGAAAGGCCTCCGCTGGCACTTGCGCGAGGACGAGAACACCGATTGGCAAGGCAATGACCAATCCCAGGACAAGTCGGGACATATCGCCCGGATGGCGATCCCTCAGCGCCCGGGGCACATTGGGCAGCGGCCCGAAAAGATCCATCACCAAAAGCGTGGTGAGGGCGGCAAAAGGGCCCAGGAACGTGCCAGCCACCGGCAGGTACACCATCGCCGTGCCAAATCCCGAGAACCCCCGCACAAGCCCTGCGGCCAGTGCCGCACCCAAGAGCCAGATCAGCCCCGGCTGTGCCAGGGCCTGAGACCAAAGCTCAGGCATCTACGTTGGCGAACTGCGTGCCTGCGGTGGTATCGGGTTTG
Organism: Roseovarius sp. W115; assembly: GCF_032842945.2. NCBI lineage: Bacteria > Pseudomonadati > Pseudomonadota > Alphaproteobacteria > Rhodobacterales > Roseobacteraceae > Roseovarius > Roseovarius rhodophyticola. The sequence continues at coordinate 240,218 of NZ_CP146606.1, forward strand.
GACCAGTCGCGCTTGACCCCCAACCAGAGAAGCACCGCACTGGCCACGAAGATCGAGGAATAGGTCCCCACGATCACGCCCCATATCATCGCAAAGACAAAGCCCCGGATCACGTCGCCTCCCAACACGTAAAGTGCCATCAACGCCAGAAGCGTGGTGACCGAGGTCATGACAGTCCGGCTGAGCGTTTCATTGATCGAGATATTGAGCACCTCGGAGAGGTCTTTTTTCTTGTACTTGCGCAGGTTCTCTCGCACCCGGTCAAAAACGACCACCGTGTCGTTGAGCGAATAACCCACAATCGTCAGAAGGGCGGCGATGATGGCGAGGTCAAACTGAATTTGCAGCTCTGAGAATATGCCTATGGTCAGCCACACATCATGCACAAGAGCAAGCACCGCGCCCACCGCAAACTGCCACTCAAACCTGAGCCAGATATAGACCAACACCGCCGCAATCGCGAGCAGCACGGCGATGACCGCGGTTTGAATAAGTTCGCCGGATACTTTTGGCCCAACGCTATCCACTGCAGTGAATTTCAGGTCAGGGACGACCTCTTGAAGTGCCGCCTCCACGGATCGGATAACTTCCGGCGTGACAGCTTCTTCGCCTTCCTGTGCCTGAATACGGATCATCGCGACATTTTTATCCGGACCGAACGTCGGATCAAAAATCTCGGTAATCGACACATCGCCTAACTCCAGCTGTGTGATCGCGTCGCGATATTGGCCGATATCGACGGTTTGCGCGCTTTCGGTCCGGATCGTGGTGCCGCCCCGGAAATCGATGCCGAAGTTCAGACCTTGCAGGAAGAATGAGATCACCGCCACGATGATGAACACGCCCGAAAGGCCCAGTGACATTTTCCAGCGCTTGAAGAAATCGATGCTGGTTTCTTTCGGCACAAGACGCAGGGCGCGGCCCTGAAGCACAGTCTTGGGGCGTTTGCGCTCAAACCAGATGATCACGATCAGGCGCGTGACGAAGATCGCCGTAAAGACCGACGTGATGATCCCCAGACCCAGCGTGATGGCAAAGCCTCGCACGGGGCCAGAGCCCATGGCATAGAGGATCAGCGCCGTAATGAACGTGGTGATGTTGGCGTCGGTAATGGCGCTGAGTGCTTTTTCATAGCCCAACTCGATGGCACGCGCCGGGCCTTTGGCGGTTTTGAGTTCCTCGCGGATGCGCTCAAAGACAAGCACATTGGCATCCACCGCCATCCCGATGGTCAGCACGATGCCAGCAATACCGGGTAGTGTCAGCGTAGCACCAATAAGGCTTAGCAAGCCGAATATAAGACCCACGTTGATCAAAAGCGCGATATTGGCAAAGAGACCAAAGAGACCATAGCTCGCCCACATAAAGGCCAACACGAGGCCGAAAGCGACGATGCTGGCGATCTTACCCGCTTCGATGCTATCGGCCCCTAGTTCCGGCCCGACGGTGCGTTCTTCGAGAAATTCCAGTTCCGCAGGCAAGGCCCCTGCCCTCAAAAGCACGGCAAGGTTGGTGCTGTCCTCAACCGTGAACCGACCAGTGATAATACCGGTGCCGCCGGGAATATGGCTCTGGATGACCGGCGCGCTGATCACCTCGTTGTCGAGCACAATCGCAAAGGGGCTGCCGATATTGGCGGCGGTGTAGTCACCAAATTTGCGGCCACCCGCCGGGTTAAAGCGGAAAGAGACTGCAGGCAGACCGTTTTGGTCAAAATCCGGCTGCGCGTCGACCAGTTCTTCACCAGTGACCACAGCAGCGCGTTCGACGATGTAAAAGACCCCCTCTTCGTCCAGGGACGGCAGGATTTCATTGCCCGCGCCGGGCGGATCACTGGGATCGCCCGTCCGGCCCACGACAGGCTGGAATGTCAGCTGCGCGGTGGTGCCGATGATCTCTTTGAGTTCCGCCGCACTGCCCACGCCGGGAACCTGTATAAGGATACGATCCGCGCCTTGGCGCTGGATGGTCGGCTCTCGCGTGCCCATCTCGTTGATGCGGCGTTCAATGATTTCGCGCGCGGTGCGCACGGTTTGCTCATCGCTGGCCTGCCGCTCGGCTTCGCTCAGCGTGACAACGATTGTGTCGCCTGCGACATCAACGTCGATATCGCTTGAGGACACACCGGAAAGCGGGTCAAAAATGGGTTGCGCAAGACCACGAACAAGACCGGCTGCATATTCGATCTCCTCGGGCTTTTCGACGAGACGCACGCGCAGTTCCGCAGTGTCCGTAGGTTGCAAGCGGATGGGGCCGACACGGCCGCGCTCCTCACGCAACAAGTCCCGTATTTCCGGCCACATGGCCTCGATCCGGGCCTGGTAGACATCCTCGACCTGCACCTCAGCCAAAAGGTGCGCGCCACCGCGCAGATCAAGCCCAAGATTGACAAGACCCGATGGCATCCAGCTTGGCCAGCTGGCTGCCTGTGCCTCAAGCTCTGCTCCCGTCGCGCCCTGTTCGAGGGCGACCATGGCGTCGTTATGCGTCTCGACCTTTGTGTAGAACCCATTGGGCGAGGCCAGCAGCAGCCCAAGCGCCACCAAGCCCCAAATCACCACGCGCTTCCAGAGGTCAATTTGCAGCATTATAATGCCTTTTCAAAAGGATAGAGAGGGTTCCGTGACAGGGTCAGATCACCCTTCGGCAGGCTCGGTTTTGGAGAGCACTTGGGCGATTGTCTGTTTGACCACCCGCACCCGGACGCCATCGGCAATCTCGACCTCAACCTCTTCGGCCTCTTTCACCTTGGTGACCTTGCCGATGAGACCGCCTTGCGTCACCACCTGATCGCCACGCCGCAGGGCCGCCACCATGGCCTGATGCTCTTTCAGCTTTTTCTGCTGGGGACGGATCAGAAGGAACCACATGATCGCGAAGATCAGGATGAGCGGGACAAACTGGGCGAAAGCTTCCATGCGAAAATTATCCTTATTCGGGGGCCGCGGGCGCCCCCGCGAATTGGCGGGAACCTATGTCTGGTGCCGCACATTTGCAAGGCGGAAAGGCGCGTCGGTATCACGTCGGTATTGCGTCGGTATCACGTCGGTGCAAATGGCGTGGCGCGCGATAATCGACTGGTTACATCTCTGCGATAGTTGTTTATCAGGTGCCAGACGATTCACGAGCCAACCAAGGACCTGACCGATGCATGACATTCGTGCCATTCGCGAAAACCCTGAAGCCTTTGATGCGGCCATGGCGCGGCGTGGGGTGTCGGGGGCGTCAGTGGACATCCTGAAGGTTGACGAGGCACGGCGCGCTAAAATCCTCGCCGCCGAAACAGCGCAGGCCGATCAGAACAAGGCCGCCAAGGAGGTGGGCGCGGCCAAGGCCAAGGGCGACGAGGCCGAGTTTGAGCGGCTGCGCGCACTTGTGGGCGAGAAAAAGGCGGAAGTCGCGGCCATGCAGACCGAGGCCAAGGCGCTGGATCAGGAATTGACCGATCTGCTCATGGGCCTGCCGAACCTGGCACTTGATGATGTGCCCGATGGCGAGGACGAGGACGATAATGTCGAGATCAAACGCTGGGGCACGCCGCGCGCGTTTGATTTTGATGCGCGCGAGCATTTTGAGATCGAAGGCGTGAAGCCGGGTATGGATTTCGAGACTGCGGCAAAGCTCAGCGGATCACGTTTCGTCGTCATGTCGGGTGGTGTGGTGCGCATTCACCGGGCGCTGGCGCAGTTCATGATCGACACGCATGTGGAGGAAAACGGGCTCTCCGAGACCTGGACGCCCGTGCTGGTGCGGCCCGAGATGATGTATGGCACCGGGCAGCTGCCGAAGTTCGGTGAGGATTCCTATGAGACCACCAATGGCTGGTGGCTGGTGCCGACCGCCGAGGTGACGCTGACCAATATCGTGCATGACAGCGTGGTGGAGGAAGGATACCTGCCCCGCCGCTATGTGGCGCATACGCAGTGTTTCCGCTCTGAGGCGGGAAGTGCCGGCAAGGACACGTCGGGCATGTTGCGTCAGCACCAGTTTGAGAAGGTCGAGATGGTGTCGATCACACATCCTGACCGGTCTTTGGATGAACATGAACGCATGACGCGCTGTGCCGAGGGCATTCTGGAAAAGCTTGGTCTGCCTTACCGCACGATTGTTCTTTGCACCGGCGACATGGGCTTTGGCGCGCGTAAGACGCATGACATCGAGGTGTGGCTGCCGGGTCAGAACACCTATCGCGAGATTTCGTCAGTATCTGTGTGCGGCGATTTTCAGGCCCGGCGGATGAATGGCCGGTTCAAGCCAGCCGATGGCGGCAAGCCACAGTTTGTACATACCCTGAACGGGTCTGGATTGGCCGTGGGCCGGTGTCTGATTGCGGTGCTGGAGAACGGACAACAGGCCGATGGGTCTGTGGAGCTGCCAGACGTGCTGCATCCCTATCTGCGCGGCAAGACGCGGTTGATGGCGGATGGGGCTTTGGGGTGAGGGTTTGATTTTGTCTGCTTTGCGGACAAAGTGTGAATTCGATCAGTATGTATGTTGGCGGTAAGCGCTTTCACCAAATGGCCGGGTCGTTCAAAGCAGCAACACAAGTGCATTTCCCCTTTAGAGCGTGCAATGGCTCTTCCGACAGTGACTGACCAATCCACCCCATAGGAAAACTAAGTGGCAAGGGTGCCGCGGCAGTGCCTTCGTCGAGGGGAAGGAACCCTACCTTACCATAAAATGCGGGGTCACCGTAGGTAATCGCCACAGAAACGCCGTTGTCACGCAGCACAGCCAATGCGTGCTTCAGGAGACCTTGCCCAATCCCCTGCCCATGCCGATCGGTCACAACGGCCATCGGGGATAGGATGAAAACTGAACGAGGATCGTCTTTGTAGATGAGGCGGGAAAAAATTGCCCCGGCAATGATTTCCCCGCGGTCATGAGCAGTAAAGACATAGATGTCTTCATGTGGAGTGCTGCTCAACAGGTTACTAACGAGGTTGCCGATCAAGGCACCTTCGTCAGCACCTTCAGAAGCGGTAAACGTCGCGGCAAACAGGTCGATAATCTGCTCCTCTACGCCCTCGGTCTTATCAGAAAAAACCACCCTAAAGTCCCATCCAGATCAGTCTGCACAATGTGCTATTAGATCAGACATTCTCCTTGCGCCTGTCAAGAATACCTTAGCCAATCGAACCGACGGCTCCGGGCTCAAACCGGTCATTCCTCCTAAGACCGCGCCAACGGGACGAAAGTTGTAGCCCGGGGTTCACCCCGGCTTTTCCATTGTTGGATATACGGGGCGGACACCGCCTAAAGACCAAGAGGTCCCGGATCAGGTCCGGGACTGGGGCTTGCTTATTCCGCAGGCACCACGCCCCCTGCCCGCGCTTTGGGAAACGGCACCAGGCGTTCGGTCTCTTCGTCCCAGAGCTTGAGCCGGAAGCTGGCGATGGCTTGTGGCCAGCGGATTTCGTCGTGCACGCGCAATTCATCGGGCAGGTTCTTCTGGGCATAGCGCAGCCGATAGGACGGGATTGCCGGATTATAGTGGTGCAGATCGTGATAGGCGATGTTGCCGGTGCCGATGTCCCACCAATGGCCCAGATCGAGACTGGAGGACCCTTCCAGCGTGGCCTTGCGGAAATCAAGATCGGGTTTGCGATCCCAGTAGGTCTCTTCAAAATTGTGCTGCAGGTAGACGAGGAAGACGCCAATGATGCCTGCGACCACCGCGCTGCTGCCCAATACGGCAAGGCCGGTGACGCCTAACGTGGCCCAGACGGCATAAATCCACACCACCAGCATCAGGTTATGTGCAATCACGCCCCAAACACCGACTTTCAGTGTGTTTTTCGGCCAGCGATAGGCGATGAAATAGGTGTAAATCCCGCCCAAAGACAGCATCACGGCCGGATTGCGGTAGGTGCGATACCACAGGCGCGTCCAAAACCCCGCCTCCTGCCATTCGCGCAGGGTCATGGTGTAGACCTCGGTCGTCTCGCGGTGTTCGAGATTGCCGAGATAGGCGTGATGTTGATTGTGGTTGTACTGCATGACGCGAAATGGCGTCAGTGAAAAGATTGACAGGATGTAGCCTGCGATATCGTTAAGCGGCTTGGTGGCGAAAAGTGAATGATGCCCGCAATCATGCTGCAGCACGTAAAGGCGCACCGAGGCAAAGGCGAGGATCACAATCAACGGCAGGCTGATCCACCAGGCGGGCCAGGCAAGGCTGGCGATGATGAGCGCGGCAAAATAGGCCGCCAGAGAGCATAAAAAACTCGTCCAGCCCATGACATCTGATTTATGGGAATAGTCTTTCAAATAGTCGCGTAAAGTCATTGTCCAATGCACCCCCGGGCAGAGAGATCGCCAGATATCGGCGATCCGTCATGCTCTTTCCCAAGAATGTGGAAGAATTTCCGCGAAAACAAGGGGCGCGGCGCGCTTCCGCGCAACTCCGCCAATTCTAACTGCGCGGCGTTTTTTTCGACAAGTGTTTGCGCAGGCGCGAGGGCGTGGATTTCTTGCGTTCTTTGTAAGGGTTTTTGTCCGATTGCGACCGCATTGTCAGGCGAATGGGCGTGCCTGGCATGTCAAAATCTTCTCGCAAGCCATTGACAAGATAACGAGAATAGCTCTCGGCCATCTTGTCAGGATGCGAGCACATGACGACAAATCCCGGCGGGCGGGTCTTGGCCTGGGTCATATACCGCAGCTTGATGCGTCTACCGCCTGGCGCAGGGGGCGGGTGTGCCTCAAGCATGCCAGTGAGCCAGCGGTTGAGCTGTGCCGTGGTCACGCGACGGTTCCAGACATCATAGGCTTTTTCGACAGCCGCGCGCAGACGGTCGAGACCCCGGCCCGTCTTGGCCGACACGGTGATGAGCGGCGCGCCTCTGAGTTGTGGCAAGAGGCGATCAAAAGCTTCTTTGAGATCACGCAGTTTTTGCTGTTTTTCGTTCTCGATATCCCATTTGTTCACCGCCACCACCACAGCCCTCCCTTCGCGCTCAGCCAGATCGGCGATGCGCAGGTCCTGTTGTTCAAAAGGAATGGCGGCATCCAAGAGCACGACCACCACTTCGGCAAATTTCACGGCGCGCAGGCCGTCGGAGACCGAGAGTTTCTCAACCTTGTCCTGCACCTTGGCCTTTTTGCGCATGCCCGCGGTGTCAAAGATCCGAACCGGCAGGCCATCCCAATCCATTTGAAGCGAGATGGCGTCCCGGGTGATCCCGGCCTCCGGCCCGGTCAGAAGGCGATCTTCGCCCAGTATCTTGTTGATCAGCGTGGATTTTCCCGCATTGGGCCGCCCGACCACAGCCACCTGGAGGGGCTTGGATTTGGTGGGTTTGCGAATGCCGGTGTCATCTTCTTCGTCAAGCGAGACATCTGTCTCCGGTGCTTCGGATTCCGTGCGTTTGGTAAATTGATCGGCCAGAGGCATGAGGGCGCTGTAGAGATCATTCATGCCCTCACCATGTTCAGCCGAAAGGCGGATGGGCTCGCCCAGACCCAGTCCAAACGCCTCGATCACACCGGCATCGGCGGCGAACCCTTCGGATTTGTTGGCCGCCACAAAGACATGCGCCGACCGCTTGCGCAGGATGTCAGCAAACATCTCATCCACGGGCGTCACCCCGGCACGGGCATCAATCAGGAACAGACAGACATCAGCCATATCCACCGCGCGCTCGGTCAGGCGGCGCATCCGCCCCTGAAGCGAGTCGTCTGTGGCATCTTCCAGACCTGCCGTGTCAATCACAGTAAAGCGCAAATCACCCAAACGCGCCTCACCTTCGCGCAAATCGCGCGTGACACCCGGCTGATTGTCAACCAAGGCTAGGCGCTTGCCTACCAATCGGTTGAAAAGGGTGGACTTTCCCACATTCGGGCGGCCCACAATGGCAAGGGTGAAACTCATCTCTTTAAGGCTCCGCGCCCGGCGGGTTCAGCGCCGAAAAATATGTTCAAAAGGCCCTAGCGGAAGGCCATAAGCTGACCTTTGGAGGACACGATATAGAGCGTGTTGCCCGCGACCACCGGGTTGGTGGTCGCCCCGCCCGGCATCTGAACCTCGCCCAAAGGCGCGCCATTTGTCGGGTCAAAGAAGCGCAAAAGGCCATCATTTGAGGCCACAATCAGGCGCCCGCTGGCGATGATGGGGCCGTGATGGGCAAAGATCTCGTTTTGTCGCTTCGGCTTGTTCTTGGTGAAGAACGGCAAAGACCGCGCCCAGATGCGCTGTCCTGTTTCAGCTGACAAGCGCAAAAGCTCGTTGCGGTCTGAGACCATGAAAATTGAATCGCCTGCAGGCCAGATAGGTGAAAGCGGCCCATCAGGGGCAGTCCACAAGCGTTCGCCGTTGCCAAGGCTCAAAGCCACGGTGCGGCCAGAGTGGTTGCCCACATAAACGCGTTCGCCATCAATCACCGGATCGCCAGTGATATCGCCAATAAGTGCGGTCGCGAAACCCTGACGCTGGCCAGCAATTTGCGAGTCCCAGCGCCGCAAACCGCCTTTTCTGAATGCGCCCTGAACTTCGCCGGATCCAAAGGCGAAAATTACAAATTTGTCAGAGACCGCAGGGGACGGTGCGCCGATGACGTTCTTGATGTCGGGCGACGCGGACAGCTGCCAGCGGATGCGCCCCGTATCACGCTCCAACGCCCAGGCCAGCTCATCGCCTGCGACGACATACACCAGATCGCCCGCCACACTTGGGCTCCCGGAGCCAGTGGCGCGCAAGCGTTGTTGCCAAACCTGAGCACCTGTTTGCGCGTCGAGCACCGTCAAGGTGCCGAAGCCGGATGAGACATAGAGGCGCCCATCGGCATAAGCCAATCCACCGCCGCTTGCCTCAGTTGAACTGTCATTCGCTGGCGTCAGGTCCTGGCTCCATAGGACTTGACCAGAGGTGGAAACCGCCGACACGAGCGCTTGGGAATCAAGGGTATAAATCCGGCCACCACCGACAACGGGGTCAGCCGTGATACGGCCTCGGCGTCCATCGCCTGTGCCGATATTTACAGACCAGAGTGAGCGCGGTGTGGCGCTCAGCGCGGGATGTGCCACGCGGGTGGACGGGCTTGAAATGCCCTGGGTCCACTCAGTGTTGGCACGTGTTGCAGGTAAGTTGAGCGGCGGGATGACCCCGGTCTCGACCTGCGACGCCAGAATCGTTTCGCCACTATCGTTGGTCAGGACCGAACGAATGTCTTCACGCTCGCCGACCAATACCGTTTCTTTTTCACTACATGCCGCCACAAGACATATGGCGCTCAGACCCAAAATGCGTGCTGCTGAAACCAATGCCGAAGCCCCCGTCATATTCGCGTCACGCCGCGCAATGTCGCGCAGGCGCAGTTATCCGTTTTAGTTGCCGTCGTCCTGACCCGATTCCGGGAGCGCAGGTGCCTGCGTTAACTCCCCTCCCAAGGCCACGACCATCTGTGCGGCGCGTTGGCGAAGGCCAATCGTCGCTTCGGCACTTTCGCCGATCTGACGCAAGCGGTCCAGTGCGGCATCATTATTTCCTGCCTCAATGTCGAGGTAGGCCAGTTGTTCGTCGGCCAGAAGGCGTACAAGGCCGCCACCTGGCAAAAGCCCATCCAGCCTTGAGCGGCGATCTTCCGCGCTTAACCCGTTGTCCGGCAAGGCGATGGCCTTAAGCACTGCAATCTGCCGATAAACCTGCGGAACATTTGGATCATCGGCCAAAGCGAGGAGTTGCGCCGCGGCTTCTTCGGGGGCGTCGGTCCCTGCTTCGCTGGCGGCCAGAAGCCCCAGAATGCCTCGCGCGCCACCCTCTGGTGTCTCAATTGCGGCAAGAGCCGCAGCACGCTCGGCGCGATCATCACTTTCCAGCGCGTTTAAAACCTGATCACCCAGTGCCTGAGCGGCTTGGCGCTGTTGTGATTTATTCCATTCGTTCCAAGCAGTTGCCCCGACCAGCAAAAGCACAGCAGCGACAGCAATCCAGCCATAACGCTTGAGCAGCTTGAACAGCTTGTCACGCCGGACTTCTTCGGCCACTTCTTCAATAAAACTGTCAGTGTTACTCACAGGCTCGCCCTTTGACCTTTGGTGTCTCTTAACGTCTTGCCAGAGCCCTGCCAAGAGGGGCTGGTCACAACATAGTCAGATGCGCAAGGCTGGGCCTTGAACACACATAGGAGAATATATAATCTGAACCATACAGTTTACCGTAGAATGTAAATACTTAAGTCTATTATCAATCAAGCTAATGCCGTAGGCAGGCCAAAGTCGCGCAGAAAGAGTAAAAATGCGTTTGTTTTCGATCTTTGCAGCCATCATTGTCGGGGCCCTGATTTACGGGTTTGTCCTTGAACGCGATCAGATTGCTACGCTTTTTGCGGCGGACAGCTCCTCCGAGGCGGCGACCGACGGCGAAGAGACGCCGACGGAAGGCAAACCAGACGCAACAAAGGTGCGCGTTGTAGCTGTAAGGTCCACAGCGCGGCGTGTGGATACTTCAGTAGTGGTGCGCGGCCAGACCGAAGCCGACCGTCAGGTCGAGCTTTTGGCACAAACCACCGGCGAAGTGGTTTCCAACCCTTTAAAAAAGGGATCTTTTGTCGAAGAGGGTGAAATTCTGTGCCGTTTGGGGCCAGGCACACGCGAAGCCACACTTGCCGAGGCGGTAGCACGGCTGGCCGAAGCGCGCGCGCGCGTGCCGTCAGCGGAGGCGCAAGTGCCGTCGGCAGAGGCCAGCGTCGAAGAAGCGCGGGCGCGGGTGCTTGAGGCCAATGCGCGGCTGCGTGAAGCACAGATCAATTCCAACGCAGCATCACGCCTCAGCGAAGAAGGCTTTGCATCGCAGACACGTGTTGCTCAAACAGAGGCCGAAGTTGAAGGCGCGCGGGCGCAAATTGTCAGCGCCGAGGCCGCGTTAAAAGCTGCTCTGTCCGGCCTTGAGAGCGCTGCTGCTGGCATTGAGGCTGCGAATGCGGGCGTTGAGAGCGCGCGCGCGTCTGTGGCATCGGCGGAAAAGGAAATTGACAATCTGACCATTTCGGCACCGTTTTCAGGACTTTTGGAAAGCGACACCGCCGAGTTGGGCAGCCTTTTGCAAACCGGGGGTCTCTGCGCTACGGTGATCCGCTTGAACCCTATGGTTTTGGTTGGATTTGTAAACGAAACGCAGGTCAACCAGGTCAATAGTGGCGCGCCAGCGGTGGCCGAATTGTCGTCACGCGATCAGGTCGAGGGCCAGGTTGTTTTCGTCTCCCGCGCTGCTGATGAAACAACGCGCACGTTCAGAGTTGAGGTCGAAGTGCCCAACCCTGACTACCTGCTGCGCGACGGGCAAACCGCTGAAATTCGCATCGAGGCCGAAGGTAAAGAGGCGCATTTGCTGCCGCAATCGGCCCTGACACTTAACGATGACGGCATGCTGGGTGTACGCGTGGTTACCCAGACCAGCCAAGCCGAGTTTGTACCTGTGAGGCTCTTGCGTGACACGCCAACCGGCGTGCTGATCACCGGTTTGCCAGACGCCGCAGACGTGATCATCATCGGGCAGGAATTTGTCGGCGATGGTGTGCCGGTTGAACCGAGCTTTCAGGAGCTTAGCCAATGACGGGGATCGTCGATTGGGCTGCCGCCCGCGCGCGGATGGTGATTGCCTTTATTGTGCTGTCGATTCTGGCAGGCACGTTGGCCTATATCAGCCTGCCAAAGGAAGGTGAGCCGGATATCGAGATCCCAGCGCTTTTCGTTTCTGTCCCCTTCCCCGGCATTTCGGCAGAGGATAGCGAGAAGCTTCTGGTGAAGGTCATGGAGACCGAGCTGGCCGATCTTGACGGGCTCAAGGAAATGACCGGCACCGCCTCGGAAGGTTATGCCGGGGTGGCGCTTGAGTTTGAATTTGGCTGGGACAAGACCAAGATCACTGCCGATGTGCGCGACGCGATGAGTGCCGCGGAGGCCGATTTTCCGGACGGGTTTGAAACCTATACGATCAATGAGATCAATTTCAGCACCTTTCCCATTATCATCGTAAGCCTCTCAGGCCCGGTGCCCGAACGCACCATGGCGCGGGTGGCCAAGGATTTGCAGGACCGGCTGGAGGCGCTTGATCCGATTCTGGAGGCCGGGATTGCAGGCAATCGCGATGAGATGGTCGAGGTGATCATCGATCCGCTGGCGCTTGAGGCCTACAACATCACCGCTGATGAGCTGGTGAATGTGGTGACAAACAACAACCGGTTGATTGCCGCCGGTGAGGTGCAAAGCGGTCAGGGGTCATTCGCGGTCAAAATTCCGTCTTCATTCGACGAAACGCTCGATATCTACAATCTGCCGGTCAAAACCAATGGCGACAGGGTCATTACACTGGGCGATCTCACCGAGATTAACCTGACTTTTGAGGATCGTGCGGGTACGGCACGGTTTAATGGCGAGACCACAGTGGCGTTGCAGGTGGTCAAACGCAAAGGCTTCAACATTATTGATACCGCTGCACTCATTCGTGAGGAAGTGGCAAAGGCCGAAAGAACCTGGCCTCAGGGACTACGCTCCGTGGTGCAGGTCGATACGTCCAACGATCAGTCACGCATTATCGAGTCCATGGTGAGCCAGCTGGAAGGCTCCGTTCTGACAGCGATTGCGCTTGTGATGATCGTAACGCTGGCGGCGTTGGGCATCCGCCCGGCCTTGTTGGTTGGCTTTGCGATCCCGACATCGTTCCTGCTTTGCTTCGCCCTTTTGGCCGTGATGGGCGTGTCAGTCTCAAACATCGTGATGTTCGGACTTATTCTGGCTGTGGGTATGCTGGTCGACGGCGCCATTGTCGTGGTGGAATACGCCGACAAAAAGATCGCGGAGGGCGAAGGCCCGATGCATGCCTATGTGGCAGCGGCCAAACGGATGTTCTGGCCGGTGGTAAGCTCAACCGCCACCACGCTCTGTGCCTTTCTTCCGATGCTTTTCTGGCCGGGCGTGCCGGGGCAGTTCATGCAGATGTTGCCAATTACGCTGATCTTCGTGCTGTCCGCCTCGCTCTTGGTGGCACTGGTCTATCTGCCGGTGATGGGCGGTGTGACCGGGCGCACAGAACGGTGGTTTGACGAACGTATTCGCCAGATCGCCAAGGGACACTGGCTATGGCACCTGCTCTTGCTGCCCATCGCTGTGGGTGCGGTCATGCTGGCTGGTGCGGCTGTGCCGTTTTTCATGGAAGCTATCAGCGCAAGATTTGCGGCTCTAGATCCAACGCGTATCCTTGGGTCGGTTGCGCCAACCCTTGTGAACGTCTTTGCATTGGCAATTTGCGCGGTCGTCTCCGGGGCCATCGGTCTGGCCGGTGTGATCGCCTTCCTAGTCAGCCTTATGGCGGTTTTCCGGCGTCTGCGCTATGTGCGTCGCGCAATTGGTGCGCGGGTCATGCCAGAGCGGCGGGAAAAAATCCAATCAGGCTATCAGCGCACCCCCTTTGGCTGGTTCATCCATCTCATCGCCGCCAACCCTATTGCGCCGCTGATCGCGTTTTGCGCGATTTTCGTCTTTGTGGGATCAGTCACGTTCTACTACATGGGCAACAATCGCGGCGTGGAATTCTTTGTCGAGTCCGAGCCAGAGAATGCCATTGTGCAGGTTCGCGCCAGGGGCAACCTGTCGATTGAACAAAAAGACGCTCTGGTGCGCGAGGCCGAAGCGGTTGTTCTGGCCCATCCCAACGTGCTCAACGCCTTTGCCTTTGCCGGGGATGGCGGATTGGACGTGAACACAGGTGGGGCCGCGCCGCCGCTTGATACCGTTGGGCAGGTACAGCTTGAGATCACCAAGTGGGAAGATCGCCCCACAACCTACGAGACCTGGTTCACAATTCCGATCATTGGCTATGACGTGCAGCGCCGTGTCATTGACGACAGTGCCGATGGCAATCGGACCATGGATGAATTGACCGAAGCTCTGCGTGAGATTCCGGGTATCCAGTTTGATATTCTCGCATTGGAGCAAGGTCCGGCCTCGGCCAAGCCGGTGCACCTGCGGCTCAAGGGCGACAACTGGGACGAGTTGCAAGCTTTCACGCAGGAAGCGAGGGCGCAGTTTGAAAACACTGAAGGTTTGAAACTGATCGAAGATACCCTGCCCCTGCCCGGTATCGACTGGCAAATCGACGTCGATGTGGAAAAGGCCGGGCGCTACGGGGCCAACGTGGCCGCCGTGGGCGGCATGGTACAGCTTGTGACGCGCGGGCTGCAGATCGGTACGATGCGCATCCCAAGCTCGGATGAGGAAATCGACATCCGCGTGCGCCTGCCCGAGGATGAGCGTCTCTTGTCGACGCTGGATACGCTCAAGATCCGCACGGCAGATGGGCTTGTACCGCTGTCGAACTTCATCACCCGCAAGCCGGTGCAGAAACTGGCTCAGATCGACCGCGTGGATCAGAAGCGGTATTTCGACGTCAAGGCCGATGTGATTGACGGTTTGACCGCGACGGTCACGGATGAAAAAGGCGAGACCACCGAAGTTCTGATGAACCCCAATGAGCGGATTGCCGAGATCACCAAATGGCTGGAAAGTGGCGTGGTGCCGGCGGGCATCGAATGGGAATGGACCGGTGATACCGAGGATCAGGAGGAATCCGGCGCCTTCCTGATGCAGGCCTTTATGGGTGCCTTGGGGCTGATGTTCATCATCCTGCTGGCGCAGTTCAACTCGATCTATAACGCCGCGCTGGTGCTTTTGGCGGTGATCCTGTCGACCACGGGTGTTCTGATCGGGATGCTGGTAATGAACCAGCCGTTTTCGATCATCATGACCGGCACAGGCATCGTGGCTTTGGCGGGGATCGTGGTGAACAACAATATCGTTCTGATTGATACCTATCAGGAATACTCGAAGTACATGCCGCGGATTGACGCGATCACGCGCACGGCGGAGGCGCGTATTCGACCCGTGCTGCTGACCACAATCACCACGATGGCCGGTCTTGCGCCGATGATGTTCGGGCTCAGCCTCAACTTTGTCGATGGCGGGTATACATTTAACAGCCCCACTGCCTTGTGGTGGAAGCAGCTGGCCACGGCGGTGGTCTTTGGCCTTGGTATTGCGACGGTTCTGACGCTTGTCTTTACGCCGTCTATGCTGGCCTTGCGCATTTGGGCCACCACCTACGTGCTCTGGGCCTCACAGCTTCTGGCCAAGCTGTCCATGGGCCGCACCAGCCGCGCCGCTCGTGACTGGGCACTGGCCCGACAAGCCAAGCGGCAGCGCCTGCCGGAGGTGATCTGGGAAGACGAACGCGAGCCTGCGATTGAGGCCGATCCTGAGCCTCTGCGCCTGACGTTCATTCATCGGGTGGGCAAGGATGATGGAGATGAACCGGGGCCTGGAGGCGTACGAGCGGCAGAGTAGGTGAGCGGCAGGTGCAGATTTTGATGTGCGGGTTTGCGGGACGAAGCGGGCTTTTCGAATGTTCGGCACAAATGCTATGGGTTTCTTAACTTGGGATGATGTGAATATGCGAAACTTAGCTTTGACATTGCTGCTGCTACTTGGTGCGCAATCAGCATCTGCTGACTGCCTTCAAGATGAGGATGTCGAAATCTTTTCCGAGTTGAAGCAACACTTTCTGGATGGTGATTTCGATTTATTTTTTGAAAAAGCCGATCCAGCAGAAGTGCTGACCGCTGAAACTCTACTCGAAACCAAAGTACTGCTCGTACAATATATAGGTGTTCCTGCAACCTGCATTGACATGTACAGGAAGCAATACTCCGAAAACTATGTCACACTGATCACCGTTTTCTTGGGGGAAAACAGAGAGACGGTCTATTTCTTTTTTTCGGCCATCAAAGTGAACGATGTTTTTGAAGTTGTTGGCGTCCAACTCTCAAATGAGTATGAAGAAATCTATAAGTTTTTGAGGTAATTTGTTTCGTTTCCAAACATACAGATTACATCGACAGACCAATCGCTAATGACTTCAAAAACCAACACATTGGAAAGTCCGCTTCGGGCTCAAAGCCGTCGCTTGCTAAATTTCACGCCACCTCATCGCGCTCTCGCGCCTGGCGTCGCCAGAGGCTCGCATAGCGTCCATCCCGCGCCATGAGCCCCTCATGCGTGCCGCGCTCAACAATATGACCGTCCTCCAGCACGACGATCTGATCGGCGTCTGAGATGGTGGACAGCCTGTGCGCGATGGTGATCACGGTGCGGCCTGTGCCCGCCAGTTTCAGCGCCTCTTGGATGCCCTGCTCGGTTTCGGTATCGAGCGCGCTGGTGGCCTCATCGAGAAGCAGGATCGCGGGGTTCTTGAGCAGGGTGCGCGCGATGCCGACGCGTTGCTTTTCCCCGCCGGAAAGCTTCAACCCGCGTTCCCCGACCTGCGTGTCATAGCCCTGTGGCAGACTGGCAATAAACTCGTGGATTTGCGCAGCCTGTGCGGCCTCCTCGATCTCGGCTTGCGTGGCGCCGTCTCGGCCATAGGCGATGTTGTAGCCCACCGTGTCGTTGAAGAGCACCGTGTCTTGCGGGACCACACCGATGGCGGCGTGCAGGCTGTCCTGGGTCACATCGCGCACATCCTGACCGTCAATGCGCAAGGCCCCGTCCTGCACGTCATAGAAGCGAAAGAGGAGACGCCCGATGGTGGATTTACCGGAACCAGAGGGGCCGACCACGGCCACGGTTTTCCCAGCTGGCACCTTAAGCGAAACGCCCTTCAGGATCGGTCTTTCAGGCTCATAGCCAAAGAAAACGTCGTCCAGCTCAACCGTGCCACCTTCAATTTTCAGGCTTTTTGCCCCGGTTTTATCCTCAACATCTGGCGCTTGCTCTAACAAATCGAACATTTCGCCCATATCAACCAAAGCCTGCCGGATCTCGCGATAAACTGTACCCAGAAAGTTCAGCGGCATGGTGATCTGGATCATGTAAGCGTTTACCATAACGAAGTCGCCCACGGTCAGCGCGCCACTCTGCACGCCCATGGCGGCCATAACCATGACGATGACCAAGCCGCTTGTGATCAGAAAACTCTGGCCAAAATTGAGGAAGGCCAGCGAATAGGAGGTCTTGAGCGCGGCGCTCTCATAGCCTTCCATTGCGCTGTCATAGCGCGCGGCCTCGCGGCCCTCAGCGTTGAAGTATTTCACCGTCTCGAAATTCAGTAGGCTATCGATGGCCTTTTGATTGGCATCTGTGTCCTGGTCGTTCATCTCCTTGCGCAGCTTCACACGCCATTCTGTGACCTTGAAGGTGAACCAGACATAGGCGGCGATGACGCCCATCACGACGGCAAGATACCAGAAATCAAAGAGCGTCCAGAGCACGATGCCGATGAGCATAAGTTCAAGGATCAGCGGACCGATGGAAAAGAGCAGAAAGCGCAACAGGAAATCGACGCCCTTAACCCCACGTTCAATGATCCGGCTGAGGCCCCCTGTCTTGCGCGTGGTGTGATAGCGCAGGGACATTTTATGAATGTGCTGAAAAGTTTCCAACGCAAGCGACCGCAGCGCGCGCTGCCCGACTTTGGCAAAGATCGCATCGCGAAGCTGCTGAAACCCCACATTCATCAACCGCGCCATGCCGTAGGCCACAGTCAGGCCGATGGCCCCGGCGGCCAGCATCCACGCGGCCTGCTGGCCCTCACCGGCCAACGCGTCCACGGCAGCCTTGTAGAAAAACGGCGTGCCAACCGCGATGAGTTTGGAAATCAGCAGCGCGATGAGGGCAAAGACCACGCGCCGTTTGACCCATCCCTGCCCATCTGGCCACAGATAGGGGGCGACACGGCGGATTGTGCGCCAGCCTTGTTCAGGCCGCTCCGTGGTCGTGAGCGTGCGTCGACGCATTGGGTCCCCTCAACAGTGTGAACCCAAGAGATAAGTCGGCTGTCCGGGATTGACCACCCGTTATTGGGGAACGGTAAACACCTGCCCGGGAAAGATCAGGTCGGGATCGCGGATGCGGTCGCGGTTGGCCTCGAAAATACGCACAAAGAGCGTGCCATCGCCGTAATTGTCCCGTGAAATGCCCCAGAGTGTATAGCCGGGCTGCACCGTGACAGCCTGTACCAATTCGGATTGCTCAAGAGCGGCCTCGGCCAGCACCTCTTCGTCTTCGCGTTTGAAAGGCGTTTCCACGCGACTGGTGACATTGCCTTCGGCGTCGACCTCGTCAATGCGCAGGGTATAGACCCCTGTGTCGACCTCAGGCAATTCCGAGCGCCAACTGCCATCTTCTTCGATTTGTGAGGTGATGACAGGCGCGTTGTCGATGTAGACACGCACAAATCCCTCCCCGGCCCCGCGGCCGGACAGTTGTACCTCGCCTTCGGTGGAGTATGTGATGGCATCGAGCGCCACGACCGACATAACCTCCGGCGATGTATCTTTTGGTTGCGCAGGTTGCAGGACCTTCACACCTTCGTCGTCTGACAACAGAACGGCAGAGTTTTGCGAGGTGGCATCTTCCGTCGCAGCCTCCGCGGTTTCCGAGGTGGTCTCCGCAGTTTCCGTTTCGGCCTCTGCGGTTTGTTCAGATGCGGCATTGCCTGGCTCGTCCTCGGCGGCAATCACTTCTGGCGCCGCCACGGGAGTGATGATGATATCCCCTTGAGAGTAAAGTACTTCTCCGGTCTCCGGCGATGTCATTGCAAGGCTCAGCACGCGGACTTCGGGGTCTGGCGCAACATCTACAAATTGCACGAACTCGCCATTGCCGTCTGCTACAAATGTGCTCAGCACCTCTTCATCCAACCTGATCGAGGTTTCCCAGCCAGGCTCGGCGCGTCCAGCAACGAGCATCTGCCCATCTGGTTCCAGGCGAAAGGTGCTGACGCTGGGCGGGAGTGGCAAAGAAGGTTTGGGCTCATCCGCAGCAGTGGACTCCGACTCGGGTGCAGGCGTCTTGGGTTGGATGTCGGCCTTGTCCGTCGCGCTTTCGGGTGAGCTTTGCGGGAGCGGTTGGACAGCCAGCTCAGGCGCAGTTGCCGTCTCTGGGTCGTCTGGAAACGGCGCAAAGACATTGGTCAGGTAAAGGCCGGCAAAGATCGCGATCACAGCCCCACAGAAAAGACCCAGCGTCCAGCCGCCAACAGATCCTGTCCACTTGCTCATGACATCCCTTCCCACCCATCGCACATCGCGCGGTTGCAGGAGCTTAGCAACCCGGGCTACATGGGTCAAAACAACCCTTCTCAGCAGTTGGTGATCTTATGAGCACACATTCAATCTGTGTCTTTTGCGGCTCACGTCCGGGGCAAGACCCGGCTTTTATGAACGATGCAACGGCCTTTGGCACGGCCTTGGCGCAAAAGGGCTGGCGGCTGGTTTACGGTGCTGGTGACGTGGGATTGATGGGGGCCGTGGCGCGCGCGGCACAAAAGGCGGGCGGCGAAACCTTTGGTGTGATGCCGGACAACCTGTTTGACCGCGAGATCGGCAAGACGGATCTGACCCACTACGTGGTTACCGAGACCATGCATGAGCGCAAGAAAGTCATGTTCATGAACTGTGATGCGGTCGTGGTGATGCCGGGTGGAGCCGGGTCATTGGATGAATTTTTTGAGGTTCTCACCTGGCGCCAAATCGGACTGCACGAAAAGCCGATATTCCTTTTAAATACAAAAGGGTATTGGGATAAGCTCATTCAGCTGATTGATCATGTGATTGAACAGAATTTTGCAGACAGCTCCTTGCGTGGATTTGCACAGATCGAAGGAACAGTTGAGGGGCTGGTGAAAGGACTGCACGAAGCGTTGAAATGAGGGCCGGCTATGCGGACAGAGCGGCCGTTCGCAGATATAGTCTGTTCAAGACACACGCCAGCGGCCAATGCACTCGAAAACCCTTCGCTCAAGCTGGAAACAAAATGGCACTTTTGATCTATCTGAGAAAAGGCCCGACCGAATCTATCGACTGGGCAAAGCGGGAAATCTACTTGGATCAAAGCTTTTATGAACTGTTATTTCGTCTTCACGAAAACTCAAAGCTGTCTTCACCCCTAAGGCAATTGGTGTCTATCGGTTATGGCGAAGAATGTGTCATAAACAACAAACATATCAGCGCCATGTTGGTGGAAGCCGCTTCTCTAGCTCAAAACAGTTTCGAACATCCTCAACTCGAAGCCTTTTTGGGAGTCTTGCGCAAAGCAGCCGAGGGAAATTGTGACCTAGCAATAGCAGGCGACATGTATCCAGATTTGTCCAACCGAAGGACAACTTGTATTCTTTAAGGCCAAGGCCACTAAAAGCTCAAAGCAGCCATCTGACGGTTTCGGTCGGTCATTTCAGTAGTTTTTGGAGCGCGAAGGTCGGCTCAGTGGACGATGTGACCATATGATAGGATTAGTTGCATAGTCGCTCTTGGATGATCCATGCCATTTGTTGGCGTAAAGTTTTTGAGTGATATAATTTGTATAAAGGTTTTCAAAACAGCTATTGATCTAGCTTTGCCGACAGGTTCTGGCGACTCTGGAAATCAAATGAACATAAACAAACGAGCAAAACTGATAAATTGATCAACAATCTACGTATCATCAGCGGGCTTATTTTATTTGTCTTCGTGCTGGGACATTTCATAAACCATGCGCTTGGTATTATCTCACTCAAAGCCATGAATGACGCGCTTTCCTATTCGATTGCACCTTGGCGTACGTATACCGGCACCATTTTGCTCCTCAGTGCACTGATAACACATGCGGTTCTGGCGCTGTGGTCGCTTTATCAACGAAGAAGCTACCGCCTGAAGACCTGGGAGTACCTTCAAATAATCCTGGGCTTTTTTATTCCGATATTTTTGGCGGCTCATGTCCTTTCTACGCGCGGCATATATGAAGTCTTTGGTATAGAAAAAGCCTATGGATTTCAGTTGTATGCACTGTGGGTTGCCTCTCCATATTACGGGATTCTACTCGCAGTTGGTTTGCTCACGGTTTGGACCCATGCCTGCATCGGCTGGCATTATTGGTTGCGATTGAAACCCTGGTATCAATACATTCAAATGCTGGCATTCGCTTTTGCAATTCTTGTGCCTGCATTGGCGGCGGCGGGCTATGTTTCTGCCGGTCTGAGTGTCACGCGGCTAGCGCAAAATCAGTCTTGGGTTGAAAGGCTGGACAGGAACATTGATACGGATCGGCAGATAATCTTAAACTTCATCTCTGACTATGAAGTCGCGACACAACTTACAGTCATTTCTCTTGTGATACTAATCGTTGGTTTCAACATCTTTCGCCGTGTGATGTCGAGGCGCGGTAACAAAGAAAAACTGAATTACCGAAGCCTTAACCTGAAGAACAAACAGCAGGTCAACCTTAGACAGGGTATCTCGGTTCTAGATCATTTACGCAGTGCCAATATACCCCATGCGTCTGTGTGTGGCGGAAAGGGACGGTGCTCAACATGCCGGGTCCGTATCGATGTGGGCCTGGAAAACCTTCCGCCCCCAAGCCTTGAAGAAAGCAAAGTTTTGTCGCGCATCGCAGCCGCACCAAATGTGCGTCTCGCCTGTCAGCTTAAACCCGATAAGGGACTGGATATCACCGCAATACTCAGCCCCGACGTAGGCGCCAATACGGGATATGCTACTTATTCGGGTGAAGATGGGCAGGAGCTGCAGATTGCGATTTTGTTTGCAGATATTCGCGCCTTTACCAAGCTATCGGAAGCAAAGCTCCCTTATGATGTATCATTCCTTTTAAATCGTTATTTTGCAGCGATGGGCGATGCCATCGAACAAACAGGGGGACATCTGGATAAATTTATTGGCGACGGGGTCATGGCGCTGTTTGGTTTGAATAAATCAATCGAGCGGGGCTGCGCAGATGCTATTCGAGCCACCCAGAAGATGGCTGAAAAACTGGAAGAACTTAATGATGCGCTCGCAGGCGATTTGGATGAACCTTTGCGTATTGGCATCGGTGTTCATACCGGCACAGCGATCGTGGGGAAAATGGGATACAAACGCACATCAAGTCTTACCGCGATTGGTGATGTCGTAAACACCGCCAGCCGCCTTGAAAACGCAACAAAGGAACTCGGCGTCCAAACCATCATTTCGGAAAAAACTGTGCTTTATAGCGGTATGACTTTGCCTCATGCTGAGCAACATGAGGTCACCGTTAGAGGTCGCGAACAACCGATAAAAGTTTATGCAGTAAGTGCTTAGTAGGTTGTTTGCAGTCCTCACTTCTTGGTGCCGCAAAAGGCCACAAGACATGTTGATCCGACAATAAGCTTTCAAAACCATTTGGGCTCTGACCAGCCATTCGGCTGATACCTGGTCGCGTGGGCAGATATCCCTCCGGGCAGGTCGAAAACATAGTTTTCCAAATCAAAAAAAGCCCCGAAGCCAGTCGGGGCTTTTTCATTTGAATTTCGGGTATCTTACATCCGGCTGGCGACGTTTTCCCAGTTGACCAGATTGTCGAGGAAGTTTGTGAGGTACGCAGGCCGTTTGTTGCGGAAGTCGATATAGTAGGAATGTTCCCACACATCGCAGCCCAGAAGCGCCGTTTGGCCAAAGCAAAGCGGGTTGACGCCGTTCTCAGTCTTGGTCACGGCGAGCGAGCCGTCTGCGTTTTTCACGAGCCAGCACCAGCCAGAGCCAAACTGACCCGCGCCTGCTGCGGAAAACTGGGACTTGAACCCATCGACCGAGCCAAAGCTCTCGCTGATCGCTTTTTCAAGCTCTCCAGGCATCTTGCTATCGCCGGGGCCCATCATTTCCCAGAATTGGTTGTGGTTCCAAAGCTGGCTGATGTTGTTGAATATACCATTTTGGGCGACAGCGGAGTTGTCGTAGGTGCCGGTGATGATGTCTTCCATCGATTTGCCGTCCCACTCGGTGCCGGCAATCAGCTTGTTGCCGTTGTCCACATAGGCCTTGTGATGCAGGTCGTGGTGGTATTCCAGAGTCTCGGCGGACATGCCTTTGCCAGCCAGAGCGTCATGTGCATAGGGAAGATCGGGAAGTTCAAAAGCCATGTGGGCCCCCTCAGTGTTTTGCGATGTTTCTGCGCCTACATGGTAGCGCGAGCAGGGCGAGGTCAAGGGGAGATGCTCGGGCCAGCCTTGTATACCAGCCTGATCTGTCCGGTCAGTGACCTCTTGGTCTTATGTGAAAAGCCCCACCTCACCCCCCGGTTCCGCCGCATCCTTGAGCAGGTCAAAGGCGTATTGCGCGACCGAACGGAAGCAGACAACTTCGATACGGGTCTCGGATGTCATCCAGAAGGCGGCCGCGATCTGGGCCATGCGGGTGCGGCGGATCTGGCCAGGGGCGAAGGCGTCAGCGGCCATGTCAACCGGGCAAAGCTTTGCGATGATCTCGCGCGCGGCGTCGCCATCGAGGCTGAATATCGCCCGCGCATCAGATACATTCGCTGCCAGAAAATGTTGACCTTTCAATGCCTTTTCTAGAACACCTAAAGTAGCCTCAACCTCAGCATAAGGCACCATCACCAAGAGCTCATCGGGGGACATCCACGCGACAGCCTTGTTGCCTTCGTGAAGGATCTCACGCTGCTTGGGCAGCTTCGCGCCAGTGGCCTCCAGCACCGCCTTTTTCATTTTGACCGACGCAACGTCTCCGCGCAGAGTGATCATCCCGCGCAGACCCAT
The DNA here is from genome assembly GCF_032842945.2 of Roseovarius sp. W115. Taxonomy (NCBI): domain Bacteria; kingdom Pseudomonadati; phylum Pseudomonadota; class Alphaproteobacteria; order Rhodobacterales; family Roseobacteraceae; genus Roseovarius; species Roseovarius rhodophyticola. Next base: position 263,772 of record NZ_CP146606.1, read on the forward strand.
TTCTTCGACTTTCACGTACCCATCGAATTTTGCGCCTTGCAGGGCGCTGACTGCGCTAGACATTTTGCTTCTCCCCTTCGGCATCAAAGAACACAGGATTCACGATTTTGGCTTTGACGATGGTGCCGTCCACCTTGGGGAATTCGACCAATTCACCCATCCGGTCCGGACCGTGTTTGATCAACCCCATGGCGATGCCACGATCCAGCGTTGGCGAATAGTAGGTCGAGGTCACACGCCCCTGCACGTTGCGCTGACCGTTCTCGTTGGTGCCTTCGGCGGTGCAATAGGCCCCATCTGGCAGAACAGAGCCATCGACGGTTTCCAGCCCGACCAGTTTCCAGCGGTTTGGGTCGGCCATGTGGCTGCGGGTTTGGGCGCGTTTGCCGAGGTAATCCTCTTTCTTCTTGGAAATAGCCCAGTCGAGGCCAAGGTCCTGCGGGATGACCGTGCCGTCGGTTTCGTCGCCGATCATGATGAAGCCCTTCTCGGCGCGCATCACGTGGAGCGCCTCGGTGCCATAGGGCATCACGCCAAACTCAGCCCCGGCCTCCAGCAACTGATCCCAAAAGGCGCGGCCCTGAGAGGCAGGCACAGCAATCTCATAGCTCAGCTCACCCGAGAAGGAGATGCGGTAGACGCGGGCGTGAATGTCGCCAAAGCTGACATCCTTCCACGCCATAAACGGGATGGTCTCGGCGCTGAGGTCGTCTTTCGTCAACTTTTCCAGAGCCTTGCGCGCATTTGGGCCAACCACAGCCACCTGCGCGTATTGCTCGGTCACGTTGGCGACATAGACTTTCCAGTCCCACCATTCGCATTGCAGCCAATCTTCCATATGCGCATGGATGCTGTCGGCGCCGCCTGTGGTGGTGTGGCAGAGGAACGTGTCCTCGTCGATGCGCGCCACCACGCCGTCATCGGTCAGGAAGCCATTTTCGTTGCACATCAAGCCATAGCGGCAGCGCCCCGGTTTCAGCGTGCTCATCATGTTGGTGTAGAGCATGTCGAGTAATTTGCCCGCGTCTGGGCCTTTGACAATGAGTTTGCCCAGGGTCGAGGCATCGAGAAGACCCAAGCTTGACCGTGTCTGGTTGATCTCGCGCTTGACAGCGCTTTCGATATCTTCGCCCGGTGTCTTGCGGAAGCAATAGGGCCGCCGCCACTGACCTACGGGCTCCCAATATGCGCCGTTTTCCTCGTGCCATTCATGCATGGGTGTCCTTCGTAGCGGCTGAAAGATCGGACCACGGGCCTCACCGGCAATCGCTGCCATTGAGATGGGCGTGTAGGGCGGACGGAACGTGGTTGTTCCAGTCTGTGGAATAGGTTGATTTAGCGCATCAGAAAGGATCGCAAGACCATTGATATTGCTCAGCTTCCCTTGATCTGTGGCCATACCTAGGGTGGTGTATCTCTTAGCATGTTCAACGCTTTCAAACCCCTCGCGTGCTGCCAGTTGGACATCTGACACTTTCACGTCGTTCTGATAGTCGAGCCAAGACTTGGAGCGCAGTTTGATATTGGCCCCCTGCGGCATCAGCCAGATGGGTTCCATCGCAGCCATCTTTGGGCTGTCGGCCTCGGGCGCTTTGGTCGTTTTGGGTTTGCCGCCGGTTGCTTTGGCTGCGGCCCGGCCTGCGCTGACAGCATCCGAGACAATGTCCGCCAGATCCATCGCTCCATTTGCAGATCCCGCCACGGACACAAAGCCTTCGCCTTGGGCGCCTGTCGGGGCTTTCTCGGGATCAGGGCGGAACATGGCCTGCGCTTCATCCCAGATCAGTTTGCCCCCGCAATGGGACCAGAGGTGCACCACCGGTGACCACCCGCCTGACATGGCAACCACGTCACACGCCACTTCCTCTAAGGGCATCCCCTCGCCGGCTTGTGAACAAATGGCCACTCCCGTGACCCGTTTGCCGCCTTTGACCTTGGCGATGGCTTTGCCGTTTTCAACGCGGATGCCCAAATCGCGCGCCTCTTGCGCCAAGGCACCGCCGCCATTTGCGCGCGCGTCAACGATCATGGGCACATCAAGACCTGCGTTTTTCATCGCGATGGCCGTCTGATAGGCGTCGTCATTGTTGGTCACAACGACGGTCCGGTCACCAATGGAAACGCCGTAGTTGGCGACATAGTCCCGCACCGCGGAGGCCAACATCACACCAGGGATATCGTTGCCCGCAAAACTCAACGGACGCTCAATTGCCCCCGTCGCAGTGACAATCTGTTTCGCCCGTATCCGCCAGAGCCGGTGACGCGGCGTGTTTTTACTTGGAGAATGGTCGCTAACCCGTTCATATCCAAGTAAATATCCGTGATCATAGACCCCTGCACCCATCATCCGTAAACGCATCGTGACATTGGGCATGTCAGCCAAAGTCGACACGGTTTCGTCCACGAACTTATCCACAGGCATTTGATTGACAGTTCCGGTGTCAACCAGCGCACGCCCGCCCCAATGGGCGGTCTGCTCCATCAAGAGTACCTTGACGCCCGCCTCGCCTGCTGCTTTGGCGGCCAGAAGCCCGGCAATACCGCCGCCGATCACGACAACATCGTAGAACGCATAGAGATGTTCATACTTGTCCTGATCGCGGTCGCGCGGGGCTTTGCCCAGACCCGCCGACTTGCGGATGAACGGCTCATAGACATGCTTCCAGAGGGGCCGAGGATGGATGAACATCTTGTAGTAGAAGCCTGCGGGCAGGAAGCGTGCGAGTTTGCTGTTTATGGCGCCGACATCGAATTCCAGGCTTGGGAAGTGATTTTGCGATGTGGCGCGCAGCCCGTCGAACAACTCGGTTGTTGTGGCGCGTTGGTTGGGTTCAAACGTCTCGTCGCGCCCCATGTTCACCAAGGCGTTGGGTTCTTCCGCACCCGAGGCCACGATGCCGCGCGGACGGTGATACTTAAAAGACCGTCCCACCAGCATCTGGTCATTGGCCAGAAGCGCCGAGGCGAGCGTGTCGCCTTCAAAGCCGCGCAAGCGCTTGCCGTTAAAGGTGAATTCCAGCGCGCGCGTCTTGTTGACCAGACGCCCGCCCGTTGCCAGACGCGTGCTCATGAGAACTCCCTCCAGCTCCAGCCCGGCACCTTGGCCGAGATCTTGTCCTTGATGTCCTGCGGCGGCTCGGTGGTTTGCGCGCTATACGTGCCGTAAACCTCAAGCGTCATGGTGTTGCGTGCCGCCAGAAACCACTTGCCGCAGCCATTGGCATGCCGCCAGCGTTCGAAATGCACGCCCTTTGGGTTTTCCTTGGCGAACAGATAGGTGTGAAACTCATCGTCGCTGGAGCCGGGGCCAAACCGTTTGAGATGCGCCTCGCCGCCGCCTGCAAATTCGGTTTCTTCGCCCGTCACACCGCAGCACGGGCATTCAAGGATCAGCATGGACGTAGCTCCGAGTTGTAATAAATACCACATCCATTACTTTGGAAGTTATGGATGGTTTTTCTTGGCTGTTTGACATTTTTCAATACGTGCCCGTAGTGGCTATCATAGTTGTGGCTGTTTACTTTGCGTTTCGACGGGAGTCGTCCGGCGAACACAGACTTCAAGAGTCGCTCCGCAACAGCGTTTCGCGCGCATCGATTAGAAACAACGTCGATCGGAGTATCGGAGGCGGTGTTCACCTCGATAAGCCGGAGCAAAATTCTAATGGGAAAGATCGCGAAAGTTGAGGTTTTTAAAACTGAAGCGCGATACTGGCTTTTTATCTTGAAGGCTGGGAACTTACGAGAGGCGCGATTGACGCCCCACGATCCCAAAAAATTAATCGCCCGACGTGAAGGTCGCCTTGGTGCCGAATGTGGCTTTGTCGTCCATGGGCTCTGCGTCGTCGGTTGCAACAGAGGTTGGTTGTTGCTCAACTTCTGTTGCAGGCGGGGCTGACAGCTCTCCGCGGACCGAGCCAGTGGCAAAATTTGCGGCAACGAACACGCCCAATGCCACGACAACGACCAGAACCCAGAACAACGCCGCGCCACCGTCATCGTCGGACGGTTTGGGGCTGTAATTCTGGTTTTGCCTCCATTGGTTATAATCGGACATAAACTGCTCTCCACTCGACCTGTGACACCATATTGTGGCGGTACGTTAAGAATGGAAGAACAGCCCCCTTCACCTGGCAAAATTGGGCCGATCCCCGCGTTTTTGAACCGACGGGTTCGGCGCTTCTTTGCCGGATTGGGGGTCAAAACAGTGTTAGATGCCTGGAAATCGCAAGGTGTCATCAATGTGCCACACCCGCTGCTACGGATTCGTCGATGAAACGGCCCTCATAGAACCGGTCGAGGCCAAATTCTGCGGTCAGCGGCGAATATCCTTTGGCCATAAGTTCAGCAAAGCCCCAACCGCTTCCTGGGATGGCCTTGAAGCCGCCGGTGCCCCAGCCGCAGTTGATGAAGCAGTTCTCCAGCGGTGTTTTTGACAGGATCGGAGAGCGGTCGCCGGTGACATCAACAATCCCGCCCCACTGGCGCAGCATCTTGAGCCGTGCGATCATCGGGAAGGTTTCCACCAGAGCGCGCACGGTTTCCTCGACATGGTGGAAAGAGCCGCGCTGCGTGAAGTTGTTGTAGCCATCGGTGCCGCCGCCGATCACCATCTCGCCTTTGTCGGATTGGCTCATATAGCCATGCACGGTGTTGGCCATGACAACCACGTCCATACAGGGCTTGATCGGCTCAGATACAAGCGCCTGAAGTGCGACCGATTCAATCGGAAGCCGGAAGCCCGCCATATCGGCCAGATGCCCGGAATGACCGGCCACCACGATGCCAAGCTTATCACAGTCGATATCACCACGATTTGTGGTGACACCTTTGACCTTGCCCGCTTCAGAGCGGATACCGGTGACTTCGCATTTCTGGATCACATCCATGCCCATGGCCGAACAGGCCCTTGCATAGCCCCAGGCCACCGCGTCATGGCGCGCAGTGCCCCCACGCGCCTGCCACAAGCCCCCCAGCACCGGGTAACGCGGGCCGTCGATGTTCATGATCGGACACAGCTCTTTGACGCGGCTGGGGGATATGAATTCGGTTTTCACACCTTGCAACGCATTGGCATGAGCCGTGCGCTCATAGCCACGCACCTCGTGTTGGGTTTGGGCGAGCATGATCACGCCACGCGGGCTAAACATGATGTTGTAGTTCAGATCCTGGCTCAGCGTTTCATAGAGGCTGCGCGACTTCTCATAAATCGCGGCTGAGGGGTCCTGAAGATAATTCGAGCGAATGATCGTGGTGTTGCGGCCGGTGTTGCCGCCCCCAAGCCAGCCTTTTTCAAGGATCGCCACATTGGTCAGACCGTGGTTCTTGCCGAGGTAGTAGGCCGTCGCCAGCCCATGCCCACCTGCACCGATAATGATCGCATCGTACTTTTTCTTCGGCTCGGGCGACGCCCATGCCCGTTCCCAACCCATGTGATGGCTCAACGCCTCACGGGCGATGGCAAAGGCGGAATAACGTTTCATGCGGGGCCTCCGAAGCTCTGCGCGGATTCGCGATCACTGCGTATTGTCGTGGATATGCGACACTGGTCAATTTTTGTGGATACCCAGCGCGGCATCAAGGCGACAATTTGCGACATTCGCTAAACCGTTTTGCACGCAGATTGTGACTACTTGCCCCTTTTGCTCCACGGGATCGGTGGTTAAATGAAGCTCAAGTGAGGAAATAGCATGATTTTCTGGGCTATAGCAGGTGGACTGGCGCTATTGTGCGCGTTTGTTCTTGGGCTTTTCGGGCTTAAGGGTCAGGCCGGGGATGAACCGCCTGCTGCTTATGATTTGAAGGTCTACCGCGATCAGCTAAAAGAAGTGGATCGCGATCTGGCACGGGGCGTTATTGCCGAGGAAGATGCCGAACGTATTCGAGCCGAGGTATCGCGACGCATTCTGGCTGCGGATGCTCAGTTGCAGGCGACCGAAGCCACCGGAGGTAAACAGCCCCTTGGCCTTCGCATTGCAATCCTGGCGGCAGCTGTTGCTGTGGTGGGCGGTGCCGGAGCGCTTTACGCACGGATGGGTGTGCCGGGATACGAAGACCTGCCATTGCAATTGCGTCTGGCGACCTCGAATGAGGCACGCGCCAACCGCCCCTCACAGGCTGAGCTTGAAGAGGTTTTGCCGGAATTTGAGATCACCGAGGACATTCCGGAAGATTATCAGGCGCTCATCACGCGCCTGCGCGACACGGTCGAAAACCGGCCCGATGACATGCGCGGTCTGCAGCTTTTGGCGCGTACCGAGGCATCAATCGGCAATCTTCCGGCAGCGCATGCGGCGCAGACCAAGCTTATCGAGTTGAAAGGCGACGCTGCGACGGCTGAGGATTTTGCCAAATTGGCCGATATGATGATTTCGTCAGGTGGCGGGTTTGTCTCGGCTGAGGCTGAAATAGCCCTGCGCGAGGCGCTCGACCGCAACCCTCAAGAGCCGCGCGCGCGATACTATATGGGGCTCTACCTGATGCAGGTGGATCGCCCGGATATGGCGTTCCGCACCTGGGACGCGCTTTTGCGTGAGAGCACATCTGACGCGCCTTGGGTGCCACTTATTCGGGGTCAGATCGAAGAGCTGGCCTGGCGCGCGGGCGTTGCGCGATATCAGCTGCCGGATGAGAACCGCCGTTCGGGGCCAACCCTGGCCGATATGACAGCCGCGCGTGACATGACACCCGAAGAACGCGAAGGCATGATCCGCAGCATGGTGGCCGGGCTTGATGAACGCATCCGCGAAGAAGGCGGCACACCCGGCGAATGGGCGCGCTTGATCAACGCCTATGCCGTGCTGGGGGACGAGGACGAGATCCGGGATGTCCTGGCCCGCGCGCGGGAGGCGTTTGCAGGGGATCCGGAGAACCTGGAGATCATGGAAAACGCGGCCAAGGAAGCCGGGTTCGCGGAATGATCATTGACGACATCGCCGAGTTTGCCTCTGCCCTCCCGGGCATGCGGCCGTTGATTGGGTTGGATCTGGGCACCAAGACGATTGGCGTCGCGGCCTCGGATGCGCTTTTGAGCACCGCGACCCCGCTTGAAACTGTGAAACGAACCAAATTCATGCAGGACGCAACCCGGCTTTTGGAGTACGCAACGGATCGTGAAGCGGCAGGCGTTGTTCTGGGTTTGCCCCGCAATATGGATGGATCGGAAGGTCCACGCGCGCAATCCACGCGGTCATTTGCGCAGAATTTGGCAAAATTGACAGAGATTCCCATCACCTACTGGGATGAACGCCTGTCCACGGTTGCGGCAGAAAGAGCACTGCTTGAGGCAGATTTGACCCGAAAGCGTCGCTCTGAGGTGATCGATGCGGTGGCAGCGGCCTATATTCTTCAGGGAGCGCTGGATCGCTTGCGCCATCTGAAGGACCAACCGTTGTGAACGACAACACCCCAGTCTGGACACGCGACGAGATCGAGTCGCCTTGTGTGCGCATCTGCGTGGTGCATCCTGAGGCCCGGATTTGCACGGGGTGTTTCCGCACGATTGACGAGATCAGCCAGTGGTCCAAGATGTCTCGCGAGGACCGGCGCGAAATCATGGAAGCTCTGCCTGATCGTGCGTCTTTACTGCGCAAGCGTCGCGGCGGACGTTCGGCACGATTGAAGCGCGGTTAAGCGGCGCGGCGTGAGCGCCACCAACAGACAGCTTGAGGCCAGAAGGACCGGAAGATAGGCAAGCCGCGCTAAGGAGCTGTCAGCCATTGATCGGATGGCGTGGGCCATTCAGGGCGGAAATAGGCGATCATCCGGCCCTCTTCGGGTGCCTTGGCCTCCTCTCCCCAAGGGGCCACACCGTGGAGGGCTAAGCGATGTACCAGATAGGCCTCCCCTGGGCGCGCAGGCAGCACGCGGCGCTGGCAAGTCTCGAATACCTTCCGGCGGGTCGTTTTGTAGACATCTGTCAGATCCACCTGATCCCATGTCTCTTGCGGCACGTCTTTCAAAGCGTCGGTAAAGGCGGCCCGCATGATGTGATGGCTGCCGTCCCAGACCGTCAGCGGGCTGGCATCCCGACTTGCCTCTGACAGCGGCAGGCCAAGAATATAGGCGTGACGTTCTTTGAGATAGCGCCGCTTGTCTGGTCCCTCCGCCAATAAGCCGTCGACATGGGCCGCATCGCGTTTGAGGCGATAGGCAAAGGCCGCTTCCCCTTCACCTTCGCGGGGGCGAGGGTAGCCTGGGTAAATGACCGAGACTTGTGCGCGGTGCAATGGGAGCGTGCCATAGAGTGCTGATGCCTCGGCAAAAGCGACGCCCGAGAGCGGTTCAGATCCGGCCACTTGTCCCGAAGGATCATTGGGCAGCGTGTCCACCCCCACAAACCATGTGCCTTCGCAGCGCAGCCAGTGGCGTTCTTCCGGTGCCTGAACCCGCTCCTTGGCGACGTCCAACGCGGCTTTGGCCCAATCGCGCACAGCGGGCTCGCTTTCGAAAACAGTCCAGCCTTTTTCGAGAAAGTCGCTCATGCGACGACACCTGTAACTTCCGCCAGAGCTTCTTCGACCAGTTCTGGTCCCGCGCCGGGGCGCGTCGCCCCTTGGGACAAAACACGCCGCCATGCGCGGGCACCGGGTTGTCCGGCAAAAAGACCCAGCATATGGCGGGTGATCTGATGCAGCTTGCCGCCCTCGGTCAAATGCGCCTCGATGTAAGGCAGCATGGCGCGCACGGCGTCTTTACCCGTACGGTCCGGTGTGTCTTCTTCAAAAATGAACCTATCCGCGCTGCCAAGAATATCCACCGGTTGGTGATAGGCCGCGCGGCCGAGCATGACGCCGTCAAAGCCAGCCTCAAGGAGTTTTTGCGCCTCCGCCAGCGTGCCGACCCCACCATTGACCGACAGGTGCAGGGCGGGAAAGGTTTCCTTCATTTGCCTCACCAAATCATAGTCCAACGGCGGGATGTCTCGGTTCTCTTTTGGGCTCAACCCCTTGAGCCAGGCTTTGCGCGCATGGATGGTGAAGCGTTCCACGCCTGCGGCCGAGACACGGGCCAAAAATTCAGGCAGCACCTCTTGCGGCTCCTGATCATCCACGCCAATGCGGCATTTCACTGTGACTTCAACGCCCACCGCCCCGATCATCGCCGAACAGCACTCGGCCACAAGATCGGGATCCTTCATCAGCACGGCCCCAAATGTGCCCGACTGAACCCGGTCACTGGGACAGCCAACATTGAGGTTGATCTCGTCATACCCCGCCTCGGCCCCAAGCTTTGCAGCCTGCGCCAACTCGTTCGGGTCGGATCCCCCCAGTTGCAAAGCGACAGGATGCTCTTGTGGCGAAAACTCTAAGAGATGCAACGCACCACCCCGCACGAGAGCCGGGGCCGTGACCATTTCGGTATAGAGCAACGCATGGCGCGACAATTGCCGGTGCAGAAAGCGGCAATGCCGATCGGTCCAATCCATCATGGGCGCAGAAGAAAGGCGCGCGGCCTCGGTGGCTGCGTTTGAAGGCATTCAACGATCTCCTCAGGTGCGCCCGCTACCGGAACGGACCCGCTGTGCACACCATACGCACACGGCGTCTGTCCTGCCACCCCACCCCGTACAAAGACAGGACGACGGCGGTGTTTGGGTAGAGGTGCCTCAAAACAGGGGGCATTGCTGAACTCTCCCGCTTCAACAAATGTTGTAATGTTGGCCAGAATCGACTACGCTCTTAGCATGCCTAGACTCTCGATCGACATCTCGCCGGAAGACCATCAGAAGCTTAAGGCCATCGCTGCTCTCAAGGGGCAGAGCATAAAGGACTATGTCTTGGGTCGAGCGCTTGGCGACGCCCCTGCCCTCGACGGCATGAGCGAGGACCAGGCTTTCATGGCACTGGCCAACTTCCTGGAACCGAGGATCGAGCAAGCGCGGCGCGGCGAGCTTTCCGGCAAGTCCCTTGACGAGATCCGGCGCGAAGAGCGCAAGCGCGCAGGAGTCTAGCCCGATCCATGGCGAGCTACGACCTCACGCTTGCTGCGGAAGAAGACCTTCGGGATATCTGGCGGTACACGTTAGAAACCTGGGGACCAGAACAAGCGGACACGTACCTTGATCGACTTGGGGACTGCCTCGACGAGATCGGGAGCCGACGAGCGCCGCCAAGATCAATACCGCAATTGCCTGACGAGCTCTGCATCCATAGATGCCAGCGTCACTACATCTTCTGGCTTGAAATCGACCGCCCCATCATCATCGCCGTCCTACACGAGAAAATGGATGTCGTGCAGAGGCTGGCAGACCGGATCTAATGGCCAGGCTGAAAGCTTGCGGTCCAGGGCCCAGTTATCCCTGCCAATGCGGAGTCAAGCTGTCAAAGATGACTGATTTGAACTGGCTTCGTTCAGACCATGAAACAGAATGGTGCGTCCTTAATGGACAAAAGAGGGTCATCTAATGGCCAGCCTATCGCTTTTTCGGCATGTCGTAACGCACGCAATGCCACAGTCGCGGATACAGCGATAGGCCTGCGGATTACAGCCGAACGCATGATTAACCGAGGATTAACCGCGATACGTCAGCCTGCCAAGGTTTCGCAATACAGGGCTGGGGATCACGATGCACGAATTTCGCGGCGCAACGCTTCAGGAGGCCGTTCACAAGGCGCTCCGATATCCGGCGTTGTCGACAAAGAAGCTGGCCAAGGTGGCGGCGAAATTCGACTTCACTGCCTGCCTACGGATGGGAAACGTTCTGTTCGTCGGTGAGGGCAATCTGAGCTTTGCCCTGACGATGTCGTGCAAGCCGCGCGTTCCAACCTCCTCGATCCTGGCGACAGTTTACGAGGTAGAGGAAGACTTGACGGACACCGCCTACAACAATGCACGCAAGCTTCTGAAACTCGGATGCAGCGTCAAAACGGGCGTGGATGCCACACGGCTCTCCGACACCATCGGGAAACGCCAGTCCCGGACAATCATCTTCCAGTTTCCAAACGTGGCCTCCCGTGATCCACGCTACGGACAAAACCCAAATCATGTCCTGGTGACCCGCTTTCTCAAGAGCGCTCGGAACCATCTGAAACCGGGCGGCCTGGTGATCGTCTCGACCGTGGACAGCCCGTTCTACGAAGGTGCGTTCAAAATGGACGATGCTGCACGCAAAGCAGGCTTTGCGGCTCCGGACATCTACACTTTCGACCCCAAAGACTACCCAGGATATACCCACCAAAACACCGCCAATGAGGAGTCCGCCGCCGATGGCCACACCGCCTTCGCAACTTTCGTTTTTTCCGGATGAGTGGCCGGACGGGCTGACCTATCTGGAAAATTACATCCAGGACGAAGAGGCCGAAAGGCTCGTCCGTGAGATCGACGCGACCCCCTGGCGCACCGATCTGAAACGGCGGGTCCAGCATTACGGCTATCGCTACGACTACAAGGCCCGGCAGGCGCGGCGGGAAGATTTTCTTGGGCCACTGCCAGACCTGTTTCAGCACCTAGCGGAACGGTTGACCTCTGAAGGCCAATTTCAAACCGTTCCGGATCAAGTCATCATCAACGAATATCAGCCCGGACAGGGCATCTCTGCCCATATCGACTGCCAACCCTGCTTTGGGGAGACGATAGCATCCCTGAGCTTGCTCTCGGCCTGTGTAATGCGGTTTGCCTCGCTGAGGTCTTCCCGGCACATGGATCTTCTGCTTCAGCCCAACAGCCTTTTGGTTATGGCAGGTGAAGCCCGCCATGACTGGACCCACGCGATACCAGCCAGAAAGACGGATCTTGTCGAAGGCCAGACGTCCCAACGAACGCGACGCATTTCGCTGACATTTCGGCAAATGAAATTCGAGAATTGAGTTTCGCCGTTTCGAACACGACGAACCGAAGAGAACACGACGCCGCACGACATTGCGCGATCGAAACATGAACATGTGCTGCACACGCCTTCACTCAACCCTTTGAAATATAGCTTAAATCGCCACCATCCATCATGGGCGCGACAGAAAGCTTGGCGTGCTGGCGAAGGTGCATGGGCGCTTGGGTCAGCTTTGATTTCGTTTCAGATGGCACATATGGCATCACAGGCATTTCGACCAGTCGTTTTGACAGCGCGGTCCCTTGCAGGCATTGACAACACCGCGCTTTTTCGCGTTTTGAGAAGGCATAGGGGTATGGGAGATCGCAGCCATGACTAAGCCGATCAGCAGCATCAGAGGCTAAGGTGACGCTGCTTCTTTTGATCGAACAGGTCCTCAACGGGCTTCAGTTTGGCGTGATGCTGTTTTTGATGGCGGCCGGGCTGACGCTGATTTTTGGGGTCATGGGCCTGATCAACCTCGCGCATGGCTCGCTTTATATGGTGGGGGCCTTTGCAGCGGCGGCCGTCGCAGGCGCGACGGGGTCTTTCTTGCTGGCCCTGATGGCGGCACTGGCGGCAGCGGCGCTGGCGGGGGCTGTTGTAGAGATCACCGTGATCCGGCGCCTCTACGGCAAGGCACATCTCGATCAGGTACTGGCAACCTTTGCGCTGATCCTCATCTTCTCGGAAGGCACGCGGTGGGTCTTTGGGTCTTTTCCGCTGTTTCTTGATATTCCTGACTATTTGTCCGGTCCTGTGACCCTGCCCGGCGGGATCGAATATCCGCTTTACCGGCTGGCTCTGATCGTCGTTGGGTTGCTGGTAGCCGCAGGGCTTTGGTGGCTGACCGCGCGTACACGCATCGGGATTCAAATCCGGGCCGGTGAAAACGACCGCGAGATGATTGCAGCTCTGGGCGTCAACATCTCGGCGCTTTATACGCTGGTTTTCGCACTTGGGGCGGCTCTGGCGGGCCTTGCAGGCGCATTGGTCGGGGCCATTCAGTCGGTGCAGGTGGGTATGGGGGAACCCGTGCTGATCCTGGCCTTTGTGGTGATCGTGATTGGCGGGATTGGCTCGATCAAAGGTGCCTTCATCGGGGCCATACTGGTGGGCCTGACCGATACGCTTGGCGGTATTTTCCTGCCAGAATTGTTCAAACTCTTCATGGAAAGCGGCGCGGCGACGCAAACCGGATCAGCGCTGGCCTCGATGGCGGTCTATATCCTTATGGGACTGGTTCTCATCTGGCGACCCACAGGCCTTTTCGGGGCGCGTGCATGATCGCGGAACGGTGGATCAATGGCACGGTGATCGCTGGGCTTCTGGCCGTTCTGATCTATGCGCTGCTCATGGATGAACCCTTTACCATCACGCTTTTGACGCGGGTGGTGATCCTCGCACTTGCTGCCGTAGGGCTCAACATCGCGCTTGGGATCGGAGGCTTGGTGAGCCTTGGACATGCTGCGTTTTTCGGCCTGGGGGGCTATGCGATGGGTATTCTGGCCTCGCATGCACAGACCTTCACGCCGCTCGACCTTGGCCTTTTCACCCTGCCGGGCACAAAATCAATGCCCATCATCTGGTTGGTGGCCGTGATTGTGTCGGCATTGGTAGCTTGGGTGATCGGACTTCTCAGCCTGCGCACGACGGGTGTCTATTTCATCATGATCACCCTCGCCTTTGGCCAGATGTTTTTCTACTTCTCGATTTCCTGGAGCGCCTATGGCGGCGAGGATGGTCTTTCCATCTATGTGCGCAACGGGTTTCCAGGACTGAATACTCTTGTACCGCTGCAGTTTTTTGGGCTTTGCTTTGCGGCGCTTTGCCTTGCACTCGTTGTGTTCCATCGCCTGCAAGCGTCGCCCTTCGGCTTGGCACTCAATGCCGCGCGGCAGGTGCCAGACAGGGTGGAAACCGTAGGCTTGAACCCCATGCGGCTCAAGCTGGTGGCGTTCGTGATCTCTGGTGCGATCACTGGGCTGGCCGGCGCGCTGTTTGCCGATCTCAACCGGTTTGTCAGCCCGACTATGTTCAGTTGGCAGCTTTCGGGCGAATTGATTGTTCTGATCATCATCGGCGGCGTCGGGCGGCTGATGGGGCCAGTGATCGGCGCATGTCTTTTTGTCGCTCTTGAGCATTGGCTCGGGGGGCTGACCGACTTCTGGCACATCTGGCTGGGCGTGGTCCTGTTGTTCATCGTGCTTTTTGCACGCGGCGGTTTGATCGGGCTTTTGACCGGTAAGGAAGGCGCACATGTCTGAGCCGGTTTTGGCCACCTTTGGGCTTTGCAAGCGGTTCGGTGCATTGGCCGCCACGGATGACGTGTCGATTGACCTGAAACCTGGCGAAATTCACGCGATTATCGGCCCGAATGGCGCGGGGAAATCCACACTCATTGCTCAGATATGCGGTGGCCTACGCCCGGATGCAGGGCGCATTAAGCTTTTGGGACGCGATGTCAGCGAATTGAGCACTCAGGTACGTGCACAGGCCGGTTTGGGCCGGACGTTTCAAATCTCGGCCCTTGCGATGGAAGATACCGTTTTGGAGAACGCCGTGCTGGGCGCTTTGGGAGCTTCGTCACGTCCATGGCGGTTCTGGCAGCCGGTGTTAAACGATTCTGCCCTGAAAGAAACTGCCATGTCCGCGTTGGAGCGGGTTGGTTTGGCAGAAGATGCGGAAAAACGCACAGCGGATCTCAGCCACGGACAAAGACGACAGCTGGAGGTGGCGGTTGCGCTGACACTATCCCCAAAGGCATTTGTCATGGATGAACCGATGGCCGGGTTGGGAGCGGAAGGGTCAAAGCAAATGACCGGCTTTCTTGATACCCTGCGCGCTGAGGCACCTATCCTTCTCGTCGAACACGACATGGACGCGGTGTTCGCGCTCGCCGATCGGATCAGCGTGCTGGTCTATGGACGCGTTATCGCCACCGGATCCGTGGACGACATTCGGCAAAGTGACGAAGTACGTGCGGCTTATCTTGGAGAAAGCGCATGAGTATTCTTCGAGTTCAAGGGCTTAGCGCCAGTTACGGCACCGCACGGGCGCTCTTCAACGTCAGTCTTGAGGTGGCGGAAGGTGAAGTTGTCGCGCTCATGGGACGAAATGGCATGGGTAAGACCACGACGGTCAAGGCCATCTGCCGCATGATCGGGTCACAGGGACAATTGCAGTTTGACAACCAAGATCTCCACGCGCTGCCCAGCCATCGGGCGGCACGTCTCGGATTGGGGCTGGTGCCGGAGGGGCGGCGGTGCTTTCGCGATTTGTCTGTGCGCGAGAACTTGCTTGCTGCGGCAAGACCCGGGCATTGGACTTTGAAGACCGTGGGGCAATTGTTTCCAAGGCTGGAAGAACGGCATTCGCAGTACGCTGCGTCCTTGTCCGGAGGCGAGCAACAGATGCTTGCCTTTGGCCGGGCGCTGATGACAAACCCACGGCTGTTGATCCTGGACGAGGCGACCGAAGGGTTGGCTCCACTCATCCGTCAAGAAATCTGGGCGGCGATCAAACGTCTCAAAGCGGAAACTGGACTGGCCATTCTCTTGATAGATAAGTCATTGAAAGAAATCACACAAATTTCTGATCGCGGTGTCATCCTGAACCGAGGTTCGACCGTATGGGACGGTGCGATGTCCGAGCTAGGCCCGGACATCTCAGAGCAGTATATAGGGGTTTAACCCCGTTTTATGTGCCTGCGCCGGGGCCGGTTTGCTTGAAGGTGACAACCACGCCGCCACCGCCGTAACGCGATCCGCCGCGGTTGTTGTTCACAACTTGTCGCGGAATCCGAATTTTGACCTCTTTCTGAGCATCAGTCGGCTGCCAGGCACGATTGGTCAATACACACCCTGCCGGTAGATTGGCGTAGTTTTGGGATGGTGCCACTTCGTTCATAAAGAGGAGCCCATGCACCACCCGTTCGCGACCCAAAAAGACAGACCCAGAGCCCAGGACGCGACGCTCCACAAGGCTTGTCAAAACTGATTGTTGTCTGCTTTGCGCCCAAACGCCGCAAACCAATGTGCGACCTGAATGGTTACGAACTTCGGCGGCGACACTAATGCCACCTCCGCTGGAGTATTCCCCGCCGGACACCACATGCGACGGGCTTAGCTTGGACGTTGCTGCCCAGCCTGCCGTTGCAGCTGACATAAGAACAAGAGCGGATGCGGTTGTTTTCATTGCACTTTTAATCATAACTCGTTACCTTTTTTGTGTGTGAGTACAGAAAAGGTATCGCTGTTGTCGCGTCGATCAACATCACTCACGCGCGTCTCGCTAACTTGTGGACGAATTTGATCAGCTATGATCTTTCAACTGGCACGAAGAAATTCGTCAGTCTCTTTGATCAATTCCGGATACCAGGTCTCAAGCGTTGCACCAAACTCATCCCGAATACGCTCAACTTGGGCTGGTGTCAGATCCTCGCGCCATCCCCCTGCCCGGCCTTTGGCAAAAAAACTTTTCATGCCGGTGGGCCTTTCTGAAAACCCAAGCTTCTCTTCCTGTTTTTTCATGGCTTCAAAGCTTGTCGCCTTTATAGCGTGCGCCAGTTTTGGCCGATCTGTTTTTACCCCAAGAAAGTCCAGCAACCCTTTGACAACCTTGGCCGGCTTGTCGAGCATATCTTCGTATCGCACAACATAACGCGGCAATCCTGGCGCGGTGGTCCAGGCTGTGACATGTTCATCCCAACGCCCCAAGGCGTCATAAATGCCATTCTCCGTCCCCATGATGGCGTCAGGATTACACATCCGGTCAATGGTCTCGTCACTGGTTGCTGACACATGTCGCGCAAAACTCGGCACGACATCAAATGGGTTGCGGACAATGTAAACGGCACCGGCGGTCACATCTGGCGGAATAAGATGCGTTCCGAGGAAAAACACAGGCTTGCAGTGAGTTTTAACAAAGTGGCGGTTCTGCTTCGACCCCGCAATCAAGCGCAACACAGTTTGACGCGTTTTGCTCCAGTCTTGCAGCGAACGCCCTTCATATTTCCCACCAGCGGCTCTATCAAAGAAATCGGCTCGTGTGTCACCGGTTGTGAATTGGCGTAAATTATTGATATCTGGCGCTTTTCCAGGGGGCATAAAGTAATGCGCCAATAGGCTGCGCATCCAGGTGTTGCCGGACTTAGGATAAGACGCCAGCCAAATAATACGTCGAAGATCGCTCATTCAATGTAGCCATATTTTTTCATGATCTTGCGGTGATCCTTACGCAAACGTTTTGCAAAGTTTGCAGGTAAATCTGTTTTCCATTGTCCTGATGTGCCTTTCGCGAAAAAACGCTCGGCCTGTTCGGGCTTCTCGACAAACCCTTCCTTTTCTTCCTGCTTGCGCAACACGTCGAAGCTGGAAAACTCGACGGCTTTTGCAACACGATCTGGTTCAACAGTAACACCCACGTGCTCTAGGACCTTTGAAAAGTTCGTTTGTGGATCAGATTGAAGGTCTTCGTAGCGCAAAACCAGCATCGGGAAGCGCCGTTCTGCAGCCCAACCTTTTACATGTTCGCTCCAATTGCCCAGAAACTGCGCGGCAGTTGTCGCATCCTGAATAACATGTTCCGGGTTTGCCATAGCGTCAATTGCTTGCTCCAGATCCTTGTCAAAATGCCGGGCAAACGACAAAACAATATCCATAGGATTGCGCAGGATGTAAACTCCACAACGAGTATACCTTTCGGGTATTAACTCTACGCCAAATGCAGCTCCGCAAATGTTGTGTGTTTTTACGAAATTTACATCTGCGTTGTTGCGGATGATCGCTTGTAAGACTGGATCGCGATAGCGCAAAACGGAATGAGGGTCGTTAAAATCTACTCGGCCGTTTGAAACCATCCTGTAGGTTTTAGCAATGGCATCGCCCATGCCAAAGTGCCGAACCTGATTGATCGAAAGTGGCTTGTCCGGATTGGCCAGATAGTTTGCCAGAAACACACGCGTCCACGTGTTTCCTGACTTCGGATACGAGGCCAGCCACACGATGCTTTTTTTCATTTCTTTATCCGTCGATTTGCCTGAGTATTTTAAGATAAGGCATAGAAGACGATCGTAGGATTGTCACCCCCGACGCATTGGTTCAACACAAAAAAGCGGGAGGGCCGTAAAACCCTCCCGCCTAAATCTTAGTCAACGTTAAGCTATTAGAAGCTCAGGTTGATCGCAGTACCGAGGATTGTACCCTCTACGTCCTGGAACGCTGTCAGGTCAGAGTCACGCTCTTCGTAAATCAGGTAGATGTCCCAGTTTACGCCTGGCCCAAGATCGCGGCTGGCTGCAAGAGCATAAGCTTCACGGTCTGTCTCGCCAATTACGGCGCCACCGGCTGCAACGTTGTCTGTGTCGGACTGGTATGTCTCGAGAGAGAATTCCCAAGGTCCAGGTGCATCATAAGCTACACCGAGGCTCCAACCTTCAGAGTCACCGAAGCCACCAGCTGTACCACCAGCAACGATTTCGTTGTTGTCGTTTTCGCCGTAGCTACCACCGATAGTGAAGCCACCAAAGCCAACAGACAGACCTACACCCCAAGTTTCAGGGTCGCCTGCTGCTGCTGCTGTAGTTGGCGCATCACCAACACCGTAGCGCGCCGAGAAAGTCACGTCAGCAGTGCCGAAGGACTGGCTGTAGTTCAGACCGATATCGAAGATGTCGGAGATAACTGTGTTCGTATCTACAGAAAACGAGTTACCAGCGTTTACCGCGCCTTGGTTGGCATACGAAACACCGACTGTCAGGCCATTGAAGCTTGGCGTGTAGTAGGTGATACGCTGAACGTCGTTATTGCCCTGAACTTCAGTAAAGGACGAGAGGCCAGCCTGACGGAACGGCAGAGCGACCAGTGGTACACCAGCGCCTGTCGCGGCCGGGCCAGCATCAACACCCGTGAACGGGATAAATGTCGATGTCGAAGGTGAGTTGACGAACAGCGAGTGAACAGTTGGTGCACCCGTTGACAACAGGTAACCTGCTGAGTTTTCGGAACCGACAACCAGGCGACCGAATGTATCGCTGGAGATTGTAAGGTACGATTCGTCAACGCTGAAGCCGTTGTTGGCTTCGAACTGAACGTTCACACCAAAGGTCAGGCCGTTGTCCAGCTCGATCGAAGGTGAGAAGATGATTTCACCGTTTGTGTGAAGGTCAAAGCCGTCACCGTCAAAATCAGTGCCAGCAAGGCCTGGATCACCTACGCTGATGTCACCAATCGCGACGTGCTGGTTAAAGAAGCCACCCCAGTCGAGATTCCACTCGGCGGCGGAGGCCGGTGCAGCAGCAGCAACGCCGAGGGCGATGGCACTGGTGCAGAGAAGTTGCTTTTTCAAGGTTGTCCCTCCTTAAAGCAGGATTTCATTTCCGCCGCCCCCAACGCGGGTCACGGCTTGTATTGGGAATGGGCCATAAGCCCCCATGGAGTCAACGCAACCACCCCCGGCTTAGGCGCTCTGGCGATTCCTGTGACGTATTTCACACACAGTTTCGCGCACCACACTCAGATTCCGGCCAAATACCGCCAAACGCTCCTTATTTTGCGGGATTTTCTGAGGCTGATGAGACACGAAAAATCCGCTCAACATTGGCGCACGACTCGCTTTTCAGGGCTATCCGTGGGACGAACGCGACTCGCTCTTTTTGCAACCGAGGCTTTTGCGTCACAGTTTTGCAATGCCGCTCGGCTGACCCAGGGAGATGACGTCACCCAGCAAGCGTTTGGTCGTTTTGAGAGCTGCGCCAGTGTTTTCCAACATCCGCGGCATCACCAGCCATTCCAGTGTCCAAGCCGAACCAGAGCGCTCTTGTTCGTGCCCCATCGCCATTGTCATGCCGGTCTGCTGCAGCGCTGTATCGCGCGCCAGAGCCAATAGGATCTCCGCACCGACCGGATTTGACTTATGGGCCATAGCCGAAGATGTCCCGCCGCCCTTAAGCGTCGCCTCATCAACACCTTGCTGCGCCATTAATGCCAAATCTGCCCCAATTTTTCCCAGACTTCCGGTGATCATGGCCAACCAATTGGCGAGCTCAGCCATACCGTCGCGGCGGGTGTGCCATGGCGACTGAGGGACAGCAAGGTCAAGCTCTTGCGCCATTTGCCGCGCAATTTCCGCTGCAAAACCATCAAAGCTTTCACCATTCCCAACCGGCCCTGCCAACTGAATATTCAGCAGGCGTGGACGCAATTCACTGAGTCTCTCAAGATGTCCTTCGAAAGGTGCACGCCATTGTGCGATGCGATGGGCCACTTTGATTGGTAAAGCGGCCTGCATACGTGTGCGGCCCATGAGATCGTTGGCACCAAAGCGCGTGTTGAGATCATCGCAGGCCACCATGACCGTCTCTATATGCGTTTCAAATGACTCAAGAATATCCTTCGCTGCCAAAACAAAGGCCGTGTCAGTGACATCCTGACTAGTCAGTCCTTTGTGAATAGCTTCACGGAGATTAACGGGAACCTGCTCTTTGATCTGCAACACCAAATCCGGGACCGGCACACCATCTTTAGCAGCCGCGCGCATGAGGCGATCATGATCAACCTTAACACTTTTGATAGCCTTGGCCGCGGCATCTCCAAGGTCGGAGGGAAGTTTTCCGGCCTTTCCGGCTGCTTGCGCGTAAAGAGCCTCGATACGGAGCATATCCGCAACCTGCGCGGCGTCGCTCAGTCGTTCAGCTACCTCCGCATCCCCGGCCAAGGCTCGCATCCAGGATCGTGACGCAGTCATACGGCTGCTCTCAGACCAAGCATATCTCGGGCTTGCGCCGCAGAAGCCACCGGTCGTTCATATTTCTCACAAATCTCTACCGCACGCGCCACGAGAGCTGCGTTGGACGGGGCAAGGGCGTCTTTGGACAGCCGCACGTTGTCTTCCAGGCCTGTTCGTGTGTGCCCACCCGCGGCAATCGCCCATTCGTTGACACGGATCTGGTTGGCTCCAATCCCAGCAGCGCACCATTCGGCCTGAGGCGCGCGCGCCTGCATCAGCTGGACATAGAAGTCGAACACATCCTTATCGGCTGGCATGGCGTTCTTCACGCCCATAACGAATTGCACATAGAGCTTACCATAGAGACGACCTTCTTCATGAAGACGAATGGACTGCAGAATATGGCTTAGATCAAAGGCTTCAATCTCGGGCACGACCTCATAGATCTGCATTTCACCAGCTAGCCAGTCGACCAGATCAGGAGGATTTTCATACACGCGCGTCGGGAAATTGTTCGACCCAACCGAAAGCGACGCCATATCAGGCCTCAGCGGAAGCATGCCTCCCCGCGCCTGCCCTGCTCCGGATCTGCCACCGGTCGAAAACTGTACGATCATGCCTGGGCAGTGTTTGCGAATGCCCTCCCCGAGCAATGCAAACCGCTCTGGATCAGAGGTCGGTGTTCCATCATCCATGCGTACATGGCAATGGGCAATAGATGCACCTGCATCAAATGCTGCATGTGTCGACTCGATCTGTTCCTCAACGGTAATAGGCACCGCGGGGTTGTCGGCTTTTTGCGGCACAGAACCGGTGATGGCGACACATATGATGCAAGGCTTGGTCATAACCTTGAGTTTTGACCCCGGAGCGCCCTGCCTTCAAGCCCTGATGCGACCTGGTAGTGCTTAAAGCCCGCGCTCCTCGAGCACTTTGCGCGCGTGTCGGAAGCATTCCAGCCCTTGCGGCACACCACAATAGATCGCAATCACATGCACAATCGCTCGAATTTCTTCCTTGCTCACCCCGTTGGTGATCGCCCCACGGCAATGGATTTCGAACTCATTCATCTTGCCCAAAGCCCCGATCATAGCGAGGTTCATCATTGAGCGCGTCTTGGCGTCGATCACATCGTCACCCCAACCAAACCCCCAACACCAGGCCGTCATCGCCTCCTGGAAGGGCTGGGTAAATTCATCCGCTGCCGCCAGATTTTTCTCAACATATTCAGCGCCCAAGGTGGCCTTGCGCTGTTTCAGCCCCTTGAGGAAGAGGTCTTCGTCAAACAAGCTCATGATACGATCCTTTCCGTGATCATTGGTCAATGGGGCGGAGTGCATAAAGATCATCCGCCGCTGTTCTGATTTTCAGATGGTCATGCAGGCGGTTGCGCCAGCCCTCGGGAATGCCGCTATAGCCGTAGATGCGGCCTGCCAACTGCCCGGTGACAGCGCCCACTGTGTCGGCATCCCCGCCCAGATTGACGGCCGCTAAAAGCACATCGCGAAAACTCTGGCCTTGCGTCAACGCCCAAAAGGCTGCGTGCAGTGTGTGCATGACATAGCCGGAGGCATCCTTTGGCGGGTCGTCGGGCCGGGGCAGCAGGCCTTGGTCACCGGTCACCATGAATTGTGCCATATTGGCCGCCGCCTGCTGGCAGCGCGGGCTGGCATGGGTCAGGCGGCTTTGCAATTGGGCCACCGCCATAGCGCTTTCCTTAACCGCGCCGTAAGCCAGCACCACAGGGGCCAGCCGCATGATGCCCCCGTTGCCACTCTGCGCGTCCTCCACGGGACCAGCATAGGGGTTGCCCGTCTGCTCATAGCGCCGCAGGGCGTCAGCGGTTTGATTTCCGATGTCAAAGCACACCCGGGTTGAGGACAAATAGCCATGGTCACGCCAGTTGATGAAACGCTTCATTGCATCCTCAGCGTCCCAACCATTGGCCGAGCGCAGCATTTGTGCCAGACACATCGCCATTGAGGTATCATCCGTCCACTGCCCGGGCTTGAGGTCAAAAGGCCCACCCCCAACCAAATCCGTGATCGGCTCAAACTGTCCCCGCGTGGTGAATTCCAGCGTGGTGCCCAAGGCATCCCCCACGGCCAGCCCAACCAGCATGCCGCGTGCCTGATCCTCAGAGAAGGGCTTTTTATTCAAGGGTTTGGCACCTCATCATCAAACCGACCTGCGCGCGCACGCGCCTCAGCGCCCTGCTCTTCCTTTATGTCTTTTGCATCCAGTTCCTCAATCCTCAGGCCTTTATGCGCAAAGACGGGACGTTCCGCGCTGGTCAGTCCGCGCAGCCTTGATGCAATCGCATGTTTCTTGCGCACTTGATGAGGTTGAAAATGATCATAATCGCGCGGATTGTGGACCTGACCTTTGACCAGATCGCCCGCCGCAATGGCCGCGTCCACAAGTGCTTGTCCTGCCGGCGTGCGCGTGATGACACCGTTAAACCCCTCGTCCTCTCCTTGCGGATTGGCGTCGGGCCAGATGTCAGCCGCGGCCACATCGGCGGCCTCACCAATAGCATCGGGGCAAAGCTTGCAGCGCGTTTGAATGCGCCAGCCGGCCTCATCTGCCCACATCTCGTTGTAGGTTTTCTCAAAACAGCGCCCGTCCCGCGCCTCAATGCGGGTCGGACCCGGATTACCGTAGCCGCGATACCGAAAGAGCGTGACATCGTCTTCTGTCAGGGCAAGCTCCCGCAAAACAGCCTCGGACTTACCAAGATCAGAGGCGCCACCGCAGACCATAACGAGCAGTGCGACCAACAGCGCATCCAGCCTTGAGTCTGACTTGGCGCGCGCTTTGACCGCGCCCGCATCACAAGGTTTAGCAATAATCGCAAAAGGTTGCCCGCGCGCCAAAGCCACTTCGAGCCCGGCAAGAGTGTCTGTTGGGCCATAGCGTGATCCGGCATTGGCCCGCACGGCCTCCGGTGTCTCAGATATCACCCAGCGGCTGCGCATCGGCTGCGCCGGATCCGCCCCGCAATGCAATATGAACGCGGCTTTGCCGGAGCTGAGCAAATGCACCCCAAGAGCTGTCAACGCGCCGCCGGTGGCCGCCTTGAACCGCAGGTCAGGATCCCCCGCCCAGGCCTCATGCATTTGCATGTAGCTGCCCCAGATCGGATCAGATGACGCGCCACGCGCCTCCGCCTCGGCCACTACACCGGGACATGCGGCCAGAATGGGCGCATCAGCTTGGGGGTCTTCCTTCACCCTTGGCGCCGGACGGAGGCGTCCTTGTGCCGTCATGCGCATCACCCAGCGCTCGGGCGCTAACGCTTCGCACAGGCCACATCCGATGCAGAGCCCGTTTTCGACAACAGCGCGCACAGAGGTTGCTTGATATGCTTTGGTCATGCGCGCGCACCGTTTTCCAAATGACCGCCGATCACCGCAGCTTGATCGCGACATTCTTGGTCTGCACGTAGTTCCACAACGCTTCGCGCCCCTTCTCGCGGCCATATCCGGATTTTCCGTAACCACCAAACGGGGTTTCCACGCCACCTGCAAACCATTCATTCACAAAAATCTGCCCAGCGCGCATCTTTTGCGCCGCACGGTTGGCCCGATCGAGGTCGCGGGTAAAGACGCCGCCCACGAGGCCGTATTGCGTGCCGTTGGCGATCTTTATGGCCTCGGCCTCATCGCGAAACGGGATAACCGACAGAACCGGGCCGAATACCTCCTCCTGCGCGATGGTCATGTCGGGGGTCACCTGTGTCATCACGGTCGGTTCCAAAAACGCACCAGGGATGTTCATCTTGCGCCCGCCAGTGGCAACGCGGGCGCCTTGCGCTTCAGCCTCGGCCACCATATCGGCAGCGCGGTCACGTTGTGCCTCAGACGCCATGGCCCCCATGCCGCCGGTGCCCTCAATGCGTTCGACGCCCGGACCAACGGAGAGGGATTTGGCAACCTTTACAGCACGTTCCACCATTTCCGCCTCACGGCTTTCATGCACCAGCACACGGCTCATGGCGGAACAAACTTGCCCGGCATTGAAGAAAATACCCCAACGGATGTCGCGCTCAAATGCCTCAAGATCGGCGTCGTCATGCACAATGGCGGCGGATTTGCCGCCCAGCTCCAGCACGCTGGGCACAATGTTGCGCGCCGCTGCTGTTGCGATGGCGATACCGGTTTTGACCGAGCCTGTGAAAACGATCTGGTTGACGTCCGGGTGACCCGCGAGTGCGGCACCGGCCTCATGCCCCAGCCCGCAGAGGATGTTCACCGCCCCTTTAGGCAAGCCCACCTCCTCGGCCAGCTCGCCGAAGATCCAGCTGCTGAGCGGCGTCATTTCTGAGGTCTTGATGACGCAGGCATTTCCAGTGGCAAGCCCTGCCGAAAGCGAGCGCGCGGCGATCTCCAGCGGGAAGTTCCATGGGATGATTTGAGCCGAGACACCATAAGGTTCGTGGTGGGTGAAATCAAAATAACCGGACCCAAGCGGGATCGAGCGACCCTCGACGGTCTCGGCCTGATTTCCGTAATATTCAAAATACCGCGCCGCGCCGTCCATTTCGCGCTGTGCCTCCCAAAGCGGCTTACCTTGTTCCAGCGTCAGAATCTGTGCAATTTCATTGCGCTTTTCCAGAAACTTGCGGCCGATCTCCTGCACCATGCGCCCCCGCTCCACAGGCCGCATGTCAGTCAAGGCACCACTCTCATGCACCCGTTTGGCAGCTTGAACGGCACGATCCACATCGGCCGCGTCCGCGAGCGCTTGCTCGGCCAGTTTTTCGCCCGTTCCTGGATTGATGACATCAAGCCGTCCGGCACCGCCATCGACCCAGTCTCCGTCGATGTAGTTCTGCCAATAGTCTTTCATAATTCGTCCTGTTGTCTGCGTTTGACGCCCGGATCACAGCTTGACGCGATGGGCGTATAACCGGTCATAATGCGGACGCATGCGCCTGTGAACCTGCTGCACGCGCGGTGCGCATTCCGTGATGTCAAGATAGCGCCGTTCCTGCCGCTGCAACCCGGTGGATTGCGCCAGATTGGCATGGAAAGACCCGCCGTCCCACCAGCTATGCTCAGAGGGGTCTCCGCCGGGCTCCCAACTGAGCGCATCCGGCATAAATGGGATACCCACGGCGTCACAAAAGGCTTTGACCATAGGTTCGGGATTTTCAAGGATATCGTCACTATCGAAGACCGGAGACGGCGCACCATTCAAGGCCCAGAGCAGATCAAACAAGGCCCTTTGTTCGGGGAACCCGACCTCGCCTTCGTCAAAGTCGGGCCACTTGTTATGCATTGACGTAATGGTTTTGGCTGGGTCGCGGATGAGAAACGCGTGGGTGAAATGCGACAGAAATTCAGCATCCCACATGTGATTGATATAATGTGGAAAATCCTTGAGGAAGACAGGGCCTTGCGCGGCGCGATCCTGAATGTCCTGCCAGACGCTTTCGAGCGTAAGTCCCGGTGTGATGACATCGCCCTCTTTAAAGCGCTGCCAGAGCGGTTCTTCGCCCTGATACCAGGCTTCGCCAAATGGCTCATGCAGGCAATCCAGATCGCCACGCTGGCGCATCATCCATTCAAAAGCGGTCGAGGTGGAGCGGGGCACAGCCCAGAGCGCGATAATTTTATTCATGTAGATGTGTCCATTCAACACGCCCTGTGGGCGTGGCCTTCGGCGAGGATATTTTGAGCAAGAAGAAAGACATGAGCTAGAGTGTGTTCAGCAGTTGGCCTTGTGGCGACGTGGGCGCAAGATCGAGATCCTTGAAAATGCGCCAGTAGAGAGCCGTGTCATGGCCGATCACCGGCTTGCCCAGACGCGCCTCCAGCATTGGGGTGAGATGCAGCGGGCGTTGCGGTTGCCCCCCGGGACCGGTGCGAAAATTGCACATGCCGTTGATGAGATAGGCGTCGGCATCAGGGGCTTGCTCAGCCACATAGTCGAAGCTCTTGGTGGCCAGGTCGCCGTCAAACACCCAGCGACGGTCATTGACGGCCTCTTGGCTCTCAAACCAGCCCTGGTCATGGAAATTGCCGGCCCAGAGCACATCGAACCCGGCTTCTTTCAGGAACCCGACTGTGCCTTGCCACCATTCCGGCCAGTGATAGGCGGCATTGAGCGCCACCTTTTCGGCATTCATGGCACGCAGGGCCTCAACCATGGCGTAACCCGCCATATGGAAGCGGACCCCGTGCGTGTCAGACAGCCGCGCGCAGTGATCACGCACGCCGTCTACGCCCAGTCCGCAGGCATGCACCCAGTTAGAGCCGACCTGACCCGCCACATCAACGCCGTTACGGGCGCAGAGATGGACGAAATCTGCAAGCATACCAAAGTTTTGCTTGCGCTGATCCAGCCCATGCACATAGTCCGGCACATGCAGCATCCAGCCATGCACGCCGACACTGTCAGGGGCCATGCGCAGGAAGTCACTGGGAGCTGCATCGTAGTCGAAGGGCGGGCACGTGAAGGCCACCTGCTGCGGAAAGAGCTTATGCTCGGAGCGCCAGGTTTCGGGCATAAGCATCTTGTCACCCATCCACCGCCTCCCGCATCCATTGCTGCAACGTTGCCACCGAGTGCTCTGAATTCACCCCGCAACCGGGGTCCAGCACCAATGGGCCGGGCCGGTAGCCGCGCGATCCAAGACCGCGCTGGACGGATTCAACGAGGTGGATGTCTTCCTCCACAGTGGTTTCACGATCCTGAATTGCGAGCTTGCGAATAACCGCGCTTTCCTCGCCACGTTCGGTGAACCAGCCGCGATACACGGTGCAGCGGTCTACGCCGTCTGTTCGCCAGTGATAGGTGTTCAGCACATTGCCCGGGTAGCACTGAAAACTGACCATCGGCCATAGGAACCATGAGCGATACTCACCGGCATGCTGCACAGACATATCAATGGGATAGGTCATCGCATCAAGGTTCTGGCACTCGGTCGTATGGCGCAGGACATATCCCTTGTCCAAGGGTTGAATATCATAGGTTTCAGGCTTCACCACGCCTTCGGCAAAGGTCGGGTGATTGAGCGAACAATGATAGCATTCTGAGTAATTCTCAATCGACACCTTCCAATTGCAGTTTTCCGGGATTTCGACCCATTCCAGTGGCGCAAGTCGGTCAATATTGGGCACATAGGCGCGCAGTTCCTCGCGCACGCCGGGGAACCAGTCATCCATGGGGGCCGCGTTGTCATCGAGGTTCACAAAGAGGAAGCCATTGAAATCCTCGCAGCGCACCTCAGTGAGGCAAATCTGGCTTTTCTCGAACCCCGGCACGGATTTGATGTTCGGCCCGGCACGCAGCCCACCAGTCAACTCATAGGTCCAGGCGTGGTAGGGGCATACGACAACTCGGGTGTTGCCGGTGCCGCTCACCAATTCATGCGCACGGTGCTGACAGACATTGTAAAAACAGCGCACCACCTCATCCCGGCCACGGATGCAAAACAGGTTCTGTCCCGCGATCCGAAACGCAAAATAGTCGCCCACATTGGGGATTTGCCCTTGATGCCCGGCAAACTGCCATGTTCTGGACAAAAGCCCTGTCATTTCTTGCGCAAAAATGGCGGGGTCCGTGTAGTAGCGGGCTTCTAGGGATTTGACCAAGGGGGCGTTCATTCCGGCTCCTCCTGATAAATGCCAAGTTGATGGCGGCGTTTGTGGAATTGTGCGACGCGTTCGACGATCTCATCGCTGGCCACAGCTATCACGAAGCTCAGCAATGTTTCCAAAAGTGTGATCGTCGAAACAGAGGATGGAAAGAATTGCGGCGTGTCCGCGGCCACGACAAACCCGTGATGCGCTGAGAGCACGACCGGGCTGGCGGGGCTGTCGGAGATGCCCACAATGGTCATACCCTGCGCGCGCGCCAGCTTTACGGTTTCGATCACTTCGGTGCGATAGGGGCGGCATGTCATGGCGATCAGCACATCGCGTTCATCCGCCCAGGCCAGATCATCCACAGCAACTGACCCCGGGCGCGGAATGGCATGAAACTGTGTCATGCCCGTGCTGGCAAGATAGGTGAAGTTGCGGGCGTTGGCATTGTTGACACCCACACCAAGGGTAAAGACCTGACGCGAGTTCCAGATGGCCTCGGCGGCAGACTTGAGGTCTTCGGCGCTGATCCCGCCAAACGTGTCTTCCAAGTTGCGAATGGCCGCGCCGATCATGTCAGCATAGAGCCCGCCCAGATCGCCGGAACGCGAAATGCTTTGCAGCCAGCGGGCGCGGTCGGGAAACGACACCTGCCCACGCCGGATGGCATCGCGGAACGGTTCGCGGAAATCGTCATAGCCCTCGAATCCCACCTGGCGGGCCATACGCACGAATGTGTTGGGCTTCACCTTGGCGGCTTCGGCAATCTCACGCACGGTTGAGACGCCAACATCTGTTGGGTTTTCAAGCACATAGCGCGCGGCCTTTTGCGCCTCGGGCGTCAGGGCGTCCCACTCCTCCGAGAGGCGGTCGAGAACTGATGATGATACATTTGTGTCATTCATGATTGACGACGGTACACATGTACGCATACGCTGTCGAGCAAATTTACGACTCGTTTCACAGGAAAATGCAGATGTCGGATAAATCCTTCCCAAGCCACGCCCGCGTGGTCATCGTTGGCGGCGGCGTTATGGGGGTGGGCTTGGCCTATCATCTGGCGCATGAGGGCTGGACTGATGTGGTTTTGCTTGAAAAGGCAGAGCTAACATCGGGGTCTACCTGGCATGCGGCGGGGCAGATCACGCATTCCACTTCCTCCTTTGGCCTCGGGAAATGTGTGGATTACAATATCGGGCTTTATTCCGGCGCGCTGGAGACCGAAACTGGTCAGGCGGTCACATGGCACGGCTGCGGGTCCTACCGGCTGGCTTATACTGAGGATGAAATGGACTGGCTGCGCCATACGCTGTCCGTCGGTCGCTCGCTTAGGTTCAATATCGAGCTGGTGGGCCCGGACCATATCCGCAAAAACCATCCTTTCTACAATCTCGACGGCGTCATTGGTGCGCTTTACACGCCCGATGATGGCCATGTGGATCCCACCAACGTCACTATGGCCATGGCCGCTGGCGCGCGTCAGCTGGGCGCACGGATCATCCGCAACTGCCGCGCCACGAACATCACGCAGAGCGCCACTGGCGAGTGGGTGGTGGAGAGCGAGCAGGGCACGATCACCTGCGAACATGTGGTCAACGCAGGCGGCACCTATGCCCGCCAAATGGGCGAATGGTCGGGCCTGCAACTGCCGATGACGTCGATGACGCATCATTATTTTGTCACCGAACCTGTGCCCGAGTTTGAGGCGCTCGACCACGAATTGCCCGTCATTCGCGATGACAAGAAGGTGTCGGGTTATATCCGGATGGAGCAGAAACGCGGTCTCATCGGCATTTACGAAAAGGAAAACCCCAACGCGGTCTGGCTCGATAAATGCCCCTGGCATTACGAGAACTGGCTTTTTGATGCCGATTACGACCGGATCATGCCGTGGCTGGAAGAAAGCCTGAACCGGATGCCGATCTTTGCAGAACTTGGCATTCAGCGCGAAGTGCATGGGGCCATTTCACATCCGCCCGATGGCAACCCGATGATTGGTCCGGCACCTGGGGTCAAGAATTACTGGTGCTGTTGCGGCACGCAGATTGGCATTGGCTGGGGACCAGGGCTGAGCCGCGAATTGGCGCGCTGGATGGTGCATGGCGCGGCGGATATCTCAATGCGCGAGTATGATCCGCGCCGGTTCGGAGCTTACGCGAACAAAGAGTGGCAAGTCATTAAAGCGAAAGAAGATTATTGCCTGCGCCACGAAATCCCCTTCCCGCATTTCAACCGCCTTGCCGGGCGCCCCATCAAGCCCTCACCGCTTTATGAGCGCCTCAAGGAAAAGGGTGCGGTTTACGAAGAGGTCTATGGCTTTGAGCGCCCCCGCTGGTTTGCGCGCGGGGACGTGGCACAAGAGGATCACTATTCCTTCAAGCGCAACGCAGTGCACGACATGGTGGGCGCAGAGGTGCGCGCCGTGCGCGAGAGCGTCGGGATCATGGATGTCACGGCCTTCACGAAAGTCGAGGTCTCTGGCCCAGATGCCTACGCGCTGCTTGATCGGCTCACCGCCAACCGCATGCCGCAAAAAGTGGGGTCCATCACGCTCACCCATATGCTCAACAGGCGCGGGCGGATTGAGCTAGAGACAACAATCGTGCGCATGGCCGAGGATCGTTTTTACCTCGTGTGTGCGGCGTTCTTTGAGCAACGCCTGCTCGACCATTTGACCCAGCAGCGAAACGGTGAAGATGTCACCATCACGGCCCTGTCGCAGGGATGGTCGGCGCTCTCTCTCAATGGTCCAAGGTCTCGTGACGTTTTGGCCGCTTGTACAGAAGCGGACCTGTCCAACGCCGCCTTTCGCTGGCTCTCAGCGCAGGAAATCACTTTGGCCGGGCATAAGGTATGGGCGTTCCGGATGTCCTATGCCGGAGAGCTGGGCTGGGAGCTGCACATGCCCGACGCCGCCTGTTTGGATGTTTACGACGCGCTTTGGGCTGCCGGAGAGGCGCATGGCATCGCCGATTACGGCAGCTTTGCGATGAACGCGATGCGGATGGAAAAGGGCTTCAAGGGTGCAGGCGAGCTAACCAATGAAGTCACTCTGGCCGAGGCCGATGTGCTGCGATTTGCGCGCGACGACAAGGAGTATCTTGGCCGTGACAAGACGCTGAACACCGACTTGCCATGGGTTTGCGCTTATCTTGAGATTGAACCCGATGGGCTTGAGGACGGTCATGGCGGCGAAGCGGTGTTGCTGGATGGCAAGGTCGTGGGCTCCACAGCCTCTGTCGCCTATGGGCATATGGTGGGCAAGATTCTGGCTTTTGCTTACATCAAGCCCCACGCCAATGTGCCGGGACAAGAGATTGAGGTCGTCATCGCCGGCACCCCGCGCAAGGGCCGTATCCTCGGCGCACCGGCCTATGACCCCGAGAGCCTCCTGCCGCGCACGGATGCGCAGATGGTGGAGGTGTGAGCCATGTCGTTTTCTTGCAAGAAAACGTCTCGGAAAATTGCAATTTTCCGATTATCCACTGAAAGGATAGCCCGATGACCACCCTGCCCGCCACGATGAACGCCATGGTACTGACCGGCCACGGCGATCTGGACATGTATGCATGGCACGAGGACTGGCCCACTCCGCAACCCGGACCCACCGATGTGGTCATCAAGGTGGGGGCCTGCGGGCTCAACAACACCGATGTCAACACGCGCTCCGGCTGGTACTCCAAGGCGGTGGATGAGGCCACCACCGGCGGGACATTTCAGGAGGTCAACGAAAAGGACCCGACCTGGGGCGGCCGCCCCCTGACTTTCCCGCGCATTCAGGGTGCAGACGCGGTGGGTGAAGTTGTGGCCATGGGCGACAAGGTTGATCCCGGTCTGATGGGCAAACGTGTACTGATAGACGGCTGGGTGCGCGACTGGTCTGATCCGCTCAATCTGGACAAGACCGGCTATTTTGGGTCCGAAAAGGATGGCGGCTATGCCGAATACACCATGGCCGATATGCGCGATGTCGCGGTGGTGAACAGCCCGCTGAGTGATGCAGAACTGGCCACGTTTCAATGCAGCTACTCCACCGCCGAGGGCATGATGGCCCGCGCACAGGTAGACGCAGATGACACCGTGCTGATCCCCGGTGCCTCTGGGGGTGTGGGTGGTGCGCTTATTCAACTGGCCAAGCGGCGCGGCGCACGGGTGATTGCCATGGCGTCCGAGACCAAGCATGCGCAAGTGGCCAAGATGGGGCCGGATGTGCTTTTGCCCCGTGCGCCGGATGATCTGCGCGCCGCTTTGGGCGATGAAAAGATCACCGTGGTGGCAGATATCGTCGGCGGCGGCGGGTGGCCTGCCCTGATCGACGTGCTGGAGCGCGGTGGCCGCTACACCTGTTCCGGCGCGATTGCAGGACCGATGGTCGAGCTTGATCTGCGCACATTTTACCTGCGTGATCTGACTTTCACGGGCTCCACCGTGATCCCGCAGCATGTCTTTCACGACGTGGTCAAATATATCGAGCGCGGCGAGATCAAACCCATGCTGGCCGCCACCTACCCGCTCAAAGACTACACCAAGGCCCAAGCCGCCTTCATCGCCAAAGAGCATACTGGCAACATCGTGGTGGTGCCATGAGGGACGCCTGGGATCAGCTGCTCTCAGAGGCGCAGACCGCCCATGACCGCATCTCAGCCCTTCTGGAGTTCTGCGCCTTTCCCGGCGCTGTCCACCGACAAGATTGCGCACCCCATCACGACCCGCTGAGCGACAGGATGCAGATGGACGCGGGCCTCATTGCACCCGATGATCTGGTGCCCTTTCGCGATGCCCTCTGTGCCGCAGCAGCACAGGCCAAATGGCGCGATACCTACCGCGACACGGGTTA
Organism: Roseovarius sp. W115; assembly: GCF_032842945.2. Lineage (NCBI taxonomy): Bacteria > Pseudomonadati > Pseudomonadota > Alphaproteobacteria > Rhodobacterales > Roseobacteraceae > Roseovarius > Roseovarius rhodophyticola. The sequence continues at coordinate 296,733 of NZ_CP146606.1, forward strand.
TGGCGCGACGCTGCACGCGCATTTTGGATGCTACGAAGTGCTTGGGAGCGATACACCGCTTGGGGCGAAAGAGATGCGCAGTTTCGTAATTTACCAGGTGCCCGGCTTTCACTATCCCTTGCACCACCACCCCGCCGAAGAGCTTTATCTTGTGGTGGCCGGGGAAGGTGAATTTCACGTGGAAGGCCAACCCTCGCGGCATCTGCGACCCGGCGACACGGCCTATCACCCCTCCAATGTGCCGCATGCTCTGACCACCCATGACACCCCCATCATGGCCTATGTGCTCTGGCGTGGCGATCTGGCGACAAAACCTGTGTGGACCCATCCCGAGGCGCTCTCATGACCGCGCCGCCGGTCTTTGAGGCCGCCTTGGCCGAAGCACAGGCTTGGCATGCCGCCCTGCCCGAGGCCCGCGCCTTTTGCCCCTGGCCAGACGACATGACCTGGGCCGGGCGCAAGCCCCATGCGCTGCCCGCCACACGACATATCACCCAGACGCCAGGCGCCACCACGGCGCAGTCCTCGGCATTTTTGACCGCGATACAAGCGCTGATCCCCCATGCAGACTGGCGACACGGCTATACTGCGGCTCAGGTCGGTCAGGATTTTCTCGATCGCTTTTGCTGGTGCGAGCTGGCCGGGCCTCAGGGGCATTTCCACTCAAACCAGACCCGCCTGACCCTCGCTTACTGGGGGCCCAACCTCTTTTATCCACGCCATCACCACGCCGCCGAAGAACTCTATACCGTGATCTCGGGCGAGGCTCTCTTTCATGCAGATGGCACCCCTGATGCCACCCTCGGCCCCGGCCAGACGCGGCTGCATTTGACCCAGCAACCCCACGCAATGACCACACAAGACAGCGCGGTGCTTACTTGTGTCTTCTGGCGCGGAGGGGATTTGGCAGAAATGCCAAGCCTGTCGGCATGAAGATTGCGCGCATCGAGATATACCAGGTGGACTTGCCCGTGGCCGGTGGTGTCTACCGGCTCTCCGGTGGACGGGAATACCACACGTATGACGCCACCATCGCCCGGGTGATCACAGATGAGGGGCTGGAGGGTTGGGGCGAAAGCACGCCTTTTGGGTCCACCTATATCGCCGCTCATGCCGCGGGAACCCGCGCTGGGATCGCCCAGCTTGCGCCCGTACTTCTCGGTCGCGATCCGCGCCATCACGACCAGCTGTGGGATCTTATGCGCGCGGCACTTACGGGCCACCGCGACGCGCGCTGCGCTTTGGATGTCGCCTGCTGGGACATCTCCGCCAAAGCCGCGGGTCAGGCACTCTGCGATCATATCGGCGGGCGCAATGCGGGGTCTGTACCGGTGATCTCCTCCATCGGTAGCGACACCCCTGAGGCCATGCGCGCCAAGGTCGCCGCCCACCGCGCCGAGGGCTTTCTGGGCCATTCCATCAAAATCGGAGCGCCCGAATCCGAGGGCGGCCCAGCCCTTGATGCAGAGCGGATCAAGGGATGTCTTGCAGACCGGCAGCCCGGCGAATGGTTCCTGGCCGATGCCAATGCTGGGCTTAACCCAGAACACGCGTTGAGGATGCTGTCGCTCTTGCCTGACAGACTTGATTTTGTGCTTGAAGCGCCGTGCGCGACCTGGGGCGAAACCCAAAGCCTGCGCGCACGGTGCTCTGTGCCGATCCTGCTTGATGAGCTGGTGCAATCCGAGGCCGACCTGATCCACGCGATTTCACAGGATCTGTGCGATGGAGTAGGTCTCAAAACCTCAAAACAAGGGGGCATCACCCCCATGATCCGACAACGCACCATCGCGGCCAGCGCAGGATTGGTGATCTCTGTGCAAGACACGGTAGGCAGCGAGATTGCCTTTTCCACCATCCTGCACATAGCCCAGTCCACACCGCGCCGCTTGCTACGCTACGCGCTTGACACGCGTGCCATGACCACAGCCCGTTTTGCGTGTTTCGATGCGCCCGTCAAAAACGGCGGCGCAACAGCTCCCAGAGCGCCCGGCCTTGGCGTCTCCCCAAATATGGAGGCGCTCGGCGCGCCAGTGGCTGTTTATGATTGAAACCCTCTTTCTTTTTGCCCGAAATATCCTCGGGGGGAGCGTCGAAACAAGAGTTTCGACGTGGGGGGCGGATAGCCCCCGCCCACGGCGACGCCGAAGGCGGCGCAACCCACCAAAGTTAAGCCATGAAAATCACTCGCATCCGTCTTTACAAAACCAAATTACCCTACGTGGACGGCAGCTATGCGTGGGGCGCAGGCAATGCCATTTCTGTCGCCACTGCATCGGTCATCGTGGTCGACACAAATGCAGGCGTGCAAGGATGCGGAGAATTCACGCCCTGCGGAGAAAACTATATGGTCGCCCACTCCGAGGGGGTCGAGGCGTTTGCCCGACTTGCAGCCCCTCATCTGCTGGGCGAAGACCCGCGACAGGTCGCCCGCATGGAACGGCTGATGGATCACATCGTCCAGGGGCACGGTTATGCCAAAGCCCCCTTAGACGCCGCTTTCTGGGACATTCTCGGCAAGGCTACATCGCAGCCTGTCTGGATGCTCATGGGTGGCAAGCTTACCCATGGCGCGCCCATGTACCGCGTCGCCCCGCAACGCTCGCACGATGAAACCATTTCTGAAATGGAGCGCCACCGGGCCGCAGGATATCGCCAGTTTCAGATCAAGGTGGGCGCGAATTGGGCCACAGATATCGAACGTATCCGCGCCACCGTGCCTCTGTTGAAGCCGGGCGAAAAGGCCATGGCCGACGCCAATCAGGGCTGGCGGGTCGACAATGCCATTCGGGTGGCGCGGGCCACGCGTGATCTCGATTTCATTCTCGAACAGCCTTGCAAGACGTACGAGGAGTGCCAACAGGTGCGTCGCGTGGCCACCCAGCCGATGAAGCTCGATGAGTGTGTCACGGATCTTCGCATGGCTCAGCGCATTGTGGCTGATCATGGCGCGGAGATGTGCTGCCTGAAAATCTCCAACCTCGGGGGGTTATCCAAAGCCCGCCGCGTACGGGATTTCTTGGTGGAGAACCGTATCCCCGTGGTTTCGGAAGACACATGGGGTGGCGAAATCACCTCCGCCGCTGTTGCGCATTTCGCCGCCTCTACGCCTGAGGAATACCTGATCAATTCCACCGATCTTATGAACTACAACACACGCCCCACCGGCATAGGTGGCCCAACCACCAAAGACGGCAAGCTTTATGCGACGGACACGCCAGGTCTTGGCGTCACGCCAGACTTCAAGGCCCTTGGCGAGCCAGTTGCGACTTGGGGAGACGCGACATGACTATGACTTGCACCACCATCCTACTGATCGATGATGACCGCACGCGCGTCACGCGGTTTGATTTCGAACCTGGTCAGCAAACCGGATGGCATACACACGGGAAGGACTATGTGATCACCGCGCTCACCGATTGCCACATGCGCCTCGAAGAACCCGGCGGCACCTCGCGTGAGGTCACGGTGCCGGGTGGTACGGCCTATGCAAGAGACAAGGGCGTCGAGCACAACGTTATCAACTCCGGGGAAACACAAATGTCGTTCGTTGAAGTTGAACTAAAATGAAAATCACCCGCATCACCGTCTGGCAGCGCGATCTGCCGCTTGCCGAACCCTACTTTCTGTCTGGCGGGCGCTTGCGGTTTGACCGGCTCGACAGCACATTTGTGTGCATCGACACCGATGAGGGTCTTAGCGGCTGGGGAGAGGGGTGCCCCTGGGGGCATACCTATCTACCAGCACATGGCCCTGGGGTAAGAGCGGGAATCGAAACACTGGCACCCGCGCTTCTGGGGTGTGATCCGCGCAGTTTGGATCATGTGAACAAAGTGATGGACACGCAACTTCCGGGGCATCCCTATGCCAAATCGCCGATCGATATCGCCTGTTGGGACATTCTGGGACAAGTCGCAGGCCTGCCGCTCTGGCAACTTCTGGGCGGTGCAGAGGCGACCCCGGTTGCGGTCAATTCCTCTATCTCCACCGGCACACCCGAGGAGATGATAGCCCTTATCGAAAAAGCCGCAGCCAAGGGCTACACCGTGCATTCCGCCAAGGTCGGCGGCAGTGAGCCTGACGTGGATATCGCACGCATAGAAGGCATATCAAGCGCCCTGCCCAAAGGTCACCGTCTCACCTTTGACGTTAACCGGGCCTGGACGCCCGCCATGGCCATTGAAGTTCTCAACTCGGTTGCCGCGCGCGATTGGGTCGAACAGCCTTGTAAGACGCTCGATCAATGCGCGCATGTGGCCAAACGGGTGCAAAATCCGATCATGCTGGACGAATGCATGACTACGTTTCCCGATCATCTAGAAGCGTGGAAACTGGGTGCTTGCGAAGGGGTCAAGGTCAAGCCCAACCGTGTAGGCGGTCTGACCCGCGCGCGTCAGATCCGGGATTTTGGCGTCTCGGTGGGTTGGCAGATGCATATCGAGGATGTGGGCGGGTCTGCTCTGGCTGACACCGCTGCCATTCATCTTGCGGCGTCAACGCCAGATGAGAACCGACTGGCGTCTTGGCTCTGTCACTACCATCTGAGCGATGATCCTGTGCCGGGACAAGGCGCGCGCAACGCACAGGGCTTTGCCACCCCGACCAGCGCGCCTGGGCTTGGGGTGGCCCCCGAGCCTGACACGCTTGGCGCACCTGCGGCCGTCTATGAGGGGTAACCGATGACGGCGGCCCTCCTCTCAGCTTTGACGCAGTTGGCGCGACACATTGGCGGAGACCTGTCTTGGTTCGCAGATCGCATGGAGGGTCTAGAAATCTCTTCGGAAGCGCGGCCTATGCCACATCCTGTATGTGATACATTGCCCGCGCGTTGCCACGAGATTTCTAACCTTACGGCCCCCGCCACACAGGCGCTGATGCGCGCGATCCCGCATCTGCCCTGGACGCAAAGCTATACCGAAACCGATGGGTTCGACGCGCATTACCTCGCCAATTATGCCTTTGTGAATGTGGTCTCGCCGAGCGGACTCTACCTGTCGGACGAAATGCGCATCTCTGTTGGGTTCTGGGGCGAAGGGTTGATCTATCCGGATCACGCGCATGCGCCTGAAGAATGGTACGTTATGCTGGCTGGATCCTGCAATCTGACAAGCGATGGCGTTGGCACGCGGGTTCTGCGCGCTGGTGAGGTCGCGCATCACACGCCCTGGCAACGCCATTCGGCGCGCATGAACCCCGGACCACTCTTGGCCGCCGCTTATTGGCGCGGCGATGGTCTTATGGACAAATCGACGTTTTACGGAGGAGCGTCATGAAGATTACCAAGCTCACGCTCTGGGACGTGCCGCTGACAGCGCATGAAACCTACTACATGGCGGATGGCAAGACGTGCGATGACACGCCATCGGTGATCCTGTGCATCGAAACAGATACCGGCCTTCAAGGTTGGGGGGAATATTGTGCGATCCCGGGATATTTGCCGGCCTATTGGCGCGGCACGGCCCCCGCGGTGGAAGAAATGGCGCCGGTTCTGCTGGGGGCTGATCCGATTGGCCCCGCGGCGGTGATGGACCGGCTCAACGCATATCTGCAAGGCCACCCTTATGCCAAATCGCTCATCGACATGGCGCTCTGGGATCTGACGGGCAAGGCCGCCAACCTTCCGCTCTATACACTTTTGGGCGGGCGCATGGTGGCGGATATGCCGGTCTATCATTCCATCACCTGCGTGGCCCCAGAAGAGATGGCACGCATGGCCCGCGACGCGCAGGATCAGGGCATCACCCAGTTTCAGGTCAAGCTTGGCGCGGATGCAGATTGGCAGGCGGATGTTGAGCGCCTCAAAGCGGTGCGCGCCGAAGTCGGAGCCGGACCTTTGTTCTATGGCGACTGGAATTGCGGGGCGAGCGCGCTTGAGGCCACGCGCGTTGGCCGGGCCGTGCGCGATCTGGACGTGATGCTCGAACAGCCCTGTGCGACGATTGAGGAATGCGCCCATGTACGCCGTGCCACAGGTCTTCCCATGAAACTAGATGAAACGGCGCATGATATTCCGACCTTGCTGGACGGTCACGCCAAAGGCTGTATGGACGCCGTGGCGTTGAAACTCTCGAAATTCGGCGGGATTTCCGTCATTCGCGCGGCGCGTGAGATGTGTCTGATCCAAGGCACTCAGATGTGTATCGAAGATTGCTGGGGCAGCGACATCACCACCGCCGCGAGCCTGCATCTGGCCGCCTCCACTCCGGCGCGTGGCTTGATGAACACCTGCGATCTCAACCACTACGTCGCCCCCCGCATCGCGCCCGATGCGCCCGTGCGTCAGGATGGCCGCATTGCTGTGCCCGAAGGCCCCGGCCTTGGGATCACCGTGGATGACGCCGTTCTGGGCGCGCCTGCCCATATCTTTGATTGACCCCTGATGAGGACCGCTGGCATGTCTGAATTTTCAAATGAATATCCGACGCATGATCCCGACTGGGTGCAAGAGATGCACGCCAATCACTATCTGCAAAGCTGGTCCAAACAAGGCAGCAAGCCGCCGGTGATTACAGGCGCTGAAGGAAGCTGGTTCTGGGACAGCACTGGGAAACGCTATCTCGATTTCCAATCGCAACTGGTGAACGCCAACCTGGGCCATCAGCACCCCAAGATCGTGCAGGCGATCAAGGATCAGGCCGACAAGCTATGCTATATCGGCCCGGCCATGGGGTCCGACGTGCGCTCGGAACTGGCAGCCCTCATGACTGAGATCACGCCAGAGCCGATCACCTCCACCTTTTTCACCACAGGCGGTTCTGCGGCCAATGAATTGGCGATCCGTCTGGCCCGACACTACACAGGCCGCTCCAAGATCATCGCCCGCTATCGCAGCTATCACGGCGCCACCGGCGGCACGCTGAGCCTGACAGGCGATCCGCGCCACCATCTGACCCGTGGCGACATGCCGGGTGTGGTGCGCATGCTGGACCCCTATTGCTATCGCTGCCCAATGGGACATACCGACAGCGCAAACTGCCCGGTGAGTCAGGGGGCCCGCATCTTGAAGAACTTTTGATGTACGAAAACCCGCAAACTGTGGCCGCGGTGATTTTGGAGCCGATTGTGGGCACCAACGGCATTCTTGTACCCCCCGATGGCTATTTGCAATCCATCCGCGAAACCTGTGACCGGCACGGCATCTTGCTGATCTTTGATGAGGTGATGGCCGGGTTTGGACGTACCGGTGAATGGTTCGCCTGCGATCATTGGGACGTAGCACCAGATATCCTCAGCTCGGCCAAGGGGATCAATTCGGGGTACGTCCCATTGGGCACGATGTCTGTCTCCAAAACACTGGCTGACTGGCTGAAGGACTATCCCCTGCCTGGAGGACTGACCTACGCCGGTCACCCACTCGCTTGTGCCTCAGGCGTAGCAGCCATTCGCGCCATGCAGGAAGAAGGCACTCTGGCGCAAGCGACCGCTTCTGGGGAGTACTTGCGTTCAGAACTGGCCAAGCTGGCCAACAAGCATCCTTGCATTGGTGATATTCGTGGCAAGGGCATGTTCAATGCGATCGAGTTGGTCAAGAACCGCGACACCCGCGAGATGCTGGTGCCCTTCGCAGCCAAGGGAGACGCTGCTGCGCCCATGTCCGAGATGATGAAATTTGCAATGAATGAGGGGCTTTATCTGTCATTCTTCTCAAACTGCATTCGCCTCACACCACCCTTGAATATTCGTCGTGAGGATCTGGATCTCGGGTTGGAGATACTTGATCGAACGCTCGAGATCGCGGACGAACACTATCAGCCCTAAAACGTCCTGCCTTTAACCTGGGACATCAGATAAAGGCAGGGCGCACGCGACACGCATATCTTGCGCTGCATTCGACCCAAAGCTGTGATGCAGGTTTTGGGTCGAACGCTTTAAGCACTTTGTCCGGTCTTCCTTCGACGAGGCGCGTGTCGGAAAATCGGCGTTACGCATTTTCAAATCCGCCAAAACTCAAGTCGAAACCGTCACTGTTAGGTTGCGCCCGACGACACCGGGACTTTGAGTCACGCAGCGCAAGGCTTTGCTAAAAAGGAATATTTTATTCATTTGGGGAAGAAATTTTTTAAACTCTGCTCTTTTTTCTAGCTAACCGCATAATTAATAGGCAAACTTGCCCTGTGTTCGCCTTGTCTTCCCCCAAGCAAAGACGGGGCGAATGTGGCTTGATCGAGCCGGGACACAAGACACGGGCGATTTGCTCTGGTTCGAAAGCGAACCCCTAAAACATCAGCAAACGCCCCGCAAACGGGAGGACAGTTAATGGATACCGATATCGGTGCGCTTACGGTGATCTTTACCGAATTTTACTACTGGATCACCATTCCGCTGATGTTTTTGATTCACGTCGGCTTTTGTATGTATGAGGTCGGCGCGACACGTCACAAAAATCACGTTCACACTCTGATGAAGAACACCATGCTCATTCCGCTGGTGACGGTGACGTTCTTCTTCTTTGGGTGGTGGATTTACTTTGCCTTTCCAAACGGGCCTGGCATCACTGGCGGCATAACACAGTCTGACAATGCTGTGCCGTGGTCAGAACTGATGGGCACGCACCTCGGTGGACCTGGACCGGCACTGGAGTCCGCTCAAGGATATGGCGTTGAACTTGGCAATGGCTTCTGGAACCGTCTCAACGGTGTGTTCTGGGCGGCATTCCTGCTGTTTAGCTGGACCGCAGCCTCCATCGTTTCTGGCGCGACCATAGAACGTATCCGGCCATCAGCCTTCTGGATCCTTGCCGTTGTCATCGGTTCATGCACTTGGATCATCGACGCGGCCTGGGGCTGGCACCCAGATGGCTGGATGGTCACACAACTGGGCTATCACGATGCCTATGCATCTGGTGTGATCCACGCCATCGCAGGCGGTTTCGCCCTCGGTGTGGTCTGTGTGCTGGGGCCGAGGATCGGCAAGTTTGCCCCTGATGGCACCCCACGCAACATCAACCCGCACAACAAGTGGCTGGTCACAATCGGTCTTTTCCTGATTTATTGCGGGTTCTGGGGCTTCTACGTGGCCTGTAACGTGCCAATCATCGACCACCAGTCTCTGGGCGGAGCCGAAGGTGTCGTGAACTTTACTGCGACAACGATTTACCTAACACCAACAACTCTTTCCGCGATTGTCTTCAACTTCTTGATGTCTCTATCCGGCGGCCTGTTGGCGGGATATGTGGTGTCCAAGGGTGAAGCGTTCTGGACCTACTCGGCCGGTCTGGCAGGGGTGATCACAGCCTCAGCGGGCAATGACCTTTATCACCCGATCCAAGCGATGATCATTGGTGGTATCGGCGCGGTCTGTGCCTACAAGCTTCACTTCTGGGTCGAGCGCAAGTTCAAGATCGACGATCCGGTTGGCGCGATCGCCGTGCACGGCTACGCAGGCTTCATCGGCCTGGTGATTTGTGGCTTCATGCTTTGGGGTCACCCGGCAACAGCGGCCTATCATGAAACCGTTGCGGTCATCACACCGTGGGGTCAGTTCATGGGCGCGTGCATCATGTTCATCGTTCTGGGCTTTATTCCAGCGTGGATCGTCTCAAAGATCCTGATGGGGCTCGGCATGCTGCGTGTGCCGCCAGCGGTCGAACTTGTCGGTCTCGATATGAGCGAGGAAATCGCCGAGGAAATGGACGCGATTGCAATCTCGCAGGCTGATATCGAAGAGGCCAAGCGTCTCGGACTGCTAACATAGATAGGAGCGAATGATGTCTACAACTTCAGTTGAAACCTGGGCAGGTGCAGACCTGTCGCAAATCGGTCCAATCTATCCAATGGTGGGCACAGAAATGATCCTTGTGATCGTCGGAGTGGCACTCTGGCTTCTGTTTCACATCGTGCAGGCCGGGATTGAAAGACGTGAGATGGAGGCGGATGAGGCTGCCGCAAAAAGTCCGGAGAGGCTAAAGCGCGTTTTTGAAGAAGAAGCGCACGAATAGGCGACCGTCTTATCGCCCTCGGACGCGCCGGCCCCTCCGCCGGCGCGTTTCTTTTGTCACCCGTCAATTTTCAGAGGCTGGACAGTCCCAGAACCGTCTGACACTGGTGGCGCATGGCGCAGTCCCAAACCCAACCCAACGCAGATCAGGTGCAGAACGTATCGCTTGGCATTGCCAGTGCGGTGGCGGTTTTGATTATCTGGTCCGCGTTTTTCGTATTTTCCCGCGCTGGCGTGCAAACCACTCTGACTGCAGGTGATATTGCGGCTTTGCGGTTCACTGTGGCGGGGGTCATCTGCCTGCCTTTCCTGTGGGCGTGGTGGCCACGTCACATACCGATCTGGGCTGCCGCCATTTTGTCGATGACCGGGCCGGGCATGATCTACACGATGTGTATGTATATTGGCCTAAGCGAGGCCTCGGTTGCGTATGCAGGTGTCTTTTCAAACGGCGCACTGCCCATCTTCACTGGCGCTTTGGTTGCCTATGTTAGCCATCAATTGCCGGGCCGGATACAGGCTGCGGCACTGGCCATGATCGTCATCGGTGCTGTTTTGGTCGGCTCAACCGGGGTCGGGGCCGGGAACGGCAATGTGTGGCTCGGCATTGCCTTGTTCCTCACATCGGCCGCCATACAATCCATCTATATTTTCAGCCTGAGACACTGGAAGGTGAAACCGCGGCAGGCACTGGTGCTGGTCAATATTCCAAACGCCTTGCTCTTCTTGCCGATCTGGGCCCTCTTCCTGCCCAGCGGCATGGCGGAAACGCCTCTCAGCACAATCCTCGGCCAAGCTTTGTTCCAAGGGCTGGGGCCGGGGTTTCTCGCCGTTATTCTCTTTTCACTGGCCGCCAATCACCTCGGCCCGAATGGCACGGCCGGGTTTTCCGCCGCTGTGCCTGCCACGGCGGCTGTCCTCGCCATACCGGTGTTAGGAGAAATTCCCGTGCCGCTGGAATGGGCCGGGATCGGGCTTGTGTCTTTGGGGCTTATCCTTTTGGTCCGCGCACGGTGACGTTGCATCACTTTTCTCAGACCATGCTGGCGATACTTCGCTCTCTAAACTAAGTGGTTCAGGAACAGCTTCGCGCCGATAGTGCGACATGGTATCGTTCATGTCTCAGACCGGGCGCGGGGGTGGTGTTCAGGAGACCGTTATGCAGATCACCGTTGATGGAAAACGTCATGAGGTCGATGTCGAAGACGACATGCCGCTGCTTTGGGTTTTGCGAGATGAGCTTGACATCACAGGTGTCAAATATGGCTGTGGCATCGCGCAATGCGGCGCTTGTACCGTGCATATCGATGGCGAGGCTGTGCGGTCGTGTCAGGTACTGGCAGGCGACGTTTGGGGGGATGTGACTACCATTCAGGGGCTTGGTACGCCAGAGGCCTTACACGCAGTCCAATCCGCCTGGATCGACCATCAGGTTGCACAATGCGGGTATTGTCAGTCTGGTCAGATCATGCAGGCCGCCGCGTTGCTTGCGGAAACGCCGAACCCCACGGATCAGGATATCGACGACGCCATGTCCGGCAACCTCTGTCGCTGTGGCACCTACCCCCGCATCCGCGCGGCGATAAAGACAGCCGCGTCCAAACTGCGGGAGGTCTAGGATGAGCCGTTTGGGAAAGATCACGCGTCGGACGCTTCTTGTCGGAGCGGTGGCTGTGGCGGGCGGTGTGGCCTTTGGCACATGGCGGTACAAGACACCTTACAAGAACCCGCTTCTGACCAACCTCAACAAAGGTGACGCGGCTCTGACGCCCTATGTTTTGATCACGCCGGATGAGATCACCTTGATCACACCGCGCGCAGATAAGGGCCAAGGCGCTTACCATGCGCAAGCGCTATTGATTGCCGAAGAACTTGATGTGGAACTGGATCAGATCTCGATCACTCCCGGCGCGCCTGATGTGGTCTATTGGAACCAGGCTTTGGCAGACGAAGCGTCCGAGTTTCTCGTTCCAGCAGGCGGGTTTATGCAGGATACAGCACAAATCGCAGTTTCTGCAGCTTCCAAATTCATTGGCCTGCAGATCATGGGCGGATCAACCACCATTCCGGACGGCTTTGACAAACTGCGCGCGGCGGGGGCGTCGGCTCGCGAAACGCTCAAACTGGCCGCGGCAGAGCAAAGTGGCGTGCCTGTATCTGACGTGCGCACGCAGTCTGGTGCCGTGATCCTGCCCGATGACAGCCGCCTGCCCTACACCGCGCTGGCCGCCCGTGCCGCAACCCTGGAACCGGCACAGGACGTGCCGCTGCGGGAGCCATCCGAATGGCGATTGATCGGCAAAGAGACACAAAGGCTCGACATCGCGGCCAAATCAACCGGCACTCAGGACTACGGCATCGACGTTTCCATGCCCGGCATGGTGCATGCCACCGTCTTGATGAACCCGTCGCAGGGGGGTGGTTTGGGCAAATATGATACCTCTGAAGCGTTCAAGATCCGAGGTGTGAGTTCGGTGGTCGAAATCACCGGAGGCCTTGGCATCATCGCCGACAACACCTGGCGCGCCATTCAAGGGGCGCGCGCGATTGAGGCAAGCTGGCCCAAAGGGCCGATGCCCGACACCATGGACGCGCATTGGCTGGCGCTGTCGGATAGTTTCACCGTCGACGCACAAGACAGCCGCAAACGCAATGAGGGCGACGTGGACACTGCTATGGGGGCCGACGCGGTAACTGCCGAGTACCGCGCTCCGTATCTCGCCCATGCGCCGCTGGAGCCCCTGAACGCGGTTGTGCGTGTGGATGATGATGGCGCTGAGGTCTGGACCGGCACACAGGTGCCGCGTTTCCTTCAGGCGAACGTGGCGCGTCTTACCGGACTGTCGCCTGATCAGATCAAAGTGCATGGGCAGATGATCGGCGGCAGTTTCGGGCTTAGGCTTGAAGATGAAGTTGTCAAACAAGCCACTGAAATCGCGATGCAAATGAAGGGTGTGCCGGTCAAGCTCACCTATTCGCGCGAAGAAGACATGCTGCATGACTTCCCACGCCAGATCGGCATGGCCCGGATGCGTGGATCGGTGAAAGAGGGAAAAGTGGAGGCGTATGACCTTTCCATTGCCATGCCCTCGGTCACCGGATCGCAAATGGCGCGTCAGAACCAGACAGTTCCCGGGCCCGATAGCCAGATCGTGGCCGGGGCCTTTGAACAACCCTTCGCCATTCCGCATCATCGCGTCACCGGGTACCGCGCCCCAGAGCTGGCCTCGATCAGTTCCTGGCGGTCTGTGGGGGCGTCCTCCAACGGGTTTTTCTACAATGCGGGGCTGGATGAGTTGATCCATGCGGCAGGGGCTGATCCACTGGAAGAACGGCTCCGGCTTTGCAATGATCCGTTGTCTCAAAAGGTGCTCGAAGCCATTGCAGAGATGTCAAACTGGTCCGGCTCTTCGCCCAGCGCTGGCGTAGGTCGTGGTGTGGCTTTCACCAAATCCTTTGGTGTGCCCTGTGCCGAAGTAGTGGACATCAAGCAAACCGAAGACGGTCTGCGCATCACAGATGTCTGGGTGGCGGCCGAAGTCGGCACAGTTGTAGACCCGGTAAATTTTGAGAACAACGTCGCGGGCGGCGTCATCTTTGGGCTGGGCCACGCAATGTTTGGCGAAATCACCTATGAAGATGGTGTGGCCGAGCAGGAAAATTACGACCTCTACCCCTCCATGCGGATCAATCAGTGCCCCGAGATCACCGTGCGAGGTCTTGAGAACGGGGACAGAGTCCTGGGTGTCGGCGAGCCACCCGTGCCTCCCGCGGCCCCGGCCCTTGCATCCGCAATCTTTGCGCTGACCGGAGAACGCATGCGTGAAATGCCATTCTCGAAATTCGTTCAATTTGCGTGAGATTTTAAGGCGTTGTGATGCAAGCTTAGTGTCGCCTCTTGCCCTGCCATGTTGGCGGTGCTTCAAAGGGGAATGGGACATCCCCTCACCACTCTGATCCTTTTGACCCTTGGGGCATGTTCTGCGTTTGCAGCCGTGGCGCTCAACCTTCCCTTGCCATATCTTCTGGGGCCGTTGCTGGCGGCATCTTTGGTGGCCACGCTCGGACCCCAACATCTGCCATCTGATTACCAGTTCCCATCCTGGCTGCGGCTTGCTTTCATTGCCATCATCGGCCTGATGATCGGCGCACAGGTCACGCCGGAGCTGTTTTCTGATGCGCCAAGGCTCATGCTGAGCTTTGTCGCTCTCACCGCCTTTGTCGTCCTGGCGCATGGGTTCGGGTATGTCATCCTGCACCATATCGGCGGATATGACAGGCCCACGGCGTTTTACGGCGCCGCTCCGGGCGGACTTTTTGAATCCATCGCCATGGGAGAAGACGCCGGAGCAGATGCGGCCCGCCTGACGTTGCAGCAATTCCTGCGTGTTGTGGCCGTGGTCACGTTATTGCCTATCGGATTGTCGCTCTGGCTGGGTGAACCCGTGGGGAGTTCAGCGGGCATGACATTAGCCCGGCCAAGCGTGCCTTGGTCCGCCCTCCCCTGGATTGCCCTGGCAGGTGTCACAGGGATCGTTTTTGGACAAGTCCTGCGTCTTCCTGCCAAGCAACTGACCGGACCGATGGCCATCGCTGCTATCCTGTCGCTCACCGGCCTCTTGCATCTCGATGTGCCACAGTGGTTGGTGGACACAGCGCAGGTTGTCATCGGCACGGCCCTTGGCATGCGATTCACGGGGCTTACCAAAGCCTTGCTGTTTAAAGGCCTATGGCTGACGGCCTTGTCGGTCGGTGGGATGCTGGCCATCGCCGCTGGGTTTGCCGTGGCTCTGGTGGGGCCACTGGGCCAACCCTTTGATGTCTTACTCATCAGCTTTGCCCCGGGCGGAGTGACGGAAATGTCTCTGGTGGCCCTCAGCCTGTCGGCGAACCCGGCTTTTGTTACACTGCATCATATTTTTCGCATTCTGATAACGGTGGTGGGTCTGGGTCTCAGTGCCCGATGGCTGCGTGCTCGGCTTTGACAGGCGGCATGATCCCCGTTATCTGAACAAATGTTCATTTCCTGAAACGGAGCCCCACATGCACCTATCCGAAACAGCCGCGATCATCACCGGAGGCGCCTCTGGCCTTGGGGAAGCCACAGCCCGGCATTTCCGTGAAATGGGTGCAGCGGTGACGCTTCTGGACCGTGACACAGAGCGTGGACCACAGGTTGCGGATGAGATCGGCGCAACTTTCGTAGAAACCGACGTGACGGATGAGGCGTCAGTGCAAACCGCTCTTGATGCCGCCAGAGATGCCATGGGGCGCATCACAGCCGCTGTGAACTGCGCAGGCATTGCACCAGCAGAACGCACTTTGGGCAAAGATGGCCCACATCGGCTTGAGCTGTTCCAGAAGGTGATCGACATCAATCTGGTGGGCAGTTTCAACGTGGCACGGCTGGCCGCGGTGGAGATTGCCAAAAACACCCCTGCCCCGGATGGCACACGCGGCGTGATCATCAACACGGCGTCAATCGCGGCCTTTGAAGCCCAGAAAGGTCAAACCGCCTATGGCGCGTCTAAGGGTGGGATATTTGGCCTCTCGCTCCCCATGGCGCGGGATCTCTCACGCGAAGGTATCCGGGTGATGGCGATTGCCCCAGGCATTTTCGGCACACCTATGCTGCGCGGGTTGCCCCAGGAAGTGCAGGACAGCCTGGCTCTGGACGTGACCTTTCCCAAGAGGCTGGGCGATCCGGCGGAGTTTGCCGCGCTGGCCCGGTTCATTGTCGAATGCGACTACCTCAATGGCGAGGTCATTCGGATCGACGGCGCGATGAGGCTGCAATAATGCGGCACTACCAGATCGGTCAGGACCCCGGTCCTCTAGAGGACTGGCCGTTTGATAATCCACTGAGTGATTACAAGATCTTGTCAGGCACACCTCGTGCGTCTGGCAGGCTGGATATGGGCGGGCCTGGGCAGCTCACCCGGTCCGGTATCTGGCGCTGTACGGAGGGGCGGTTTTCCTGCATCGAACAGGGTGATGAGATGATGACCGTGCTGTCGGGGCGCGGTACGCTCACAGATATAGAGACTGGTGCTGTGCAGGAGCTGACGCCGGGAGACACGGTTTTCATCATGGACGGCATGCAGGCCATCTGGGAGATCGAAAAGGTGCTGACCAAGGCGTTTTTCGGGTTCAAGGCAGATGAGTATTAGTGGGAAGCCGAAATCTTTGTAAGATTTCGGACCGCGTTCTTTTCAAGACCGCGCCTGCCAGTTCTCCCACCGATCCACCCACTGACGGTACCAAACATCCGCGGCCTTCAGAAAATGCGGTTTATCAAAAGGATGCAATAAGTTACGCGAAAATCTTGTATGCTGATACGCTGTTTCAGCGCGCGCATCGCCCACGGCCAGATACCCCGCCTTGGCCCCTAAATAGGGCGCCATCACGGTGCCGGACCCGCTATAACCCATGGCAAAGCACACGCCATCCTGTTCACCCACATGGGGCATCTGTGCAAAGCTGAACCCGGTGTTGCCGGTCCAGGCATGGGTGAGCTTTGTTCCCTCGAGCTCTGGCCAGACTTCAACCATGGTTTGGCGCAACCGCTCGGCTGCCACATCCAAAGGGATATCGCGCATCGACGAGCGTCCGCCAAAGAGGATCCTCTTGCCATCTGGAGATACACGAAAGTAGCTATGCCGCGCGCGGGTTTCGACCATCATCCGCCGCCCCGGTGCCAAATGGCCAATCAGGTTGGCGGGCAATTCTTCGGTGGCAATCAGAAAGGATGGCAGAGGAAACACCCGCGATACATGCCAACGAAAAGGTCGCGTGGTGTAGCCATTCGTGGCCAGAACCAGCTTGTCAGCAGTGATCTGTCCTTTGGATGTGTAGGCGCAGTGGCGCGTGCCGTCGCGCTCAAGACGCTCGACACGCGCATGGCTCACGACAGGAATGTTACGCCTCTGAACAGCCGCCAGAATCCCGGCATGGTATTTGGCAGGGTGCAGCCCGCCATGCTCGGGGAAGAGAAGCCCCCCTTGATAGCACCCGGTTTCAATCTCACGCCCCAGATTTTCGCGCGGCACAAGCGCCACCTCGACTTTGCTCTTGGCGCTCACACTCTGCGCCAACCGCTGCTGGCTGGCATAATGAGACCCCGTCCAGGCCAGTTGAATGCGGCCCGTCTGCTGAAAGTCACAGGCGATGCTCTCGTCTTCGATGAATTGCCGCGCCCACGCCAATGCAGATGAGGCTTCGGCAAAGACACCGTCGGCCACGTCGCGCCCAAAATTTGACGCCAGTTTCTCCCAGCTCAGCCGAGGATGCGCGCCAACCATCCCGCCATTGCGCGATGACGCCCCCGCGCCCGGGATGCCAGCCTCGACCACCACAACACGCGCCCCACTGTCATGCGCAGCGATGGCTGCAGACAAGCCCGTGTAGCCCGCACCCACGATCAAAACATCCGCAGTGTCAGGCAAATCATCGTCGGTTGCTTTCGGCTCTGCCTCGTCCCACCAGTACGGCCGCCCCAAGGGTGCACTGCCAGTCAATTCTGTTTGCTTTGCCATGCGCCACCTCTCGCCAAAGACACACCAAGATTTACGCAGCACCAAGTGCCACCGCAATCGCTCAATGCAACATTCAGCCACTGGAGCGCTTTGTTATTATTGGTAAGAGAAGATTGGAGCGGGCGGCGGGAATCGAACCCGCGTCATCAGCTTGGAAGGCTGAGGTCTTACCACTACACAACGCCCGCTGCTCTCTGGAACCTGTTATTTCATTGGTTTTCCAAGGTCAATACTGACAGGAAGAAACAACAAACCTATCTCATGATCTATATAGGAATTGCTGCCCAGAAACGTTGGTTCGGCCCAAAACTAAAGGTGGACGGTACTGAAAACACAGGCTGTAACCACTCACTAAGGGCGGGAAGCAGTCGTTCGCGGCGCTGTGGCAAGAATGCGCGATAGCTGCGAAAGTAGACATTCATCGCGCAGATTGTTCCGATCGACTTGCTTTTCGGGTCACTTTCGAACCGCCAATTTGGTTTCAACCAAAGAAGAGACGAGCGCAAAGCCCGCCTTCTGGTTTGTTTGACAGTTCCAGTCTTCCGCCAGCCTGCCGGACAAGCAGATTTGAGATGGCAAGCCCCAATCCAGTGCCGGTTTCATCCGCCGTTCGCGCTTCATCGAGCGTCACGAAGGGTTCAAGAACGCGTTGAAGCTCGGCCTCGGGGATGCCGGGTCCGTCATCCAAGATGCTGATCGTGACTGGCGTCGCAGTGCTGTCGATAGTCACTGATGCACTAAACTTCAGGGCGTTCTCGACCAGATTGGTGACGATACGGTCGAATGCAGCGATATTGATCTGAACCGCCCCGGTTTTGCCGGAGACTGTTGAGTTCGTATTTCAAGCTGCGATTTTGTTTGATTTCAAGGCTTGTTCGTATTTCTCCTCCGCTTCGATTGGTGTGATGTAGCCGAGAGGTTCGAGCAAGCGTTCCCTATTGAACCAATCGACCCATTGCAGGGTTTCCCATTCGACCTGATCTTTGGACTTCCATGGCCCCAGCCTGTTGATGACTTCCGTTTTGAACAGGCCGATGATTGTCTCAGCCAGTGCATTGTCATAGCTGTCGCCGACGCTGCCGACGGATGGTTCCAATCCTGCATCGACCAAACGCTCTGTGTACTTGATCGATACATATTGCGATCCGCGATCTGAATGATGGATCAGTTTCTCAGCAGGTCTGCGCGCATGGATCGCCTGTTCGAGCGCATCCAAGACAAACTGCGTGTCCTGTGTTGTCGATGCTTTCCAGCCGACGATCCGGTTGGCGAAGGTATCAATGACAAAGCCCACGTAGACGAAGCCCCGCCAGGTGGACACAAACGTGAAGTCGGACACCCAAAGCTCGTTTGGCATCGCAGCCCGGAACTGGCGATTAACCTTGTCCAGTGGGCATTGATCGGCAGGCTGACCATAGGTGGTTTTGACCTTCTTGCCCCGCCGAACGCCTTGAATACCAAGCTGGCGCATCAAGCGTTCAACCGTGCAGCGGGCGATATCGATCCTCTCGCGCTTCATTGCATGCCACAGTTTACGTGCGCCGTAGACTGATCTGTTCTTCTCCCAAACGTCTTTCATCTCTTTGCGCAGATACGCATCCCGCTTGGCGCGATCCGATGCACGGTCAGGTTCGCGTTCAACGGCCAGATGCTCGTAGAAAGTCGACGGGGCAATCTGCAGAACACGGCACATCGGCTCGACCCCATGCACGCTTCGGTGCTCCTTGATGAAGGCAATCATTTGCGGAATGGGCGGTCGAGCTCCGCCTGTGCAAAATAAGCAGATGCCTTTTTGAGGATCTCATTGGCCTGACGCAGTTGCCGGTTCTCGCGTTCAAGTTCCTTGATGCGTTCCCTCTCAACCGTCGTCAGACCATCACGCTTACCCGTGTCTGTCTCATGTTGTTTGACCCAGATGCGCAGGCTGTCCCTGCTGCATCCAACCTTCTGAGAAATCGACAAGATTGCTGCCGATCTGCTCGCATATTCTGCCTCGTGATCCAAAACCATCCGCACCGCTCGGGCGCGCAGTTCCTCTGGATAACGTGTTCCGTTCTTCGTCTTTCCCATAACCCAGTATCCTTACTTCTGGGTCTCCGGCAAACAAGGGGCGGTTCAAACCAACGCTCCAAACGCAGGCGCTATCTTTTTTACATTCAAAGACTTCGACGAACTCGCTCAATTGGGTATGACCCAGGAAAGTATTTTGCAGGAGATTCAGGGGTCTCTCTTCGGGATCAAAGAGGCGTTCATCTTCATTGTCGCGCCGCCACCTGTTCGCGGGATCGGGTCTGCGGGTGGATGGAAGATGTATGTGCAGGACACGCGTGGTCGGGGCTTGCGTGCGCTCGAAACCGTGGCGCAAGAGCTCTCCGGCCAAGCGAACCAGACCGAGGGGCTGACGCGCGCCTTCTCGCTCTTCAACACGGCAACGCCACGGGTTTTTGCCGATATCGACCGGGTGAAAGCCGAGCAATTGGGCGTCACGCCTGACCAGATATTTGAAACGCTGGAAATCTATCTGGGATCGGCATTTGTGAATGACTTTAACTTTCTGGGCCGCACATTCCGTGTCACGGCACAGGCGGATGGAGAATTTCGAGATCAGCAGCGCGATGTGGAAAACCTTCGAACCAGAACGGCCTCGGGTGGAATGATGCCCATTGGTTCGGTGGCCACTTTTGAGGACACAACCGGTCCGTATCGCGTTGTCCGCTACAACCTCTTTCCGGCTGCAGCAGTGCAAGGTGCCGCCATGCCGGGTGTTTCAACGGGAGAGGCGCTTGAGAAAATGGAGGCGCTGGCAGCAGATTTACCGCCTGGGTTTAGTTTCGAATGGACCGAATTGGCGCTTCAGGAAAAGCTGGCGAGCAACAGTCTGGTCATTATCTTCACACTTGCCGTGGTTCTGGTTTTCCTGGTCCTTGCGGCCCAATACGAAAGCTGGGTGTTGCCCTTGGCGGTCATCCTCATTGTGCCGATGTGTTTGCTCACGGCCATCACCGGCGTTTTGTTGCGCGGTATGGACAACAATATTCTGACGCAAATCGGATTGGTGGTGCTGGTTGGGTTGGCATCAAAAAATGCCATTCTAATTGTGGAATTTGCCAAACAGGCCGAGGATCGTGGCGCTTCGGCCTTTGACGCGGCAATTGAGGCAGCCCGGCTGCGTATGCGACCAATTCTGATGACGTCATTTGCCTTTATCTTGGGCGTCGTGCCCCTGATCACCGCAACCGGCGCTGGCGCGGAAATGCGTCAGGCATTGGGAACCGCGGTGTTCTTTGGAATGCTCGGCGTGACCTTGTTTGGCTTGATGTTTACACCCGTATTTTACTACGTGTGCAGACGCACCTACCGGCGGTCTCGGTCAGACGTAACGTGAGACGATATTACCCTTTCCGGATGTGTGAGTTGAACTCATCTGTTAGGTGTCTGCGAAAATTCAAACCTCACGTTCAACGCACCTCTCCTCAGATGTCCGCTCTGAGCCGTACTCCCCCGGACGGGCATGCTCCTCACTTTTGACCCGATGCAAGGAGCGTCCATCTTGTCATGTGCTGTCTTTGGACCATTTGTCTGCAACTCGTCCGAACAATTTGCAGCCACGATCTCTGTGGTTCGATAGCGAATGAAGGTGCGCTGCCGCGCTTTCAGCCCCCCATGTTGCTCACAAACGGTTGCACGCTTGCGAGCCACTCCGCAGGAGCGTCTTGCGGGATCCAGTGTGAAGCATTCGGCACACGGGCGTCTGGCGGCCAGCTTCGCAAACTTGCCTGCAAAATTCAAAGCCAGTTGTCATCTGTCCCTTTCGTCAAATAATTTCTGACGACCGGATCAAGTTTAAGGCTGTCAGATGAATACACGCCGCAGGTTTTGAACAATTCACGGACAGAGCGATAAGTGTCGAACCGCTTCCATACAACTTTGGAAGCATAAGGAATGCGCCGCGGGAGTGATGCCAGAAAACACATTGTGCCAAAGAGATATGTCTTTTTCTGACGGGGTGGCGGCGTCAGGATATGCATGCTCAAGGCGCTTTCATTCCGGCGCTCATTGTCTACAACAAAAATCCGGCCATTCTGATACGATACCTTCCCATCGCAGCGCGTCCAGCGTCTTTGGCCTACACGATGCGTTTTTAAGGCTTCGATAAGTCGGCTGTAAACAATACCGTCACGTTCATCTAGAAAGACGGTGTTGACCATGATGTCACTGCCAGACACCGGCGCATGAAAGAAGATCTGGTAGGCACCGAGGAACGGCCTCAACTTGCCGATATCCCCTGGAAATACGCCGGACAGGGGGTCCTGGCCACTCTGGTCGGGGTGCGCTTTGCGATATCTATGGATGTCGGCGAACTCTGTGTGCGACTGCAATAGCGCGCGCTCGGTCACGTCAAAATACTGCGCGATGCGACGCAAATTATGGGCGGAAGGTTTGGAATGATCTGTAAGATACTTACTGAATTGCTGATGGTTGATCCCGATTTCACGGCAAACCATTGCAACCGAGGGTTTTTCCGCGCAAAGAAATCTGAGGTTTTGTGCTAAATCTGACAACACCGGCGCCAGCTCCTCCGTGTTTCGGCAGCAAAAGTCGCATAAAGTTACTCAAAATAGCATAAACTCGCACAATTGCTTGATGCAAGCTGGTCAGGAAGTTTTCGGCCCAGACTTAAGATTTCATGCTTCTGGGAGAGAGCCGAATGAAAAAGCAAGAATATATCCAAAAGATGGAACTCAAACTGATCAATCGCCAGATTGATCGTCGGCAGTTCATGCGCGGCGTGCTTGCCACCGGTCTGACAGTTTCTGCGGCCACAACGTTGGCGGATCGCGCGCATGCGGCAACGCCGCAACGCGGTGGTACGCTGCGCGCGGGTCTGGGCCATGGGGCAACAACGGATACGCTTGACCCTGGCCTTTTTGCGGCTGGTTTCATGATCCCGGTGGGCATCGCGATGAACGGCTATCTGACCACGATGGACCCCAACAGCGAGGTCAAGCCGTCTATGGCGGAGTCCTGGGAGGCGTCCTCAGACGCTAAAACCTGGGCCTTCAAAATGCGTCAGGGCATTGAGTTTCACAACGGCAAGACCGTCACGGCTGAAGATGTTATCACCTCAATTAACCATCACCGCGGGGAGGATAACACATCGGCTGCGGCACCTCTGGTTGCCGGGGTCAAGGACATCACCGCTGACGGTGAATTGATCATCTTCGAGCTTGATGCCGGCAACGCCGACTTTCCCGCAGTCCTGACGGACTATCATATTCCTGTTCAGCCGATGGTGGATGGCAAAATGGACTGGGAATCCGGTGTAGGTTGCGGACCATACCGGCTTGATAACCTGGAACTTGGTGTGACGGCGCGCCTTAAACGATTTGAAAACCACTGGAATGACGAAGAGGGTTTTGTCGACGAGTGGGAACTCCTCGCTCTGCTTGATACCAACGCCCGCATGACCGCTGTTCTGACTGGCGATGTTGATCTTGCGGACAAAGTGGACGTGAAAACCGCTGGCCGACTAACCGGCGCACCGGGTCTTACCGTGCACAACATTGCCGGGAACCAGCACTACACGTTTGCGATGAACACAAAGATGTCACCATATGATGACAACAATGTTCGTCAGGCCCTGAAATACGCAATCAATCGAGAAGAACTGGTTGAGAAGATCCTGTTTGGTTACGGCGCAGTGGGCAACGACCATCCGATAGGATCCGGCCAACGCTACTTCAACACCGAGCTGGAACAGAAGACTTTTGATCCAGACAAGGCGAAGTTCTATCTCAAAGAGGCAGGTCTGACGTCACTTGATGTCGAGCTTTCGGCCTCGGATGCCGCTTTCTCCGGTGCAATTGATGCAGGTCTTCTGGTTCAAAACTCTGCGACACAGGCAGGTATCAACGTCAACGTCGTCCGGGAGCCTAATGACGGCTACTGGTCTGATGTCTGGATGAAGAAACAATGGGTCGCAAGCTACTGGGGCGGACGCCCTGTAGAGGATCTGATGTTTACCCTTGCCTTTAAGAGCGGGGTATCCTGGAACGAAAGCTTTTGGTCGAATGAACGGTTTGACGGTCTTTTGGCTGAAGCGCGTGCGGAGCTGGACGAAGAAAAACGTCGCGCGATGTATTGGGAAATGCAGGACCTCGTGGCCAATGATGGCGGCGTGGCAATCCCAATGTTCGCATCCTACGTCTTTGCGACACGGGATGGTGTCGGCACGCCTGAGGTGATCGGTTCAAACCTCGATGTGGATGGCGCCAGCTTTATGAACCGCTGGTGGAAAACCTCGTGATCTCCCTGCCAAACCGCCCATTCAAGCAGGGGTGATTGGCAAATAATCGTGCCGGGGGCGGTTGTCCTCGGCACGATTTGTTAAAACAGGATCAAGCACGAGCCGGAGGATCACGACAATGCGGCTGTTCATGGCAACGCTGTCTACAGAAACGAACACCTTTTCGCCTGTACCTACAGCAATGTCGGGTTTTGAAGCATATTACCTGCGCCATGGAACGGCCACGCAAGAGCCGCCAAACCTTATGACCGAGGCCCTGCACGAGTGGCGTTACAGAGGCGAGGCTCTAGGCTGGGAGGTGGTTGAAAGTCTTGCAGCCATCGCAGAACCCGCGGGAATTACAACAGCGAAATGCTACGAGGCTCTATGCGCGGAAATCCTTTCTGATCTCGAGGCCGCGGGCGGGGCTGACATCATTCTGTTGCAACTGCATGGGGCGATGGTGGCTGAGGGATTCGATGATTGCGAGGGCGACATCACAAATCGTATCCGTGCAATGTGCCCCAAGGCCGTGATTGGCATTTCGCTCGATTTACACTGCCATTTGACTGACGCAATGATGCAAGCGTGCGACCTGATCATTTGCTTCAAGGAATATCCGCATGACGATGCGGCTGCCCGCGCAGCAGAGCTTTTCGATCTTGCCCGACGGACGTTCATCGGAGAATTAAAGCCCGTCATGCGCTGCCAGCCTTGCCAGATGATCAACATGTATCTGACAAAGACCGGTGCCATGCGAACATTTGTGGATCGCATGTCCAAGCTGGAAGAAGAACTTGGGCTGCTGTCCATCTCCCTTGCGCACGGATTTCCATTCGCTGATGTCGCCGACGTGGGAGCAAAAGTGCTGGTCGTGACAAATGGCGACCCTGATCTTGCCCGGTGCACCGCGCGTCTGTTGAGCAAGGAGTTTTTCACCATTCGTGACGAAGTTTCGTGCCATACCGTGTCACTCGACGAGGCGCTCGATCAAGCAACTGCACACCCACAAGGCCCTGTGGTCATTGCGGATATGGGTGACAATTCCGGCGGCGGTGCCCCAGGTGACGCGACTTTTGTGCTTCGGGCGCTGCAGGAACGAGAACTCGAAAACATAGCCAGCGGGATTTACTGGGATCCGATGGTTGTCCGGACTTGCGAGGACGCCGGTGAAGGCGCGACGCTTCGCTTAAGACTTGGAGGCAAGACCAGTTCAGCATCAGGAGCGCCTATCGATATCACAGCCACTGTGATGCGTATCCGTTCAGGGCTGGGCCAACATCTTGGCAAAGGGCGTGAACCCCTGGGCACGATGGTTTGGCTGCGCTGCAGTGGCGATTTGGACATCGTTGTCAACGACTTGCGGACCCAAGTTTATCATCCTGAGGCTTTCGAACAGATGGGGATCGATTTGTCCGCCAAATCAATTGTAACCGTAAAATCGCTTTTTCACTTTTATGCACCGTTTGAAAAAATTGCCTCAAAAATCATCCAGGCGGGGACGCCGGGCGGTACGTCTCCTGACTTCCAAAATATCGCATACACTAAATTGGAGTCCAAATTCTGGCCCAAATCTCAAATATCGCTTTGAGTAGGTTGTTCGCCTTCTAGCGAGCCAGACAAGCACACCTAAATTGTTCGAATTGACCCATACTTCTGCCTCATTGATGGCAAATGGGTAATCGTTGAGCGATAGAGGCGTATGACAAAACAGTATGTGTGCAACACCGGACATAGCGGCTCCAAACACAATCGGCTATTTCTCTCCAAGTCAGGCGAAAGAAAGAGCACGAAATTTGCGCGTTTTAATTGATATCGTTCATCCTGCGGACGTTCTTTTTTTCAAAAGGCCTATTGAGATGCTGGCCGCACGTGGAGATGAGGTGAAAATCCTGTCACGCAACAAGGACATTGCCTGCGAGTTGCTCGACGCATTCGGATTTGAACACCACCCCATTTCGTCTGCAAAAACTGGCACAATTGGGCTGGCCACTGAGCTTGCCATGCGCAATTTGGCGGTCCTGCGAGCGGCCCGCAGCTTCCGGCCTGACGTGATGATTGGCTTCGGTGGGGTCGCTATTTCTCATATTGGCCGGATCACCGGGATTCCTTCGATTAGCTTTTACGACTCTGAAAACGCGACGCTGCAAACACGCCTAACGTGGCCTTTCATTTCTCGCTTATTTGTTCCAGCCGGATATTCAGGATCCACTCCAAAAGGACGGACCGAGCGGCTGGCAGGAACGAAGGAATTGTCTTTTCTGCATCCCTCGAGTTTTCAGGCAGATCCAGATGTCGCGCTCGCCTCTGGACTAGACCCAGATCGTGACAATTTCTTTGTCCGCGTTGTCGCCTGGCGCGCCAATCACGATATTGGCAAAGCGGGTTGGACGCCAGACACTCTGCGATCGGTGATTTTGTATCTTTCGTCCTTTGGCAAGGTTCATTTGTCGAGCGAACTTGAGGTGCCTGACGATCTGAAACCCTACTTATACAAAGGCCCCAAAGGGTCAGTACACCATCTTCTTGCACATTGCCGCATGCTTGTCGGGGAAAGTGCGACCATGGCCAGCGAAGCAGCTGTACTTGGTGTTCCGGCAATTTATGCTGGCCGGGATTTCCCTGGCTATATGTATGATCTTGAAGCCGCGGGCATGGTTAGAAACCTTGCCAATGTCTCCGAGGAGAACTTGAAGAGTTTGATTGATGAATGGCTTGCTGTTCCCAAGTCCGAGATCAAAGCAGCTCGTGATATCTATGTCTCGACTTGCCCCGATTGGGCGGAGGCTGTGGTTGCTGCATTGGATGCTGAAACCGCACGTTGATTGGTCCTGATGGACGCCTTTGGTTAGAGATAGACGCTTAAAGACGCGCAAATAGTGGATAACCCGGCAACACTGTTCACAAAATGACAATAATTATTGGTTTTAGGCCCTACTGTTGCCACATTTTTTGAGCAATCGTAGCGCAACTATTATACAACGGCTCGATTGATGAAGCTCATAATCCAAATTCCTTGCTACAACGAGGAAGCGACCTTGCCCGAAACTCTTGCGGATTTACCCCGTGAAGTTCCGGGGTTTGACAAGGTTGAATGGCTCATCATCGATGATGGGTCTACCGACCGAACGGTTGAAGTTGCGGAAGAACACGGTGTTGACCACATCGTGCGTCAATCTCACAATCAAGGGCTCGCGGTTGCGTTTCTGTCTGGATTGGAAGCGGCCTTGCGCGCCGGTGCGGATGTCATTGTGAATACCGATGGCGACAACCAATATGCCGCGCGTTGCATACCTGATTTGACCCAGCCCATTTTGGATCGCCGGGCGCAGTTCGTCATTGGCGCACGCCCAATTTCCACTATCGAACATTTCTCGCTGGTCAAACGCATGCTTCAAAAACTGGGAAGCTGGGTTGTTCGACAAGCCAGCGGGACCAAGATTGACGATGCGCCAAGTGGGTTTCGTGCCATTCATCGCGACTCTGCGATCAAGCTCTATGTCTTTGACCGATATACCTACACATTAGAGACCATTATTCAGGCGGGTCGTCTCGGCATCCCAATGATGTCTGTTCCGATTGAGGTGAATGATCCGACCAGAGAGTCGCGCCTGATCCGGTCAATTCCGCAATATATCCGCAGATCGGTCAAGACGATCCTCAGGATCGCAGTGCTCTACCGTCCTTTGCGTTTCTTCACGTGGCTGTCGATCGTATCCGCCCTGCCCGGTGCTCTGGCATTCCTGCGCTTTCTCTACCTTTATGCAGCAGGTCAGGGGGATGGTCACATTCAATCACTGGTCATCGGCTCCGCCTTGATCGGCGTCGGCGCGATTTTCTTTGTTGCTGGGCTGATCGCTGATTTGGTTGCAGCAAACCGGGTTTTGTCAGCAGACATCCGTGGTCGGTTGCT
This sequence comes from Roseovarius sp. W115, assembly GCF_032842945.2. Lineage (NCBI taxonomy): Bacteria > Pseudomonadati > Pseudomonadota > Alphaproteobacteria > Rhodobacterales > Roseobacteraceae > Roseovarius > Roseovarius rhodophyticola. The sequence continues at coordinate 324,403 of NZ_CP146606.1, forward strand.
GCGCGCAGAACTGGATGGAACCAAGCTGGAATGAGCCTGCTTCAAAACCGCACAGGGTTTTTCATCCTTGTGGCGCTGACATGCCTATGGGTCGTATTGGGTTTCTCCGCATCAGACGGGCTCTACAACACAGACGAGACTCTCTATCGTCTGGGCGCCGAGACGTTCCGAAGCACGGGAACCTTCGTCGTGCAAAACGGCTATGAGAGCTTTCGCTCTGAGGATCTCAGACATCTTTTGCTTGTTAACGGCCCAAGTGGTCTTGTTCCTCAATACCCGGTCGGGTCTGCCCTCGCCGCAACTCCTCTCATTGATGTTTTTGGATACAAGAGCCTGCTTGCATTGAATGTCCTGGCGGGCATCGGAGCGCTCTTTTCAACCTATTTTCTGGCCCTTCGTTTGTTCGGCTCTGACGACGTTGCAAACCTCACAGTTGTTGTCCTCGCTCTGTGCACTTTCTGGAGCGAGTATGTGGTGGGGCTTTGGCCGCACTCGGTCAGCCTGTTTCTGGTCACACTGGCTATTGTGTTTTTCTTAGCGGCTTTGGACCGCACCCGCGCCGCATGGCATCCCGCCTTTTGGGCTGGCATCTGTGTCGGTGTCGGAATGTCTTTCAGGTTGGAGGTCTTGCTTTTGCTGCCTGCTATTGCTGCAGCAACCATACTCTATGCGCGCAAACCGATCGAGATCATGATCGCTGGCGCTTTGGGGATGGCACCAATCATTGCCCTCCTATCCTATGCAAATAAAGTAAAGTTCGACACGTATAGCCCTCTGTCCTACGGGCAATCTGGCGGGGGGACTGATGCATCAACCTACTGGCCTCTGGGCCTTGCAATGCTGTTTGGATTGACCGGTTTGATTTTCTTGCGAAACAGAAGCGCAGCAAATGTCGAAAGAAAGTACATTCTCGCCGGCACTGCGGTGTTTGTTTTGGGGGTCGTAATCTTAAATCCCTTCGTTCCAATCCTGCAAAAACTGACTGGTGGGATTCACGCACTCCTTCTCGATTCAACGTCAATCCAGGATTCGCGACCCAAGGCTCTGATGACGTTACCGGATGGCACCGTCGCCTTCTGGGGGCTTCCGAAAAAGGCACTTTTCCAAAGCTTGCCGTGGCTGGGCTGTCTGGCTTTGCTGATCGGCCTTGTTTGGGGAGAGCGGCGTCGAAGCGTGGCAATTGCCTTGCTCTTTGTCACTGTTTGGGCGCTGCCGTTTATTCTGCGAAGCTGGCATGGCGGCATGAGTTCTAACATGCGCTATCTCCTGCCTGTAATACCACTGCTGGCCATGCTCTCAATCTGGGGAATCCTGGAATTGGCCCAAAGACGCGGCAGCGTAAATCCATACATATTTGGGATAGCAAGTCTTGTTGGTTTTGCGGTGCCATTGGTCTGGATTCTATTTGTCAAAGAGTCCACGTTTTGGATCAATCAGGTAGCATCGCTCTACCTGTTTTGCGCAATCGCTGTGCTTTCCTTCGTTGCAGGTTTTGTCAGGCACAAAGTACTAGCTCAAGTGTCTCTATATGCGGTCGCAGCGGGCTTAGGGTGGTCAAGTTATCTTGCGTTTCAGGACTACAGCCTGTCACAGTCACGTCGCACAGACACTGCGGCAATTGCCGAGGCAATTTCCAGCATCTCAGATCGTGCTGTACTTTACGGAGCGCCCGCTCATTTCTATCCTGCTTTCTCAAACCCCAACCAGTTGCTCGCCCGTCCACCAAACCCCGCAACACAGGTGGACGCAACATTTGTCAAAGCTGCATGCGGTGCAGGCTATCGCGTTTTGTTCGCAGATTACTTGATCGAGCAACTCGGAGATTTGGCAGGTTCTGTTTCTGAGTACATGTGGAAAGAGGGCATCAAAGGCCCGGGCATGGTCGAGTTCAATTGCGGCACCTGAAACGAGTGTTCTGTGCGTTTAAGGAACCGAACTGATCAATTTCGACGCACTAAGTTAAAATTCATGCAGGTTCTGGCGCTTTGCGCCGAAAGATCCTATCAGTATGTGGCACAAACGCTTTCGCCCTCAAATCCACGAGGCAACATCTCATCCTGCCAAGGCACGTACTCCGCACTAAAATGAACTGTCGCGCCGGGCGCATTTTCCCCCAGTAAAACGCAATGCGGTGAAGCCGCACTGGTTCGGGGGCCGGGCTTGAACCGCGCGGCCCCCTTCAGGCTCACACTAGCACCTGAAAATTCCAGGGCGAAATACCCATCGCCACCAATAAACCTACCCTTAACTTCCAATCCATCCGGAACGCTCTGTTCCACGATGAAAACATATTGACCGTTTGGTCCCTGCGAGACGAGCGTTGCGTACATGACAAGGTCGGGAGAAAGCCCTTGCGGAGCTTCACTCTCAAGCCCCGTGCACGCTCCGGCATTGGAGACACTCAAATATGATTTTCCCCCCAGATCTTGATACAATTAGATACTCGCTACGCTGACTAATGATCGTTTGGGGATGCAAATAACTTGCCACAGCCCGCCGGTTTTGCATGGCAATACAAAAAGTCACTTCAAAAAATCCTCCTCTCTCACCTCGCAGGGTAATTCCCATTATTCCGGCACTCTGTAAGGGGGGTGTTAAGCGCTGCGTTAAAGAAGTGTTAAAACCGAATTCTTTTTCAGTTTCCCTTTGAAATCATTATCTTGAGGCACTTAAATTTCCTAGAATGCCCAAAATCCCTTGTTTTTTTGACGTTTTTTTCGCGCCACCTGCCGCGAAAGCTAACGGCCTGTTGATTACGCAACGTCAATCTTGAGACGTGGGTGGCACCAGGACGCGGGTCACGCGTCTTTTTTTATTTTGGAGGATTTTATGAAGTTACCATTTTCAGAACCGTATCTGGCCGGATCGGCCCGAGCGCGCAGAGCCAAAGAGCTGCGCGACCTTGCAACCGAAGTGTCGCGCCTGTCACCGCAGGCGCTCACGCGCACGAACCAGGAAGAGGTGGATCATGCACCGAAATACCCCGCGAATTTCACCAAGGGGCTCGCGCATGATGAATATGGTGTGCTCAACGAACAGGACGACTATGCCTGTTTCGTTCAAGCCATCAATTCGCCAAATCCGAGTGATTTCGATAAAGAGATCACGCGCTTTGACGACCATTTCGACTGTCAGCCACTGGATGCCGACTACAAGCCTCTGAAAGACAAAGAGGGCAATAAGGTCAAAACCCAGTGGCGCGGTTGGGAAAGCCCGCGTGCCGGGCACGTGTATGAACTACAAGGCCCTGACGCCGGTGCCGTTGGCATGGCCCCTGCCCCGCGTGTCAGCACACCTGAATTGGCGGTGGAAATGGCCGAGGTTTACGGTCTTGCCATCCTTCGGGACGTGCCCTTCACCGAAATATGTGACGGCAAAGGCGACCGGCTTTGTGGTAAAAAATCTAAACCCGCCCAGCTTGACGCCAATCAGGTGGCCGCGCTCATCGCAGGCATGGACTTCTTTTCCGCGCCTGATGACAGCATGGATCAGTTCGCGCGCAACCGTAGGGATGCACGTCTGATTGGTGGGCCAATCACATCCGAAACTGCCTTTCGCGGGTCCACACCAGGCGCCATGGCGGGGCCATACCTGTCGCAATTCATGCTGATAGGATCGGATTCACGCGCAGGCGGCAATCCTGGTGCAGGGGTATCGAACTTCCCCGGCGAAAACTCCGGTTGGGATTTCCGTGATGGATTTATCCAGTATGGCTCAATCACAATCGACCAGCGCGGGCAATCCGCCAAAGGCTGCCTCGACTATATGACAGACTGGCCTTCATGGCGTGACGTTCAAAACGGCGCGGACTTCCGCGGATTGGATGTGTTCGAACCCAAACGTCGGTTCATCACCACGCCTCGCGATCTGGCAACTTATGTGCACTACGACCAGCTGTATGAGGCATACCTGAACGCGGCTCTGCTGTTGCTGGAAATGGGAACACCAACATCCAAAGGCATGCCTGAGCCGTCATACACAGGTCACCGCACCGCCTTTGCAACATTCGGCGGACCACATGTTCTGTCGCTGGTTTGCGAGATCGCCACACGTTGCCTCAAGGCCGTCCGCCGTCAGAAGTTCAACTATCACCGCCGGGCACGTCCCGAGGCGATGGGGGGCGACTGACATTGGCCTGTGCCGGAGAGCTCGAAAAACTGGGCTGCGCCGGAGATGCGTTTGCGGAGATGCTGGACCAGATGCCCAAGGACCTCTTGAAGGCCGTTGTACATCACAACAAGGACCAAAACTCGCATGCGATGGCCAAGATGCGCCGTCTGGCCTGTGGTCACAAAGGTGCGGGTCTGCCGGGCTGCATCGACGAAGATTGTAACCTCTTGCTGCCAATGGCGTTCCCTGAAGGCAGCCCAATGCATCCCGCCTACGGCGCCGGTCATGCGACTGTCGCGGGCGGATGTGTCACGATCCTCAAGGCATTCTTTGAGATGTTTGAGGATTGCGACAGCAAGGTCGAGCGCAAACTCACCTATTGCGACGCCAAGGGCAACGACCAGCCTATTCGTTATGTCCCGAACGAAGATGGCTCTGCTCTTGTGCAGGATCCAAAGTCAAACGACGCACTGACGATCCAAGGTGAGCTCGACAAACTGGCGGCCAATATCTCTATCGGCCGCAACATGGCGGGCGTTCACTACTACTCAGATTACTACGACAGTCTGCGTATGGGTGAGCGGGTCGCGGTGGGTCTCCTGATGGAGCAAAGCCCGACTTACGTCGAACCGGTGGAGATGTCCTTCACCAGCTTCGACGGCGATCACATCTGCATCTCGGGTGCTGCCGGGGCCGCGCCTTCCATTTCCATCCTCGATCAGTCAGGACGTCCCGTCCAGCTGGCTGACTGGTGTCTTCGCCATGTGAGTGGGGCGGAGACCATGGAGGATCTGTAGCGGCATAGTCCTTCGTCGCTACAGCGAGCCCCGCATCTTACTCCTGAGATGCGGGGCTTTTTTTTGACGTGCGACGACGTGAACTCCGCTCAATAATCTTTCTCAAAGAACACGCCGACCCCAGAATTCCCATCCGTGCCTGTACTGCCACGCACAGTCAGGTTCTTGTTAATATCAAGATTGAGGTTGATCTCTTGGTTACCTTCACTGTCGACAACAACTTCTGAGTAGATGTTTTCGTTGATATAAGTCCCAGCGCGCACCTGGTTGGCCCCATCCTCAGTCGTGGTGACATCAAGATCACTCAAACCCAGAGACCGACGCAAAGAGCCACTCAAACCACCTGAGCGTTGGCCCGATAGCGTGGCGGCTGCGGCGACAAGCTGGGCTGCCTGAAACGGCGAAATGCTATCAAGCCCGCGTCCGAAGAGCAGCCGCGCGACAGCCTCTTCCTGCGGCAAATCCGGCTCTGACTCAAAGCGCACCGTGGGCGCGCTGGCGAGGCCCTCCAAGATGATGCGCACCACAAAATCATCTGATTGCGTCTCTGCGACAAAGCGCAGGAAGGGATCCAGCGCGCCGCGCAAATCAATCAAACCCTCCGTGAGGTCAAGCCGCCGCCCCAAAATGTCGAGCCGCCCACGGATCAGTTCGAACACGCCACTTGCCGTAACATTGGCCGTGGTTCCACCCAACCGCAATTGACCGCCCAATTCCGCATCAAGCCCACGCCCGCGTACGAAAATGCGATTGGGGGCATTGACCGTCAAATCAAGTGGGAAGGCTGCCGCAGGCCCTTTTGATTTTTGACCGGTCAGACCGGCGCGTTCCTGCGTGCGACGCACATCTACAGGTGTATTCACGTGGCGCATGTCCAGAATGCTACCCGGAGCCGCCGATGTGCTGGATGGCACCATCACTTCTGTCTCTCCAAGCGACAGGACGCCACCAATGCGCGCGCCGCCGGTCAGCGGGCCGTCTACTGTGACTTGGCCCGATACGGTCGTGCGGTAGAGATTTGGATCGGAAACGCCAAGATCATTGAGTGTTGCCTGAAGCGTTGCAGAAAATGGCGCGGCGAGGGCAATTGGCCCTGTCACCCGAAAACTGCCACCCGTTCCCGCGTTGCCAGTGATATCCGGGCGCGCCTGACCTTGTGACAGGTCCACTCTGCCAGCAAGCTCTTGAAGGACAAGACCTGACCCAGGCAGCGCCACCCTGCCCTGCTCTGTCGTAACCGTACCAGACAGCGCATCCAGTTGTGCGGGGCCATCCAGACGCAGCTCAAACCGCGCCAGCCCATCGATAGAATTGGGTGAGATGAACCCATTTGCGAGCCCCAAAGGTGCGGTGCCAACAAGCTCAAGCGCCAGTTGTTTTGCATAATCCTGGATTGTCCCCGTGATCTTGGCCTGGGTGCCACCCGGTCCCGTTGCGTCCAGCACAACATCGACAAGACGCGCTTGGGTATCTTGCAATGTGATCTGACCTTGCACGCTGGCCGGTCCGTCAAATCCCGGAGCCAAAACGCCAAGATCCGCGATGCTGGCTGACGTCGTGATTGGCGCGCCGGGTGCCGGGCTTTCGGCTGTGACATCAAGTTTTGCGGCAGCTAGATCAAGGTTGCGGATATGCGGCAGTGCATCAGGGTTAATCGCGAAAGATGTGTCAAACGTGACGTCGCCCGCCACAAGACGATCAAGGCTTGGCAAACCTGAGCGAAAATTCTGGGCGACCAAATTCGTCGTAAGGTCCACGATTTTTCCGCGCAATTCCCCAAACCCGTCCACGGACCAATCGACACGACCAGCAAGGGAGCGCCCCGCAATAGCAGACAGACGCGACAGATCTTCTGCGACCAGAGTGAGGTCGCCATCTACGGGCAATTCAGGGTCATCAGGGGTCAAGGAAACCGTTCCGCTAAGCGTTGCGCCAACGGCTTGGGCGGTGAGGTTTTCCAAAGAAATCGCACCGCCTTCGACCCAACGCAGACCGACCGAAAGGTTTGCCGGTCCGTCCATTTTGGGTTCAACGAGGGAGACTTCCGACAGCTCAGCGGCCAGATCAAGCTGTCCGCGCTCGGCATTCAAAGTGCCGTCCGCCGTTGCGTTGACGGCGTCGGTGCGGACCAAAAACCGGTTTAAAAGCGTGCCTTCGAGGTCTCTTTTGACGGCAAACGAGACAACGCCGTTGCCTTGCAAGAGAGGGTCGATGCGCTGATTGGAGATCTTCAAACCATCGGTTTTCGCATCAACATCTACATCAAATGATCCACCCAGTAGTGCGCCCATACCTTCTATACGGATCTCTGCTGCCCCGCTGAGGTCCCGCTCTGCAACACCTGAAAACCGCGAAAGGTCCGCACTGCGAAGTGTTGCGCGCCCTGCCACTGGGAAGCCTTCTGAAAGACCATCAACTGTGCCGTTTGCCTGCAAATCAACGTCTTCGCTTTGCAGCATCAACGACATGATCTCTAGCGGGGATTGTGCGGTCCAGGACAAGTCGGACGTGCCATTTATGGAAGACCCCAACAAACGGCGAAGATCAGGGGCGTCGTGGTTTAAACGCTGCGCATCAAATGTGATACTCGCGGTCACGCCCCCTGGGTTGCCACGCGTTATCGTTCCTTCTGCGGCAAGCACCGCACGGCCCACCTGCAGCTCATCACGTACAAGATCGCGCAATTTGGCTTCTGCCTGCCACACGTCGCCCTGATCGGCGTTGTATTGTGCCGACAGGTTGATTTCACGGACGGACACTTCCGTCCCAGCCACAGGCAAGCGCGTTACCGCATCTCCAGCAATATCCACCTTAAGATCAAAGCTTTGTGGCCATCCATCTGGCGACAGACGCACGCGCCCATTCAAATCCATCGCGCCTGAGGTTAGCTCCAGAACATCCAGATTGAGCCGCCCATCGGTCAGGTTTTGTCCCGCCACCGACAGCGATGCGTTTTCGCCCATGAAGCGGTGAAACTCCGGCTCGAACAACGGGCGCACGTCGCCAGACAGGTTGGCGGCGAAAGCATGCCCCATCTCTCGATCCTCGCCGGCTTCCATCGCGGAAATTTCGATCGCTCCGCCAAAGCGGCGAACACCGTCAGAGGAAAGCGCAATGTTGGCGGTATAGTCGCTTAGAGGAGCCTCCCCATTGAGCTGCAGTTGCAAACTGGGCGCACCGGGGATGCGCAACAGTTTTGCCACGAGCCCATCTCTGGCTTCTACAAAATCGAGAGCCAACGCCAGCACTCTGGTCTCATTTGAAAAGCCACCCTCAAACACAAGCTTGTCTTCGCGATCCGTGCGCAAAATCTGAGTTTTGGCCCGTGCAACACCATCATCGAGGAAAAAAGCGCCCTCAAGCGACAACACGGCCTGTTCACCCAACACAGGTGGCTTCAGAACGATGCGTTTCGCGTGAATCTCGTCGATGTTGATGGCCACAGGCAACTCAGGCAAGGCAAACTGCCACGCTTGCGCGTCTTCAGGGGATACGCCGCCCTCGCTCACGGGCATACGCTCCAAAACCATTTCGTCAGCGGTCAGTTCGTCTATTTCCAGGCGGCCAGCAAAAAGCGACGATCGAGACCAGACTAGGGAGGCATTGTTGAGAGTAAACCACACGCCGTCGTCGTCTGAAATCGTCAAACGCTCTAAGGTCGCGTTTGACGACAAGGCACCGCGAAACCCGGTGACAACGACCTCTCGCCCTGCTTCAGACAGATTGTCTTGCAGCCAGTTTTCGATGAAGCTTTTGTCATCCTGTTCAGCATTCTGCGCCAGCGCAAAATTGGCCACGCACAAGAACACCAAAAAGACCTTGATCAACCGCATCAAAACGCCTGCCCTATGCCTATGTAAAATTCGAATTGCTGACCCGCATCGCTGTCGACGGGCGTGGCAATGTCGAGCCGGATAGGGCCAATCCCTGTATCGTATCGCACACCAAACCCTGCTCCCGCGTGCACCTCTCCACTGTCACTGATGAAACTGTCGCTTCCGACAAAGCCTGCATCTGCAAAAGCTACGACCGACCACGTGTCGTTCAAACCATAGCGTAGCTCGCTGGAGATCGCCAAAAACGATCTCCCGCCGAGGCGGTTTCCGCCCCCGATATCAACAGCAAGCGATTCAAATGGTTGACCGCGTACTGTGTCAGAGCCGCCTGAAAAGAAAAGCATGTCGGGTGACACCTCGGTTAACCCCGCACCAACGACCGATCCGATTTGCGCGCGAAAGGCCGCGACATGGCGGTCTTTTTCGCCGAACCCTAGATAAGTCCGCGCATCCGCAAAGAACCGCGCGCCCGACCCGCCGCTTCCCACTGCTGCAAAGGGTGTGACTTTGGTATCAATGAAAATCCCAGAATGAGCATCCAGCGGGTCATCCCGGCTATCATAGGTCAGGCTGACCGGAAAAAGGACGTGCTCCAGCGTCCGGGACCCTGCGTCATCGTCAATGTCGGAAAACCGATAGGCGATGCCCACCTGCCCGGTCAGTTCATCATTGAAAATATGAGACAGCCCAATACCTGCCTGAGCGCTGCTTTCGCGAAAGCCCGGCTCGTCTTGCTCCTCGATTTCAAATCCCAAAACAAGAGACGTGTCCGGGGTAATGGTCGCAGGCCGGTCAAACCGGACGCCCACACGATAGTCGATCCCATCTGTATCGCCCCCAATGCCGCGCACCTCACCTTCGAACCGCAAACGCTCTGCGCCACCAAGCAAGTTTCGATGCATCCAGAACGCGTTGAGCGACAGTCCCTCCAGCGAGGCTATTTCGGCACCAACGCCAAAACGTCTTGGCTTTGCGTCAACAAGCTCTGCCGTGATGTCCAAGGTATTGCCGGGACCGGGCGTGTCAGCTTCGGTCAAAACAACTGATCGGAACGCACCCGTTCTGCGCAAGCGCTCGCTTGATCGTTTCAAGTCCTCGGGGGAGAATACCTCGCCCGTCGGCAGACCTGCAATTGCGCGCACACGGCTCGGGCGAACCCGTCCGGGCTCGGCGACGAGAAGGTCGCCAAAGGTCAGGCGCGGACCGGGGGCCAGACGAATGTCAGCGGCCAGTTCTGCGCGGGCATGATTGGCCGTGATCCGTTGATCAGAGACATTTGCCTTTGCATGACCCGCGTCACGCCACGCGTCGACACCCGCTTGTGCGGCCTCTACGACCCTGTCCGAAAGGGCAGGCTGTCCTGGCGCGAAACCTTCCGGAAGTTCCGTTGTTGGTGCAAGCGGAGCAACACGCGCCGTCGAGAACCGAAAACGCGGACCGGGATCAATCAGGATATCCACCCGCTCTATCGCCTCGGGCCCTCCAAAGGGCGAGATATCAGCGGCTTCGCGACCATCAACACGGATGCTGATAACACCTCCGTAGTAACCGAGTTCATACAAAGAACTGAGAAGTCTTTGATAATCTGCACGCGCAGCAGAAAGAATATCCTGGGCGACGGGGTTGTTCTGCGCTGCGGTCTCGACCGTCAAGGATGCCGCGCGCAACCTGTTCACAAAGCTTTCGGACGCTTGCAGACGCACGTCCACGGCCAGCGCCATCGGGACATAGCACAACACTACCACGCAACTCAGCCAAATCTTGGTCGTCCAGCTATGAAACACGTCAGGCGCTCCGTTCTGCATATTGTTATTCCATGCGGATGACTAAGGTTCCACCGCAATTCGCATAGCGTCCGACCCAAAAACATGTAGCATTCGTGAGGCCCTTCAACTGAAGATTTGACCAAGAAGAGGAGCGTCTTTTGAATTTATCGACTCTTGCCACTGAGGCCGAAGCGCGAAATGCGCCTGTGCGTGCCGGGCTTATTGGCGCGGGAAAATTCGGCTCGATGTTCCTCAGCCAGGTGCCAACCATCCAAGGCCTTGAGGTTAGCGCGATTGCTGATCTGGACGTGCCTCGCGCCAAGGCAGCGTGTGAGACGGTGGGTTGGTCGCCTGAGCGGATCGCGGCCACGTCGTTCGAGGAAGATGGTGCAGCGCTTGCGGCACGGGATGATGTGGATGTCGTGATCGAAGCCACCGGCCATCCCCGCGCAGGCATCGCGCATGCGCGGGCCGCCATTAAGGCGGGCAAACATATCGTGATGGTCAATGTCGAAGCCGATGTTCTCGTCGGCCCGGTGCTGGCAGCAGAAGCCCGCGCGGCGGGTGTGGTCTATTCCATGGCCTACGGGGACCAGCCCGCGCTTGTGTCCGAAATGGTTGACTGGGCAAGATCCGCCGGGTTTTCCGTGGCCGCTGCGGGCAAAGGCACCAAGTACCTGCTCGCCTATCACTCGGTCACGCCTGACGAAGTTTGGGCGCATTACGGCCTCTCGCCCGAAGACGCCGCCGCGGCGGGCATGAACCCGCAAATGTTCAATTCCTTTCTCGACGGCACCAAAAGCGCCATTGAAATGGTCGCGATTGCCAATGCTTGCGGTCTTAACGTGCCGACCGATGGCCTCGCCTTTCCGCCCTGTGGTGTGGACGATCTTGCGCATGTGCTACGGCCCAAGGAGATGGGCGGGCACCTTGAAGGGCGCGGCATGGTCGAAACCATCTCGTCGGTCGAGCGCGATGGTCGCCCGGTTTTCAGAGACCTGCGTTGGGGTGTCTACGTGGTGCTGGAAGCGCCCAATGACTATGCCGCCGCGTGTTTTCGGCAGTACGGTCTTCCCACTGACGATACCGGGCGTTTTGCGGCCATGTACAAGCCCTTTCACCTGATTGGCTTGGAACTTTCGATTTCCGTGCTCAGCGCCGCCCTGCGGCGCGAACCAACCGGGCAATCACGTGAGATGCGCGGCACGGTGGCGGCCGTGGCCAAAAGGGATCTGAAGGCTGGTGAAATACTCGATGGCGAGGGCGGCTATACTGTCTGGGGCAAGGCGCAACCTGTTTCGCACGCGAAAGACACGCTACCCATTGGGCTTGCTCAAAATGTGACGCTTACGTGTGACGTAGCCCAGGGGTCCACATTACAAATGTCTGATGTAACGCTGGCCGATGATCCGGTGGTTACTCTGTATCGGCAAGCTTTGGGCGACTGATCCGTTTAAAGTTAGGCCCCCTAGGCCAGAGACACGTTTTCGCGCACTTCCAGGAACGACCAGATGGACCGTGTCAAACGATTGGAATGTTTGACGTTTCGATACATCCTGATCTCCAAATCAATGGTCCACTCCGGCTCTCCAGTGTGCACCAATAGTTTACTTTCCAGATCCGGGGCCACCAGGCTCTTGGGCAGCCAGGCAACCCCGTCACCGGCACGCGCCCGGATGCGCAGCGCACCACCCATGGAGTTCTCATAAACGGTGCGTAACCGTGAGTTCAGCCCATGCGATTTGAACAGGGTGTCAAGATGGTTGCCAATCGGCGCGACATCACGAAAGCGCAGGTAAGGCATCTCGATATTCGGCGTGTCGAACGCAAATAGCGGCTTGCCATCCACATCAGGTTTACAAACCGGGATCATCTGGTCATGTCCGATGAGGATGGATTGAAACGGTGCCGCTTCGGATTTGTTAAAACCCCGGTATGCAATCACGAAATCTGCCTCTCGCTCTTCGAGATCCCGCATACAATTCGGCAGATCATCCGCCCGCAGCCGTGACATGATGGGGCCGTACGCCTCTTCCAGTGACAGCAACCATGCGGGATAAAACCGCCAGCTGATTGAGTGCTGGGCGGCAAAAGTCACCACATATTTATCAGGCAATGATTGCGCCTCAAGGATTTGGCTGCGCTCCTGCTCAATCCTGGATAGGGCTTGTAGCCCAGCCTCAAGCATCTGTGTGCCTGCCTCTGTCAGACGCACAGGATGACGTGTTCGGTCTACAAGCGTTGCGCCGACCCAAGTCTCCAGTGCTTTGATCCGCCGGCTGAATGCCGGCTGGCTGAGATTGCTCAAAACAGCGGCCTGAGAAAAGTTGCCAGTCCGCTGCAAACGCTGAAGATCACGAAACAAAGATGTGTCCATCCAAGCATCGTAATGCAAATTTTGCATAATGTCATTCGAACATAACATTGGATGCATCACGGATAATGTTTCAGGCTTTGGCATCTAGATTCTATCAAGGGGGCAAGTGATGGCCGAGGCTGAAACGTTAGAGCGCAAGGCGTCGCGCATAGATTTTGATCGCTTTCCGCAGATCAAACTGTGCCATCGCCCAACACCCATCGAAGCAATGCCACGCATGTCGGAGCTTTTGGGTGGACCGCGCCTATTTATGAAGCGCGATGACTGCACCGGGCTCGCCACGGGCGGAAACAAAACCCGCAAGCTGGAGTTTCTGGTGGGCGAAGCGGTGCGTGACAATGCGGACATGCTGGTCACACAAGGCGCGGTGCAATCGAACCATGTCCGTCAAACTGCAGCCGCCGCTGCCAAGGTTGGTATGAAATGCCACGTGCTCTTGGAACGTCGAGTGCCGGATCGGGACGCATCCTACGAGGCAACCGGCAATGTGCTTCTTGATACCCTTTTTGGGGCCACGCATGAGTTCCGCCCCGCGGGACTTGATATGAATGCCGAAGCCAAGGCCGTAACCGAAACTCTGCGTGCCGAGGGACACAAACCATATTTCATTCCTGGTGGCGGCTCAAACGCAATAGGCGCTTTGGGCTACGCCAATTGCGCCCAAGAGATTGCCGACTACTCAAAAGAAACCGGTCAGTCCTTTGACTGGCTCGTGATGGGCACAGGCAGCACAGGCACCCAAGCCGGACTGGTGGCTGGGTTCCACGCGATTGGCCATGATCTGCCCGTGATGGGCGTCAGTGTCCGTCAGCCGCGCGAAAAGCAAATGAATGCTGTGCACGCCTTGACCCAAAAAACGCTCGAAAAACTAGGAGCGGGTAGCATCCCACTTAGCAAAATCCTTGTCGATGACGGGTATGTAGGAGAAGGCTACGGTATTCCCGCAGAGTCCACTTTAGAGGCAATTCACATAACCGCACGTCAAGAAGGCATCCTTCTTGACCCAGTTTATTCAGCCAAAGGTATGGCTGGCTTTATTGGTATGGCGCGAAGTGGTTTTTTCAAACCGACAGACAATGTGCTGTTTCTGCATACCGGCGGCGCTACAGCGCTGTTTGCGTATCAGGAGCAACTTGTCGCGTCCTTACAATGACCAGACGCCCTTCAAGGGCGCATCAACCAACAGAGGAGAAAACTATGACATCCAAACTGAAATCCCTCGGCTTTGCAGCCGCAGTCAGCATGCTGGCAATGCCTGCGCTGGCTGCAGAAGAGGTCAAAATCGGCGTGCCGTCCTGGACCGGCGCGCAGGCTATTGCGCATGTGCTGGGCGAAGTTGTGACCTCGCGCATTGGCGGCAAAGTTGAATATGTGCCCGGCAACAACGCCACGATTTTCCAGGCGATGGATCAGGGTAAGGGTGATATCGACGTGCATCCCGACGTCTGGCTGCCCAACCAGGAAAGCTTTACCAAGAAATATGTGGATGAGGCCGGCACTGTGACGCTGTCGTCCAACCCATATGAGGGAAATCAGGGTTTCTGTGTTTCCAAAGACTTCGGCGAAGCCAACAACATCACAGATATTGCCGATCTGGGCCGTCCTGATGTGGCCGCACTTATGGACAGCGATGGAAACGGCAAAGGTGAAATGTGGATCGGCGCGCCGGGCTGGGCTTCTGCCAACGTGAATGAAGTCAAAGTACGGGACTACGGCCTGTTGGACTTCGTTGAGCCTGTTCGTGCGGAGGAAAGCGTAAAAACCGCGCGTATCAAGGACAGCATCGCCAAGGGCGAAGGCTATGCCTTCTACTGCTACAAGCCCCATGCGGTCTGGTTCCAGTTCGACGTCAAAATGCTCAGCGAACCAACATTTGACCCAGAAAAATACGTGATGGTTCAGCCGTCAGACGATGCAGATTGGTATGAGAAATCCAGCGTCGCGACAAAAGATGCTCTGAAAAACGTTCAGATCGCTTGGTCCAACTCACTTGGGGATCGCTCTCCGGCCATTGCTGAGTTCTTTTCGAACTTCCAACTGAATGCGGATGATGTCAGCGCCTTGGCCTATGACATCAGTGCGAATGGCACAGACCCCGCGGATGCGGCAAAGAAATGGATCGAAGAGAATTCGGACCGCGTGGACGGCTGGTTGGGTCTCTAAGACAATTGTTTCAAAACATGTTGCCAGCACCGGTTGCCTGTCGGTGCTGGCACACCTGAGCACCTGCAGGACATCTCCCCAATGACCGATGAAACCGTCATAGAAATCTCCAATGTCTGGAAGATTTTTGGCTCCAAACCCGAACAAGCTTTGGAAGCTATCCAAACACGCGGGCTGAGCAAGGCTGAGGTTCTGGCAGAGTTCAACGCTGTTGTTGGTGTGGCAGATGTGAGCCTAGAAGTGAAGCGCGGCGAAATCTTCTGCATCATGGGCCTTTCGGGCAGCGGCAAGTCAACGCTTGTGCGCCACTTCAACCGGCTTTTGGAGCCAACCGCCGGCAAGATTGAAATTGAGGGCACCGATGTGATGGCCCTCGGGCCGAAACAGCTTCAGCAGTTTCGAAACCAAAAAATCGGTATGGTCTTTCAGAACTTCGCGCTGATGCCGCACCGGTCAGTGCTCGACAACGTGGCGATGCCGATGGAGATCCGGCAAGTTGCCAAAAATGAACGGATGCGCCAGGCCGCCGCCATCCTCGATATTGTTGAACTAGGCGCCTGGGGCTCCAAATTTGCCCATGAGCTTTCGGGCGGGATGCAGCAACGTGTCGGTCTGGCACGGGCTTTGGCGGCCAACCCTGACGTTTTGTTGATGGACGAGCCTTTCTCAGCGCTTGACCCCCTCATTCGGCGACAGTTGCAGGATGAGTTCATCCGTCTGAGCAAAATTCTGAAGAAGACGACGATTTTCATCACCCATGATCTCGACGAGGCCGTGCGCATCGGCGATCGCATCGCGATCATGCGCGATGGCAAGATGGTGCAAATTGGCACGGCGGAAGACATTGTGATGCATCCCGCGGATGACTACGTAGCCGATTTTGTCGCTGGAATTTCCCGCCTGAAAGTCGTGCATGCCCATGCAGTAATGCAACCGGTTGACGTGCATGTTGCTGCAAATGGACCTGTGGCGGCCGATGCTCCGCGCGTGGATGAGGCAGAAACGCTCAGCAATCTGATCAACCTCGCGATAGACAATGACACCCCAATTGTCGTGCGCGCTGAGGGCAAGGACGTGGGTGTCATCACCCGCGCGGATCTGCTGCGCACTGTGATCGAAGGGACGGAAGTATCATGACCGACACAACCGATCTTGGGGTGAACCCGCTTGAAGATACCGAGAGCGAGGCGGCGCTGGCCTATGCCGAGGAGCGCCGCGAAAACATTCGCACCTTCGTGCGCACCAGCCCGGACTACTACATCCGGATGTTCGACAAGATCGGCGCATCAGCCAAGTTTACCGCAACATTCAATGCGATGGCAGGTCTTTTTGGTCCAATTTGGTTTGGGGCGCGTGGGCTGTGGAGTTGGGCACTGCCCTTCCTTATCCTCGAGGCTTTGGGTTTTGTACAAATTGCGCGCGGTTTGTTTGGTGATCTTGCCTCTGAAGCCACGGCGCGAATCCAATCCATCGAAGGCACATTGGAATTGCGCCGCGAGCAACTCGCCGCTGCGATAGCAGAACAATCGGATCGTGTGGACGCTTATCAACGCGCTGTAGACGCCTTGGAAGCAAGTATTGACGGGTTTAGAGATGAAGCCGCAGCTCTTGCAGAACAAGGGACCACTATAGCGCTCACAGGCGTTGCCATCTTGATCATTGTAAAACTGGTGCAGGCCTTTGTTGCCAACTGGGCGCTTGAGGCACGGTTTTCTGACTGGCTTTCAGACCGCAGCATCCGTTCCGGTCTGCCTGTTGCGCAAATCGTGTTCAGCGCAGTTTTCATGTTCCTTATCGTTGCGACGGCTATGGTGCATTACAGTTTCCCAGGTCATTATTCTCTTCTTACGGCCTTTCCGACCGATCCTAATATACGCCTGACCGGTATCACCTGGGTTGAAGACTTCATTGCATTCTGCGTTCGCAACAGCGAAGCGTTCTTTGACGGGTTAACCTTTGGCATCCGCACGCTCCTTGATGCTTTGGAAGTTATCCTTGTCCAAACCCCCTGGATCGTGATCGCCAGCCTGATCATCCTTTTGACCTGGCTCACGGCGGGCGTGCGTACTGCAATTTATTCAGGCGCTTTTCTCGCCTATATGGGCCTGCTGGGTTTTTGGGAGGCGGCGATGACGACACTGGCATTGCTGGGAACAGCCGCGTGCCTGTCGATTGTGATCGGGATCCCATTGGGGATGTTCGCCGCACGACGTCCACGGTTTTATGCCTTTATCCAGCCCATTATGGACTTCATGCAGACGATGCCAGCCTTCGTCTTCATGGTCCCTGTCATTGCGTTCTTCGGGGTCGGCAAACCTGCGGCCGTGGTCGTGACCATGATTTTTGGCGGAACTCCGGTGGTGCGTCTTACCGTTCTTGGCCTGCGCGGCGTGCCTGAAAGTGTGCGCGAAGCGGCGATCAGTTTCGGGGCCAACAAATGGTATCTTCTAACCAAGGTTGATCTGCCCCTGGCCAGCCCCTCGATCCGCGCCGGAATAAACCAGACTATCATGCTCTCACTGGCGATGGTTGTTGTGGCTTCTCTGATCGGCGCGAAGGGTCTGGGTGAGGACGTCTTGGAAGCGTTGCAATATGCCAATGTCGGCCAGGGCATCCTCGCCGGGTTCTCAATTCTCTTCTGCGCCATGATCCTGGATCGTATCGTACAGGGTCAACGCAAGTGACACCGCTGGTCTTTGTTCATGGTTTCATGGGCGGCAGCGATCAGTGGCAAAAGCAAGATACGCTTGGGGTGGGTCGGGACTTAATCCGCGTCGACCTTCCAGGTTTTGGTAAAAACGCGCATCTGCCGCCCGTAAACTCAATTGCGGACTTCGCGAACTGGGTTTTGAGTGAGATCACCGTTGAGCGGTTCGACCTGCTGGGTCACTCGATGGGCGGCATGATCGTACAAGAAATGGTGCGTCGCGCACCAGAGCGCGTCGAACGATTGATATTGTATGGCACGGGTGCCGTCGGTGTGTTGCCCGGTCGCTTCGAGCCAATAGAAACATCCATGCATCGCGCCAAAGACGAAGGTGCGAATGCCACAGCACGCCGAATTGCAGCCACATGGTTTCTGCAGCGGGAAAAGGCAGAGCCTTATCCCGAATGCGCGGCCATTGCCGAAGCCAGTACACTTCCGGCCATCCTGGCAGGGCTTGAGGCGATGCAAAACTGGTCCGGAGTGGACCACCTGCCACAGATTGCCTGCCCCACATTGATTGTCTGGGGTGATAGTGACCGCACCTACGCGTGGCCGCAAATTGAACAGCTGTGGCAGGACATTCCGACATCCAATCTCGCTGTCATTCCAAACGCCGCGCATGCCGTCCACATGGAACGTCCTCGGCTCTTCAACCAATTGATTGAAGGGTTTCTGGCACACGCTTAAGCCTATAAGCCTCGCAGCGAGAGCGGCCATGTCACGTCGACACATGCTTGCGTCAGGCTGGCTCAAGACGAATCGAAAACGCTCCGTAGCTTGATGCAAAACCCGGAACAGGCGCGCTCAAATGCGCTCCGACCGTTGGAAATACCCTTAAAAATTTGATGTTAGACCAAAAAGTTTAGTTTTTGCGTGACATCCCGGGCAACTTTAGCGACGCTTTTGGAACAAACGACGCGCAGAAGCGCGCGATTGATTAGGGAGACCTCATGATGCACATGAAATTTATCGGTGGCATGGTTGCTGCCGCGACGATTGCCTTTGGTGGCGCCGCCATCGCGCAAGACAAATTTATCTCAATCGGCACCGGCGGTGTGACGGGCGTTTACTATCCGACCGGCGGTGCAATCTGCCGTCTGGTGAACCGCGACCGCAAAGAGCACGGCATCCGCTGTGCGGTGGAATCCACAGGCGGTTCTGTCTACAACATCAACACGATCAAGGCCGGTGAGCTGGAATTCGGCGTGGCCCAGTCCGACTGGCAGTATCACGCATTCAACGGAACGTCGAAATTCGAAGACAATCCGTTCCCGGACGTCCGGGCGATGTTCTCAGTCCACCCAGAACCCTTTACGCTTCTGGTGCGTGGGGACAGTGGCATTGAGTCTTTTGAAGGCTTGAAAGGCAAGCGTGTCAATGTCGGCAACCCCGGTTCTGGTCAACGCGCCACGATGGAAGTGGTGATGGAAGCTTTTGGCATGGGCATAGACGACTTTGCCCTGGCAACCGAGTACAAGGGCTCGGAGATGGCCAAACAGATCTGCGACAACAACATCGACGCAATGATCTATACCATTGGTCATCCGGCTGCTGCGATTAAGGAAGCCACGACCACCTGCGATGTGAAACTCGTCTCAGTCACTGGTGATGCTATCGACGCGTTGGTTGCAGATAACCCATACTACCGTGTCGCAACAATTCCGGCGGGCATGTATGCCGGTACGGATACGGACACCACGACATTCGGTGTGGGTGCAACTTTTGTGACATCTGCCGAAGTCCCAGAGGACGTGGCCTATGTGGTCGCCAAGGCTGTGATGGCCAATCTGGAAGATTTCCGTGGCCTGCACCCGGCATTTGCCAATCTCGACGCCAAGCAGATGATCAGCGACGGCCTGTCAGCTCCGCTGCATCCAGGTGCCGAGAAAGCCTACAAAGAGCTGGGCTTGATGGAATAAGAGACATCGCAAAGATGTCCTAAAATCAGCGCCAGCGTATCCTCCGATGCGCTGGCGTTTTTGCTTAAAAAATAAGACCAAGAGGGACCAGAGGGATGACAGACGCAGCGAATAAATCTGCCGAAGATATGGTCGCAGAGGCCGATACCGGCGCCCGCAATGCCGGACCGTTTGCTAAAAAGCTTATCTTTGCGCTCTGTATCACATGGTCCCTGTTTCATCTCTATATTGCATCGAAGGTCCCGGGCGTCTTGGCGCAGGTCACAGGTGTCAGTGAGT
Organism: Roseovarius sp. W115; assembly: GCF_032842945.2. Lineage (NCBI taxonomy): Bacteria > Pseudomonadati > Pseudomonadota > Alphaproteobacteria > Rhodobacterales > Roseobacteraceae > Roseovarius > Roseovarius rhodophyticola. Next base: position 344,357 of record NZ_CP146606.1, read on the forward strand.
TTGCCAATATCGTCGCGCAAGCACGCTACATTCACCTCGCCTTTGCCATCAGCCTTGCCACACTAGCGTTCCCGATTTTCGGTCACAGAGATCGCATACCGATCTATGACTGGATTCTGATGGTTCTCGGCATTGCCTCCTGTCTCTATCTGGTTGTTTTCCGCTTCGAGATTGCTGACCGGCCCGGGCTCTGGACCACGACCGACATCGTGATGTCCGGCATTGGCATGTGCGTGCTGATGGTTGCGGTGTTCCGATCTCTTGGCCTGCCTCTTGTCATCATTGCATCCGCTTTTCTCGCCTTGGCTTTCTTTGGCGGATATTCGGAATGGGTTGGCAGCGTGACCAACTACGGCGGCGCATCTTTTGCCAAGGCGATGGGCCATTACTGGATGCAAACCGAAGGCGTCTTTGGCGTGGCTTTGGGTGTCTCCACGACAATGATTTTCCTCTTCGTGCTTTTTGGCGCCCTGCTTGAAAAGGCAGGGGGCGGCAACTGGTTCATCAAGGTGGCCATTGCCCTGCTGGGCGCACTTCGCGGCGGCCCGGCCAAAGCTGCGGTTTTGTCTTCCATGATGACCGGCATGATCTCTGGCTCCTCTATCGCCAACACAGTTACGACGGGCACGTTCACCATCCCTTTGATGAAACGTATTGGCTTTGCCCCGGAAAAGGCGGGCGCGGTCGAAGTGGCTTCTTCGACAAATGGTCAGCTTACGCCGCCCGTGATGGGGGCTGCTGCCTTCCTGATGGTTGAGTATGTGAACATTCCCTACATAGAAGTCATCAAACACGCCTTCCTTCCGGCCGTGATCTCGTACATTGCGCTGCTGTACATCGTGCATCTGGAAAGCCTGAAGATGAACCTGCAGGGCCTGAAAAAGCCCGGACGTCATATTGGTGTGATCCTGATCCTTGTTCTCTTCCTCACCGGCTTTTTGGCTATGGCGGCTATCACCTTCTTGGTGGTCGGTTTTCGCGCAATGCTGGAACCGATGATGCCGGGCGCGACGGTTTACCCTGCCCTTGTACTTCTCTTGGTGGCCTATCTGGCGCTGGTTTACGTGGCATCGAAATTCCCAGACGTGGTCGTGGATGACCCCAACAGCCAAGTTGTAGAGGCCCCTCGCCTGACGCCAACATTTCTAGGTGGTGCATACTACGCGTTACCGATCTTCGTGCTGGTCTGGAACCTGATGGTGCGAACTGAAGATCTGGATCGTTTGTCTCCTGCCCTCTCGGCGTTTTGGGCGACGATTGTCATGATCATCGTGGCTTTAACCCACCGCCCCTTGAAAGCAATGTTCCGCGGTGGTGCGGACAACTTCTCTACTCAAACACTGACCAGTTGGTGGGATTTTGTGGCAGGCCTCGAAAGTGGCGCACGCAACATGATCGGGATTGGTGTCGCCACGGGTGCCGCAGGTATCATTGTCGGTACGATCTCCTTGACCGGCGCGCACCAGATTATTGGCCAGGTCATTGAGACCATTGCAGGTGGTAACCTGATGATCCTCTTGGTGCTTGTGGCGGTTCTGTCGCTTATCCTTGGGATGGGCCTGCCGACCACGGCGAACTACATCGTGGTCTCGTCGCTTATGGCTCCGGTGATCGTGTCCGTGGGCGCGCAATCTGGTCTGATTGTTCCGCTGATCGCTGTGCACCTCTTTGTGTTCTATTTTGGGATCCTGGCAGATGATACGCCGCCCGTTGGGCTCGCCGCCTATGCGGCGGCGGCCATATCACGCGGGGACCCGATCAAAACCGGCATCGTGGGCTTCAGCTATGACATCCGAACGGCACTCTTGCCCTTTATGTTCATCTTCAACACAGACTTGCTGCTGATTGATGTGGGACCAGCGAAGGCGGTGCTGGTGTTCTTTGTCTCGCTCATCGCCATGCTTGTCTTTGCCGCAGTGACCCAGGGCTACTTCATTGCAAAGTCGCGCAAATGGGAATCCGTGGTCATGATGCTTGTTGTCTTCATGCTCTTCCGGCCAGACTTCTTCTTGGACCAATGGCAGGAGAAATATCGTGAAACCACCGGTCCCGCCGCTCTTGCTGCGCTGGAAGACCTCCCAGTGGGCGGCTCGGCACGCTTGCGCGTGTCCGCCCCTGATTTCGACACAGGCGTGGTCGGCACCATAACACTTGCCTACACTGCCGAAGCGGAAGGCACTGCGCTTGAAAGGCTCGATGCGGTGGGTCTTACGGTGATCGAAGACGGTGACATCCTGACATTGGAAGAACCCTTCCCCGGCACGAAGTATTTCGATCAGTTGGGCAATGACTACGACTTCTACGGTGATGCACCTGCCCAAATCGAGGCCGTCGCGGTCGAAAACGAGCGCATGCCGAAGGAAATCTTCTTCATTCCTGCTCTTTTGTTGCTTCTGGTGATTGTCGCCATTCAACGCCCGCGCGCTACGCAACCCGCATTTTGAGGAGGAAAAGACATGTTCAAGAAGGTTCTTATTCCGGTTGACCTCAACGTGGCCGGAGACGCGCAAAGACTGTTGTCGCGGGCCAAACCCCTGGTGGAGCCTTGGGGCAGCGAACTTCACGTGGTAACTGTGATCCCACATGTGGGGATGGCCATCGTCGGCTCGTATTTCGACGAAAATTTCGAGTCCGAAAGCCGAAAGGAAGCAGCCAAACAATTGGCCTCAGAAGTATCGGCCGCTGGATTCGAAGCGCAGCAAGATGTGCTAACTGGTAAAATCTATGATTGCGTTATTGCCAAAGCCAATGCGATCGATGCCGATTTGATTATCATCGGAGCCCATCAACCCGAGCTGCGCGAATACCTCCTGGGGTCCAACGCAGCACGCGTGGTGCGGCACTCTAAACAATCCGTTTTGGTGGTTCGCGGTGACTAGGCGCGTTGACATAAAATTAGAAAATGGCCGCGTTGCTTGCAGAAAAGCTTAATTGCTCGAATTTTGAACCCATCCTTTGGAATTTCCAAAGGAACACAGAAGTTTTTCTTTGAGGAAATAAGCTAAAGGGTAGCCCGGTGCGGTTTTCGTCTGCTAAGCTCCTTTGCAAGACGGCTCAATGTGTGGCCGCCTTTTAGGGGAAACCAAAAAAGGGCTTACAGCCTGAAAAAATCAACGCAACGCTTGAACGTTGCGGCACATAAAAATCCAACACCAGGGAGAATAGAACATGTCTGATATGAAGAAAAATGATCCGCGTTATGGGTCTTTGTCTCATGGGGACGAGCAACAGCTTTTTGAAATGATCAAACGTGGCGCAAGCCGGCGCGATGTCCTGAAATACTTCATGGCGTCCGGAGCAACGCTTGCTGCCTCAGGTGTACTCTTCGGCAGCGCAACCAAGGCCTTTGCCGAAACACCGAAAATGGGCGGACGTCTGATCATGGCCGGGGACCAGCATGGCCCCAATGATACACTTGATCCGGCTCTTTTCACGTCGGCAGTCGATTACTTCCGGGGTCGGATGTATTACGGCTCGCTCACGCGTTTGACGGACGAGCTTGGTTATGAGCCTGAATTGGCAGAGGAAGTTTTGTCCAACGACGACGCCACTGAGTGGACTTTCAAGCTTCGCAAAGGCGTCGAATTCCACGATGGCAAATCGCTCACAGCGGATGACGTGATTTACACTATGAACCGTCATCTTGGCGAAGAGTCAGTCTCTAAGGCCGCGTCGCTTGTGACGATGGTCGACCGTTGGGAAAAAGTGAACGACCACGAGGTGAAAGCCGTTCTCAACTCACCCAATGCAGACCTGCCCATTGCGCTTGGCACGTTCCATTTCAAAATCCTGCAAGAGGGCACAACTGACTTCTCGACCGCTGTGGGCACTGGCCCCTACAAGGTCAAGGAATTCGCGCCCGGCGTCCGCACCATCGGCACCCGGTTTGAAAACTTCTGGGGCGAAGGTGGCTACCTCGATGAGCTGGAGCACTACGGCATCGGCGACTCTACGTCCCGTCTCAACGCGTTCCTTGCCGGCGACGTCGACGCAATGGTCAACCTGCCACCAAAAGCGATTGATCAGGTGCAGGGCACGGACGGCAAAGATATCTGGTCGCTCCAGGCTGGTGCCTATGTCAACATCACACCGCGTCTGGACATGGAGCAATCGTCCAACCAGCACATGTGGCAAGCGATGCAGCTTCTGCAGGACCGTCAGCGCCTGCTGAAAGGTGTCCTCAAAGGTCAGGGCTCTCTCGGCAACGACCAACCGATCAACGCAGCCTATTTCGACCACTGCCCCGACATCCCGCAACGGGAACTCGACCCAGAGAAAGCCAAGTGGCACTGGGAGCAGTCGGGCATCGGTTCAACGCCAGTTCCGGTCGTGGCGGCCGAAGTGGCACCGGGTGCAGTTGAGCAATGTCTCTTCATGCAGCGCGAAGGTCAGAAAATTGGCGCAAACTTCGACGTCAAGAAGGTGACAACCGACGGATACTGGGGCGCTGTGTGGCTCAAGGAGCCGATCTGCGTGGCCTCCTGGAACATGCGTCCAACCGCCAACATCATGATGACGCTGGCCTTTGAAGGCTCGGCAGCCTGGAACGAAACTCGTTGGAACAACGACAATTTCAACCAGCTTCTGGTGGATGTGCGTGGCGAAACCGATCCGGATGCACGGCGTCAGAAATATTGCGACCTGCAAACCATGATCCACGAGGAAAATGGCATGTCGCTTCCGGTGCACCGCAACTACGTGGATGCCGCCGCCAGCTATGTGAAAGGCCGCTCAAACGTGCCTCTCAACAACTTTGGCGGCGCGGAATCGCCTGTCACTTTGTGGCGCGACGCCTAAGCGCGCCCGTTGGTTTGTGACCCTGCTTTTGATGGCAGGGTCACATCTTTCCCTCACAAAACAAAGGGCATGTAATGCTGTCTTTGATCCTGAAGCGGCTTGGTATTGGTGTGATCACCGTGCTCGCCGTATCCGTGATCATTTTCTTCGGAACGAAAATCCTACCGGGTGATGCGGCGCAGATTCGCCTTGGGCAAGAAGCCACCGAGGCGAACGTGGCCGCAATGCGCGAACGCCTTGGGCTCGACAAATCCTATGTGCAGCAATACCTGAGCTGGCTTGGCAATTTCGTGCGCGGAGATCTTGGGGTGTCGCTGGCCAGTGATACCCCAATCATGAATCTCATTTCAGACCGCTATCAGAACACGCTCTATGTTGCGGTTCTGACAGCCGCCATCGGTGTGCCGATTTCCCTCACGCTGGGCATTCTGGCGGCGATGTTTCCCGGCACGCTCTATGACCGCATCCTGACTTTTGTCTCGGTCTCGCTTGTGGCCGCGCCAGAGTTCTTCACCGCGACCATATTGGTTCTGCTGATGGTCTTTGTCCTGGGCATCGGCAACGCCGTGGTGGTCGGATCCGCAGACGGTAAGAATATCTTCCAACTTATCGCGCATTTTGCTCTGCCCATCACGACGCTCAGTTTCGTCATTGCCTCGCAACTCATCCGCATGAGCCGTGCGGCGGTGCTCAACGTCATGAGTTCACCCTATATCGAGATGGCCATCCTCAAAGGCGTGCCGCGCCGTCGCATCATCCTGCGCCATGCTCTGCTTAACGCCATCGGACCGATTGTGAACGTGGTCGCGCTAAACCTTGCTTATCTTGTCACGGGTGTCGTCGTTGTTGAGGTCTATTTTGGCTATCCCGGTCTTGCCACGCTGATCGTGCAAGCGGTGCAAACCCGTGACTTCGTCCTGATCCAGGGCCTCGGCATGATCTTCTGCATGACCTACGTGCTGCTGATGCTCATCGCAGATATCGCAGCCATTACATCCAATCCCAGATTGAGGCACCCGAAATGAGTATCCCTGACCATCATACGCATTACGTCGCGCCTTTTGACGCCGATATCAGCTTCGATGAACTGCCCGACGCCCCACCTAGCCAGGCTTATTGGCCGTCCATCACCGGCTGGATCGGCATTGTGATCACTTCATTCTGGCTCTTCATCGCAATTCTCGGTCCATGGCTCGCCCCTTATGGAGAAAACGACCTGCCCTTCCCGGATGACTACAGCGAATTCCAAGAACCCAAAGAGGGCGCCTTTCTAGGCACCGATGTAGAAGATCGGGATGTTGCATCGCGCGTGATGTATGGAGCGGGACGCACCATTGGCATTGCTGTGGCGGCAACCTCACTTGCCTATTTCATTGGCGTTGTTCTAGGCATTGGGGCGGCGGTGTCCGGGCCAAGGGTCGATATGGTACTCAGCCGGATAAACGATGCCTTTCTCAGTCTACCCACCATCATGTTAGGCCTTGTCGTGGTGGCCGCGGTTGGGTCTTCGATTACGGTGCTCGTCCTCACGGCAGGATTTATCTATGCCTCCGTGGTCTACCGGTTGGCCCGCGCCATTGGTATGGAGATCATGGTCATGGACTATGTCGAGGCGGCTCGGGTACGCGGTGAGGGACGTTGGTGGATCATCACCCGCGAAATCTGGCCCAATGCGCGCATGCCGCTGATCACCGATTTTGGGTTGCGCCTGATCTACGTGATCCTCTTCATCTCATCCCTCAGCTTCCTGGGGCTTGGCATCCAACCGCCGCAATCAGACTGGGGCAGCATGGTGCGTGAAAACCTCGGAGCGTTGCAGTACGGCACATCTCAACTTTCGGTCATCGCCCCAGCTTTGGCCATTGCCACACTGACCGTGTCGATCAACCTGATCGTCGACGACATCTCTGCCCATGGTGGCGGCAAGCTGTCAAAGAGGATGTAGTGGGCATGGCGAAAGACACCCAGACACCCGAAGTGATCTTTGAGGCCGAAGATCTCTGCATCAGTGCCGTGCGAGAGGATGGCACCGATCTTCCCATCGTCAAGGATGTCAGCTTTCAGGTGCACAAAGGCGAAGTTGTCGCTCTGATCGGCGAAAGCGGGTCGGGAAAGACAACGATTTCACTTTCCGCTCTGGGCTATTGCAAGCCTGGGCTGACATTTGCTTCGGGCGAAGCGCGGCTTTTGGGCCGGAATATCGCAGGGCTCAGCACGGATGAATTGCGCCCTTCGCGCGGGATCAACGTGGCCTATCTTGCGCAAAGTGCAGCCGCCACGTTTAACCCTTCGATCCGTATCAACGAACAAGTCACTGAGGCCCCTGTTCTGCACGGCACGAAGACGCAGGAGGAGGCCAACAAAAAGGCGCTCGACCTTTATCGCGCGCTTGATCTGCCTGATCCCGAAACCATCGGAGCGCGCTATCCGCACCAGGTCTCCGGTGGCCAGCTTCAACGTCTCATGGCCGCAATGGCGCTCTGCGGCGACCCGGACCTTCTGGTGCTGGATGAGCCGACAACGGCGCTTGATGTGACCACGCAGATCGAGGTGCTGAAAGCCTTCAAGAAGGTGATCAAGGATGAAGGCGCTGCAGCCATTTACGTCACACATGATCTCGCCGTGGTGGCGCAAATCGCAGACTACATCGTTGTGCTCTACAACGGCGAAGTGAAGGAGGCCGGGCCGACAGATGTCATCATCAATGACCCGCAGCATCCTTATACCAAACGCCTGATGGCCGCGATAAACCCGCTGCCGGAAGAAAGCGACGCCGTGGAACCGCATGGACATGCCGCCGCCATCGAAGTGCGCAACATGGATGCAGGCTATGGACGGCTCAGCAATGGCGAACCTGCCGCGATGATCCTGCGGGACATCAACGTCACGATCCCCAAGCGCAAGACAATTGGTGTCATTGGCGAGTCTGGCTGTGGTAAGTCCACTCTGGCACGGGTCATGGCTGGGCTTTTGCCACAACACAGCGGTGAAGTTTTACTGGACGGTGTGGCTTTGTCCCCTCGGCTAGAGGATCGCGGCAAAGAAGAACTGCGCAAGGTGCAATTCGTCTATCAAATGGCCGACACGGCGCTCAATCCACGCCAGCGGATCAAAGATATTCTGGGCCGGCCCTTGACCTTTTACCAAGGGCTGCGTGGCAAAGCGCGGACCAAACGCGTGCTGGAGCTTCTCGAAATGGTCGAGTTGCCGCCGCCTTTTGCCGACCGGTATCCGCATGAGCTTTCGGGGGGCAGAAACAACGCGTCAACCTGGCAAGGGCGTTGGCAGCAGAACCCGAGGTGGTCCTTTGTGATGAGGTGACGTCCGCGCTCGACACTATCGTGGCGGCAAATGTGATAAATCTTCTAACGCGGCTGCAAGATGAAACTGGCGTGTCGTTTGTGTTCATCAGCCATGATTTGTCCACGGTCGCATCTTTTTCGGATGAGGTTGTCGTGCTCTATGCAGGGCGTGTTGCCGAGATCGGCAAGGTGAGCGAAATCCTGTCGCCGCCCTTCCATCCATACACAAGGCTGCTCATTTCCTCTGTGCCCGAGCCGCGCATTGGCTGGCTGGAAGAGACCACAGAATCGCAAGCACAGAAAGCCGGGCTGGCCAGCGGCGTCGAACTTCGCCAAACTGGATGTCCTTTTGTGTCGCGCTGTCCCGTGGCCATTTCAGGCATCTGCGATACGCAGGACCCACCAAAGCAACATGGCGCAGACGGCCATAGGATCGAATGCCATAGACCGCTAGATGAGCTGATGTAACTTCGAGAGGCGCAAGAAACGCTCTCAAATGAGACACAGCCACCAACCCCACCCCGGACGCTTTCAATGAAGTTTGTTCCATACGTACAGCGTTTCGCGATAAACCTGACCCACAGAGTGTTGCGAAACGTCGCGCGACACCCGATCGTTACATGCCTTTCGCCTTTCGCGGACGTCTCAGGTTAAAGGCCCGACGCGTTAAGACAGCTCTTTCGGACCATTTCCAGATAGACGCCTTTGATCAATGCGTCCGCATCCAGATTGTGCGGGGCCATCTTTTGGCAGGCCAAGTTGCGACACAGAAGTGCGATGCAGTCCATTCTCTGCCGAAAAAGATCGACATTTTGAAGCATTTCAGGAGTCATGCTGGCTTGTGATCCGTCACAGGAAAAAAGTCACCGATCATCTCATCAAAGCTGGCCGCGACCTTGGCCAGGTCTGCAAGTTCCGTTGCCAGGTTGGACAATACGTCTTTCACACAAATTTCACGGGACTGAGACATGTCACTCGTCTTCAAATGCGGCCAACAACGCGTTCGATACAGGCTTTCAAAGCCTCTGGTGAAAACGGCTTCTTGATGTAATTGTTCATCCCCAGTTTGAGACCACGATCTATAACACCCGGGTCCGCCGTTCCGGTCACAAGAATGAAACCGATCCTTTGTGTGGGTTTGAACCTGCGCAGCCCTTCCAAAAGTTGCAAACCATCTGCACCCGGCATGTTGTAATCAGAAATAACAAGATGCACTGGTTTAGCCGCCAGACGTTTGAAGGCGGACTCTCCGTCGGTGCAATAGTCAATGTTCTTGATGCCCATGGCCTCAAGCGCCATGATGATCAGCCCACGGCTAACTGACATATCGTCCACAACCATCACCGTCAGTTTTTCAGTGATACTCATATCGGACTCCTTTTTGCGACCTTTGGCAGAGCGTCAACCCGCCGATATTGTGTCGTGCCTGTTGGTTCAAAATGCGCATCATCAACCGAATGCACACGTTCAGAATGTCCGATAAACAAATGCCCGTCGGGTGCCAAAATTGCACCAAACCTTGACCACAGACGCGCTTGGGTCTCTGTGTCAAAATAAATCACGACGTTGCGGCAAAAAATGACGTCAAACAAACCCCGCATAGGCCAGTCGCGCAGCAGGTTCAGCTCGCCAAAGGTAACGAGTTCCCGCAGTTTTTCAGTCACATGCCATGCGGTTTCTACGTCATTTGACCTCTGAAAATACTTCTTGAGAAACACGTCGGGCACATGACCTTCCGCAAGATTTGGGTAGGTTCCGGTTTGGGCTGTTTGAATGACTTTGGCATCGATATCCGTTGCCAAAATGCGAAAGTCATGACGTGCCGCATCTGGGAAGGCCTCTAAAACCTGCATCGCAATCGAATAGGGTTCTTCTCCGGTTGAACACCCCGCAGACCAAAGCCGCACTCGACCGCCGTGCCGCGCACGCTCGACGAGCGGCGGCAAAACATCTTTGGCCAGCGCCTGAAAATGGTGATCCTCACGGAAGAAACGCGTGACGTTGGTGGTCAACAGCGAGGTTAGAAAACGTCTTTCCTCATGGTTTTCGCGCGCACTGATAAAACGGGTGTAGGACGAAAAATCCGTCATATCCAAATCGCGCAACCGCCGCGCCAAACGCGACACAACAAGGTTGCGCTTATTGTCGCCCAGAACGATTCCCGTTTCGTCGCGCACCAACTCGGCCAGACGCTTAAACGTAACCTCATCGATTGCAAGCGGCTGCAAGGGAGCAGAATTGGCCATGGGCTGCGTCATCGAACATCTTGTACTGATGAGGGCAGAAGACGGGTCAGGTTCAAACGGCGTATCATACGTCCGTCAATGACCAGCACACCTGATACATAAATGCGAACCACTTCATCGATGATGTCGGGTATCGGATGCATATCGCTTTCTTTTACGGAAAGGATGTCAGAGACAACATCTGCCAGGAGACCGACCGTCTGTGAGCCGATTACCGTAATGATAATCACATGCCTTGCACCGGGTTCGGTCGCGCCGAGACCCAGGCGCTCTGATAAATCCACCACGGGCACCACCGCCCCCCGCAGGTTGATCACGCCTTTCATGTAAGGCTGCGCATGCGGGAGGATCGTCGTTTCAGTCCATCCGCGTATTTCGCGTACGGATGTTAAATCAAAGCAAAAATCCTGATCTGCGACGCGAAATGCAACAACTTCATGCCGCTCTTCGGTTCGGTCTTCTAGGAGGGCGTCTTGCATAAGGTTATCCAATCATTTGCAGCTCAGCATCGCCTGACGCCGGTGCGGCATTGTCTGCGATGATGTTTTCGGGATCGATAATCAGAGCGATGCGCCCGTCCCCCAGGATGGTCGCCGCTGAAATGCCGTCAACCTGTCCATAGTTGGTCTCAAGGCTCTTGATGACCACTTGACGTTGATCCTGAATCTCGTCGACGACCAGCGCACATCTTTGGCCACTGTCGCTTTCCACGAGAAGAATGACACCGCCATCCATATCGCTCATTTCGCTGCGAAACCCGAACAAATGGCCAAGATCAATGATTGGAACCAGCGCCTGGCGGTTACGAAGAATCCTATCCTTCGCGCCGATGGTGTGAATTTCGACAGACCTAGGCTGAAGCGTTTCCTGTATGGCCGATATTGGCACAATCAGTGTTTGATCAGCGACCTTGATCACCATGCCTTCGAGGACCGCAAGGGTCAGAGGCAGGCTGATGGAAAAGCACGTGCCCTGCCCCGGTGTCGACTGGATTGCCACCCGACCACCCAGGCCAATAATCTCATTTCGAGCGACATCCAATCCCACACCGCGACCGGACAATTCGGACACTTCGTCTTTGGACGAAAACCCCGGCAAAAACAGCAGGTTGTCAATTTCGGTCGGGCTGAGCTCAGCTTCATTTCCAATCAAACCGCGTTCAACCGCAAGGCTGCGAACTTTGTTTCGATTGACCCCGGCGCCATCGTCAGAGATTTCGATCACAACACGCCCGGACCGATGCGCCGCTGACAGTGTCACTGTCCCTTCTTCGGGCTTGCCATTTGCGACGCGATCCTCTGGGTGCTCTAGCCCATGGTCGATCGCATTCCGGATCATGTGGGTCAGAGGATCCACCAATCGCTCCACCACAGTTTTGTCAACTTCGGTATAGTCACCTACCGTTTCAAAGCGCACACGCTTGGAGGTCGCTGCAGCAGCTTCGCGCACAATGCGAGACATGCGCTGAAACATCGGCTTCACAGGCTGGGCGCGAATGGCCATCACGCCTTCCTGAATCTCGCTTGCGAGTTGTTTCAGCCCGTCTAGCCCTTCTGAGACGTCGCTTTCGGCTGGCGGATCAAAGTCGATGATGGATTGCGAGAGCATGGCCTCTTTGATGACAAGCTCACCTACCAGGTTGATCAACTTGTCCACCTTGTCGAGGTCCACACGGATCGTGCCCCCCGTCTTTGGTCTTTCTGACTTGGGCTTGGGCGTCTCCTTAGCCGTTTTGGGTATGTTGTCAGCAAGCACAGGTTCCAGGTCTTGAGCTCCTGTCACGTCGCTCAACGATGGCAATTCGACAGCCATTGAGGCAGGCACCTCTTCATCAGCTGCTCCAAAAGCTGTCACATTCAGAATGCACGCATCCTCAACGAACTCGAAGGCTTCGCGTACGGTGCTCTCAGATACGTCAGTCACAAGACGCAAAGTCCAGCTGATGACACAGATGTTTGGGTCAAGCGCATTCAGCGGCGCGATTTGGTCCAGATCTGCCCTCACCTGTAACTGGCCCAACCGTTCAAGCGCTTGAAACAAAAACAACGGCTCGTTTCCAGACGTAAACAGCTCCGGTTTTGTGGTGAAATTGATTTCGAAACCTTGTTCTGCAAGGGCGCCTGTCAGCTCTGGCGCGCCCAGATCAAAATCCATGGCAATTGGTTCGAAATCCGGCATGATGTCTTCTTCGGGCCCCGGGGTCACTCCCGTTGCCGCGTTGAGGCGCGCGTGCAGAGCATCCGCAGCTTGCACGTCAAGCGCACTGCCGTCCCGCGAGGCTGCGACCAAGTCGGAGAGGTGATCCCCACATTGTCGGAAGAGTTCCAGTAAATTCGCATCCGCATCGACAGTGCCTGAACGGACCGTGTCGAGAGATGTCTCAAAATGATGCGCAAACACAACCAGGTCTTCGAGGCCAAAGGCACCTGCACCACCTTTGATGGAGTGCACGGCCCGAAAGATCGCATGCATGGTTTCGCTGTCATGCAAATCATCAGCCATCTGGTCAAAGCCATCTTGCATGGCCTCCAGAAGCTCTTCGCATTCATCAAAGAATGACGCTTTGAAGTCTTCCGTCTTAGAGCCCGTCATGCAGACCCTCCAGACGCCGCCACGCGTTCAATGGCCCAAACTAGTTTTTCTTCATCAAAGGGTTTGACGATCCAGCCTGTTGCCCCCGCGGACCGCGCGCGTGCTTTCAATTCAGGCGCTGTTTCCGTGGTTAGTACCAAAATTGGGATAACCCGGTCGGTTTGTCTGGATCGTGCGGCTTCGATAAAGCCAAAGCCATCCATCACCGGCATATTTACATCGGTGATCACGACATCTGGATGAAAGCTCTCCAGATGGCGCAGGCCATCCTCGCCGTCCTCGGCCAGATCCACCTCGTACCCCGCGTCGCGCAAAGTTGCGCCCAATAGGTTGCGCATGGTTCTGGAGTCGTCGATCGCCAACACGCGCAATGTCATGCTGCCTCTCCGTCGTCCGCCAGCAACCCTAGCGCCGTGATATCTACACCCAGGGTTGCACAACAGGCCAAGAGTTCAGAACTTGCCTTCAGCGCCAATCTGTAGCCATCGGCCTGCCATTGCTTTTGCGCGGACACCAGGGCTTGCACCCCTAAGGCACCGCAAAACGACACGTTTGATCCGTCAATGCAGACATCTCCACCTTTGCGTGATCTGAGGTCTTCCATAAAAACCCCAACGGAGGCACCGTCAAAACGCGCCTGCAATCTTAGGTCCATTGTCATTTTCAAACCTCTGTTCTGACGCAATTTAACTTTCCGAAACGGTCGGAATTCTGTCGTCTTTGGAAGTGTGTTTTGCAGCGCGGTCATCGACATGCCAGCGGCTCTGCTATCTTCTTCCAACTCACGTCATGCGCTTCCATGCAACCTCGCAAATTTCAATCCTTGATGAGGCAGCGCTGGCTTGGGAAGCGGCAGCAGTTCATCAAAAGTGTTGCTTGGTTAGCGGCTAAATGGAAACAAACACTTAATCGCAAATGGCATTCTTACGTCAGTACCAGCAATGCTTTTTGCCGAACATTATCGCTTTCTTAAGACACCGCACGATATGTCAAGATCGCTGCTGAACCGCATTCCCTGTCTATCGCAAAGTCTTTTCCAATGACCCTGGCCACCCCGCGCGCATTCTCTGTTTTACTTGTTGAACACCTTTCTAAGCCAACATTGAATGTGCCGATTTCTGCCCTGTCCCAGCCTGGTCTTGCTTTTTGGGATGTGTGCATGACCTGACAGACGCCTATCGAATGACAGAACAACACCAGCCCGATCTTGTTGTCATAGATGAGAAGTTTCTCGTTCAGAATGACTTCCCGATGTATGCCGCCCTGTTGGACATGCTTGGGGTGCACAGCCTTGTTTTGAGGGATACGACAACCAACGCAGTTTCCAATGGATGTGCTGATAGGCCAACCATCAAGGCCGCTGGCGGGCTCGGACCCTATCTGCGAGCCAAATTTAGTCTCGCCGATACAACTCTAGGTCTTACGGAATCTGACGCAAGGGGAGTGTGCGACGAAACAGTTTGGAGACCCGTTGTTATCGGAGCTTCAACTGGCGGTATAGAAGCTTTGCTTTCGGTTCTTTCAAAATATCCGGCGTCTTGCCCTCCAACACTCATCGTGCAGCATATCAACGGCAACTTCCTGAATGGTCTTGCGCAACGTTTAAACCGCCATTGTGATGCGTCTGTGACGCCAGCAACCCAAAACGCGAAGATTGCGCCTGGTCATATCTATCTTGCTCCAGGCAATTCTGAGCACCTTATGATCACGCCTTCTAGCCAAAGGTGCCGACTGCATGCTGCGCCGCCGGAATGTGGTCACCGACCGTCCGTCGATGCTCTTTTCAAATCGGCACTCGATCTTGCTCCGGAATTGGTCGCAGTTTTGCTGACTGGCATGGGTAAAGATGGGGCCAATGGGATGGCGCTGATCAAGGCGGCCGGCGGATGGACTATCGCACAAGACCGTCAAAGCTGTGCTGTCTACGGCATGCCGCGCGCCGCGCAAGAGTTGGGTGGGGTTTGCGAAACACTCCCGCTCAGGAAAATTGGGGATGCCATCCTGCGCGCAGCAGCCAAGCCCAAGAGAGCCTTGTCCCGTGTCGCTCGTTGAAACGAAAAAACACATAGTTCAGGGACAGTTTTATGTCTCAGAAATCCCAGGCGAAGTGATTTCGACCATTCTCGGATCGTGTGTGGCCGCCTGCTTACATGATCCAAAGACGCGTTTGGGCGGGATGAATCACTTTTTATTGCCGGGCAGCGATCCAAACACCAACCGCAATATCAAATACGGGGCGCATTCCATGGAACAACTGATTAATGCCTTGTTGCGTCGCGGCGCCGCGCGCAATCGTCTCGAAGTTCAATTGTTTGGGGGTGCAAATGTCGTCAAAGGTCTCAGCAGCATCGGCGATCAAAACGCAGCATTCGCACGCGACTTTGTCCAGAATGAAGGCTTTTGCCTGACTTATGCTGATCTTGGAGGCGTCAATGGCAGACGCCTGCAATTTTCACCAACAACCGGCCGGGCAGTCTCGGTGCGTTTTGATTCAGTTCCTATAGACATCGATCATCATATATCCAAATCACGACAACCCAACGCAGTCACAAGCGGCGTTGAGTTATTCTAAAGCAATTTTAGAAAACTTCGCTTTGGCGCTAACATTTGCGTAAGTGTTTTGTGCCATTTCCTTCGATCATCCAAAACTGTGCCCGAAGGATGCGAAATGCTTGGCAAGAAGACCCTGAAATTTCACCTTGTTGTACTGATCATAGGTTCTGTTTTCATGTCCGTCATGGCTGTGGCCGCAGCCCTAACAATCAGCACCAGAAGCGCTCTTTTGCATGAAATTCATACCAGTCAGGATGTAGGCCTCAATGTATTGGCATTTGATTTGCGAACCAACTACGCATCGGCGGGATTTGCGCCTCAAGAAAATGAAACCGGTCTGGTCAATCATGTCGAATGGAACGTGGTTCCAGCTTTCACCAATCACTCGATTGTAGACAATTCAACTGAACAGACATTTGGGGCCCTGTCGGTACTCAAAAGATCAAAGAACACGGACACCTTTTCTCGCGTCTCGACAACCTTGAGGACAACTTCAGGAGAACGCTTTCTAGGATCCCAGTTGCCCCAAGACCTTGGTGAGCTCTTACTGAAAGGTGAAACGCTCAGAACAGAGGTCTCACTCGCCGATACACGCTATCTGGCTAAGTATCTGCCCATTCACGACGCCAACGGTCTTGTTGTGGGGGCGCTCGAAGTGAATTTTCCCAAATCAGCACTTACGAAAATGCTGTGGGATCGGGTTGTACTTAGCGCCCTTGTCTCACTCACGGTGATTGGCGTCTCTGTTGTGCTGACACTTCTGATCGTGCCGCGTATTTTGCGGCCGATTTCGGATATCGACCAGGCGATCCGAGCAATTGCGGAAGGTGCCTACGAAACCGAGGTGCCGCACACGCAACGCGTCGATCAGATCGGGAATATTGCTCAGTCGATAAACGAGTTTGGGGCTGACCTTGCAACCTCCGCAGCCATGCGCGACAAGCAGGCCCTTCAACAACGAGAGGAAACACAGCGCGCAGAAAAACTGGCGGCAGAACAGACACGAGTCGTCTCAGATATCTCACAAGGGCTAGAGCGTTTGGCGACGGGTGACCTGTCACAGAAAATCGAAAACCCGACGGATAATCCATTTCCAGTCGAGTATGAGGGATTGCGCGTATCTTATAATCAAGTCGTGGATGAGTTCGGACAGATGGTCGTTGCACTCAATGAAGTCGCGGGCGGGGTCAGTTCGGGTGCCGCAGAAATCGACCAGGCCGCTGGTAATCTTGCATCCCGCGCCGAGACTCAGGCGGCCACACTTGAACAGTCCGCAGCGGCTTTGAATGAACTTACGGAAAGCGTTCATCAGACAAGTGAGCGGGCCTCGCAAGCCGAAATTGCCGGGCGCAACAGTCGCGAGGCTGCGGAAAGTGGCGCCCAGATCGTCAGAGATGCGGTCAATGCTGTGCACGCAATTGAAAAAAGCAGTGACAATGTGAGCCGCATCATTGGCGTTATTGACGATATCGCATTCCAAACCAATCTGCTGGCCTTGAACGCGGGCGTGGAAGCAGCCAGAGCCGGGGATGCAGGCAAAGGCTTTGCCGTTGTGGCTTCTGAGGTGCGCTCGCTTGCGCAGAAAGCTTCTGAGTCTGCGCGGGAAATCAAAGCTTTGATCACTGAGAGTTCGTCTCATGTCGAAACTGGGAGTAAACTGGTCAACTCTACCGGTGAGAAGCTTGAAAACATTCTGAACATGACGGTCGAGTTACAGGGGTATGTTTCAGAAATCGCCAGTGCCGCGCGAGAGCAAGCCACAGGCATATCCGAGATCAACAGCGGCGTCGGTCAGCTTGATACTGTTACACAACAAAACGCCGCGATAGCGCAGGAAACCAATGCAGCCGCCGTCGCGCTCAGCGAAAAATCCAATGCTTTGGTTGGAAACCTGCAACGTTTCAAGACATCGGACACACAGCAACAGGCGCATGGTCCAGTCGCCTTTATATCCAGCCAAGCGCCGGAACAGCACGCCTCGGTGCAAAACTGGCTCAGCAGTTTACAGTCGGATGACGACGATGGTGCTGTCGAAAGTGACAGACCAGCCACGGGCACCTTCGATGGATTTTGACCCCGCGAAAGAGCCGACAAACACTCTGGGTGTTGGAAAGACGAACGATAATCGCGCAGAGGCAACCTGGTACCCCAACCGTCAGTTTGAACGATATGATGTGCATCTTGATGCCAGGCTGACCTCCGCGGCGTGTGAATTCAGCGTACGCGTCAGAAACCTGTCTGGTGGCGGTGCCTGCCTGGACGTCACCAGTTTCATTATAGCGCAGGTGCCCGAAAACGCGTTTGCGCTTACAATCGATGGGTTTGGGCATCTTCCCTGCAGGACAAGTTGGAAATCTGCCAATCAATGCGGGGTGGAATTTCTTGTCAATCACACGAAGAAATCCGAACTGGACGCGCAATTGGCAAAAAAACTTGCAAATCCCAACTGACTTTGTCTTTGTGAGCCTTCGGGTAGAAACGTGCGATGCGATAAGGAGCAACGGATCTTCATGATCTTAAGCCCATGACGCTAGTGTTTAGGCCGCCGAATATCTGACATCCGTCAAAACACTGTTTCCAGAATACGCGGCATTCCCCATAGCAACTGCCTGTCATATTTGTGCTACACTCCTTTTGGGGTAGCACTGGGTACGATATGAAAAAGGCCATTATTCTGGGGGCGTTTGCTCTTTTTCCGCATTCGGGCCAGGCGCAACTGATCGATACGGTTTGTGAAGACACAGCACGGCTTGAAAAACAGTTATTTGGAACAGACGGCGCAGAGGTTCTTGGGTATGGCCTAAGAGGACCGGACTCGTTTATCGAAATCTGGGTCGAACCAAAGAGCCGAAACTGGACGCTGGTTCAGACATACACCAACGGCACGTCCTGCATCATGGCGATGGGCGAGCATTGGGAAGTTCCGCAAACCAACGAAGACCCCGCCTGATCCAATCACGGCTCAGCGCGCGGTAACATCCCCACCCACTGCAAAAGACAGCTCTCTGGCAGCGTGCTTGACGGCGGTGCTTAACTCCGCCGTGCTTGGAACATCGACCCGGCTTGTCGGACCAGATACTGAGATGCCCGCGACGGCCTCTTGCGTCATGTCGAAGACCGGCGCTGCAATACATCGCATGCCCAGATTGCGCTCTTCCCCATCAATCGAATATCCCCTCGCCCGCGTCTCAGCCAGATCGGCGCGCAATGCGTCAAACGAAGTGATCGTATGCGGTGTAAACGGCTCAAGCGTGCGTCCTTGCAACGTGCGCGCCAGCCGGCCGTCATCCATCTCTGCCAAAAGCGCCTTGCCTATGCCAGAAGAATGCATCGGGGACAGGGTCCCAGGGGGAAAAAAGGCGCGGATGCTGGCATGGGTCTCAACCTGGCTGAGGAACAGCACATCTGCGCCTTTCTGAATTCCGAGGTTGGCTGTTTCTCCCGTCCGCTCCATCAGCTTGCGCAAAATGGGCCGAGCGCGTTCTACCAGGCTGGTACGACGCAAAAAACGGGCACCGATCACAAAAGCCCGTGCGCCGATATACCAAACCTGAGACTCTGCGTCGAACTCGACAAGTCCTCGCCCTTCCAGGGTTGTCAGGATCCGGTAGAGCGTCGCGGGCGATTGCCCGGTATCCGCAGCAAGCGTTGACAATGCCTTACCCTGGTCCTCACTCAGAAACTCGAACACCTCCATCGCACGGTCCAGCGACTTGATGGTGTTCTGTTCTGTCTTGTCATCCCAACCTCTGGGACGCCCGCGTGCGCGCCGGGGATTCGGGTTGGTATTTTGCGGATCACTCATCATATTTCCATTTTATGAAAATGTATTTCACAATATGAAAAATACAAATTCTTGTTTTTAAGTCATTTTTTCCAACATACCAAAAATGAAAAACTATTTCAAAAAAATTTTCAACTGCAAATTGGTCAGGTAAGTTGACCACACATTGCTTGAGGAGGCGACAATGAGTTTTCAGAATCCCGTATTCATTCCCGGACCAACGAATATTCCCGAACGCCTGCGCAAAGCATGCGATATGCCGACGATCGACCACCGGTCATCTCTCTTTGCGGACATTCTGCACCCCGCCCGCGAAGGCGTGCGTAAAGTCCTGAAAAGCTCAAACGCCGAAGTTTTCATCCTGCCGTCCACCGGCACGGGCGGCTGGGAAACGGCCATCACCAACACTCTGAGCCCAGGCGACACCGTATTGGCCGCGCGCAACGGCATGTTTTCACATCGCTGGATTGATATGTGCACACGCCATGGCCTGAACGTTCATGTCGTCGAAACCCCGTGGGGCCAGGGTATCCCGGCTGATCGGTTCGAAGAGGTTCTGACAAAAGACACGGGCCACAAGATCAAAGTGGTCCTCGCCACGCACAACGAAACCGCCACAGGTGTGCGCTCTGACATCGCGGCCATTCGCGAGGCGCTTGATGCCGCAAACCATCCCGCTCTGCTCTATGTGGATGGCGTGTCTTCTATCGGATCCATGGATTTCCGCTTTGATGAGTGGGGCGTCGATATCGCTGTCACCGGGTCACAGAAAGGGTTCATGCTGCCTGCCGGTCTGGCCATTGTCGGTTTTAGCCCCAAGGCCATGTCGGCGGTTGAGACCGCCACATTGCCGCGCACCTTCTTTGACATTCGCGACATGCAGACCAGTTATAGCAACAACGGCTACCCCTACACGCCGGTTGTCGGTCTGATGCAGGGGTTGAATGAGGCATGTACCATGCTGCTCGACGAAGGCCTTGAGAATGTGTTTGCGCGTCATCACCGCATCGCCGGTGGTGTGAGAGCTGCGGTGGCTGCTTGGAACATGCCGCTTTGCGCAGCCTCCCCCGAAGTCTACTCCGACACGGTGAGTGCCATCCGCACCCCCGATAGCTTCAACGCGACCGACATCGTCTCCCATGCGGCAGACACATATGGCGTGGCCTTTGGTGTGGGTCTTGGAGAGGTTGCGGGCAAAGTGTTCCGCATTGGGCATCTTGGCAGTCTGACGGATGTCATGACGCTGAGCGGGATCGGAACGGCTGAGATGTGCATGAAGGATCTCGGGCTCGACATCGAACTTGGGTCGGGCGTGTCCGCAGCACAGGAACATTTCCGCGCAAAATCCGAATTGCAGCACAAGGATGCAGCATGATGAAGGACGCTCTGGATTTCTACGTTCCCACATTCGAAGACATGTTGGCTGCACATGAACGGATCGCACCCTATATCCATCGCACTCCGGTTCTGACGTCGTCTTATCTCAACGAGTTGACTGGCGCGCAACTGTTCTTCAAATGCGAAAACTTTCAAAAGGCCGGGGCGTTCAAGGTGCGCGGCGCCGGCAACGCGGTCTTTGGATTGTCCGAAGACGACGCGGCCAAAGGGGTCTGCACGCATTCGTCGGGCAACCATGCCCTCTCGCTCAGTTATGCCGCCGGTCGGCGCGGGATTCCCTGCAACGTGGTGATGCCCCGTACGGCCCCGCAAGCCAAGAAAGACGCGGTGCGCGGTTATGGTGGGACGATCACGGAGTGTGAACCGTCAACCACAAGCCGCGAGAAAGTTTTCGCGGAAGTGCAGGCCAAAACCGGAGGCAACTTCGTGCATCCCTATAACGATCCGCGTGTGATTGCCGGACAAGGCACCTGTTCGCGCGAGTTGATGGAACAAACCGATGGCCTGGACATCGTTGTGGCACCAATCGGCGGCGGTGGGATGATCTCCGGGACATGCCTCACGCTGAGCAATATTGCACCCGAGACACAAATTATTGCCGCCGAACCGGAACAGGCCGACGATGCCTATCGCAGCTTCAAGGCCGGGCACATCATTGCGGATGACGCACCCGACACGATTGCAGACGGGTTGAAAGTACCGCTCAAAGAGTTGACCTGGCATTTCGTGTCCAACCACGTGACGGACATTCTGACCGCCTCAGAAGACGAAATCGTGGATGCGATGAAACTGACGTGGAAGCGGATGAAAATTGTCATGGAGGCCAGCTGCGCCGTCCCCCTGGCGACAATCATCAAGAACAAAGAGCGCTTCGCAGGCAAACGCGTCGGCGTGGTCATCACCGGCGGCAATGTCGATCTCGACCTGTTGCCTTGGCTGAATTCGTGAGCGCCAAACACCCAACCCAATCAGGCCAGATACGACTGGCGCACTTTGATAATTCGGGAGAGACCCAATGAAAGATAATCTGACCCTCGACCAATACGAAGTTGGCTTTGACATCCCTGCCCTGCCAGGGATGGCTGAAACCGAAATTCAAACACCTTGCCTTGTCCTCGATCTCGACGCGCTGGAGCGCAACGTCAAGAAAATGGGCGACTATGCCAAGGCGCATGGCATGCGCCATCGCGTGCACGGCAAGATGCACAAATCCGTGGATGTGGCCAAGTTGCAGGTTGAAATGGGCGGGGCCTGTGGCGTGTGCTGTCAAAAGGTGAGCGAGGCCGAGGTCTTTGCCCGCGGCGGCATTAAGGACGTGCTGGTCTCAAATCAGGTCCGCGATCCGGCCAAGATTGATCGTTTGGCCCGCATGCCAAAACTGGGCGCACGCACAATTTGCTGTGTCGACGATCTGGAAAATATCGCCGATTTGTCCGCTGCTGCGACCAAGCATGGCACCGAGATCGAATGTCTGGTGGAAATCGACTGCGGTGCAGGTCGGTGTGGTGTGACCACCACGCCCGAGGTTGTTGAGATCGCCAAGGCGATTGACGCGGCTCCCGGTCTGAAATTCGCAGGCATCCAGGCCTATCAGGGCGCGATGCAACACATGGACAACTACGAAGATCGCAAAGCCAAGATCGACATTGCCGTGGCGCAGGTCAAAGACGCGGTCGACACGCTCAAAGCCGATGGGTTGGAGTGTGACATCGTTGGCGGTGGTGGCACCGGGTCATATTATTTCGAAAGCACGTCAGGTGTTTACAACGAGTTGCAGTGCGGCTCCTACGCCTTCATGGATGCCGATTATGGCCGTATCCTCGACAAAGACGGCAAGCGGATTGACCAGGGCGAGTGGGAAAACGCGCTCTTCATCCTGACGTCTGTCATGAGCCATGCCAAAGCCGACAAAGCCATCGTGGATGCAGGGCTCAAGGCGCAATCCGTCGACAGTGGCCTGCCCTTCATCTTCGGGCGCGATGACGTTGAGTACGTGAAATGCTCAGACGAACATGGCGTTGTCGCCGACCCGAGCGGCGCGCTCAAGGTCAATGACAAGCTCAAGCTCGTGCCCGGCCACTGCGACCCAACCTGCAATGTCCACGATTGGTATGTTGGCGTACGCGGCGGTCAGGTTGAAACCGTCTGGCCTGTCTCGGCACGCGGCCGCGCATACTAATCGCATCAATTAGACTAACGACCCGGGGCCGGCGGTGCTGACCCCGGTTTTTTGCAAGGAAAGACCATGATCATAGTACCCGAACGCGAAATCGCGGACCTCATGACACGCGAAGCTGCCTTTGATGCGGTGGAAAAGATTTTCGGCGCAATGGCCGCTGGCGACGCCTACAACTTCCCCGTAGTGCGCGAAGCGATCGGCCACGAAGACGCGCTTTATGGCTTCAAAGGCGGGTTTGATCGCGCAGGCCTCACCCTTGGCCTCAAGGCGGGCGGGTACTGGCCCAACAATCTGGAAACCAAGAACCTGATCAACCACCAGTCCACAGTATTCCTGTTTGATCCCGATACAGGACGCGCCAAGGCGATGGTGGGTGGCAATCTTTTGACCGCGCTGCGCACCGCCGCTGCCTCATCTGTCTCAATCAAGCATCTTGCACGGCAAGACGCCAAGGTCATCGGTATGGTGGGTGCAGGCCATCAGGCCACATTCCAGCTGCGTCAGGCCTTGGAACAACGCAGCTTTGAGAAAGTCATTGGCTGGAACTACCACCCTGACATGCTGCCCAATATTGAGAAGGTCGCGACCGAGGCGGGGCTGCCCTTTGAGGCCGTTGAACTGAGCGGTATGGCAGAGGCGGATGTGATCATCTCGATCACCTCTTCCTTCAACGCCAGCCTCATGGCCGATCACGTGAGCCCGGGCACGCATGTGGCCTGCATGGGCACCGACACCATTGGCAAGCAAGAGGTGGAACCGGCTCTATTGCAAAAGGCGACGGTGTTCACCGACGAAGTCGCGCAATCCATAAGCATTGGTGAAGCACAGCACGCGGTGGGTCAGGGCCTGATCTCCGAAGGAGACGTGCACCAGATCGGCGCCGTGATCAACGGCACCCATCCAGGACGCGAAAGCGCTGATCAGATCACGCTTTTCGATGGCACTGGCGTGGGTCTTCAGGATCTCGCGGTCGCTGCAAGCGTTGTGGATCTGGCCGTCGCGCAGGGCAAAGCCATCGAAGTCGATTTCTAGCGGCGAGGGAGGAGCGGCAGCGTCTTTTTTACGGGAGAAGACGCTGCCAAGGTCACAAAGCGCGCTAGGTCCTGTGGCACCCTAAAAGGTGTCACAGGTTTTTTTATGCAAGTTGTCTGGTTCAAACGCGATCTGAGGGTCGAGGACCACCGCGCCCTGGCTCAGGCGGCCAAGGCAGGCCCTGTCCTGCCCCTCTACATCGTTGAGCCAGCGCTCTGGCAAGAGCCCGACATGTCCGCACGGCACTGGGCGTTTATCACCGAATGTCTCACCGAGCTTCGGGCGTCTCTTGCTCAGTTGGGTCAGCCTTTGGTGATCCGGATCGGTGAGGTGGTGGATGTCTTGCAGACACTGCACGACACGCATGGTGTATCCGCCCTTTGGTCACATGAAGAAACCGGGAATGACTGGACCTTTCAAAGGGATAAGAGGGTCGCCGCATGGTGCAGAGCGCAAGGATTGCCCTGGCACGAGCTGCGCAATCATGGGGTTGTCCGCAGGCTTGGCTCTCGCAATGGATGGGCCAAAAACTGGGACAGCTTCATGAGCGAGCCGATGACTGCACCGCCCCACCTCGAGCCGGTTTCAGTAGATCATGGGCATATCCCTTCTGATAGCGACCTTGGCCTTACCCCCGATCCTTGCCCGGAGCGGCAAACAGGCGGGCGACGTGCCGCGCTCTCAACACTCCAAAGCTTTCTGACAAAGCGTGGCGAGACCTACCGCGGCGACATGTCCTCTCCGTCGAAAGGTGCCAAATCCTGCTCCCGCCTCTCGCCGCATCTGGCCTGGGGTACGCTGTCCATGCGGGAAGCGGCGCAAGCCACATGGGCGCGGCAGGTCCAACTGAAAACCATAGGCGGACCTCAGACGAAGCAATGGCGCGGCTCAATGAACTCTTTCAATGGCCGCCTGCACTGGCACTGTCACTTCATGCAAAAGCTGGAAGATGCGCCCAGTCTGGAGAGCCGCAATCTGCACCCAGCCTATGATGGCCTTCGCCCCTCTACGCCCGACGCGACGCGCCTTGAAGCGTGGCAAAAGGGCGAAACCGGCCTGCCGTTCCTTGATGCCTGCATGCGGTGCCTGGCCGCCACCGGCTGGCTCAATTTCCGAATGCGCGCCATGGTGATGGCCACGGCCAGCTATCACCTCTGGCTCGATTGGCGCGCACCCGGCCTGCATCTGGCACGGATGTTCACCGACTATGAACCGGGCATTCACTGGCCCCAGGTGCAAATGCAGTCGGGCACCACGGGCATCAACACGGTGCGGATCTATAACCCCGTCAAACAAGGGTTTGATCAGGATCCGGATGGCAGCTTTACCCGCCGCTGGGTTCCGGAACTGGCCCACATTTCCAACGCGTATCTACACGAGCCTCGGAAAGCCGAGAATGCGGATATGGTTCTGGGCAAGCGTTATCCACATCCCGTCGTAGATCACCTCACGGCTGCCCGAGAGGCGCGGGACAAGGTTTGGGCCATCCGACGTGGAGCGGAGTACAAAACCAAGGCAGACGCTATTCAAACCAAACATGGCAGCCGCAAAAGCGGTATCCCCAATCGCGGACAACGCGGGCGGAAGAAAACGAGCACCAGCCAGCTCAGCCTGCCTCTTGGGGATGGTCTCTCATGAAAACGCGCAAGAAATCCGACTTGCCTCAGAAACCCTGTGCCACATGCGGGCGTCCATTCAACTGGCGCAAGAAATGGGCCAGGGTCTGGGATGAGGTGCGCTATTGCTCGGAAAGGTGTCGGCGGTCTAAGCCGCCCGGTAACGCGCTATAAGAGGCGTCAGATCGACTCGCGCGCGCAGACGCTCGGCCAGCAAGTAACAGCCCAATACCTTGCGCTGAAACAAAAGTGTGTCGGTGGGTGGCGCATGAATAGACACCTGTTCTTCGGCCAGAACAAGCCCCGCGCGCCGCAATCGCGCCAAAAGACCGCAGGTGCCAAAATCAAGCACGCCCCCCTGCCGCAGCGGCTCTGCGGCAAGATCGAACAGCTGTAAAATATGCGCCTGATCCGAGGCAGACATATCCGCCCCCACAAGCCCGATCTCAACCATCTTGGCAAAGGCCGCCTCGTTGTCAGACGCAACCGCCGCCTGAAACAAAGCCAGGTAGTCGGCAGACAGCGCCCGGCTGAACTGTCGTGTCGCACCAAAGTCGAACAGAATGATTTGGCCGGTCTTCGGCACATACCGGTAGTTGGCGAAATTCGGGTCGGTCTGCATATCGCGCAACTCAAACGCCTCGCGCAGGGTCAAGGCGATCAGTTCCGTCGCCACACGGTCCCGCACATCCTGATCGGCGTTTTCCAGCGTTTCAATAGCCTCGCCTTCGAGATAATCCATCACAAGAATATCTTTTGTGCTCAGATCTTTATGCACAGATGGCAGTTTGAACACTGTATGGTCCTGCAGATGCACGGCGAACCGTTCGAGCGCTTCGGCCTCGCGGATGTAATCCGTTTCCTCGCGCAGCTGTTCCGTCCCGTCCGCAAGCAATCGGTCAAGATCAAAACCCTTTGGCAGCATTCCCGACGCGCGCAAAATCATCCCCAAATTGCGCATGTCGCTATCGATGCTGTCGCGCACACCGGGATACTGCACCTTGATCGCCAGGTCGCACCCGTCTTTGGTCTGCGCGCGGTGCACCTGTCCTATTGAGGCCGCTGCAATGGGATGAACATCGAAGCGCTTGAAGGTTTTTAGAAAGTCCCGTCCCCAGTTGGCCATGAGCACTTTCTTGAGTTGTGATGGCGGCATGAAATGCGCCTCACCCCGTAGACGCCCCATGATCTGCGCCAACTCTGGCGGCAGCATATCGGCGGTTTCCATCGACAAGAGCTGCCCGGCCTTCATCGCCGCGCCACGCATCCGCGCCAGTTGCTCCGCGACACGTGAGATATTGCTCGGCGTCAACAGAAGATCAGAAATCCTCGGCTTGCGCCCGCGCAACAGCTCGAACCCACCTTTGGCCGCCACATTGCCTGCCACGGCTGTGGTCACACCGCCAAGTCGCGCCAGACGATTGAAACGGCCGATGGGAATGGCAATGCCGCGCTGTTCAGGAGACATCTTTGTCATGCGTCCGGAACCTTTGCGCCTTGTGTTTTGCGCCGCAAAATCGGGCTTAAAACGCGGATCAGCAAGGGGCGAAAAACCAAAAACCCGCGATAGCCGCGTTCCATCACCCAAAGCACACCCGGAACATGCGCCAGGCGTGCAAGCCACCGCCACCCCGGCGCCCGTGCCCACATCTCGGCAAAACCAGCGGCACCGGAGAAAACCTCGCCGTCACTGCGACGCACATGAAACCGTTTCATCGCCTGTGTCCGATCCAACCCATGCGCGAGATTGGCATCAGGCTTCGACACGTCTTCAAAATGAACGGTCCCGTGTGTCGTGCGATTTTGAAAATAATCAATTTCGGCACGGCATAGCGGGCAGCTCCCGTCAAAATACACGGTCAGATCACACGCGGATTGTTTCCGTGCCTCAGCCACTGTCCTGTCCGATATCTGGTGTGCGTTTCAAAATACGTTGTAGCGTGCGACGATGCATTTTCAAAAGTCGCGCGGTCTTTGTGATATTGCCATCGGTCCGTTCCAAAAACCGCTCGATATGCACGCGCTTGGCCTCTTCGGGGGAAATCGGGTTTTCCGGTGCTGGCGGCAATACCCCATCCGCCACCAAAAGCGCGTCAATGATCTCATCGGCATCCGCAGGTTTGGCCAGATAATCTGTGGCACCCAGTTTGACCGCAGCCACAGCCGTAGGTGTGTTGCCATACCCGGTCAAAATGACCGCCCGCGCATCTTGCGAATAGGCTTTGAGCACCTCGATCACTTCCAATCCAGAGCCATCATCAAGATGTAGATCAATCACGGCAAAGGTGGGCGCACAGGCTTTGATGGCCTCTGTCGCCTCACGCAAACCCGATGCCGTGATCGTGTCGAAACCACGGTTGCGCATCACCTTGGATAACTGCTCACGAAACACGTCGTCGTTTTCGACAATGAGAAGTGTTTCACCCTGAAATTTACGTGCCATAGCATCCTTCGTAAGTACTTACGAAGCGGGCGTTAAATTGGATTTGGGAAAGTCATCGCCTGCGTCAAAACGCGCAGGTTGAAACGGCGACTTATACCGTCGCGCCGCCGTTGCGCTCGGCGTGCCAGGCCTGTGTCAGGCGCGGGGTTTCCTCGTTAGGTACCAACGCCAAAGCGTGGCCCTCAACGCCGACGGTGAGCACGATCGTCCGTGCATTCGCCAAGGGCACCATCAGGCATTGCGGCTCATCAAGGTTCAGACGCCGTGCATGTCCCCGCGCGCTTTGGCCGGTCTGGAAATTGCGATGAAACTCTTGCAGAAGCTCGACCTCGCCTTGCGATCCAGTTGTGGCATAGTTTGTCAAATCCGAGTTGGTCTTCACAAAAGCCTTGGCAACACCTTGTATTGCATCAAGAAACCCAACCTCTTCCACAACGGGCAGCAACCTGAAATCTGCGATACCAGCCGCATCTGCAAGACTCTGGCAAGAGCAAGACATGTTAAAGCTTGTCCCAGCTGGAAGGCGCCGTGGGCGCAAAATGCGCGCCTCCTGACTTGTTTCAAAAGCCTGCGTCAGGATCTGAGCAAATTGCTGCGCCATATCCTGGCTGTCTTCGGCCTGCACCATCGGGGTTTCATCAATATCATGATCAAATCGAATAGCGGCCAAACGGCGGTTGGACACGCTGAGCCGCATGGTCCCAAAGACCTGGCATTCGATGATAATTTCGCGTGGCAGGATCGTTTCATCAATTTCACGCAGCACTGCACAGAGAAGATCATGTTTGCCTGTGCCAGCGGCTATTGGCGCGCCATAGATCAACCGCTCTGGCCGCGCCAAGCGCCTGAGGGCCCGGTCTAGTCCGGGCCTTTCCTTGGGTATGATCTCTGCATTTGCCACCTGGGTCGCCATCACTGTACTGCCGAGATTTTTTGCAAAGCACGATGCGCTGCAGAAAAGAGTTTCGGTGCTGCATCTGGATCATCGGTCACCAAACACAAAAACTCTGACTGAGAGCTGTCAGAGCGCACAAACACCATGGTCTCACCCTTGGCGAGAATAGCAGCCTCATTGAGCGTTGCGCATTCACCTTTTTCAAGTCCCGGTACATCCCATGTGGCGTCCAATAACTCAAAGCAGCTGGCAGCGTGGTCGCACAGCGCGTCCAGGTATTCCCGGCGAATCCCCTGACGGTGGCTGGCGCGCAGGATCAGACGCGCGGAGGTGTCGCCAAAGGCCGCCACGGAACATCCCGCGACCGACTTGCGTCCTGCGTCCAATACCTGCTCAATATTCATTCCCACCACTCCATCATCAGCAGACCCTCTGCCTTTGGGTATGCCCTACACGTTCAGGCACCGGCATTTTTCACTTCAAGATAGTCCAACTCGACCTCGCCCGCAGGTGGACGCGCCCGAGACGCACCATCCTTGGATTTGGCCCGAGACACGCGCTTGGGGATGATCCGCTCGGCGTCTTCCACCGGCTCGATCTCGGTCAGCCCGTCCTCATCGGCCTCAGACGCTTCTTGTGTCTCACCGGACATGTCACGCGCCATCAGATCCTCGATCAGATATTCGCAAAACGCTGCGGCCCCGCTTTGAATCCAGGCATCCTTGTCCTCAGCTTCGGTGGCATCAAGCAACGATAGAGGAAACACAGCGTCAAACTGTCCTTCGGTTTCCTTGCCAACCCGCGACAAGAGCCGCATCCGATCACGATCCGACGTGATCTTGTCAAACTGGGTGATCGCCAAAAGGTTATGACCTTTGGTACGCTCAGTAAGCTCTTCCCAAGTGGCCGCCTCCGACTGGCGCCAGGCCTGCGTCGCGTGTGTGCACCAGATAACGGAATCCACTTCATCAAACACAGCCATAAGCACGGAACGATCCATGTTTGGGTCTGAAATGCCAGGCAAATCAAAGAGATCACAGATCTCAAGAATATCTGACTTAAGCCATAGGCGAATGTATTTGGTGTCTTCCAGGGACGTGTCGGCGATATCACCCATTGGCAGGTCTTCTTGCACATCGTCATGCGTCACGCGCGCCGCGGCGGGTTCTCCATAGGCGATCCAAACCGGCGGAACACTGGTCGCCGTGATGCGCACCGGCAAGGAGGCTTGTGACAACAGCATGTTGAGCAACGTGCTTTTGCCTGCGCTGAACTCCCCCATCAGGGCAATGCGCGGCTTACGCTCTGTGCTCGCCTCGGTCTCGCTCATGTTGGTCATGGCTGTCATTTGAGTTTATCCTTCCCTAGTCCGCATATCCGCGCAGAACGGACAGAACATCATCCAGGATTTCCGTTTGTGTCGCGTGGGTACTGCGGCCAAGCCGACTCTGCACTTTGGCGTCCGAAGTCGTGCCCGTGCCGATGTCCGACAGAATGTCTTTCTGATCTTCCAGGAAAAGACGCAGTGTATTGAGGATTTGATCTCGCACCTCTTGCGTTTGTACCGTTTTCAGCTGCGCCATGAAGTCTTGGGTCTCATCGGCAATCAACTGGCGGAACTTACGGGCAAAGGTCTCATAGCCGCGAAGACGTTGCCACCAAGACACCCACCAGCCATCGTGAAAATCAAGCGCGATGGTTTGACCCAAAGAGATCGGTGCCGGAGTGCCCGGCACAGACGGCGCGGCCAGTTGAATACCCGCCACAGCGTCGCCAAAGGCGGAACTGTAGACTTCCGCGATATCCGCCAGAGCGGCTTCAAAGTGCTGTTCTGCAATGGATTGCGCGCGCTTGCCAAAAACCGAATAGGCCGACCGCATCAAGAGCCGCAGACCCGTAGGATCATATTTCCAGCCGTCCTGTGGCCCTTGTTGCTCAAGATGCGCGATCAGCGACTGGGTGGCACGTTCGATGAATTGATCATGCGCCCGGTCAGCGCGCGCATAGTAATCTTCGGTCGCCTGAATAAGATCTCGTTGCAGCGCTTGAGCGTGCTGGTCTGCAATCCGGTCAAACGCAAACAAAGCCTCTTCGGGCGTCATGGACGCCCCTTTGGCATCACCTAGCTGCACTTTGGACTTGGCCTGCTGACCAGTCGCCAGGCTCACAGCGGTGCTGGTGATTTTGTTCAGGAACGGATTGGCAATGTCCATGACAATACGCTCAGACAGCGCCCGGAAAAGCGATGGCAACCCTGACAGTTCCCAAACAATCTCAAAGGGTTCTGTTTCGCTGCACTTGATCTCGCGATCTGTCTCCGCCCATTTCAAAAGCGCTTTGATGCGCTCTTGCGGCATTTTCTGTACGTCACCAGACAGCACAGCGTTGGCCCAATAGGCACTGCCAAAGATGATGTCGATGTTCTCCGGCGCACGTTTCTGGCGCAGGGTCTGACGAATGCTGCGCTCAATTTCCGGCACCTGCTGCGCAGGGGCTTGAAGCTCATCCACGCGGTTGACGAAAATCACGATATTGCGCGACTTGAGGTTCGAGATGAGCCGGATCAGGCCCATGTCGACCGAACTCAATGCCTGGTTGGCAGACAGGACAACCACACAGAGCTTGCTATCGCGAATGGCCTGTACCGTGATCTGCTCACGCATCATGAAAGTGTCATTCACACCGGGCGTATCCCGAAGGCACAGGTTGCTCGGCACGGTGGTGCTATTGAGATAAAGGTCAGCAGATCGCAGGATCTCGGCAAAGCGGCCCTGCTCTTCCTGATCGGCACTGACCTCTTCATCGCCGTCAAAATCATCGCCCAGGCAGATGTACTTCTCCAGCAGGTTTTTATCGAAATAGCCGTAGTCATGCTCTTGACCGATCAAGAGTTCAAACTTCTTGCCCAACCGATGCCGGGCTTTCTGGCGTACGATTTCAATCTGCTCACTGATCTTCTGCAGCTCACTCTCGGCGCCGGCCCGGCTGGCCAACTCGCCCATACGACCGCCTTTGTTGAGCAGGCGTTCCCATTCATCGTCGGTCATGAATTTGAAGCATGCCCCGTTTTCAGACCGGGACTCACCTGGCTTGAGGTGCAGCGACGTCACAACAGACGTCCACGGATTTACATCCGATGGCAAAAGATCGGACCACCCGGCCATGGCATTGACCAACGCGGTCTTGCCTGCCTTGACCTGGCCCAGCACGGTGATGGTCGGCTCGAACTCTGCCAACTCCTTGCGCAACCGCGCCACGGCCTTGGCGCTGTTCGTGCCTGTCAGCGCGGCAAGTGTTTGCAGGGCTTCGTCAACGCGTTTCGTGTCTTCTGCGAAATGCTCCAAAAGCTCGAGCCCCGCACTCAACGTGGCGGGGCGCGGGGCCTTGCGCAGCTCGGTCGTTTCGGTTTTTCGAACTTCTACATTCATTGTTTTATCCGCGGCAGGGATCGCATCTGTCCCACAAAATTCTGTCAAGCGGGTGGCATTACGGAGGTCATCCTTTGTCACGCTTGCGCGTGTGCCGTTATTTCCTTTTTCAGTTGCAACATAAGCGTCACGGCATCCGCCGCGGCGTCTTCGTCTTTCTCAAGCTGGAAGAGCAGAAGCATGTTTTCGCCCTCCTGCGCTTCTTCCAGCAGCTCGCTCAGCGATGGGTCGTTTCCCGCCGCCTCTGAGAGCATGTCCGACATGTCACGTACCGTCTCAAGACAGCTTTCGAGCACCTCGTTGCAGTCACCCTCTTCAAGGCCCGAGACATCCTGCAACATGTCTTCGGCCCCCTTGGTCAACCGGATCAGGGACTTTTGCAGCGCATCGCGTTTGTTCAATGCCGCATCTGGCGGGGCCTTATCCGTCGGCTTGGGCATGCTTTTCGCAACCGGCGTTCCTGCGAGCGGAACAGCAGCCTGCTCTGGTTCAACATCCAGTTGCTCCAGGAGCACCTTCACACGGTCCACATCTTCGCCGCGACCCAGCGACACCTGTCGCGTGATCGCGTCATAAAGCGCCTCGCCGCCGCTGAGTTTCCACATGTCGGACTTTTGCGCATTGGGCTCACTGCGCGCTGAAATCGCCTGTAGCGTTGCAATGGGGTAAAGGCCGAAAAACTCTTCTGAAACAAATTCTTCTAGTTCCGCAATGCGGTCTGTCAGGCGACCTTTCATCATCTGGCGATCAGCCATGGTCAGGGCCAAAAATCCGTGATCCTTGATATGCTCCGGAAGGTCAGACCAGATCGCCTGCTCCGCTTCCTCAAAAAGCTCAGAACACCAGATCAGAATAGTCGAGGACCGCGCAGCATAATCAAGCAGCGCCTGTTGTTTCGTCTCAGCCTCGGGCAGCCGGATTTCAGCAAAGGATTGCACCAAAAGACGTTCGTCAGGGATCTCAAGCCGGACGCGATAAGGACCGTCCATGTCCGGTGCCGTTTCAACGACCCCGGCCTCACGATGCACCGTTTCTTCGTCTTGCATGAAACACGTCGCAGACTCAGGGCCATAGACCAGCTCGACCACCTCAGGTCCGTCGAAAGACGGCACACAGACCCCATTCAGCATCATATTGATCAGCCCGGTCTTGCCACTGCCCGGCAGTCCGACAAAGGAAATCTGAATCGGTTTGCGCAGCTGTGACAACAACTGCGCGCCCAGTGTTTTGTACCGGCCTGAGACCTCCTCGTGGTCAAGGACGTCCTCCAGCTGCCGGGACAGATGATCTATGGTCTGTGCCGTCGTCACATCTTTACCTTCCTGGAAACACACACAACTTGCGACGCACCGCCCGATTTACGCGACAGGACAGTGACAGAGGACGGGCGCGACGCCTGGTCGGCCTGAACAATCTTGGTCACGGCGGCAATCGGATCCGGCACAGCGGCGTGATCCTCTTCCGCGCCTTTCACTTTGATCAGGCACAGCGAGACATTGTCCTGATCAGGGTCATCCAAGGCTTCGATTTCGCGCAACAGCGCGGCGCTGATCTCGGTGCTGGGACGTGTTTGATAGGCGGCGAGCACATCTTCGATCCGCTCGGGGCTGAGATACTCCAGGCCATCGCTTGCCGCGATGACGATATCGCCTGACTGAAGCGACACAGGCGCACCCGAGCAGTCAATCTTGGGGATCTCATTGCCTGCCAGAACGGATGTCAGCGCGCTACGGTCCGGGTGGTTTCTGGCCTCATCCAGATTGATCAGGCCCTTAGTCTGCATCTCGTCGATTTGAGGCGCCATAGAATGATCTTCGTTCAGCCGCTCAAGCCGCCCTTCGCGATACAAAAAGAGCGGCGAGTCTCCGACCGATACCCAATAAAGCCGTTCGCCAAAAATCACCGGGACCAAAGCGGTTGCTCCCATGACGGACACATCAGGCGATGCATTGGCCATGTGCTCGATGCACATGTTGGTGTCCTGAATGGCCGCGCACAGCTTGTCGCGGATATTCTCCTCCATGGCCTTTGGATCGCTGATCAGCATTTTCAGCTCGCTGAACATCTCTGTCACAACGATCTGGCTGGCGACGTCACCGGCGGCGTGCCCGCCCATCCCATCGGCCAACACAGCAAACCCATGCGGTGCGCCCACAGGAAAATCCACCGCGACAGAGTCTTCCTGGCGGTCACGACGCCCCAGGCTCATGGCCGAGGCGGCGTCATAGTGGATCTTATTGGGCTGAGGCATGTTTGACGTCCTCGTCGCGGTCCCAAGAGAATTTCGCGCCACAGAAGGCCACAAAACGCAGCGTGGTTTCGCCAATCCGCACCGTGTCATCTGACTGAAGCTCTTCTGTGCTCAGCACAGGGCGATTGTTCACCCGCACCAAATTAGCTTTGCCGCCATGGCCAATGAAAAATGTCTGCTGCTCATTGTCATAGGCAATCGCGGCATGGTTCTCGCGCGAGATTGAGTTGTCACCGAAATTCAGGCGCACAGTCTGATCTTCGCCGCGTCCGATTTGTGTGACGCCATCAAAGATGGTGAAGGCGGCACCGCGGCCTGGCCCGTCAACAACCACTAACCATCCAACCGGGAAGCTTGCAGAGGCGTCTGTCGGTTTTGCCGTGCCACCAGCCTTTTCAAAAGGATCCTCGCTGGCGGCAGCAGGTGCGGTGAACCCAAGGATACGGGTTTTCACGCGCCCCGACCGTCCACCAGCACCACGGCCAGCCGCGGGAAGCGGCACAGCGAATGGGGCGTCCGAGACCTCTGCGGCCGCCTCTTGGGCGACAGGCTCCGGGGCGACTTCTGCGTCTTCGACCGATGCGATGTTGGCCGTCTCATCACTGGCCTCTTCGGCCATCAAGGCTTCTGTCACAGCTTCCACTTCCGGAGCCATTTCGGATGCGTCTTCCAAAGCTATCGCTGCTTCATCCTGACCAACCTCAACGGCGTCCGCCTCGACGTCTTGGACCTCAAGAGCCTCACCGGCTTCAGCATCATCCGACATTTCAACTTCTGTAGTGTCAGCCTCCAGATCGTCCTCAATTTCGGTCTCAGCAGCAGCGTCGATCTCAGCATCTTCCATGTCCAACATCTCGTCAGACATCTCTACCGCGATCCTGTCGTCTTCGGCCTCGGCTGTGTCTTCAATGACGTCTTCCGCCACCTGCATCTCAGCCTCTGCCTCAAACTCATCATCCGCACCCGGCTCGGCTTCGATCCGCAAAGTTTCCAGATCGGCAACTGCGGCTTCCAAAGCATCAGGCAGGCTTGGTTCTTCGGCTTCCGCTTCGTCCGTGACATCCGCATCTTGCTTCACTTCAAACCCTTCCAGGTTCAGTGCAGCCGGCATGTCCACCTCGTCGCTTTCTGTATCGGCAAACATGTCATGCAGGCCGCCAACATCACCTTTGATCTCTGCCCCTTCCGGTGTCTCTGCCCCGACCCAGCCTTCGTCGTCGTCATAGCTTTGAATCGGCTCAAGGCTTTTGAGATCAAAATCCATCTCATCCGCCGATCCATTCATCTCAGGGTCAGACATGTCTTCCGCCATTGCCTCGCTGACAGAAGGAATATCCAGCACAGGCCGTTCAGCCGCCTCAGTGGTCGGCGCATCGTCACCGGCACGGGCCGCACGCTTTTCTTCAATAATATCACGCAAAAATTTCATTTTTTGTTCCTTTAGTTCTGAAGAACAACAGAGTCGCCAGACTCTTTTCCGGGCAGAATTTTGTTAAAGAACCGACCCATCGCGCCCTTGCGCGCAGGCTTGGGATCGTTCGGGTCTCGGCCTTCTGCATCGGCATGTTGTTCCATGCTCGGGTCTTGGGATGAGGTGCCTGCTTTATCTTTCGACTTACGTTTCTTGCGGAGCGGGGTTCCATCCTGTTCGGCCAGAAACGCATCAACGTCTTCAATAGGATTGCCAAAAATGTCGACGGGCTGCGACTTTGACTTGGGCTCTTCGATCTTGGATGCCGCCTCACGCTCGACATCCTCTTTGGTCTTCAACAGATGCGACACACCTGGGGTGAACTTGCTGTTCGTGTCGGACACAAGCTCGGAAATCTTGGATATGATCTCGGGCGCATCTAGGGGGATCGCCGTTGGATCTGGCGGAGGGGCCGCCGCCAGTGTTTTCTGTTTCGGGCTGCTCTCCGTCTCGGCTGGAACCGCAGCTTTCACCCTTGGATCCGGCGCAGATAAAGGCGCATCCTTGACCGGCGCATGCAGCGGTTTGGAGTCTTCCACGACCGGAGCCGACGCTTGCGGTTGCACATGGATTTCGGGCTGCGTCTGCGCGACCGGGGCGGGTTGTACAGATTGCACAGGCTGTATGGATGGTTGAGCCTGGACCTGTGGCTGAACGTGAGCCGCAAGAGCCGCATTCAAATGCCCAAGCCACTGCGCCGCACTCGCAATACGATCCTGGGGATACACATTGAGCGCCTGATTGATCAGGTTCAGGAACCCTTGATCCAGGTCCCAGTCCACGCCGCGCAACGGCTCAAAGGGATCTGGGTTTCCTGCCTCAATGGACTGACGACGTATTTCCGCATCGGGTGGGGTATAGCCGGTGACGAGGTAATGGAAGGTGGCACCTAGCGCATAGATATCGCTGACCACATGGTGCTCGGCGGCCTGATCGTAAAACTCAAATGGTGAGTACCCGTCCTTCACCGCCAAGAGCTTGCTGCTCGCTGACTGATCCTGGCTTTCAATTTCCAGAGAAGATCCGAAGTCAATCAGCGTGACCCTGTTGCGGGCATCAATGATGAAATTGTCCGGAGCCAGGTCGCGATGCAGGATGCCTTGCTCGTGGGTGTACTGAACCGCGTCGAGTGCTTCGCTCACAACCTGCAAGAGGGTCGCGCCATCAAGACGTTCAGGCGTTTCTTCAACGATGGTGCACAGATCCTCGCCATTCACGAAATCCATGCCAAGGAAAGCCGTGCCGTTTTCCTCAAACACCTGATGCACACGCACAATGCCAGGGTGTTCGAGAGCCGCCAGCCGGTAGGCCTCATGCTTGAACTGATCGAGGACGGTCTCGAACCGTTTGGCGAATTGCTCGGTCTTGGGACAAACACGAAGGGCAGCGCGGGTGCACAAATCCTGGGGGAAGCATTCCTTGATGACCACACGGCGCTTCAGGCTGTCACGCGCAAGATAGGTAATCCCGAACCCCCCTGCGAAAGCGGACGTTCAATGACGTACTGCCCCCTCAGGAGTTTCGTGCCGCTGGGCAATTCAATACCACTGCGCTGCGGTTCAAGATTCATCGTCTTCCCCGTTACCTTGGCCCAATGGGAAAGGGTGGTCTTCGAATCAACCCAATCCCGCTCTCTATATGGGCGTTGGAAATGTGGAGAACTCGTGGCCAAACTTGGCTAACCCTGTGGCCCGACGTGGGGTAAAGCCAAGAATTGAATGCAATTGCCACGCATTGCGGCAAGAGAGTCGCCGCTTAGCGCAAAGAGGCGCGCAGAACGATTTCGGTTTCTAACAGGCGTGATCGTCCGGGGCTGGTGCCTTCGACCATCGCCACCAATTCATCCGCTGCGGCCTGGCCCATCTCACGATGTGGCACGGCAACCGTGGTGAGTGTGGGCTGAACGATACGCGCCAGTTCCATGTCATCGAACCCTGTGAGCGACACGTCACCAGGCACATCAATGCCCACGGTCTTGGCCGATTGCAGCGCGCCGACCGCCAAAAGATCGTTGCCGCAGATCACTGCCGTCGCACGTGGCGTTCGGGCCATGAGGCGGGCAAAAGCAGCTTCCCCTGCTTCAATCGTATAGGCGGTCTCAATCACGGCCAGCGCGTCGGGCGACACGCCTTTTTCGGCCATGGCTGTTTTTACGCCATCCAGACGTTTCTGCGCCCTGTCATTGCCCGCACAAACGCCAGAGATCATCGCAATGCGACGATGCCCGCGGTCAATTGCGGCCTGCGTCACGGCCCGCATCGCTGCGTGATTGTCGAACCCGATTGACGGAACTGGTCCATCGGCATCAAATGCCCAGGCCACCAGGGCTGGCACGTTCTGCCGCGCCAGGTAATCATAGATCTGCCCTTCGCGCTCATAGCCAATCAGCAAGAGACCATCTGCGCCCCGCGCCACCAAGGTGCGGATCTGTTCCTTTTCGATGTCAGGCTTGTAGGCAGAGCTGGACACCAAGAGCGTATACCCCCGCGCATGAAGCGCTTCCTGAAATGCTTGCAGACCCTTGGCGAAAATGGCGTTGTCCAGCGTCGGCACAATCGCCCCGATGGTGTAACTGCGCTTGGCCGCCATGACCCGCGCCGCGAAATTCGGTGTGTAACCCAGCGCATCGACGGCCTTCATCACCTTGTCCCGCGTAGTCTCAATCACCTTGCCCGGCTCATTCAGACAACGCGACACCGTGGCGGTGGAGACACCTGCCATCTTGGCAACATCATCAAGCGTCGGCACAGGCTCATTCATTGATGTGGCACAGCCTTTCGCACAGCGTTCACAGGGCCTCATAGCATAAAACAGAAGTTTTGAAACCGCTTGATGTAAGCGCTTGCATAAATTATGTAAGCGCTTACACGGAGCTTGTGTGATTCTGCTCCAATGTCATTTGGGGCGTGTATGCGACAGGCCTTTTAACGAGAAATAAGGAACGGCCCTCCATGCCTCGCGAATATCTTAAAAAAGCAACGCTGACGTCCAAGTCTGATGCGTCCGAAGTTCATGCCACCGTGCAGGGCATCCTGTCCGACATCGAAGCGGGCGGGGACGCAAAGGCGTTGGAATATGCTGCGAAGTTTGACCAGTACGAAGGCAACACCCTTCTGACGCAGCAAGAGATTGACACGGCTTGTGAGCAGGTACCGGACAAGCTTAAGGCGGACATCCAGTTCGCTCATGACAATGTGCGGCGCTTTGCGGAAATGCAGAAGTCGACCGTGGCGGATGTCGAGATGGAAATCCTGCCGGGTTTTGTTGCGGGGCAAAAGGCCATTCCAGTGGACGCTGCCGGATGCTACGCGCCCGGTGGCCGCTATAGTCACATCGCCAGTGCCATCATGACCGTGACCACAGCCAAGGTCGCAGGCTGCCGTCATATCACCGCCTGCTCGCCCCCACGCCCCGGCGTCGGCATTGCCCCGGCGATTGTATACGCCGCCCATATCTGCGGTGCGGACAAGATCATGGCCATGGGCGGGGTTCAGGGCGTTGCGGCGATGACATATGGCCTCTTTGGCCTGCCCAAGGCCAACATCCTGGTGGGACCGGGAAACCAATTCGTGGCCGAAGCCAAGCGCATTCTGTTTGGCAAGGTTGGCATCGACATGATTGCCGGGCCTACGGACAGCCTTATCTTGGCTGATCACACAGCCGACGCTCATATCGTGGCCACTGATCTGGTGAGCCAGGCCGAACATGGCTACAACTCACCTGTCTGGCTGGTGACAGACCAACGTGACCTGGCCGAGAAGGTGATGGAGCTTGTGCCTGGCCTAATCAAAGACCTGCCCGAGCTTAACCGCGACAACGCTTTTGCCGCATGGCGCGACTATGCAGAAGTGATCATCTGTGCCGACCGCGAAGAAATGGCAGCTTGCTCCGATGACTACGCGCCAGAGCACTTGACGGTGCAGGCCGAAGACCTTGATTGGTGGCTCAACCGTCTGACCTGCTACGGCTCTCTGTTTCTCGGTGAAGAAACCACCGTATCCTACGGCGACAAAGCCACCGGCACCAACCACGTGCTGCCCACATCAGGGGCTGCGAGCTATACCGGTGGTCTAAGCGTGCACAAATACATGAAGATCGTCACCTGGCAGCGCGCCACACGCGAAGGATCCAAATCCGTGGCCGAAGCCACCGCGCGCATCTCGCGTCTGGAGGGGATGGAAGGACATGCCCGTGCGGCGGATGTGCGTCTGGCCAAATATTTCCCCAAAGAAAACTTCGATCTAAGTGCCGATGGGTGATCCCGAACAAGACCCACGGGATCTGTTTGATCTGACAGGCCATGTGGCTTGCGTGACCGGCGCAAGCTCGGGATTGGGGCGTCGCGCCGCTGTGACCTTGGCCGCTGCCGGGGCTTACGTGGTTGGCGTGGCACGGCGCAAAGAGGCGCTGGAGGATCTTAAAGCGGAAGTTGGCGTCGGCATTGAAACGGTCGTCGCAGATGTGTCGAACAGGGATGATCTCGACACCGTCGTGGCGAAGATCGCAGCGCCCTTTGGTGCACCTGACATTCTTATTCATGCAGCCGGAATCAACACCCGAGAAGCTGCCGATGATGTCACGGCGGAAGGATGGGACCAAACGCTGGCGCTGAACCTCTCGACCCCCTTCTTCTTGAGCCAAGCCTTTGTGCCGAAAATGAAATCCAAGGGTTGGGGCCGCATCGTCAACTTCGCCTCGCTGCAGACCACGCGCGCCTTTCCCGGCGGCATCGCCTATGGCGCATCCAAAGGCGGTATCGCCCAGCTCACCCGTGCCATGGCCGAGGCGTGGTCATCGCATGGCATCATGGCCAATGCGATTGGCCCCGGATTTTTCCCAACCGAATTGACCCAAGCCGTATTCGGTGATGCCGACCGGGCCGCGCGCAACGCTGCGCAAACCTGTGTTGCCCGCAACGGAGAGCTGCGCGACATCGACGGGCCGCTACTTTTCTTGTGCTCAGAGGCCTCTGGCTATGTCACCGGACAGGTTCTCATGGTCGACGGGGGGTTCACCGCGAAATGAAGGCGCTTGTTTATGACGGTGTGGAGCAGATGGGCTACCGGGACGTTGCTGATGCCGCGCCACGTGACGGAGAGCATCTCATCCGTGTCGCCGCCGTGGGCATTTGCGGCTCTGACATGCATGCCTATCTGGGTCACGATGATCGCCGTCCGGCCCCTCTGATACTCGGGCATGAGGCGGCAGGCGTGATCGTTGGAGGCCCGCGTGCAGGAGATCGCGTCACCATCAACCCACTGGTCACGTGCGGCACATGCCCGGCCTGCACATCGGGTCGCGAAAACCTGTGTCCAACCCGGCAGATCATCTCCATGCCACCGCGCGAAGGGGCCTTTGCCGAGCTTGTCGCGATGCCGGAGCAGAACCTTGTCACAGTGCCGGAGGACACAGCGCTTGATAAGGCCGCTTTGGCTGAGCCACTGGCGGTGAGTTGGCACGCCGCACGTCTGGCGCTGGAGGCCCTGCATCCGTCTCAGGATCGGCGCGCTTTGGTTATCGGCGGCGGGGCGATTGGTCTCGCCGCAGCGCTGGCGCTCGAGGCCATGGGTGTTGATGACATCACCCTTTCGGAGCCGAACGATGCGCGGCGCAATTTCTTGCAGGATACGTGCAACCAAAAGGCCATCGCACAAGCCGAGGGCACGTTTCCCATCATCATCGACGCCGTGGGCTATGCCGCAACCCGTGCGGCCGCGTCTGCGATGGCAGAACCCGGCGGTGTGATCGCGCATGTCGGTCTGGGCGAGGATGCCGGGGGTCTCGATGTCCGACGCATGACCCTGCAGGAGATCACCTTTATCGGCACCTATACCTACACAGCCCAAGATTTCCGCGACACGGCGCAGGCCATTTTTGACAGCCGCCTTGGTCCGCTCGACTGGTTTGACAAACGCACTCTATCCGATGGTTATCAAGCCTTTCAGGATCTGCGCGCAGGCCACGTCGCACATCCGAAAATCGTACTCTATCCCGATCAATAGCATGTAACGCCACACAGCGCCGAGGCGCTCCAACCGAAAGGCTAACTCAGATGAATATCGACAAGAAGATCGTTGATGATCTTGTCGCCAACGACATCTCCTTTGTCACCACTGTGCCCTGCAAGCAGCTCGCCGGTGTGATCGAAGAGGTCGAGAACCGCGACGGCATCTATCACATTCCTTCCAACAAGGAAGACGAGGGCATGGGCCTGTGCGCCGGGGCGCATATGGGTGGTAAACGCCCGGCCATCATCATGCAGAACACGGCGATTGGTGTGACGATCAACACGCTGGCAACGCTCATTCAGTATTACCACATGCCGCTTCCGATGATCATTTCCTATCGCGGCGAGTTGCGCGAACCGGTGGCCTGTCAGGTGGAAATGGCGGTGCACACCAAGGCGCTCTTGGCACAGCTCAACATCCCGACCTACCACTTCCACTGGCAGCGGGACGTCGAAGAGTTCGACAACATTCTGAAATACACCTTCATGTGCAACAAACCTGTGGCCATCTTGACCGATGCCAACTTCTGGGGAGGCTATGGCGACCAATGATCCGTTCTGAAATTCTCAAAGAAATCGCCCCGATCCTGCGCGACCAGCTTGTCGTCTGTAACATCGGCATTCCCTCCCAAGAGCTTCATGCGATTGATGACCAGCCGACGAATTTTTACATGCTGGGCACGATGGGGTTGTCGTCCTCGATCGGTCTTGGCCTTGCTTTGGCGCAGGACAAAACCGTGATCTCAATTGACGGGGATGGCTCGGTTCTGACCAACCTGTGCACCCTGCCCACGATCGCGAACAATGTGGCCGACAATTACATCCTGATGATCATCGACAACGGCTCTTATGGCTCAACCGGGGATCAGCCGACCTATACCGGCAAGAAAACCTCGCTAGCGGGTATGGCCCGCGCGGCGGGTTGCGAGAATGTGGTCGAGGTGCAGGACGTCGACACTGGCAAGGCTCTGCAAGAAGCCATTGATAGCAAGAAAATGACCGTGATGGTTGTCAAATGCGACAGCGGCAATGCCAAGATGCCGGTGATCACCATGGATCCCGTTGTGATCAAGCATCGGTTTATGGAAGCCGTGAAGGCCTGAGGCGGCCCTTGCCGGAACGAAAGAGCCCGCAGCGATATGGCTGCGGGTTTTCTTTTGCAGGTGCTTCTCAAGCCCTGCCGGGCTTTCGGCGCGAAGAAGCCCGTGAGGGCTGATAAGCGCGCGGGTCAGTGACCTGCGAGATGTGGGATGGCGGTCGCAGCGGCCTGAAGCTTGCCGACAAGCTCGCCGATTTGGTCTTCGGTAATGATAAAGGGCGGGGCGAGCAGGACATGATCGCCCAGTTGCCCATCGCGCGTGCCGCTCATGGGGTAACAGATGAGCCCCGCTTCGAAAGCCGCCTTTTTGAAGGTCGCAGCAGTTTTGAGGATCGGATCAAACGGTGTCTTGCTGTCACGATCTTCCACAAATTCCAGCCCTAGGAATAACCCCCTGCCCCGGATGTCACCGACATGAGGATGCTGACCAAAGGCCTCGCGCAGTGCTGTCATAAGCTGCTCTGATCGGGTGTTTACATTGGCAATAAGGTCGCGGTCGAACATGGCATTCACCACGGCCAAACCTGCCGCGCAGGCCGTGGGGTGGCCAAGATACGTATGGCCATGCTGGAAAAAACCCGATCCGGCCCCGATAGTGTCGTAAACCTGTTTGGTGCAGAGCATCGCACCAATGGGCTGATATCCAGCCCCTAACCCCTTGGCGATGCACAGGATATCGGGCGATATACCGTCCGCGTCACAGGCAAATAGGTGCCCTGTGCGACCCATACCGCACATCACCTCATCAAGGATCAAAAGCACGCCGTATGTGTCGCAAATCTCGCGGATGCGCTTGTAGTATCCTGTGATTGCAGGAACCGCGCCCATCGTTGCACCCACCACAGGTTCTGCGACGAACGCCATCACCTGATCAGCGCCCAGGCGCAGGATTTCATCCTCAAGCTCCTGTGCGGCGCGCAGGCCATAGTCCTCGGCGCTCTCTCCCTCGGCCCGGTCAACATACTCATAACAGGGCGCGATGTGGCTGACATCCACAAGGATCGGCTCGAACTGTGCCCGCCGCCATGCATTTCCGCCCGTGGCCAGTGCGCCCAAGGTGTTGCCATGGTAACTCTGCCGTCTCGCGATGAGATGCTTGCGTTGTGGCTCACCGTTTTCGATGTGAAACTGCCGGGCCAGTTTAAGCGCGGCTTCCACAGCTTCCGAGCCTCCAGATACAAAGTAAACCCGGTCGAGATCCCCCGGCGCATATTTGATCAGCAGATCAGCCAGTTCTTCGGCGGGGTCGCTGGTGAAAAATCCAGTATGCGCAAAAGCGAGCTTTGCAACCTGATCCTGAATGGCCTTGATGATCTCCGGATCACCGTGGCCAAGGCAAGACACAGCCGCCCCTCCAGAGCCGTCGAGATACTGTTTACCCGCCTCGTCGGTGAAGTAGCAGCCCTTGGCCGACACCGCCTTGACCGGCGGGGCGGTGATTTGACGAGGAAAGACATGGCTCATGAGGGTCATCCATCCGATGCTGTAAGAGATGTGTAA
This sequence comes from Roseovarius sp. W115, assembly GCF_032842945.2. Classification (NCBI taxonomy): domain Bacteria; kingdom Pseudomonadati; phylum Pseudomonadota; class Alphaproteobacteria; order Rhodobacterales; family Roseobacteraceae; genus Roseovarius; species Roseovarius rhodophyticola. The sequence goes on from NZ_CP146606.1 coordinate 388,950, forward strand.
TTTGAGCCTAAACCCGGTTGTTCCAGACTGCAAAAAGCAAATGAAACATAGTGCCACGGCTCACCTGTGGTCGTTCAACCAATGCAAAAAGAGATTGCTGTCAGGAAGCCCATATTCATATGTGACCTGCATCACCCTGCGCTTGCCGTCATGAGACGTCACCAACTGTGCTGAAGCCACACGTCACGCCCGATTTCATGCGGTAACGCTTTCGCGTGGTCCAGTCTATGTCACATCCTTAAAGACACATGGGCCATTGCCACGCAGGGCGCCTTGATGAGCCTAGCTCTCGATAGAAAACCGGCTATTCCATCTTCATGGCTTCGGTTTCGATGTTGATATCAACGATATCACCAACAAGTCCGTTATCGACAGCGTAGGTCATGCCAAATTCGCTGCGCTTTATCGATGCCGTCATGGACAGGCCCAAAACTTCGCGTTTGTGACCAAACGGGTATTCCCCGACTTTATTAAGCTTGACCGTTAAGGTTACAGGTTGGGTCTGTCCCAAAATGGTCAGATCCCCAGTCACGGTTCCCGAGTTCTCTGTCTCAGGCTCACCGCCCGTTGCGACGAAGGTGATTTGAGGATGTTCGCTGACATGCAAAAAATCTTTGTTGCGCACATGCCCGTCACGCGCCTCGTTAAATGTATTGACGCTGTCCGCCTGGATGGTGACATTCACATCCTTCAGCTCCTGCGTTTCGTCATCGTAAGAGAAGCTTCCCGTCACGTTTGGAAAAATGCCGAGCGTTTTTGCGTAGCCAATATGATCAACCTTAAAGTAAATGGCCGTATGGGTCGGATCGAGTTCATATTGGGCCATGTCGGCTTGCGCAGCAGAGGCGAGTGTGGCGAATACGGCAAAAGCAGCAACACGTTGCATGATATCTCCTATGGTCAAATGCAAATCGGTTCAGCGCAGGCTTGCCTTGAACAATTTGCTCCCTATGACAAAAGCTAGAACAGTGAGGCCGAGTGTAAACCTTTGCACCAAGCTTGTTTGTCACAATTTAGCGAGTTTTGCAGGATGACTGGCAAAGACTTCCACCTTGATCTGCCGACCTGTCGTCGCGGGGCTTTTGCCGTTCCTGGGGACATCAATACGCAAACAGGTGGTTATAGGTATGATCGCAAGCTGGTTGATGGGCTGCGTGCTTTGGGATGGGACATCACACTTCTGCAACTTGGGACCAGCTTTCCAAACCCCACATCTCAGGACATGCGCGATGCGGAAAAACAATTGGCCGCCCTGCCCGAAGACTGCCCTGTTATCATAGATGGTCTTGCACTGGGCGCGTTTGATCCCGCTGTGCTGGACGCCGTGAACGCCTCTATTGTCGCTTTAATCCATCACCCCTTGGCGCGCGAAAACGGGCATTCAGCTGAGCAGCGCGCGCATTTCTTGACATCGGAGCGTCAGAACCTCGCGCGCGCGGTGCATGTTTTAGTGCCAAGCCCGCACACCGCTAAGGTTTTGCATGCGGACTACGACGTTTCCACATCTCGCATCACCATTGCGCGGCCAGGCACAGATCGCCCTCTATCTACCGGCGTGAAAACCGACCCTCCTTTGATCCTGTCCGTGGGCATTCAGGTGTCACGCAAGGGCCATGACGTACTGTTAAAAGCCTTGGCGCGTCTCACTGCACATACGTGGACAGCCATCATAGCAGGAGGCGCTTTTGATCCCGATCATGCAGCAGAGCTTGCACGCCTGGTGAACGAGCTTGGCTTGAGCGATCGCGTGAAGATCGTGGGAGCTGTCTCGGACGAGACCCTGTCGCACCTATATGGGCAAGCCAGCCTCTTTGCCCTTGCAACGCGCTACGAGGGCTATGGCATCGTCTTTGATGAAGCGATGGTGCACGGCCTGCCGATTGTCACGTGCCGGGTGGGTGCTGTGCCGGATACGGTGGCCCCAGACGCCGGACGGCTTGTGCCACCCGATGATCCATTGGCGTTCGCTGCCGCACTCGAAGATCTTCTCGACAACGCGCATGAGCGGCGTGAAATGGCGTCCGCATCTGCGCGTGCCGGTGCGGCATTGCCGACATGGGACGACACAGTCAAAATCGTGGATGAAACACTCCTGCGTGTCGCATCGACCCAAGTGACAAAGGTCTGAAACCATGTCGGATCATGACCTTTCGGTGGCAATCAATCTGGCACAGGAGGCTGGCGCGCTTTTGCTTGAATACTGGCATGATCGCGCGGCCCTCTCGGTGTCAACCAAAAGGGCGGGTGATTTCGTGTCACGTGCGGATCATGCGGCAGAACACCATCTGCGCACGGGTCTTCTGAATGCCTTTCCTGAAGATAGCTGGCTTGGTGAGGAAACCGGGGCACGCGCGGCCGGCGCGCGTCGATGGGTCGTTGATCCGCTGGATGGCACCACCAACTTTCTGCGTGGCCTTGGGCATTGGGCTGTCTCCGTTGCGCTGGAAGACAACGGCGTTCTGACTGTTGGGGTGGTACACGATCCGCTGCGACGGGAAACGTTTTCCGCACGCATCGGCCAAGGCGCATATCTCAACGGAGTGCCAATGGCCGTGTCTCATACATCTCTTATGTCAAACGCGCTTTTTGGTACGGGCGTTCCGTTTGGAGGTATGGCGCATATTCCCGATCATGCCGCAGATATCGCAAATCTCATGCCACATTGTGCCGGTATGCGGCGGATGGGTGCCGCGGCTCTTGATCTGGCCTATGTGGCGGCTGGGCGGCTTGACGGGTTTTGGGAAAGACGACTGCAACCATGGGATATCGCAGCGGGATTACTCTTGCTGCGCGAAGCCGGTGCACAAGTCGAGGGCTGGAATGTGGCGGAGCGCCCTGAAGACAGCGGCACAGTGATTGCCGCCACGCCACGGCTGTTTCCCGCCTTCGCGACAATTCTGCGCACTGGATCACCAGAGACTTGACTCGGGCATTGCTGTGCTAAGTGGTCAAATCTATGATGAATTCCATGATCTGTCTCTCATTTCCCGCACGATCCCAGATTGTCAGCCGGAGCGTCTTTTAACATGACGGCAATGGCTCTTTGGTGTGTTGGTCAGGCACAGGCCGCAATACGCCCTGCAAGGCAAGGAGAGGGTCTTCTCGTTAAGACGCTCTTTTCCGGTATTAGCCGCGGTACGGAGCGGCTTGTCTTTCAAGAAAAGGTGCCCGAAACAGAATATGCGCGCATGCGCGGCCCGGCGCAGGAGGGAGACTTTCCGCATCCTGTAAAATACGGGTATTGTGCTGTCGGCCGTGTGATGGAAGGGCGTTTGGAGGGTCAGTTCGTTTTCGCGTTGCATCCGCATCAAACGATGTTTCGCGTGCCGGAAGGGATGCTGAACCACTTGCCCGAACGCCTGCCGCCAGAACGCGCCATACTTTCGGCCAATATGGAAACGGCGCTTAACATATTATGGGATGCCAAGGCTGGGCCCGGTGACAAAATTGTGATCGTCGGCACCGGCGTCGTCGGTGCACTAACAGGCTATCTTGCGGCAAAACTGCCTGGTGCGGAGGTGACACTTTTGGATATCAACCCAGATCGCTCGAAGATTGCGGCCCAGTTGGGCTGTGACTTTGCCACACCCGATGATGCTCCGGGCGACTGTGATGTTGTTGTGCATCTTTCCGCCTCAGCCGCCGGTCTGGAAACCGCCATCCGCAGTGCCGGTGACGAGGCCACGATTGTCGAAGCAAGCTGGTATGGAACCGGCACCACCCCCGTGCCCCTGGGCGGGGCGTTTCACAGCCGCCGATTGCGGTTGATCAGCTCTCAGGTTGGCAAGGTGCCGACCGCGCAGCGTACGCGCTGGAGCTACAAAAGGCGTATGGCAAAGGCGCTTGAGCTCCTGTGTGATCCCGCTCTTGACGTGCTGATCTCAGGCGAAACCGGATTTGATGATCTACCCGCGCAATATGGCGCGATCCTGTCTGACCCGGAGACGCTTTGCCACCGTGTCCGCTATTCTCCAACTTAAGGAAATCATATGTTCGCTGTTGAAGTTCGTGACCATATCATGATTGCGCATTCGCTTCCTTCCGAGGTCTTCGGACCAGCGCAGGGCATGCATGGCGCAACGTTTACCGTTGATGCGGCGTTTTTTACGGAAGAAATCGATGACCATGGCCTGGTTGTAGATATCGGCCTTGCAACCGAGGCACTGGCCGATACGCTTGCGCCTTTGCGCTACAAGAACCTGGATGAAATCCCTGAATTCAAAGGGAAGTTCACCACCACAGAGTTTCTGTGCCACCATATCTTTAGCCGTCTCGCAGATCAGGTTCGCACCGGCAAGCTCGCCGATCATGGAAGGGTCAAACGCCTGCGCATTTCGCTCCATGAAAGCCATGTCGCGCGCGCATGGTTTGAGGGAGATATCTAAGTATGGGTTTTTCCGCCGATTGGTTGGCCCTGCGCGAGCCTGCGGACCGGGCTGCGCGCGATGACCACCTGTTGCGGCAAGCGGCAAGCCTGGCCGGGGACAATCCGGTGATACTTGATCTGGGGTGCGGCACAGGCGCGACCGCACGCGCGCTCTCGGGGAGTCTACCAGACACGGCGCAGTGGCGCCTGCTCGACAACGACCCGATCTTGCTCGACAAGGCCAATGCTGAAGTTGGCACTTCTGCTGAGACATGCCTGATGAACCTCGCTGATGTAGAGGCGTTGCCGCTGGACGGGGTGACATTGGTTACCGCCTCGGCACTTTTGGACCTGGTATCAGAGGCATGGTTGAGCGCGTTCGCAAAGCGTCTCAATGTGCCGTTTTATGCGGCACTCAGCTATGATGGCCTGATGCGCTGGACCCCTGCAAATCAGACCGATGAAGCCATCACCACAGCTTTCAATCGCCACCAGCGCACTGACAAGGGGTTTGGCCCTGCCCTTGGTCCGGACGCGGCCCTCCGCGCCGTAGAGATTTTGCGCGATGCAGGTTGTGACGTTCAGACCGCCAACAGCCCTTGGAAGCTTGGGCCAGACATGGCAAAGCTGCAGAGTGAGCTTGTCGATGGTATTTCACAAGCTGCCTGTGAAGCTGGTGCGCGAAACACCGAGACGTGGAGCCGTTCACGGCGTGAAGGCGCTCAGAAAAGTCGCTGTGTCATCGGCCATGTCGACATCCTCGCCACGCCCGGTATCAAGTTCTAAGAGATGAGTGACATGCAGATAGAGATGACGCATAAAATCTGGAGCCACCTGCTGCATATCCGGCATGGCACCGTCTGCACATGCGGCGACAGCTGGAGCTGTGGAGAAAAGGCCGCGCTTGATCTCTATTCACCACTGGCCAGACGCGATCAGGGCCCTTTTGCGGTTGCTCAGATTGGTCAGTCCCTTGATGGCCGCGTGGCGACTGTGACCGGGGATGCGCGGGATGTGTCGGGACCAGACGGGCTTGCGCATCTGCACCGGATCAGGGCGCTTGTGGATGGGGTTATCATCGGCGTGCGCACCGCGCTTCACGACTCCCTCGCCTGACCGTTCGGCTTTGCGAAGGTAAGAACCCGGCGCGTGTGGTGATTGATCCGAATGGTCGTTTGCCTGACGATGCCGCGCTTTTACAAGATGACGGAACACGGCGCATCATCGTCCAAGCCGTTGACCGGCCAAGATCAGCGGGGGTCACGGTCGTTCGCTTACCCCTTCGGAATGATGTCATTGACCCGCGCGAAATTGTCTCGGCTTTGCGTGACGAAGGGTTGTCAACGCTTCTGGTCGAGGGCGGCGGTATTACCATTGCCAGGTTCCTTGAGGCCGGGCTTTTGGACCGTCTGCATGTCGGAATTGCGCCGCTTCTGATCGGAGGTGGCCCTCAGAGCCTCACGCTCTCAAAACCAAGCGAGTTGCTCGCCCATGCAATCCGGCCCGAAATGCGGGTATTTTCGCTTGGAACAGACGTGATGCTTGATTGCGCGATGCAATCCTGACGCATTTCGCGATAACCCTGACCCAAAGATAAACGCGACACATAGTTGGTGCACGCATTTCGTCATTCGCCTTGTTCAAGTTTCAGGCGATGTCGGCTTTGAGCGGACGCTCTCGTTCAGAGTCGGTCTGCCGGTCTTCTGGAATGTCAAAAAGGCCATTTGAAATCGACCAGCGGCTTAGTTTTGGCAACGTGGTCACGACAGCAATCGGAATGGCAAGGCTCAGCGCGATCAGCATGGGCGCGCCAAAGATAAGCGCCCAAGGCACCAGAACAGCAAGCCAGACCGTAAGCGCAAGACCGGCCAGTGTCTGTGGCCACAGCACACGGGCGGCCTCTGTCCACTCAAGCCTGTCGCGGTGCCGTTGCTGCGCGTCCCAGCCGACGCGGTGGTTGAAAAACAACCCCAGGACAAACACGCTGAGGCCAAAGGCGACAATGGGTGCCATCAGCATTGAGACAAGGATTTCGACAAGACCGCTAAGGCTTACAAGACGTCGACCTCCGTAAGCATCCGCACGCGTTTTGTTGACGAGGATCTGAGCCAAACCCATCATTTTCGGCATCAAATTGAGCACCAGCACAATCGCAAAAAGGCTCAAGCCAAACCAAAGCGGCGCGCCGACGACCTGCGCTGGCATGGCGGCCAGACCCGCACCCAGGAGAACAAAAAGCATCCAGGCGGGCGCTGCGAGATACATTTGGATAGCAAGGTACAACTGCACACGGCTGGTGAGTGTCAGGCCCGGCAACCCAAGCAGTTTGAAATACTGCATGTTGCCGTTGCACCAGCGAAGCTCCCGGCGAATGAAGTCCGCAAGGCTTGGTGGATTTTCTTCGTGGCTGTCGCTTTCCTCAGCCAGAACCCGGGTTTCAAACCCAGCGCGTCGCATCAAGGCCGCCTCAAGCTGGTCATGGCTCAGGACATAGCCCGAAAGCGGGCCCTTGCCGGGCAGTTTCGGAAGCATGCAATGTGCATGAAACGGCGCGGTTCGGATGAGGATATTGTGGCCCCAGTTTGGCCCACAATCCGCCTGCCACCATGCCGCGCCCAGAGTATAGGACCGCATGCCATGCCGCATACCAAACTGAAATGCGCGCGTGAAAAACGTCTTTGAAGGCAACCCTGTGACCAAGCTTTGTAGCATCCCGATTTCAGGCGATACCTGCATCACTCTGACAAGGCGCAAGACGGTTTCCGCTCCCATCACACTGTCCGCGTCAAGTGGCAGGAAAAAGTCATATTCCGCGCCACTGCGGTCCAGAAACTCAGCAATGTTACCGGCCTTGTACCCGGTATTTTCGCTGCGACGATGATAGTGAACCTTGATCTCGGGACGTGCCCGTCGCCATTGCGCAACGCCCGCCTCTTCACGAAGTGCGATGGCGGGATTGTCGGTGTCGCTCAGGACATAAAAATCAAAATGCTTCGCCCATGGCGTATGTGCCAACTCGTCTTGCAGCCCGCGCAAGCGGTGCAACGAAGGAGCAGGATCTTCGTTGCGCAACGGCATGACCACAGCAATCCGTGTCGCGATGGGTTCTTGGCCTGTAATCCTGCCAAGGGCAGGATTAACCACGACCGCTGCTTGATCTGAGTGTTTGAGATCAAGCCACAAACCAAGCAGGGCATTCCACATCCCAATCGAAAGCCAGGGCAAGGTCAATGCGTAGGCCACAAGCATCGCCCATTCGATCCAGATCAGACCGCCAAAGGACAAGAAAGTCGTCATCGCCCCAAAGAGCAGCGCCACAGTGATGACATTGGCCGTCAAAACCGCCAAGCGACGACGGCGGATTGCACGTGCATTTGTGTCGCCCGTGTCCACCAGCCGCAAATCAGGTGCGTTTTTCACCTGCGCGCCGTCAAGCGGCACAGTCTCTGCCATAGGCTCTGGTACAAACGGGACGTCCTTCACGGGTCTTCTCCTCGAAACTCACTCCGCTAAAATGTGTCGCACGCGGGGGACGTCCACAAAGAAATCTGTTTGTTACCAATGATAAAGCACTTGTGTGCGCCAATGAGCGGGGTTTTGCGCAAAAGATGTGCAATTTGGCCAGGTAACGCCTATCGCCAACCTCAGGGCCACACCTGAAGGTTGCAGGCGTTCAAATTGAACGAAACGCCCCTCTTCGGATCAGGACTGCGAACTCGGGCCGAATGTTTCGACGTGGATTAAGCCCTCAGGAATGCCGTGCTTTTCAAGACCGGTGCGCAGTTCAGTAACAAACGGACCGGGGCCGCAAAGCATGTATTGCGTCCCTGTTTCGGTCCCCAACGAGACCAGATCCTCCGCCGTGATCCGCCCACACTGGTCAAAGTCTTTTCCGGCCTGTTCGCCCGTACTCGGCTGGCTGAAAAAGATCCGCTTGCGCAGGTTTTTATGCTCCGTGACCAGGGTTTCAACTTCTTGACCAAGTGCTAAGTTACGTTTGTTGCGTGCGCCATGCACGTACCACACCGGGCGTTCGTTGCCCGCCAGGGCATGCAGGATCGAAACCATGGGGGTAAGCCCAACGCCTGCGCTCACCAAAACCAATGGCCCTTTGCCTTCTGGAATGACAAAATCTCCTGCGGGCGGCTGAGCGTCGATGATGTCCCCTTCGCGCAGGTGATCATGCAGAAAACGCGACATAACCCCATAATCTTCGCGTTTTATGGTGAGCCGGTATTTTGCACCATCAAACACACTGCCCGAAAGAGAATAGCTGCGCTCGGTCAGGCTTTTCTGCCCTGGAATCTGGACTGAAATGGGCAGGTGCTGCCCTGGGACAAATGGTTCAAGGGGGCGATCATCAACCGGCGCCAGATAGAATGACGTGATGCTTTCTGTCTCTGCCGCCTTGCGTTCCACACGCAGCTTTCGCACCTGGTCATCGAGCGTCTCCCACCGCAAAGAAATGGCCTCGACGCGGGCAACTACTTTGTCAATCTCAACGGTGATAACACGCCACGCGTCAGGGTCTTGTGCATCACGTGGCGCCCAATCGATTTCCGCGCGTCCGGTGATGTGAAGCAAACCGCCTGTTTCAAAATCAACAAAAAGCAGTCCCACGCGCGGGTCTGATAGAAGGTTGCCAATCGTGTTGAAAAAGTTGTTCCCCGCGTAGTCCGGGATGTGCAGGCGCGTTGGGCTTTCAACATGCACGAAGCCACGCGGCCCACCGCGGTGAGATGCATCAAATCCGTTTGATGCCGCGCCATCCCGACCATGGTGGCCAGATCCAATGAACATCGTATCCGCTTGTGCGATTTGATCAATTTGAGCTGTGTTCAGATGATCCGTCGTTGTTGCAACAGGTTCAGACACGCGCGGTACACGCGTCCATGTCCGGGCGTGAATGTACTGGGGACAGTTGCCAAAGGTCTGTCGCATATCAATCGCGAGACCGTCCGAACCTGGCATGATCTGACCACTAAAACGGTTGCGTCGCCGCGTCGCAAGTTCAATGCCCAAGCCCCCGATATCACCGCCCTCCGCAAAACGTCCAGCCAATGGATCGGTTGGGTCGACCGCAGCGTCCAGAGTTAAACGTTTTGGATCTGGTGACTGGATAAAACCCGCCTCACCATCGACAAGTGTGGTCCAGACCTGACCCTCTGTATCCGCTCCTGACAGCACCACAAACGGCAGCGATGTGTGAAATGCTCGATGCTGCTCAGGCAGGTGGTCTCGTATGAAACCACCCGCCCATTGCGAGACATCGCCCACGCCAGCGCGTTGCTGTGCGGCTTGTTCGCCTGCGTGGAATGGATTTAATGCGGCATGTTTCATGGAAGGCACTTTTTTCTGAGCGCGTCAGAGTCATAGGGGCTCGACCGCAGGAGTATCCTCAAACCAAATCCGGAATTGGAGAACTGGCCATAGGCACAAAGCCAGGTTGGTCTTCAATACGGTTCAGCCATGCGCGAATATTGTCATATGGGGCAAGGTCCACACCCCCTCTGGCGCATGCGCGATGTAGCTATAGCCTGCCACATCCGCGATGGTGATCTGATCCGTGGCAAGCCATGTGCGGCCTTCAAGATGGGCGTTCATGATCTTGAACAGCTCATGCGCCTTCTGCACCGATGCAGTATGGTCAAGCGGTACTCCGAAGAGTTTCACCAGCCGCGCGGCACAGGGTCCGGAGTAGATGTTATCAGCGGCAATCGTCAGCCATCTTTGCACTTCTGCGGCATTCTTTGGATCAGTTGGCAGCCAGTGCGTGTCTTTCGCATAGGTCTGCACCAGATAGATAAGGATCGCGTTGCTGTCGGCCAGGGTATAACCGTTGTCGTCGATGGCAGGCACCAAGCCAAAGGGACTGATTCTGAGATAGTCAGGGGCCTTGTGCGCACCATTTGCCATATCAAGGTCAATGGTCTCATATGCCAGACCAAGCAAAGCCAGCATGAGTTCGACCCGGTGGCAATGGCCGGATTTGGGATTGCGGTACAGCTTGATTGGGGTCGTCATAGAACGTTCCTGTTTGACAAAGAGAAAGGCTAAAGGTCCAGATCCGAGAGACCTGGGTGATCATCCGGGCGACGCCCTAGAGGCCAGCGAAACTTGCGGTCTTCTTCGCGGATGGGCAGTTCGTTGATGCTTGCATAGCGATGAGCCATGTAGCCATTTCCATCGAATTCCCAATTCTCATTGCCATAAGCACGGAACCAGTTGCCGCTGTCGTCATGATATTCGTAGGCGTAGCGCACAGCGATGCGATTGCCTTTGAAGGCCCATAACTCCTTGACCAGACGATAGTCCAACTCCTTGTTCCACTTGCGTGTCAGGAACTCGGCGATCTCTTTGCGGCCTTGCGGAAATTCAGCGCGATTGCGCCACTTGCTGTTGGGCGTGTAGGCCAGCGCCACCTTATCGGGGTCACGACCGTTCCAGCCATCTTCGGCCAGTCTTACTTTTTCGCGTGCGGTCTCTTCCGTAAATGGGGGAAGCGGGGGGCGCGGGGCATCATTTTGCATTGCTGTAGTCCTTCCGACAAACGAACCATCTAGGTTGGTGTGTTTCCCGAAACCTTAATTTGCTTTAAAATTCGAATTAATATACTGAAATCAAAATATACTATTTTGTATTTTGATAATAATAGGGTCCCCTTGTGGATAGACTGCAAAGTCTTGAGGTATTCATTGCTGTTGCCGAAGCAGAGAGCTTTGCCGAGGGCGCGCGCCGCATGGGTCTTAGCGCCCCGTCGGCCACGCGTGGCGTGAACGCGCTTGAAGACCGTCTCGGCGCCAGGTTATTCACCCGGACAACGCGTCGCGTGCGGCTCACAGATGTGGGCCAGACATATCTTGAAGATGCACGTCACATCGTGGCGCAGATTCAGGCCGCCGATGACGCTGCTAAAGGGGCCGCCGTCAACCCGGTTGGTCAATTGCGGATCACCTGCTCCAACGAATTTGGGCGCATCTACGTCACGCCGATCCTGACCGAATATCTGGACACATACCCGGACGTTTCTGTGGACGTCGTCATGGTCGACCGTGTGGTGAACATGGTCGAGGAAGGGTTCGACATAGCTGTGCGGATCGGGTCCCTGCCGTCATCCGGCCTGACGGCTGTCCGGGTCGGCACTGTGCGGCGAATTGTATGTGGAGCGCCGGCCTATTTTGAACGCTACGGCCGGCCAGAATTACCTGCGGACCTGGCGGATCATAGAATCGTTGCCGCCACTCCTGTAAGTCCGGCATTGGAATGGCGCTTTGGGCACGATCTCTCTGACGTCGTCCGCCTCAAACCCCGGATGCGACTCAGTAGCATCGCTGCCGTAAGGAGCGTTGCAAAGGACGGTTGGGGCTTAGCGCGGGTGCTGTCATACCAAGTTGGGCCCGAGCTACAGGAGGGAAGTTTGCAATGTGTTCTGGAAGCCTTTGAACCAGCGCCATTGCCGATACATTTGGTTCATATCGAAGGTCGCCGCGCACCGGCCAAGATCCGTTCCTTCATTAACTTTGCAAGCAGCCGCTTACGCGCACAGCGTGTTTTAATGTAGCGGAACGGTTCGGACAAAGTTCGAACCCAGAGCGCGCTCAAGTAGCCGGAAGATGTCGCGCACTTGAAGTGGCGGAGACGAAGGGATTCGAACCCTCGAGACGGTTTCCCGCCTACTCCCTTAGCAGGGGAGCGCCTTCGACCACTCGGCCACGTCTCCGTTGGCGTGTCTATGGTCCAGATCGCTAGAAAACAAGTGGAAATTTCAGGGCACCACCCTGTGGCGCCAGGACGCCGTCAGGTCCGGAGAGGTTTCGGTTGATTAACTGCAGAATTTCCGGTTAAATCCAACATGATGAAAATTTTGCAGTAATTGGAGTCAATGCAGGATTTCGGAGCAGCTTTTAGCCTGGCCTTTGAGCTTGTAATGCGTGCGGACCGCGATCTGGTTGAGATCGTCTTGCTGTCTTTGCGTGTCAGTCTCAGCGCGGCTTTGCTGGCTTGTCTGATCGGATTGCCGTTGGGGGCGTTCCTTGCCGCGGCGCGGTTTCGCGGACGTGGGGCCGTGATTGTGACGCTCAACGCCTTGATGGGCTTGCCGCCGGTTGTGGTTGGTTTGCTGGTGTATCTTCACCTGTCACGCGCCGGACCTCTGGGCTTTCTTGGATTGCTCTACACGCCCACGGCCATGATCATTGCGCAGACCATCCTGATCACGCCCATCGTTGCCGCATTGTCGCGGCAGGTTCTGGAAGATCTGAACGCCGAATATGCCGAACAGTTTCGGGCCTTTGGCCTGAGCCGTTGGCAGTCGATGCAGGCACTGTTGTGGGATGCGCGCTATGCGCTTGTGACTGTGTCGCTGGCGGGTTTTGGACGGGCCATCGCCGAGGTGGGCGCGGTTATGATTGTAGGTGGCAATATCGATCACGTGACGCGTGTAATGACCACGGCTATCGCGCTTGAGACGTCACGGGGAGAGTTGGCGCTGGCTTTGGCGCTTGGCCTTGTTCTCATGGTGCTGGCGCTTAGCATCAATGCGGCGGTTCAGGGCGTGCGCATGAGCGCGGAGAGACGAGCCTATGCGTGACACTGTCGTACAAAGCTCGGTGCCTGCGCTTCACACCGAAGGCCTTCGCCTTGAGGACGGCAATCATTGCCTTCTCGATGACATAACCCTGCGTTTGTGCGAAGACGGTATCACCGTCATCATGGGCCATAACGGAGCAGGCAAAAGCGTCTTGCTACGTGTTCTTCACGGGTTGATCCCGCCCAGCGCAGGACGCATCACCTGGCGAGGAGATGCTCTGACGCCAGAGATCACGCGGCGGCAGTCGCTTGTGTTCCAAAAGCCGGTTTTGCTTCGGCGGTCTGTTGCGGCCAATATCGACTTTATCTTGCGGGCGCGCGGTCTGCGTGATGAGGCTCTGCGCTGGGATGCGTTGCGGCGTGTGGGTCTTCTGGACATGCGTGATCACCCGGCGCGCCGTCTTTCCGGCGGCGAACAACAACGGCTCGCCCTTGCCCGCGCGCTGGTCACATCCCCAGAGCTTTTGATGCTGGACGAACCGACGGCCAATCTCGACCCCGGCGCGACACAGATGATTGAGCGTATTGTTGCGGAGACGGCCGTCCAGAACACCAAGGTGATCTTTGTCACCCACGACATCGGTCAGGCACGCAGATTGGCAGATGACGTGGTCTTTCTGAACAAAGGTCGGTTGGCCGAACACAGTCCGGCTGCGGCTTTCTTTGATGCTCCAAGGAGCGCGGCAGCGCAGGCCTATCTGTCGGGCGACATTCTCACATGACATCCCGAAAGGAGACTTCTTCATGACCTTACTGCGCCTGACGGCCACAGCGTTTGCATTGTGTCTGGCCAATAGTGCAGCCGCGCAAGACACGATCATTGTTCAGTCGACCACATCGACCGCCAATTCCGGGCTCTATGACCACCTTCTGCCGATTTTCGAAGGTGAAACCAGCATTTCCGTAAATGTGGTCGCTGTGGGCACCGGGCAGGCCATCAAAAATGCCGCAAACTGTGATGGCGATGTCCTTTTGGTGCATGCCAAAGCTGCAGAAGAGGCGTTTGTGGCCGCAGGGCATGGGCTGGCGCGGTTTGATCTGATGTATAATGATTTCGTTCTGGTCGGGCCTGCGACAGACCCCGCTGCGGTGCGTGGTATGGCGGACGTGCAAGAGGCGCTGAAGACAATTGCCAAGACCGATGCGCCTTTTGCGTCGCGCGGGGATGACAGCGGAACCCATAAAAAGGAAATGCAGCTTTGGGCAGAGAGCGGCGTGGATCCCCGTGCGTCATCGGGCACGTGGTATCGTGAAACGGGGTCCGGTATGGGCGCCACGCTTAACGTTGGCGTGGGCATGGCGGCCTATGTGATGACGGACCGCGCCACCTGGCTCAGCTTTGGCAACAAGGGCGATTTTGAGGTTCTTGTTGAGGGCGATCCGGATTTGTTCAACCAATATGGTGTGATTGTCGTGAACCCGGAACACTGCCCGAATGTCCAATTGGAGTCTGCGCAGACCTTCGTCGACTGGCTTTTGTCCGATGAGGGGCAAGATGCGATTGGGGCGTATGAACAGAACGGTGCGCAGCTTTTCTTTCCGAATGCAAGCGAATGAACCATGGCTGAAACGGCACAGACAGGCGATCCCGAGTACCTGACCGTCAAGGAGTTGGCCGAGCTTTTGCGCCTCAAGGAGCGCAAGGTCTATGATCTGGCCGCGTCTGGCGAGGTGCCGTGTTCACGTGTCACCGGCAAGTTGTTGTTTCCTCGCAAGGATATTCATGCGTGGATTGATGGTGGGCAGTCGGGCGGCACGCCGCCTCTTGGACGTCGACCAAATGTCTTTCTGGGAAGCCATGATCCGCTTTTGGAATGGGCGTTGCAGCATTCACGATGTGGATTGGCGACGTTTTTCGACGGGAGCCTCGATGGGGTAGCACGTCTGCGCGCCGGAGAGGGTGTGGCGGCCGGGTTGCATGTTTATGACAGCGTGGTGGACGAGTGGAACATTCCCGCCGTCGAGGCCGCGTTTTCTGGGCAAAACATGGTGCTTCTGAGCTTTGCCGCCCGTCGTCGCGGGTTGGTCATGCAGCATGATCTTATGCGGCGCGTGCAGGGTGTGGCTGACCTTAGCGGGCGCCGCATCGTTGAAAGACAACCGGAGTCAGGCACTGCAAGGTTGTTTCAGGATTTACTGTCTCAAGCCGGGGTGAGCACAACGGAGTTCCAAACCGTCGATGTGGCGCGCAACGAGCTGGAGGCAGTCCTGACGGTGTCGCAGGGCGGTGCGGATGTTGCCTTTGGCCTTCAACCTCTGGCGCGTCAGTTCGGATTGGGCTTTGTTCCGGTCATTGAGGAACGGTTTGACCTTTTGGTGGATCGCAAGGCGTGGTTCGACCCCGCCATGCAGAGTTTTGCAGAGTTCTGTGCGAGCAAAGACTTTCAAAGCCGCGCCAAAGATATGGCAGGCTATGACGTGAGCGCATTTGGTAAGGTCCGGTGGAATGGTTAGGTCCGTTTGCTCTCTGAAACAGGCAGGTATTTGAACGCCCAGTCGTTGTAGCTGCCTTCGCCGCGATACCAGGTCACGTCTGATCCGGGCGCTTCCCCATGGTTCCAGCGCGGGCGCGTGGTTTGCAGATCGCCTTTCAGCACAAGCCGCCGTCTTTGCTGACTGCGCATGATGTCCTGACGCAGCGCCTCACTATCCCAGCGTTGCAGGACATAGGCCTGCAACTGCGCCCCTGTCTCGGCGTGGGCGGCCTCCCCGGCCAGATTGGTGCGCTCGTGTGGATCGGCCTCGATGTCAAACAGCAAGGGCGGATCGTCAGCTGAATAAACGTATTTATACGCGCCGCGCCGCACCATGAAGATCGGCGCAGTCGTGGCCTCGGCCAGGTATTCGGCCAGGATGGGGCGATCCGGGTTTGGGTTCTGCAGAAGTGTCGACAGATCCTGACCGTCCAATGGCTCAATGGGGCTGGTCCACCCCTGCCCTTCGGCGATCCCCATGAAGGTGGGCAGCAGGTCCACAAGAGAGGCCGGTGTCGCAACGCGGGATGGTCCGAACGCACCGCCGCTGATGATCAGAGGGATGCGCAAGGCGTGTTCAAAGAAGTGTTTCTTGAACCACATGCCGCGCTCTCCCAGCATCTCGCCGTGGTCAGAGGTAAAGAGGATCACGGTATTCTCGCGCTGACCCGTGGCGTCGAGCGTGGCCAGAACACGGCCAATCATCTCATCGAGGTAACTGATCGAGCCGTAATAGGCGCGGCGGGCGCGGCGGATGTCTTCATCAGAAAAGCGCAGATCGAGCATGCCAAAATCATTCAGAAGCCGCGCGGAATGTGCATCATGATCGTCGGCTTGCATGGCGGGAACCGCAGGAAGAGCGATATCGGCGTCTTCATAGAGGTCCCAGTGTTTCTTTTGGCAAAGATACGGCTCATGCGGATGGGTGTAGGAGACCTGAAGGAAAAACGGACGTGTGTCGTCAGAGCGTGCGAGATCATAAAGGTGCTGGATGGCGTGGAAGGTCACCAGATCATCGAAGTCCATCTGCACAGAACGCTCACAGATGCCCGCGACAGTCACCGCGCGC
Organism: Roseovarius sp. W115; assembly: GCF_032842945.2. Lineage (NCBI taxonomy): Bacteria > Pseudomonadati > Pseudomonadota > Alphaproteobacteria > Rhodobacterales > Roseobacteraceae > Roseovarius > Roseovarius rhodophyticola. The sequence goes on from NZ_CP146606.1 coordinate 405,448, forward strand.
GCATCGTTTGTGTCGCGGTCGCCTTCATCCCCCCAGTTAGGCACCCATGAGAAATCTGCTGGATAGAGATCCGGGGTCAGGCGGGTCTCAAAGCCGTGGTGCTGATCGGGCCCGATAAAGTGCATCTTGCCCGACAGCGCCGTGTGATAGCCGCTGGCGCGCAGGTAGTGCGCGTAGGTGGGCATGGAGGCGGGCAGCTCTGCGGCATTGTCATAAGCCCCGATTTCGGAACAGAGCCTGCCGGTCGCCATCGACGCACGCGACGGCGCGCAAAGCGGGAAGTTGCAATAGGTGGTCTCAAAAACCGTGCCCTCGCTCGCCAGTTTGTCGAGATTGGGCGCGTGACAAACCGGGTCGCCATAGCTGCGCAGAAACTGCGCGGCCAGTTGATCCACCTGGATGAAAAGGATGTTTGGTCGTGACATTTTTCGCCCCCGTCGCATGACAGGGAAACCGTATGGGACAATGTCCGAAGGGTCCAGTTTGCCAACCGGGCTAAGGTTGCTTTAGTGCCCACCGCCTCCGGCAAGCCCGATGCCTGAGAGGATCGCGCCCCAGACCTTGAGCCGCAGTCCCACGGCTTTGACCACGCCAGTGGCCGCAATGATATGCCCGGTCACGCCCCTCAGGTTGTTGGTGTAGGTCTGAACGATGCATCCGCTGCCATCGAGCATCATCGCCTCGTGCTCAGAATGAAGGAGCTCAAAATAAACCAGCATGGAGCCGCGCGCATTCAGATTTCCGGGTTCCAGAAGGCGCCCGCCGGGCACGACCTGGCCAGTGGCCACGGCAGGTTGGATCGCGACGATCTGGGCGGGCATCACGGCGTTCCGGAAGGACAGGCTTGCGTTGCTGTCACAGGCCACTTCCGCCGGCATGCCCTCATAGAGCGTGGCGCGCGCCACCTGCGAAAAGCCCGCCGTGATGCGCAATGGTGCGTCGGCGTCCCGGTCCGGGATGATGACCATTGCAGGGCTGATAATCAGCGTGGAGGCAGGGCTTCCGACGCTCAGCGCAAGTTGCGTGACCACCCCATCATTGAATGCATGCACTTCGGTTTGGTCCACCGACACCTGTGCCCGCTCTACGGCGGTTTCCGCCGCCGCGCGTTGGGCCGGAATGGCTTGGGAAATGTCGTTTTGCGCCAAATCCACCTGCGCGTCTGCCGCGGCCAGTTCCGCCTCGGCAACAGCGACAGACGCCTCAAGTTCGCGCACGGCGTCGCCACTGCCGACATTGCGTTCGAAAAGCGATTGTGCGTTTGAAAGATCGACCTTGAGCTTGTCCAGATTGGCCTGTGCCTGTGCCACACCAGCTTGCGCGACGATCAGGGAATCCTGCGCTTTGACCTCTGCGGCGGCCAGAGTGTCCAGCTCTGCCTTGGCCTGAGACAAAGCCGCCTTTTGCGCACTGTCTTCAATACGGAAAAGCACATCGCCCGCCGCGACCCTCTGACCGTTGTGCACGGCGACTTCTGTTACCGGGCCGCTGGTCTGCGCGACCACCGACACCGTGCGGAAGGGCAACAGGCCGGTGTAGGATTTCGGGTGGAAGTAGAAGATCACCATGAAGAGGAAAAACGCCATTATAGCCCAAAGGAACACGGCGGTGCGCATGTTCCAGACGGTGATGGCCTCTCCTCGGCGCTTGAGCTGAAAATACCTGATGATGGCCGGGAAGGATGTCAGAAGAAGTTCAAACACGTTCGGCCTCTTCTGCTTGGGGTTCCGGCACCGGCTCAGGTTCGACCATCGGCTCCGGCACATCGCGCCGGCCCAGGTTGAATCGTGACCAGTCCGCCATGAGGGCAATCAGAATTGCGCTCAACGGCAGCAGGATGTTAAAATGAGACAGCGGGAAAAGCTCGTAGAGCAACGCGATCGTCAGCATCGTCGGAATGGTCTTGGCCAGTGGCGTGCCTTTGGACTGATGCTCAGCCCAGCGATCAAAGGCCGCATAGAGCGTCACGATCCCGTAGATTGCCAGCAAGATGAGCGCGATGGAAAACCACGCAAATGTATCGGATTCTCCGGGGGCTACAAACCATGATGGATGTGCATGCCCGTGACTTGACTCAGCTGCCATATGTCCCTCTTTCGGCGCGACTCTTTGGCTGAGCTTGACCCAGATAGCGCCACAAGGAAAGGACGTAAATCGGAACCGCTCTTCTTCCAGAGCTAGAAAGCAGACAAGGCGTCACTGCCACGTCGCCGGGTCGAGTTGCAAAAGCTCTGACAGCTGCGCATAGACCTCAGGCTCTTCGCTTTGCAATTGGGTCGCCTTTTCAAAAAAGACTTCCACGGCAACGGCAAAGAACTCTTCATGGTTGGTGGCGGCATATGGGCTTAGGACCGTGTTTCGGCCTGCCTCTGTCTTTTTGACATGACGCGCATAGGCTGTGGTGAAAACCTGTTCCCAGTCAGCAAAGCTTTGACCATTGGCCAAGAGCGGCGCGCCATCGGTATGACCGGACAGGCCGTCAAGCTGATGGGCAAATTCATGCAGCACAACATTGTGGCCATCCTCGGTATTGAGCGCGCCTTGTTTGGAGTGGGCCCAGGACAGGATCACCGGCCCATATTGCCAGCTTTCCCCGGACCGCACGACCTCAGATTCGCGCACGACATAACCGTCATGTTCTTTGGTTTTGGATTTGAACGCGCCGGGATAAATCAGAATGGTGCGCAGATGGTCGTACCAGGCGTCTGTGTTGAGCACCAAGAGACAGGCTTGCGCGGCAATGGACAATTCCATCTCTTCGGTGACATCAAGCCCGTTGCAGCCGATGAACTCAACCTGATCCAGGAACAGGTTCATCTTGCCTTCCAGGCGGGTTTGCATGTCAGGCGGCAGGTTGCGCAGCAGCGGCACGCTATCCGCCACAATCTCGCGTTCTGTATCTGACAGCCCAGCCTGCAAAAGCTGTTCACGATACTCGGCCCTTTTGCGCCTGCGATAGAGCAACACGCCCAGAGCGATGCAGATCAGACCGAAGATAAAAAGGAGGGACATAAAAGACCTGTACCTGTGTGCCGAAATCTTGAAAAGAAACCGGTTCGGAAACTTTTCAAGTTTTCGGTACGCGGGATCGCTCAGGTATTAAACAGGAAATGCAGCACGTCGCCGTCCTTGACGATATACCCCTTACCTTCGGCGCGCATTTTGCCAGCTTCCTTGGCCGGTTGTTCACCGCCCAGTTCGACATAGTCGTCATAGGCAATGGTTTCGGCCCGGATGAAGCCCTTTTCGAAATCACCGTGAATGACACCTGCAGCCTGCGGGGCTGCTGTGCCGCGCCGGATCGTCCAGGCGCGGGCCTCTTTGGGGCCGGCGGTAAAGTAGGTCTCTAGCTGCAAGAGGTCGTAACCTGCGCGAATGAGCCGGTCGAGACCGGCCTCCGTCAGCCCCATTTCCTCCAGGAACATGACAGCTTCGTCTTCGTCCAGCTGACTGATCTCTTCTTCGATCTGAGCCGAGATCACCACATGCGCCGCCCCCTGATCCTCGGCCATCTTGGCCACAGCGGCCGAGTGGTCATTGCCCGAGGCGGCACTCCCCTCATCCACATTGCAGACGTAGAGAATAGGTTTAGTTGTCAAAAGCTGCAGGTTTTTCCACGCCTTGGCATCTTCGGCATCCACCTCCACCCTGCGGGCCGGTTTGCCGTCTTCGATCATCGCCTGCGCGGCGGCCAAAAGCCGGTCCTGCTGCACCGCTTCCTTATCATTGCCTTTGAGCTTGCGCACCAGACCCGCGCGACGTTTCTCAATGCTTTCCAGATCGGCGAGCATCAGTTCGGTCTCGATGACGTCTGCGTCCTCAACCGGGTTCACACGCCCCTCAACATGGGTCACGTCGCCATCCTCAAAACAGCGCAGCACATGAGCGATGGCATCGACTTCGCGGATATTGGCCAGGAACTGATTGCCCAAACCTTCACCTTTGCTCGCCCCTTTCACAAGACCGGCGATGTCCACAAAGGTCATACGCGTCGGGATCACTTGTTTAGACTGGGCAATCTCGGCCAGCTTATCGAGCCGCGCATCGGGTACAGCGACCTCACCCACATTGGGCTCGATCGTGCAAAACGGAAAATTCGCCGCCTGCGCCGCAGCCGTTTTGGTCAGCGCGTTAAAAAGCGTCGACTTGCCCACATTGGGCAGCCCCACGATTCCCATTTTGAAGCCCATGATCCGATCCTTGATGCCTGCCAAAACTTGCCGCCTTCTAGGGTGTCCGACGGGGTGTCGCAAGCCCGCTGTCAAAGCGGCATGCTTGACCTGCACGCAAAAGATGTCATGTGTTTGTCTGCCGCCCTTTTCTATCTATCAGTAGATACATTCAAAGAGGATCCCCACCGCTATGTCTCACTTTGACGCCATTGTCATAGGAGGGGGTCTGTCAGGGCTCGCGGCCTGCGTCTTGCTAGAGGAGCGTAATCTCTCGGCCTGTCTCATCGAAGCCCGGGGTGATCTGGGTGGGCGCGTCCGGTCTTTTACCGACCCAGACGGCGGCTTTGCCGGAGATGCCGGACCAAGCTGGGTCTGGCCAGGGTATCAACCCACCGTGGCACGCTGGCTCAAGCGGCTCGATTTGCCCATTTTTGAGCAATACGCCCAAGGGGCGGGCCTTCTGGATTACGGACCCCAACGCGAAGTCGAGGCCCGGATGCTGCCACATCAGGCAGGGTCCTATCGGCTGGAGGGCGGCACGGCGCGGCTGGTCTCGGCAATGGCCGACCAACTGTCGCGCACGCAGCTGAACTTGAACACGCCCGTGACGTCGATCGCAGTGGACGGCAACGGCGTCACCGTCACCACATCCGACGGCACGCATGACGCACCCCGGGTGCTGTTGGCCCTGCCGCCCAGGCTTGCCGCCAGGCTTCGCTGGACCCCCGCACTGCCTGCCGCGCTCAAGCAGGATCTGACATCTGTACCGACCTGGATGGCCTCGCAGGCCAAGGTCGTCCTGCGCTATGACAGACCGTTCTGGCGCGACAAGGGCCTCTCGGGGCGCGTGCTTAGTCAGGCTGGCCCCTGTGGCGAAATCCATGACCTGTGTGATCCCGGAAGCACGCAGGGGATTTTGTTTGGGTTCTTGAACTGGCCAGTGGAGATGCGACAGCTCAGGGCAGACGCGCTCAAACATGCCGTTCTGGATCAGCTTACGCGATGTTTTGGACCCGAGGCGGAGGCAGTTCGCGGGCTTGAGATCTTTGACTGGGCGCAAGAGCCCTTTACCACAGATGCACTCGACCTTGAGGGCCCGTTTCGGCACCCTGATCCCCCCCGCGCCGGCTTCAGAATGTGCAATGCGACGGGCGCGTGATGTTTGCTTGCGCTGAATGCTCAAGTCAGTCACCGGGATTGATCGATGGGGCACTGGATGCGGCCGAGCAGGCCGTGACGCATCTTATGGCACGCCAACTCTGAGCCGATAGGTCCCAAGCCCGTCTGCATTATGGGCATTGATTTTATGGCCTCTATTTGGCAAGGGCGGTGGGATTAGCAAGGAAACGCCATATGACCCGCATCGACGCCAAATTCGCAGAGCTCACCGCCGCCGGAAAGAAAGCCTTTGTGGCCTATGTCATGGCGGGTGATCCGGATTATGAGACATCGCTGGAGGTGGTCAAAGGTCTGCCGGAGGCTGGCGTAGACATTATTGAGCTGGGCCTGCCCTTTACCGACCCGATGGCCGATGGGCCCACCATCCAACTTGCCGGGCAGCGCGCGCTTGAGGCGGGCATGACGCTGGAGCGGACGCTGCAGATGGCGCGTGAGTTTCGCAAAACGGATGACAGCACGCCAATTGTAATGATGGGGTATTACAACCCGATCTTTAACCGGGGCGTTGAGCAGTTCCTGAGTGATGCCAAAGCGGCAGGCATTGACGGGCTGATTGTGGTGGATTTGCCGCCTGAGGAAGACGACGAGCTGTGTATTCCCGCGCAGAAGGCGGGGCTGAATTTCATTCGCCTGGCCACACCCACAACAGATGACAAGCGCCTGCCGAAGGTGCTTCAGAACACGTCCGGCTTTGTCTATTACGTGTCGATCACCGGCATCACAGGCGCTGCGGCAGCGGAGGCTGCGGATGTGGCCCCAGAGGTGGCGCGCATCAAGGCGGCGACAGACCTGCCTATCGTTGTGGGCTTTGGGATCCGCACGCCAGAGACCAGCCGAGAGATCGCAAGCGTGGCGGATGGGTGCGTTGTGGGATCGGCCATTGTGGCCAAGCTGGGCGATGGAAATAGCCCCGCAGATGTCCTGAACTTTGTGCGTGGCCTCGCGGATGGCGCGCATACTGCTTGATTGATGCGTGCGGAACCAACACCCATTTGGGCCGGTGCCTGGGAGCTGTTTCGTAGAAATATCTCGCTTTTGCTTGCAATTTCCGTAATCGAGCTTTTGATCGAGATCGCCTTTGGATGGTCCTATGACGGCTTTCTGACTCTCATCAGTATCGTTGCCTTCGTTACTACGACGATGATCTCCGCCTACGTTGTTCATATCTCGGCGCTGACAGGCCAAAGGTTTTCAGCGCGTGACCTGATGCGCGGCACTGTGGTTCCAAACACAGCTTTCACAGTCGTTTTTGTTGCCGTGGGCGTGGCTCTTGCTCTGTCTTTGATTGGGGTTGAGCGTTTGTTCTCTCAACACGGCGACCTGATTGCGCCCCTCATCGCCCTGGTCGCGGTTTTCGCAATTTATTTTGCTTTTCTCTGTCGCTTTGGCACGATTTTCCCAGCGGCTGCATATGACGGAGACTGGAGCTTTACTCAGGCTTTCGCGCGGGGGCGCGGCACCGCCTGGACACTATGCAAGGCTTTGTTAGCAGGCGCTGTTGTTGGCAATCTGGCCATGGTCTTCCTCGCCGCCAAGCTGGAGTCTTTTGACGTTTCTATCTATGTTTGGCTCGAAAACGACACCTTTAGCCTTGTAGGCATGTTCACCGCATTTCTGATCTATCTCGGCTATAAATTTGTGACCGTTCTCGGGGTGATCGCCTTTTGCAATGCCTATCGAAGCTCAGGGATGAATTCGACTGAAGCCCGATAAAGCTGCTACGTTCATGCCCGCCCACAAGCCCGAGGCAGGACGCCGCATAGACAAAAAACATTTATTTCGATATTGGTAAAAAAACTTTACCAATACTGGAACATGGCCATGCCCGTCATCACCTCAATCGCCGACCTCAAACGCATCTATGAACGCCGGGTCCCACGGATGTTCTACGACTATGCCGAAAGCGGCAGCTGGACCGAGCAGACATTCCGCGAGAACACATCGGATTTTCAGGACATCTACCTGCGGCAGCGGATTGCGGTCGACATGTCTAACCGTTCAACCGCCACGCAGATGATTGGACAGGATGTGTCCATGCCCGTGGCGCTGGCACCTGTCGGGCTGACAGGGATGCAAAATGCGGATGGCGAAATCAAAGCGGCACGGGCGGCTGAAAACTTTGGTGTGCCGTTTACACTGTCCACCATGTCGATCTGTTCGATCGAGGATGTGGCCGAGAACACCACAAAGCCGTTCTGGATGCAGGTCTACACGCTCAAGGATGATGATTTCATGCAGCGGCTGTTTGACCGCGCCAAGGATGCTCAATGTTCCGCAGCTGTCATCACAGTCGACCTTCAGGTGCTGGGCCAGCGCCACAAGGACCTCAAGAACGGGCTGAGCGCGCCGCCCAAGCTTACGATGAAGTCCATCGCCAACATGATGACAAAGGTGCAATGGGGCCTGGGCATGCTAGGCACGAAACGGCGGTTCTTTGGCAATATCGTGGGGCATGCCAGCGGTGTGACCGACCCGTCCTCGCTCAGTTCGTGGACAGCGGAAGCATTTGACGAAGCACTCAATTGGGACCGCATCCGACAGTTTCGCAAGATGTGGGACGGACCGCTCATTATCAAAGGCATTATTGATGCGCGCGATGCCAAAGAGGCGCTCAATGTCGGGGCCGATGCGATCATCGTTTCCAACCATGGCGGACGGCAGTTGGACGGCGCGCTTTCGGCCATTCGCGCCCTGCCCGAGATCATGGATGCGGTGGGCGACAAGATCGAAGTGCATCTCGACAGTGGGATCCGCACTGGCCAGGACGTATTGAAGGCCATCGCCCTGGGCGCCAAGGGCACCTATATCGGGCGCGCCTATGTTTACGGTCTGGGGGCTATGGGTGAGGCGGGCGTGACCAAGGCGCTTGAGGTCATTCACAAAGAGCTTGATATCTCCATGGCGTTTTGTGGGCATACCGACATCACCAAGGTTGATCGGGATATCTTGATGATTCCAAAGGGTTTCACAGGTGACTGGATGGCGTGATTTGAGTATTTTTGGAACAGTGAAGGCCAAAGCATCTGCAGCTTCATCATTCCTCAAATACTCGTAGTCCAGCGCTGAACAGGGGCGCTGTGCCATATTGTGTAGATTCCGCTTCCCAACCTGCCCAATCCGGTCTATATGCGCGACTTCACGCGGGGCTACAGCCTTGGAGGAGCCCCGCCCTAGATATGGAGAATACATATGGCTGGAGAAATTCCTGATCTTCACGCCCAGGAACGCACGGGGACGGGCAAGGGCGCCGCTCGTGCAGCACGCCGCGAGGGCATGGTTCCGGGGATCGTTTTTGGGGGCGACACTGACCCGCTTCCGATCAACATTCCGTTCAATGAGCTTCTGAAAAAGCTCAAGGCCGGACGGTTTAAGTCGACATTGTTCAACCTCAAAGTGGATGGCCATGACGATGTGCGCGTGATCTGCCGCGATGTGCAGCGCGATGTGGTCAAGGACCTGCCGACGCATCTTGATCTGATGCGGTTGCGCCGGACCACCAAGATCAACCTCTTCATCACAGTTGATTTTGTCGGCGAAGACGATTGTCCCGGCATCCGCAAAGGCGGTGTTCTGACCGTTGTTCGTAACGAGATCGAGCTGATGGTGACGGCCGGTGATATCCCGGAAAGCGTGACCGTGAGCCTTGAAGGTCTGAATGTTGGTGACAACGTGACCATCAGCCAGATTGAGTTGCCAGAAGGCGCCAAGCCGACGATTGATCGGGACTTCGTGATCTGCAACATCTCTGCCCCATCGGCGCTGAAATCTGATGAAAACGCAGAGGATGAAGACGGCGAAGCGACTGAGGCCACCGAAGCGCCGGCCGAAGAAGAGGCCGCCGCGGAAGAGTAAACGTCTGTTCGTATCCTTGTATGTTTTTCAGAAACGCGGAGCGCTTAGGCCTCCGCGTTTTTTTATGTGCCGCGCACTCGGCGGAAGCAGAGGATACGCCCGCGCGACGGGCCGGTGTCATACGTGAGGCCAGAGGCTGACATGCAATCCACGATCTGTTTGATCACTGCGTCAGGATATTGCTTGGGGTGCAGCTCCATGATCACGGTGAGCACGTGATCAGGCCAGGGATCATCAAACAGAAACCTTTCGGCCCCTTCGACATCCATGATGATAACCTGCGATTTGAACTCCGCCAAAAGCGCTGGCAACGGCAGAGCAGGCACTGAAACCACGTCGGCAGCATCACTTGTTTCATCAGCAATGCGTCCGGCCCAGAAAGCTTTCTTGGGATCAAAGCCCAGATCGCCCGTCTCATCAGTTCCCCCAATGATGGCTCCGTGCATGAGTCGCAGCTTGTGAAACCCGTTGGTTTTCAGATTGCGCTTGATCACTGGCAAAAGCGCCGGGTTGGCTTCGACTGAAACAACCTGTTCCGGTCCCGCCGCACGTGCCGCGACAGAGCTGACATAGCCAAGGCCAGCCCCCAGTTCGAGCACGCGCTGCCCTGGTTTCACACGCATTTGCACAGCGCGGGCCTCATGTGCCTCATACCCGCCTGAGGCAAGTTTGCCTGCAATGCGGTCGTTGAGAATCTGACCCGGCACATGCAGGGTTATCCCGTCAATTTCATATTCCGCCATGTGCTGCCCCTGCCCTGTTTTGGCCGCGCCGACCTGGTTTGTTGATTCACACGCGCTCGCGGCGTAGACCATCCATACCAAATTCAGGACAACGGCAATGCTGCTTTTTGTAGGTCTGGGCAATCCGGGCGACAAGTATTCCAAGAACAGGCACAATATCGGGTACATGGCCGTGGACCGGATTGCCGAGGATCATGGGTTTGGTCCATGGAAATCCAAGTTTCAGGGCATGCTGTCGGAAGGGCGTCTTGGCTCTGAAAAGGTTCTGCTTTTAAAGCCGGAAACATTCATGAACCTGTCTGGCCAATCCGTGGGTGAAGCCATGCGGTTCTACAAACTGGATGCAGAGGACGTGACCGTTTTTCATGACGAACTGGACCTGGCGCCCGGAAAGTGCCGGGTCAAACGGGCCGGCGGGCACGCAGGGCATAACGGATTGCGGTCGATCCATCAGCATATCGGGGAACACTATCAGCGCGTGCGGCTGGGCATCGGGCATCCGGGGCAAAAGGATCTCGTGGCCCGTTATGTTCTGCAGGATTTTGCCAAGGCCGATCAGGAATGGCTAGATCCGCTTTTGTCCGGCCTTTCAAACGGGGCGGCCGAGTTGGCCAAAGGACATAATGACAGGTTCCTGAATGCGGTTGCGCAACAGGTTGCACCGCCTCGGTCTTCGACGTCCAAAGCACCGCGCTCTGCCAAACCGCGACACGAAGAACACACACCCATATCAAATCCTGGAGAGGACACACGTTCGTCCTTGCAGAAATTACTAGACAAGTTCAGATAGATACGCGTGTATCAGATGCTCGTTTTGGGCGAGTAAGTTTGTTTGGTAAGGGAGCCCAGTTGTGCGAAACACTGTGAAATGGGCAAGAAGAACAATGGTCTTCGCCGTGCTGGCAGCCTTGTTCGTCGGCGTGCTCATGCGAGAAGAGATCTACCGCCTTGTCGCCGTGAACACGCTCTTCGAAAAAGACAAAATCGTTGAAAACTTTTCCTCTCTGGACAAGGCGTTTCGCTCACAGCCGATCTCACGCGGCGATTTGCCAGTTTCCGAGCTGCCACAGGGCACCAAAATTGCACTGACCGACGACATCATTGCGTGGATCAATGAGCGCACTGTCACATCGTTTCTTGTTCTACACAAAGGTCAGATTGTTCATGAAAGCTATCATCTGGATACGAAAGCCGACGACCTTCGGATCGGGTGGGCGCTGTCCAAACCTTATATATCGGCCCTTATTGGCATCCTTCTGAGTGAAGGCACGATCAAGGCGCTGGAAGATGAGGTTGTTGAGTATGTCCCGACGCTCAAGGGCACGGCCTATGACGGCGCTAGGGTTGTCGACCTTTTGCAGATGACAAGCGGCGTTGCGTTCAACGAAGATTATCTTGATTACGACGCTGACATCAATCGCATGGGACGTGAGCTTGCTCTAGGCGGCACGATGGATGAGTTCGCGACCAGCCTTTTGGAGAAACGCGGAGAGCCGGGTGAAGACTGGCTTTACGTGTCCATAGATGCGCATGTTCTCGCCATGGTGCTGCGCTCCGCGACAGGCAAACCCATGACCGAACTGCTGGCAGAAAAGCTCATAAAACCCATGGGGTTGGAGGTTGGACCCTATATTCTGGCCGATAGCAATGAGGTCGCCTTTGCCCCCGGTGGGATCAACAAGACAACCCGCGACTTCGCCCGCTTTGGACTGATGTATGAACAGAATGGCAAGCTTTCAGGTAGACAGATCGTACCCAAGAATTGGGTCGAGGTGTCGACCATGCCTACGGCGCCAACCGCACCGGGCGAGTTGGGATACGGGTATCATTGGTGGGTGCCCGCGGATGCCGAACCGGGGCAGTTCATGGCGCATGGGATCTACGGGCAATACATCTATGTTGATCAGACACGTGATCTGGTGATCGTAACCACTGCGGCAGACCACAGGTTCAACGAGCCGGGAACTCACGAAAGCAATCTCAAGCTGTTTCGACAGATCGCAGACACGCTTTAACGCCTCACGACTTGCCGCGCTGTCGCGCATTGTGCAGGATGCCTGTACAGATGCATGATGCGGGATTTTGACATGAGCTACATCGCAATGAACCGGTTTCAGGTGAAAACCGGCGCTGAGGCGCAATTCGAAGAGATGTGGCGCTCGCGCGAAAGCCGGCTCAAAGAAACGCCGGGATTTCAAGAGTTTCGTCTTCTCAAAGGGCCTGAGGGAGATGGCTTTTGCCTGTATTCCAGCCACGTGGTGTGGGCCAGCCGCGCTGATTTCGAGGCCTGGACCAAGTCGCAGAATTTCCGCGATGCGCATAAAGATGCGGGGCGGTCCAAAACGCAGGATGCATTGATGGGACCGCCGCAATTTGAGGGCTTTGAAACAGTGCTGCACGAGGTCTGAAACCATGGCGATGAAAATGGACACATCCGTCAACGTGCTGGGGGGCGGCTGGAGTTGTGCAGCAATGACCCAAAGACCGGCTTTTTCCGCGACGGGCATTGCAACACCTGTGCGGAGGATCACGGCAGTCACACGGTCTGCGCCTTGATGACGGCCGAGTTCCTGGCGTTCTCCAAATATGTCGGCAACGACCTCAGCACGCCACGGCCAGAGTTTGGATTTGCCGGTTTGAACCCCGGAGATCAGTGGTGCCTGTGTGCCTCACGCTTTCTGCAAGCCCACGACGAAGGATGCGCCCCGAAGGTACGGCTTGAAGCGACGCATGCGCGGGCGTTGGACATTATTCCCTTAGAAGTTCTCAAACAACATGCGGCGGAGGCTCAGGGATAAGAATGGCCACGGTCACACTGATTTCCGATGAAGAGGCCACTCCAGAAGTGCGCGCTGTATATGACGATATTCGCACCACACGCGGCGGTGATTTCATCAACAATTTCTGGCGCGCTTTGGCGCATGATCCGGCTTTGCTCAAGGCGACGTGGGAGAGGCTCAAGGCCGTGATGGGGCCGGGCGAGATTGATCCGCTGACCAAGGAGATGATCTATATCGCGGTGTCTGTTGCGAACTCATGTGAATATTGCGCGCATTCCCATACCGCTGCGGCCAAGGCCAAAGGCATGACAGAGGCGCAGCATGGCGAGCTGCTTTCTGTGATCGGGATGGCCAGTCAGACAAACGCGTTGGCCACCGCACTTCAAGTGCCGGTGGATGACGCCTTCAAGGTCTGACGTCATTAAAGCGTTTCGCGATTAACCTGACCAACAGATGGTCGCGAAACGCAGCGCGACACTCAATCGTTGCACGCGCCTCACCTTTTGCTGACGTCTCAGGTTAAAGACGAAACGCTTTAGTCCAACTGCGCCTGCAAACCATTCAGTAAAACGTTTAGTCCGAATATGAAATCCGCGTCTGTGTCGGGCGCGGTTATCTCATCGACCAGGCTGTTGACCATGTCGTAATCACCGCCTTCCAGGCTTTTGATCAACGCATTGCGATCTTCCGGCTCCAGCCAGCCGCTGATCTCGTCCACGGCAAAGGCCTCGGTATACATCAAAAGCAGGTTGGCAGATTGTACGGTGGCTTTGCGCCCGAACCCCGCCTCTGACAAAGTTCTGTAGAACGCCTCGTGCAGGTTATGTTCGGCGGGCACCCATTTTTCGTAGGTTTCGTAAATCCGAAAGGCCCCGGGATGCCTGTTGGCCAAGGCCCGCAAGCTTGAACACAGGTTACGCAGATCCTGTTGCCAGTTCCCTGTCGCCTGAGGGATGTCGCACTCTTCCATGAGCGCCTGCATCACCGCGTGGATCAAGGCGTCTTTATTGGCATGGTGGTGGTAAATGGCCATCGGGTCCACGCCCAGTTCAGCGGCCAACTTGCGCATGCTGAATCCTTTTTCACCATGTTTATCAATCATCTGCATGGCTGCAGCGGCGATACTGGGACCAGACAGTTTTTCGCGCTTGTTCATACCGGACCCTCGGTTCGTTTGACTTACTCTACGGTGTAGAGTAATTTTCCTCTACACCGTAGAAAATGATAGAGGAAACTTGCCATGCCGTCACGCCATCACTCTACTGCTCGGTCCGATTTCGACCGACGTCGCTTTCTGAAACTCAGCTCGGCAAGCGTGCTTCTTCCCGGTTTTGCCTATGGCCAGTCCTCTTTTCCCAGCAACCCGGATGTCGTGACCGTCGGCGCAGGGGCGGCAGGCATCGCTGCGGCGCACAAGCTGCGTGAACGCGGTGTGAGCTATGTGCATGTCGAAGCCGCCGCTCAAGTGGGCGGGCGCGTGATCACCGAAACGGGTACGTTCGGTATGCCCTATGACGTTGGGGCGCATTGGGTGCAGAATGAAACGCGTAACCCGTATTTCGAGCGGGCCAAATCCTCGGGCGGGCGGTTCTATCGCGCCCCGGAAGAATACGGAATTTACAACGAAAGCGGCCCTGCCTCTGAGGATGAAATCGCAAGCATGTGGGAGGCATGGGAAGCGGTCGAGGGGGCCATTTCCAAAGCCGGGAAATCCCGTCAGGATGTCGCGCCTGCATCCGTTGCACCAACCGACAACCCCTGGTCTCAAACAGGGTGGTTTGGGATCGGCTCCTGGGAGATGGGCAAGGATATGGACGCGTTTTCCTGCCTCGATTGGTGGGAATCTGCGGGCAGCAACGACTGGTATTACGCCGATGGGTACGGAACGCTGGTGGCAAATCATGCCAAGGGGCTTGATGTGGCGCTCAACACCGCCGTGACGAAAATCACCTGGGGCGGCGATGGGGTTGAAGTGGAAACCACAGGCGGCACCATCCGGGCCAAGGCGGTGATCCTGACCGTTTCAACGGGGGTTCTGGCGGGAGAAGGCATCGCGTTTGATCCGCCTCTTCCGGTTGAGAAACAAGAGTCGTTCAACGCGATTTCGATGGGGTTCTACAACCACATCGCCTTGCATTTCAGCGAGGACATCTTTGGCCTGGGTGAAGATGGCTACGTCCTGCACAAGGTCGATGACAGTTTTGAGGCGTTCGGCGTATTGGTCAATGCAAGCGGAACCGGGCTGGCCTATTGCGATGTTGGCGGGGATTTCGCGCGGGAGCTTGAGCTTGCGGGTGCCGATACGGCCATGGACTTTGTGGTTGGAAAACTACGCAACCTCATTGGCGCTGACGTGGACAAGTACCTCACCAAAGGCACTGTATCCGAGTGGGGCAAAGACCCGTTTGTGCGCGGCTGCTATGCCTCGGCCGCTCCCGGTGGATTTCCCATGCGCGAGGTTCTGCGCCAACCGGTTGGGGACCGCATTTTCTTTGCAGGAGAAGCCTGTCACGAAGACATCTGGGCCACGGTGGGCGGGGCGGATGTCACGGGGACACGAGTGGCAGAAGATTTAGCGGATCTTTTGGTTTAGTCAGGAAACCATTGCCAATAAGAAAAGCCGCCGGAAGTGGCGGCTTTTCCTGTCTTATTAATTAGATGTTCAGGCGCTCTTTTTGCGAAACACCACAAGACTTCCAAGTGCTGCGAGCAACATCCAAGCTGCTGCTGGAAGTGGTACGTTCGATGGTGGCGGAGGAGGCGGCGGTGTGCCGTCGCCCTTGTACCAAGCGTTGATGTGCGAGAAGCCATTTACCTGCTGGCCTTGGCCATTTGAGCCCAAGGTGCCCCACGTTCCAGAGAGATCTTTGGACAGATCAAGCACATAGAACGCAAAGGACCGCGCTTGTTTAAGGGCCAGCGCTAGATGTGTGTAACCGCCCGTATTGGTGATCGACCAACTCTGACCACTCAGCATCAAGTCGATATTTCCAGTGCCATCGCCGGTGTCGTCATCTCCGAGCGTCCAGCCGTTTAATGTTCCATACCCCATTGCGCCTTCGTCATTTCCGACACCGCACCCTTCAGGCGTCAAGAACATGCCATCCTGCGTCGCTGCATAAGTTACAGATCCACAGACCGCTGCCGATGCCGATGCCGGTGATGCAAAGAAACCAAACGCAGAAATAATCGCCGTTACAGCGAAAAGCTCTGCGAATCTGCGAAAAGTCCCTACCATTACGCCCCCTAGTTTACGAAGTAAATCGTTGAATTTGTTTTGTTTAAGGCGTCGTTCCACGACCTCACGACGACGTTACCACAATTTCGCCACATTTCACAATGTCGTGACCTTTCCAAACTGGAACAAATTGTTTCATTTGATGAAACAATTCAGAAGTCCGATTACTTTGACCCGAACGCAAAACCAAAAGAAGCCAGGCCCGGGGTTTCCCCCGGGCCGGGCCTTGGCTTAGTCGCGCAGACGCACGAGATCGGTCATCAGACCTTCGGTTCCGTTGTGGACCGTCAGCCGTTCAACCTTGCCCGCGATGGTTTCCAGCGCCTCAAGTTCTTTGAGCCGCAGCATCACAGGGTTTTCGGCCATCACTTTGGCGGTGTTCAAAAGCGAGCGCGTTGCGTTCGTTTCTTCCCGACGCCGGATGACGTTGGCCTCTGCTTCCTTCTCAGCCGCAACCACGGCTGTCAGGATCTCGCGCATCTCACCGGGCAGGATCACGTCTTTCAGCGCGATCTCACCCACCTCGATCCCGATACGGGCCATTTCGGCACGCACCGTTTTCGCGGCCTCGGCGTCGACCGTCACTTTTTCGGCCAGAAGCCGGTCAAGTGTCAGCGCACCAAGGGTTTTCCGAAACGCCAGTTGCAGCGCACGGTGCAGGGCTTCCTCAAAATCCTTGACCGCACCAACCGCACGTTCAGGGTCCGTCACGCGGTAATCCGCAGTCAGGTTCACCCGGATCGTAACCCGGTCCTTGGTCAGGATCTCCTGACCAGTGACCTCATGGGTCCGTGTCCGCAGATCGACCTGCTTGACCGCCACGTGCCGGCCCACTTTCCAGAAGGCGTGCGTGCCGGGCGCGAGCCGGCCCATCAGCACACCATCTACGGTGAGCATGCCCACATGCCCCTCGGCCACCTCGGTGGCGTTGAAGGCCGTGGTCAGACCCGTGCGCGTCAGACGTCGCGCAAGTGCCGTGGGCAGGTCCAGCGTGTCGGTCAGCGCGTGGCGCTCAACCGTCCAGGGGCCAGCCACCGTCCACAGAACCAGCCGCGTGTCCGGCAGGAGCACCTCGTAAGGCACGCCTTCGCGCAGGATCACGGCCACTTCGCCTTCACCGGCACGCACCTCAGTCAGATGTGCTTCGGCCAGATCGGCACGTTCCCGAAACAGCACACGCGTGTAGGGCGAGGTGAAACGGAGACGCTCGATATTGTGGACCTCGCGCACGGTATCGCGCGCCTTCAGGCGATGCTCGCCCGGTCCAAGAATGGCAGTGATCCGGCCTTTGGTCAGCACGAGCATCCGCTCGGTTTCCATTAGCGTGACACGTTCGTGACCGGTCAGCCGGTCCAGTGTTCGGGTCAGTACATGAGTCATCTTTCGTCTCCTTTTCGTCTCGTCCTATCGTCGTCGCAAAGCGATAACTCCTTTTGATTTTCAATATGTTGGACCGGAATGGTCACAGGTGTTTATGCCTGCATCTCAGCAAGCGGAATGAGAGGCCCGAGGCCGCCCCGCGCCATGATCCCGCGCGGGAGTTGGGCGAGCGGGCGCATGGTGCGACCAGCGCGTAGGCCGGGGTTAGCCCCGACTTACGGGAAGGTGCACGATGCCACCATCATCCCCGCTCCGGCACAAAACCAGAGCAGCGGCGATCCTTCAGTATCCCCTCGTCCGAAGACAAAGAGATCCCTCCGGGCCACCTCTGCTGAGGCAACCCCGGACCAAATTTGGAGCCGTTGTTCTACGGCGTGAGGGGAGTCGAACCCCAAGATCTCTCGATCTTTTCCCAGGTGCAAATGGCAGGATTCGAACCTGCTACCCATCGATTACAATTCGATTGCTCTACCCAAAGAGCTACATTCGAAATTGGCGTGAAAGGCCAACCCCTGATCGTGCGTCGCGGCCCTGGCATACGGGGTTCGGCAAAGCCGCCCGCACCGGGTGAGGATCAAAACCTCAGCCCGCTAGGGTCCGATCCGTGTGATCGGGAGGCAGGTGATAGCGCCAACACAGTGAGTCGCCATATGGGTTCATTTACCCGCCCAAAACAGTCGTGATCTTTGCGCAACAATATTGCGAGGTTGGGTAATATTTGGAAAGACTGAATGAATGAAGCTTGTTTGGGAGCTGCATTCTCCGCGCCTTCACGCAACAAATTTTGGCCGCAGTCCCGGCCTTTGCGCCGGGACCTCTTGGCGCGTATGAACGAAGAGGTCCCGGATCACGTCCGGGACTGCGCCTCCCCTACTCCCGTTCGTCCATCTCAAAGCCCAGATGCCGCGCGACGGTGAAGATGTCTTTGTCGCCGCGCCCGCACATGTTCATGCAGATGATGTGATCGGCGGGCAGATCGGGCGCGATCTTCATCACATGGGCCAGCGCATGGCAGGGTTCCAATGCGGGGATGATGCCTTCGGTCTCGCAGGAGAACTTGAACGCCTCCAGCGCCTCTTTGTCGGTGATCGAGACATATTCGGCACGGCCAATGTCGTGCAGCCAGCTGTGCTCGGGGCCGATACCGGGGTAATCGAGTCCGGCCGAAATCGAGTAGCCTTCCAAAATCTGGCCATCGTCATCCTGCAAGAGATAAGTGCGGTTACCATGCAGCACACCGGGGCGACCACCGGTCAGAGAGGCGCAATGTTCCATCTTCTGGTTCACGCCTTTGCCACCAGCCTCGACGCCGATGATCTGCACGTCTTTGTCGTCGAGAAACGGGTAGAAAAGCCCCATGGCGTTCGACCCACCGCCGATGGCCGCAATGATCGTGTCCGGCAGACGGCCCTCGGCCTCCTGCATCTGGGCCTTGGCCTCTTTGCCGATGATCTGCTGAAAATCACGCACCATCGCGGGGTATGGGTGCGGCCCTGCGACCGTGCCAATGCAGTAAAACGTGTCGCGCACATTGGTGACCCAGTCACGCAGCGCGTCGTTCATGGCGTCCTTCAAAGTGCCACGACCAGAGGTCACAGGGATCACCTCGGCCCCCAAAAGGCGCATGCGGAAGACGTTGGGCTTTTGGCGCTCCACATCATGCGCGCCCATATAGACGATGCATTTCAGCCCAAACTTGGCGCAGACCGTAGCGGTGGCCACGCCATGCTGCCCGGCGCCGGTTTCGGCAATGATCCGGGTTTTGCCCATACGGCGCGCCAGCAAAATCTGACCCAGAACATTGTTGATCTTATGCGCACCAGTGTGGTTGAGTTCATCGCGCTTGAGATAAATCTTGGCCCCACCCAGCCGCTCGGTCATGCCTTCGGCAAAGTAAAGCGGGCTGGGACGGCCCACGTAGTGTTTCCACAGATGATCCATCTCGTCCCAGAAGGACTGATCCGTCTTGGCAAACTCATACTGTTTTTCCAGCTCAAGGATGAGTGGCATCAGTGTTTCTGAAACAAACCGCCCGCCAAACTGGCCAAAGCGACCTTTCTCGTCCGGTCCGGTCATGAAAGAATTGAACAGATCATTCATCGCGCGTGTCCCTTGTCTCACCCGCAACTGAATATGGGACGGTTTGGGGATTTTCCAGCGAAAAGGCACCCGTGACTTTGCAGTTATCCCTTGGCGCAGGGCCAAGGGCGCGGCAGAATGAGGTCATGCGCATTGTCCTGCTTCTCCTCGCTTTTGTTGCCAGCAGTGCTTCTGCCAATGAGGCCTGTGAGGATGTCTGGTTTACTCGAAATCTGATCTTTGACCGGGCAGGGTACTGTTTTGGCTCGACCCTGGGCCAGGCAGTTTTCGACAACAGCAATTGCATCGGAACGTCAGTGAGCATTCCGCCGGATCAAAAGCGCATCGTTGATGAGATCCGCGCGCTTGAGGCGCAGCATGGCTGCCAGGTCGACACCGGGAGGACAGGCCTTCGCCTGATTGACGCTGCGATCCGGCGGCAGTTGCGCGATTTGCCTATCCGGGATGAGTTTGAATCAGGGTGTCTTGGCTGGCTGGGACCGGTCGTTCCGTTACATGCGGGTCATGACAACAGCTCGGCGGTGATCGGGCGGGTCGAGCCGGGCGATTACATCCTCTATTCGCATCTCGGCCGAGGCGGATGGAGCTATGTCACCACGCACACCGCCAATTGGACCTCTCTGAAAAGTGGCGGCTGGATGCGACAGACCGGCGTGTCGGACGCGTCTTGCGCACAGTGGGCAGGTTAGCCGAGCGCCAGTTTGAAGCCGGTATGTGACGCAACAAAGCCCATACGTTCATAAAAGCGGTGGGTGTTGGTGCGGGTGGTATTCATCGTCAGTTGTACGAGGCTGCATTCGGCAGCACGCGCGCGAGCGATCATGTCCCTCACCATCTCTTCGCCAATCCCCTGCCCGCGCAAGTCGCTGGCCACACGGACGCTTTCGATCTGGGCGCGGCGTGCGGCGCGTAGAGACAAGCCACTGATGAAGGTGATCTGGTAGGTGGCGATGACGCGAGCGTTCGGGCCTTCTCCAACGATGAGGTGGTTGTTGCCTTCGTCCTGCATCCTGGCAAATGCCGCCTGGTAGTGATCCAGATCGGCGCCCTCGCGCGCTTGCCCCAGCATGTCGTCCTGCAGCAAGGCCAACACCGCGGGAACGTCAGCCTCTGTCGCTTTGCGAAAGGTGATCATGCGAGTGCGGCTTTGACGAAGGCGCGCATCTTTGCGTGATCTTTCACACCCGGCGCACTTTCCAAAGCCGAAGACAAATCAAGCTGGTTCGCGCCCGTGCGCTGGATGGCCTCGGCGACGTTGTCGACGGTCAACCCACCGGCGAGCATCCACGGCACGCTCCACCGCCGCCCGGCGATCAAGTTCCAATCAAACGCCACTGCATTGCCACCGGGCCGGGTCGCATCTTTGGGCGGTTTCGTGTCCAGGAGAATCTGATCCGCCACCTCACTATAGGTGTCAATCGCAGCCAGGTCGGTTTCATCCGCCACACCCACGGCCTTCATCACAGGCAATCCGTAGCGTTTTTTCACTTCGAGCACGCGGTCGGGGCTTTCATGGCCGTGAAGCTGCAACATGTCCAGCGGCACCTGATCGGTCAGAGAGTCGAGGGTTGCGTTGTCGGCGTTGACCACAAGGGCGACTTTGGCAAGTCCAATCGGTGCAGACAGCGCCATATCACGTGCATGGGGCAACGACACATAGCGTGGTGATTTTGGGAAAAACACAAAGCCCACATAGGCCGCACCGGCCTCAGCGGCCACGGCAACGTCTTCGGGCCGGGTCAACCCGCACAGCTTAACTTTGATGTCCTTTGGCATGGCCGGGGATTAGCTGGCCTGATCGAGCAGCGCAAGCACCTCGTCTTTGCCCTCGTGTTTTTCGCCTTTGAGACGTGCGACTTCGGCACGCAGGCTTGCCATCTCGCGGGCCTGACGCGCGGCCGCCGCCCGTTCCCCGGCTTCGCGGATCCATTCCCAGATAAAGCCAACAATAAGCCCCGCCAGAATGCCGCCGAAGATAACGACAAAGAGTGGCACCTGATAGGTCGGGTTCAACGCGGCCAGCCCGGCCAGTTCATTGGGAAGAACTTGAAGTTCAACCATCTGGCGATTGGCCAAAGCGATCAAAACCAGCGCCAGCCCAAAGGTGGCGATGGACGCATACCGAATGTAACGCATTACGCTTTCCCGTTCAGCCGTTCGCGCAGCAGCTTGCCGGCCTTAAAGAAGGGGACGTGTTTTTCCTCGACCGGGACGGATTCGCCAGTGCGGGGATTGCGGCCTGTGCGGGCATCGCGCTTTTTCACCGAGAAGGCACCGAAACCGCGAAGCTCAACCCGATTGCCATTGGCCATGGCGCTGGTGATTTCATTGAAGACGGTGTTTACGATCCGCTCGACATCGCGTTGATAAAGATGTGGGTTTTCGTCTGCGATCTTTTGAATAAGTTCGGATCGGATCATCGGGTCCCCCAATTATGTCAGTCACAGCAGCAGCGCAGAACATCGCTGGTGAAAGTATAGATTGAAAATGGCTTCGCTGGAAATGGAAAGCCGAGTGCTTTGACGCGTTTAAGCGGCAGTTTTTTCGCAATCACGCAAAAAATTGCCCCCATTTGCGCGAAAACTGAGACGTGGCGGGTTGTCGCACCCCTGTTTTGCAGCGCAGCAAAGCCATTGATTCGGATGAGAAATGCTAAGTTTTGGGGTGCGTGGGTTGATAAATTGCGTTCCGAGCCGCCTGTTTTGTGCAGCATAAACATTTGTCGAAAACAAAAAGGCCCCACCGAATGGCGGGGCCTTGCTGTGTTTTAAAACTGCCGGTTTACTTTTCTTCGTCGCCCTTCAGAGCAGCGCCGAGAATGTCGCCCAGCGACGCGCCTGAGTCCGAGCTGCCATACTGCTGTACGGCTTCTTTTTCTTCGGCGATTTCGCGCGCTTTGATCGACAGCCCCAGACGGCGGGTCTTGCTGTCAACATTTGTGACACGCACGTCGACCTTGTCGCCAACCGAGAACCGATCAGGGCGTTGTTCGGCACGGTCACGCGAAAGGTCGGAGCGGCGGATGAAGGATTTCATGCCCTCATATTCCACTTCAACGCCACCATCTTCGATGGCTGTCACCTCTACGGTCACGATCGAGCCACGTTTTACGCCACCCACGGCATCAGCGAATTTGTCACCGCCCAGCGCTTTGATCGAGAGAGAGATGCGTTCTTTCTCGACATCCACTTCCGAGACAACCGCCTGAACGATATCGCCCTTCTTGTAGCTCTGGATGGCCTCTTCGCCGCGCTCGTCCCAGCTTAGATCGCTGAGGTGAACCATGCCGTCGATGTCGCCTTCGAGGCCGATGAACAGACCGAATTCGGTGATGTTCTTGACTTCGCCTTCGACCTCTTTGCCCTCAGGATGTGTTTCTGCAAACACTTCCCATGGGTTGCGCATGGTCTGTTTGAGGCCCAGAGACACGCGGCGCTTGGTGCCGTCGATTTCCAGAACCATGACTTCGACTTCCTGAGAGGTCGACACGATCTTGCCAGGATGCACGTTCTTCTTGGTCCATGACATCTCAGAGACGTGCACAAGACCCTCGACGCCCGGCTCCAGCTCAACAAAGGCACCGTAATCGGTGATGTTGGTCACGCGACCCGTATGGGTGCTTTCCAGCGGATATTTCGCAGCGACAAGATCCCATGGATCATCTTGCAGCTGTTTCATGCCCAAGGAGATGCGGTGCGTTTCCTTGTTGATCTTGATGACCTGCACATTGACGGTCTCGCCAATGTTGAGGATCTCGCTCGGATGGTTCACCCGACGCCACGCCATGTCGGTGACGTGCAACAGACCGTCAACTCCGCCCAGATCCACGAAGGCACCGTATTCGGTGATGTTCTTGACCACACCCTCTACGGCCTGACCCTCGGTCAGGTTGCCAATGACTTCGGCGCGCTGTTCGGCACGGCTTTCTTCAAGGATTGCGCGGCGTGAGACAACAATGTTGCCACGACGGCGATCCATTTTGAGAACCTGGAATGGCTGCTTGAGGCCCATAAGCGGGCCGGCGTCGCGCACGGGGCGCACATCAACCTGAGAGCCCGGCAAGAACGCAACAGCGCCGCCAAGGTCCACGGTAAAGCCACCTTTGACACGGCCAAAGATCGCGCCTTCTACACGTTCTTCATCGGCATAGGCTTTTTCAAGACGATCCCAGGCTTCCTCGCGGCGAGCCATCTCACGGCTGATAACCGCCTCACCACGCGCATTCTCAGCCGCGCGCAGGAACACCTCTACCTCATCGCCAACCGCGATTTCAGGGGCTTCTCCGGGATTTGCGAATTCTTTGAGATCAACGCGGCCTTCCATTTTGTAGCCGACGTCGATGATGGCTTGTCCCGCTTCAACTGCGATGACCTTGCCTTTGACAACTGTGCCCTCTTCGGGCGTGTCCATTTCGAGACTTTCGTTCAGAAGGGCCTCGAACTCCTCCATAGATGCATTTTGAGCCATGTGGCGTTTCAATCCTAACGTTTTCAGTGTTTCTGGCCGTGCGGTTGTCTCCGCCGGTCTGGGTTGGCTGCCCTGCCCTTTTGATACTTGAGGGCAAAGCGGTTTCATTGGTCAGACGGGCCGCGTTTCGCAAAACAAAGAGGGCCGGAGAACCCGACCCTGCTCGATCTCATATGCTTCGCGGCGGTTTCCGCCTTGTCGACGGGGGCGCTATAGCCCGGTCGCGCAAGTTAATCAAGGGCCATCGCGCAGTTTCATCGGCGCCTCATTGCCGGGTGAACCGTGGACTGGCCCGGTGCTCAATCGCGCAGTGTGAGCCGTAAGTACTCGTTCGGCGTTTCGACAGTCACTCTGGACAGCGACCACGCGCTGTGTGGGTTTTCGACGTCGACATCTATCTGGCCACCTTTACTCAAATCAACAACCAGGACAGGGCTGGAACACCAATCGACCTGTGCCTGCAAAACATGCTCTTGGGCCGTGACATCGATGGTGACAGATTGATTGCGCTTGAGCTTTGCGACGTCAACACCATCCACCAAAATCCGGTATGCCCGCCAACGGTCGACCCAGCCACTGGCACGGTGGAAGACAATGCTGGCCACTATAATGCTTGTTTGCGGACCACTTCCGCACAGGCAGCAGCGACAGCCTCTTCAATACTCATACGCGTGGTGTCGAGCATCACCGCATCTTCCGCAGATTTGAGCGGCGCTGTGGCGCGGGCACTGTCGCGGGCGTCACGGGTTTGCAGATCGCAAAGCACGGTTTCAAAATCCGTCTCATGGCCCTTGCCCAAGAGTTCATCCAAACGGCGCTTTGCCCGAACCTCGTCACTGGCCGTGACAAAGAGCTTCACCTCAGCGTCTGGGCAGATGACGGTCCCGATGTCACGCCCATCGAGAACAGCCCCACCGTTGCGGCGGGCAAAGGCGCGTTGAAAATCGACGAGGGCGGCGCGCACCTCTGGAATGGCTGCCACACGGCTGGCGGCCTGGGCGACGTCTGGCGTGCGCAGGCCATCCGCCTGCAGGTCCTCGGGTGTCAGCAATCTTGCGGCTTCCATTGGGTCGGTACCGTCCAGTGTACGACGTCCGGTGGCGCGGTAGAGCAGACCAGTGTCGAGGTGAGCAAATCCAAACTTGTCTGCCACAGCCCGTGAAATCGTGCCCTTTCCCGCGGCGGCGGGGCCATCAATGGCAACCGTGAAAGCCATGCGTTGTGATCCTTTCGTACCGTCTTACAACCGGTCGCCATCATGCAATGGCATCGCCTGCAGATGAAACAATTTGTTTCCAACATTCAGACCCGCGATATATGGCGAATTTGCCTTAGTTGTTAAGCCCCCTATTGGATGCTTTTGCGAAACAGTTGATCCGTAATTCATGGGGTGGAGGTATTTCCAACCATTGATTGTCCCGGCTTGGAAAACGGCGTGGCAAATCTCTTCCATATGCTCTTAACAATCTGGTAACTGTTTTGCCCAGATGATGGCGGAGCGTCCGCATTTTGGCCCAAGTCCTGGTCGAAACCATGCTGGACCAATCATGTAACCGTACCTGAGTGATCCGTTAAATGAACTGTTCGACCCCGCAATCCAACCTTGATGTTCTTCTAGCCCCAGTGCCGCGCCCATCGCGCTGTCGCGCAATGACGCACATGTCACGCTGGTGGGACAAAGGCATGCTGTCGTGCTTGCCCTTTATGGAACTGACCATGTCTTTGGGCTTGATGACCGCCCTATGTGTGTGGATGGCGTTGAACTGATCCGCTGGCGTTTGGTCTGGCGTGGAGCGGGTAGCGGGATTCTAATGTCTTTATATAACAATTATTTAATTAAGTTATTAACTTTTGACCAACAAATGACCAACAACACGCAAGTTGTAAGTTAACGAGGTTAGTTACCAACTAAATCCTCGGTAGTTTGAATCTGGCTGACACCTATCGGCACACGCATTCATCTAACCTGACCGTAGCGGATCGGTATCCACTGTGCGGTTTTGCTGGCAGATTCGTGACGTCGAGCATTTCGAAACCCGACGTGAGCGAGCTGATATCCTGTTTTTTGTATACTCCTATAACGTGGTTTCCGTCAGATGGCTCTGGGATCGCAAAGGTTAACTCCGCAACGTCTTCCCGATCATCGGTCGTTTGTCCTTCGACGAATACAATGCCGTCTCGCGCACCCTCGGCTCACTGCTCTTTGACGACGAAACAGAGTCCATGCATGCAGTGGATGACGTCTCCTATCGCTTCGCCCAGTTGATGTTCCTGCCGACGGCTTCCAAGAACCAAACGCTGGAGCAGTTCCACAACAAGGGCACGATCCTCAACCCGAAGAAGCTTCTGAAACAGTGGTCCAAGAAGCATGGCCTGGATTGGCGCAACCATGCGCACCTCCCGTTCAACCCTGATCGCGGCAACAAGGCCCCCACCGCGCCGGGGACAACGGTCGAGGACCCTTTCGAGAAGGAAGGGATTATCGGAGCGTTCTGTCGTGCCTAACCGGGTGGCAGAAGGTGGGGGATCACGCAGTTCGTCGGGTTGTCGGCGGTCAGGCTATACGATCTCGGTTCTACCAACGAGACCTGAAATGCGACGACGAATGGATTCCGGTGTCCCCTGAGATAGAGGACCCGGAGATCGACGAACTTCTAGGATGAAGGTTCTCGTCACAGGCGGACGAGAGTTCGACCAGTGGGCGCTCGTCTATCCAATCCTCGACCACTTCCTTGAAGTCGCCGATCTTCTCGGTGAACCGTTGGTGATTGTCGAAGGGGGTGCGACCGGCGCTGACTTCCTGGCTCGCGTTTGGGCGATCTGGCGCGGCGTCGATTTCAAAGAGATGAAAGCAGACTGGGACGCGCACGGGAATTCCGCCGGGGCGATCCGTAATCGAAAAATGCTCCAGCGACACACGCCCGACCTCGTTGTCGCTTTTACCGGCGACCGGGGGACTCGGGATATGGTCGGCGTGGCGAGATATGCCGGATTTCACGTTGTGCGCGTTAAAGCGTGATCGGTTTTCACATTCAGTGCGAGAACCGGTTTTCACATCAGGGTAGAAAACGGCTGTCTAGCAGGGATTCACGGGAAAATTGGGATTTCAGGCTCGTGGCACAGTAAATGGCACACCTGATGTGTGCCGGATTTTATGTAACAGGGTCAATGCCTTACGAGGTTCCGGCACACTTGGCACAGAAGAAGCTCCTATAGAGGGCCTGCTAGAGGAGGTTTGTAAGATTCATATCGGGTTTTATCGTCGTCATTCCGGGTAAACCGATTTTATTTTCTTCGGGTTAGTATTTCTAGTGTGCCATGTGTGCCAAATACCTTCAAAATACTGATTAATAAAGATAAATCCTGGCACACTACCCCGCCATTTCTAGTGTGCCAGTAGTGTGCCATGCGTGTCACCCCTAATTTGAGTTGTCAAATAATAGGCAACAATAGCTGACCTATACTGGTTTTCCAGAATCGGCGAAGATCGGGCTCCGCGCCCCCGCGACAACCCGGAATCCGCAGGAAGGACCCCAAGCCAGATGTGAAAACCCTCTGTTGGAGAATTTAGTTTCTAGTTCAATATGGGCGGATTCCGGACCTTCTCTGCGGTCGCGAACTAATCGGGCTGCTGGAGTGGAAGCTGACATTAAGTTCGCGTGGATTTCGAGATCAGCTCTGCATCGCCGCATGACGGCTTTGAGCCCAATCTTTCCAGATGTTGCACCAACCTTAAATTGCTGCGAAGAGTTCAAAGTTGACATTGCTGGCGGACAGGACAGCACTAAAAAGATCTTAAAGAGCCATTCTTCGTTGCGCGGCAGCTTCCGCAAAGCAGGCGCTTCGGCAATTCCAGGATTGCTGGTTAGTCTGCTGCGTGCCACCCCGTGTTATCCTAAAAGCAATTTGCAAATAGAGCACTCTTGGAAAAGCTGGCCTTTTCTTCGACCGGTGATCCTGCCACCTTAGAAGTCAAGGTTGTACCCGAACCTGGCTGCAATGCTTCCACTTGTGCCAAGCCCTGCATTTCCACTCAGCACGCCTCTGCCGACTGCCCGCTCTACGCCCATGGTCAGCGATCCTGTCGCAAAATCATCGCCAATTTCAGCGTCAAGTTCGACTGAATAGCTCAAACGATTGTTTTCGTTGACGCTTTCGGCTCCGATAGACCCGCCGAAACCGCACGCACCGTCCAGGCCGCCAAGCGACTCGTAACAGGAAATGCGAGGGGTCAGCCAAACGTTGACAGTGCCATCCTCGATCAAACGTTCTGTTCTAAGTTCAGCAAATGCGCGGCCCCCGGAAATGGCAGCCAGATCCAAGTCACCTGCTTCTGACAAGGCTCCGGATTGAGCGAGAACATCGACGTCAGAGCTTGGTGCGAAGACATAGTCGAAACCGGCACGTGGCGTGACCGTGGTCCGGCCGAGATCCCATTCGCCGGACAGGGCCGCACCAGCAAACCCTGCAACATATCTGTAGTCGCCAGATGCGGAAATGACGCCAATCGGGCGCTGGAAATCAAGGTCAAACTCATGACGGCCGGTTGCCGCACCAAGGTAGTAATCCACAAACAGGTTATTTTGGATCCGGTTGGCTCCGTAAATCCCGGCATTCACACCGAGGCCATCAATGTCGCCTGTGGCCCGGCTCGAGACATCGGTTTGCGATGCGTAAAGGCCAATAAAATACCCGAACACGCTTTGCGTGCCACGGTATTGCTCACGGCGATAAGAGAGGTTGACCGAGTACTGGGTCTGCCCTTCGTCCGTGTCGGTATAATTGAGCGACCCCTCAAAGATTTCGCGACGATCCGCAAGACAGTTGTGTTGGTCGTTCACGAACTGTCCATCTGCTGTAAAGAACCCGTCACTGCCATCCGCGTTAAAGCTGCGAACCAAGTTTGTGTCGTCGTTACAGGGGGCGATGTAGGCCTCTGCGTCCTCAAGCGCTCTGAACTCAACCCGGCGATTTTGTTCTCTGCCCACAGCCGTTGCGTTGGTCGCAATGGGCTGCGCTTCGCCATAGCCGCGCGCTACAAAACCTGCCGTGTCTATGCCGCGCTCTGTCAGGGCACGCAGCACAGCGGTCACGCGACGCTGGCTCAGATCCTGATTATACTCTGCCGAGGCATTGCTGTCGGTATGCCCTGCCAGTTCAAAGGCGCTTCCCGAACAGCTGCGCAGGATCGTTGCGATCTCATCCAGCAACTGACTGCTTTGTGGTTTGATGATCGCTTTGTCGGTATCAAATAGGATTTTTTCCTGGGCCAGGCGCGAATTCACACCCGCCAGACAAGCATCCCGCGCGCGGCGCTGCAAGCGGTCCACGGCGTCGCCGGAAAACCGGCTCATTTGACGGGATTGCGTCGCCAGCGTATTGGCCAGGTCTTCTTCCAGGATATCTTTGAGATCTTCTTCGATTTCGTCGATAAGGCCACCCGTTCCAACCAGAACAGTTACAACTGCGGTGTCACAGTTGGTCGGGTTGCCGACCTCGCAAATCTCATATGTCAGGGCATAAATCCCGGCTGTCGTTCCAGCCAGAACCGTCACAACACCCGTGCCGGGATCAAGTGTGATCCCACCGGCAGGTGGCGTGACATTCAGGCCCAGCGCCGTGGTGCCATCCTGCGCTGTGCCAGTGGTATTGATTGTCACGTCAGTGCCAATGGCAGGGTTCGCAACGCCGCCCAGCGTGTCATTGGTGACAACGTTGGGAATTGTGCCGCCCGTTGTCTCGTCAATGGTTGGCGGTGTGTCATCGTTGGCGATGATTTCCGTCTGGTCGACCACAATCGTTACTTCTGCGGTGTCACAGTTGATCGGGTTGCCGACCTCACAGATCTCGTAGGTATAGACAAATGTCCCGGGTGTCGTGCCGGGAGCTACGGTCACTTCACCATTAGCCGGGTTCAGAGTGATGCCGCCCGTGGCAGGGGTGACATCCAGACCAAGTGCGGTTGTGCCGTCCTGCGCGGTGCCCGCTTCATTCACGGTCACATCCGTGCCGATTGTCGGGTTGGCCACACCGCCGAGCGTGTCATTGGCCACGACATTCGGAATGGTGGCCCCAACGCCGCCCTGCGCAGCAGGTGGCGTATCATCATTGGCCACGATGGATGTCGGATCGACCAGAATTGTCACTTCGGCTGTGTCACAGTTGGTCGGATTGCCAACCTCGCAAATCTCGTAAGTGTAGACATAGTTGCCGGGTGTGGTGCCCGGAGCAACGGTTACAACACCATTGGCCGGGTTCAGAGTGATGCCGCCCGCGGCAGGGGTGACATCCAGACCAAGTGCGGTTGTGCCGTCCTGCGCGGTGCCGGTTTCATTCACGGTCACATCCGTGCCGATTGTCGGGTTGGCCACACCGCCGAGCGTGTCATTGGCCACGACATTCGGGATGCTGGCCCCTGTGGTGCCATCGACATCGACAGGACCATCGTCATTGGCCACAATCGAGGTTGCATCAACCACAATGGTCACTTCCGCCGTGTCACAGTTAGTTGGGTTGCCAACTTCGCAAATCTCGTAGGTGTAGACATAGGTGCCGGGCGTCGTGCCGGGGTCTACTGTCACTTCACCATTGGCTGGATTGAGCGTGATGCCCCCCGCAGCAGGGATGACATCAAGACCAAGCGCTGTCGTGCCATCTTGGGCCGTGCCGGCCTCATTGACGGTGACGTCTGTGCCGATGGCCGGGTTCAGCACGCCACCAAGCGTGTCATTGGTGACGACGTTGGGAATAGTGGCGCCTGCCGATCCGTCTACCGACGCCGGAGTGTCATCATTGGCGACAATCGCTGTGGCGAGAACTTCAATGGTGACTGTCGCCGTGTCACAGTTGGTTGGGTTCCCGACCTCACAGATCTCGTAAGTGTATACGTATGTTCCGGGCGTTGTGCCGGGGTCCACGGTGATTTCACCATTGGCAGGATTCAGGGTGATGCCACCCGCAGCAGGGGTAACATCAAGACCAAGTACAGTCGTGCCATCCTGTGCCGTGCCTGTCTCATTGACAGTGACATCCGTGCCGATGGTCGGGTTCAGCACGCCACCAAGCGTGTCATTGGCGACCACGTTCGGTATGGTCGCACCTGTCGTGCTGTCTACATCAGCAGGGGTATCATCAATGGCGTCGATAGCCCGTGAAAGTTCTGAAAAATCGTCAATTCCGTGAAAGTCGGTGGCTGTTGCGGTGCTGCCAGCAGCTTGGTTGTAATCATAGGCTATTCCAAGCGATGAAACTGTGCCCGCATTGTTGACAACACCGATGAAAGTGGAAGTTGCCTGACCTTGTGTGATAGTTGTTATCAACGTTCCATCTATCGCCCGGATATCAACAGAACCCGTCGCACTTGCGGCGATGGCGTTGCCGTCGCTCATTGTGAAAAGGGGTGTGCCGTTGGCCGAGATTGTAATCACATCCTCAAAATCGCCCACACCACCATGGTCAAACACATCGATGATGTTGAACGACAAGCCAAATGATGGCGACGCATCCGTGATTGAAACCGTTCCGTCAGTTATTCCTGAGGGAGGGTCGACGCGTGTCCCGCTTCCGCTGACAACGAATGCGGCTCCTGCCGTTAGGCTCAGAGGGTAACTGGACGAAACCGAAACTCCATTTGCATAAGTTGTCCCTGCCCCATTTGTCGGATCCGGGGCAGCGGTCACATCGCCAAGTGCGTTAAAGCCGGCTTGATCATTGATGTAGACGTCCAAACTTCCGACTGACACTGTCTGAGCCTTGACTGTGGACGGCAGCACGACAGAGATGAGAATTAAAAAAACGAGGGTAGTAACCCACCTTGTTAACCAGAAGTACGATTTCATGACGTTACACACACGACCGTAATGACAACCTAACACAATACTGCTTCCCCGTTTTTAGTCTTACTCGCTAGTCAACTGCCGCTTTTCTTTGCACGGCTTTTGTCGCAAACGACTATTTCCCAAAATCAAAACTCAAAAAGGGGAAAAATTTCTGAACGTGCCTTTTTTTCGACATAATGTTTCGAAGTTACAAAAAAGACACAGGTTAATTGCCGTTTTAGTATAGTCCGACAAAACACAACTCTTTTTGCGGGTTTTCAGCGCGAAACCGCGCGTCGGTTTTTGGGAATTTTTTGTGCGCGCTGCCGCAAAAAGGCTGCCCTTTATGCCGAATTTGTGATGTCCCATGCGGTGCTTGAGATATGCCTTTTGAACTCTATCGTTGAAACGGATTCACCAAAAGAATAGAGCTTTTGGGCAAAACGTTTTCACGAGAAAGAGGCCGAGTAATCTTTGCCAGTTGAGCACCACAGCATCGGCGCAGGCTCTTGTCCGGCAGCTGTATCCGCCGGGCACCCAATCGCAGCGGACATCGCTTGGAAAGTTCTGTGTCAGGGCGGAAATATGGTGGATGCCGGAGTTGCCGCTGTTTTGGCTTTGACGGTTGTTCATTCTGAACAAGTGCAATTGGGTGGCATTCTGCCTGCTTTGGTGAAGCCTGCCGATTCCGGGTATGTTTTTGCGATCGAAGGCGTTGGTCGCTGGCCCAAGGCAACGGCCCCCGAAGTGTTGCACCGCGATCATCGTGGCCGCATCCCGCGTGGCATCCTGAGGACTGTGACACCAGCATTGCCAGACGCGTGTTTTACAGCACTGGACCGGTTTGGCACGATGCCATTTGGGGATCTTGCCAAACCAGCTCAAGCGCTTGCATCGGATGGATTTGAGGCGCATGAGGATCTGGTCGCGGCCACCGCGACATATGAACGGCATTACCGAACCTACCCGGAAAACACCTCGATCTGGTTGCCAAATGACCGACCGGTGCAACCAGCCGAGAGATTTCGACAACCCAAACTTGGCGCAACATTGCAGCGTTTGATCGACGCCGAAGAACGAGGCGGTGCGCAAGCCGCACGGACTTTGTTCTACGAAGGTAGCTTGGCGCAAGAAATGTTGGCACATGTGCATATAGAAGGTGGTTGGCTGTCTGCGGATGATATGGCAGGCCACACAACGCCCATTGTCTCGGCGGTGTCGGGTAAGGCTTTTGGGGCTACGATTTATACACCTGACACATGGTGCCAGGGTCCAACCTTGATCCAATGTCTGCAAATTGCAGAGGCTTTGGGCATTCAGGATCAAGCGCCCGAAGACTGGTGGCACTTGATCCTTGAAACGATCAAGCTTGGGTTTGCGGATCGGGACAAATATTTTGGCGATCCCTATTTTGTTGACGTCCCACTGGAGCGACTTTTGTCCGAGACCCACGCGAAAGAGCTTGCAAACACCGTCGGCCCTACGGCGCGGTCGCGTGGAGACGATATTCGTACTGGTGCGCCACCACTGGATACGTCCGTTGTCAGCATTGTTGACTTTGACGGCGGGGTGTTTGTGGCAACCCCAAGCGATATGTCTCACGACTCGCCGGCCGTGCCGGGGCTAGGGTTCGTGATGTCCACGCGGGGAGGGCAAAGCCAGGTGTCGTCCGAGCACCCCGCGTGTCTTGCCCCCGGCAAACGTCCCCGCGCCAGTGCTAGCCCATTCCTTTTGATAGATGATGATGGCCGGACGGTTGCGGGCGGTGGTCCCGGCGCCGATCTGGCCATTCAGGCCAGTGTCGCAATACTGACGCAGCATCTGGGCCAGAACATACCCTTAGACCAAGCTCTTTCAGCGCCACGTGCCTATACGCTTGAACCACCTGGCTCTTCGGCTCCGCATTTGACATTTCCCGGCAAGGTCCGCGCCGAACCTGACCTGCCAAACGACATCTGCGACGGCCTTTCGAAGCGTGGGCACCTTGTGTCAAAGAGTGACTCCGGTCGTGCAGTGACCCCGTCCATTTGCGCGATTGAGCTCGACGCGCAAAATGGAGTTGTCCGAGCACATGGCGATCCACGCCGCTTGAGCGGTCAGAAAACTGGACCAAAACCATGATCGAGCTGGGCAATATCGGCCCCTACATTGCGTCGGCCGTGCCAAGCATAGATGCCCTGGACAAAATCCGGTGGCAGGCGTTCATTGGACCCGATCAACCTTATCTCGATCCGCGCCATCTTGGTATCTTGGAAAAAACCGGTCTGATCGGTGAAGCAGTCGGGATTATACCCTATTACGTGACCCTGACGGATCAAGCGGGCGTTTTGAAAGGGGCGGCCCCTGCATTTCTCAAAGACAATTCCAACGGTGAGCTTGGTATAGATTGGGGCCTGCCGTTGGCGCATGAACGCGCAGTGGGGCCGTATTACCCCAAGTTGGTTGTTGAAGTGCCATTGACACCGTGGCCAGGCCAACGGCTTTTGGTCGATCATGCGGAGGACTGCATTGCGATCAGGGAGTCGCTCTTGATCGCACTCAATCAACTGGCCCAAAAAACCGGCGTGCGCTCTGTTCAAATCGCCTATGGCACGCGTGAGGATCAAGTTGCGGCTCAAGCACAGGGATACGTCCCTGCTGATACGCTGACATTCACATGGCGAAGCCGCGCGGAGACAGACTTTGACGCGTTTCGGTCTTCTCTGACAAAAGGCGGTCGGTGGAGGCTGAAAACGGAATACGAAAAGCGCGTGGCCGAAGGGGTTGTGATACGGCGTGTCCAGGGATCCGAAATAACGCCTGATTTAATGTCAAAAATCCACGAACTGTACTGCGATGTCTTTGAGCAGCACGCGCATGCCGAATGGCTAAACCGCGCGTATTTCGATGCGTTGCTACAGACGATGCCCGATGCCATAGAATTCCTGGCCGCGTGGGAAGATGACGTCCCAATTGCCGGACTTCTTTGTTTTTGCGGGGAAAAAACAATTTCTGCACAGCATTGGGTCACAAAATCGGCCCGGATAGGCCTTTTATTCTCTCTGATGTATCATTCCTACAAAGAGGCAATAGAGAGAGGATATTCGGCCGTGGACTATGGAACGATTGGCGCGCACAAGGCGCTCCGGGCCGCGGCGCCCGAGCCTTTGTTTCATGCCTTCAAATTCGTGGATGACGCTTTTCAGAATTTGGCGACAACCGTTCTTGCCAAACGCCAAAAAGTGCACGAGGCCGCCTATCTCGATTTTGCGCGTCAGGTTCCCTACAAGGATAAAAGGCTACCGGAATGAATGCGCAAACAGGTCTTGAAGGTATGAAACTTTTGACGCTGCAGCCCAAGGCGACGGGTGTTCCATTTGTCTTCACGCCTGATCTTGGAGGCAATCTATTGTATTCCCGCGATCTGGTGCCGCGTCTGCCCTCCGGGTTGGCCCCCTATGGGCTAAGCCTGACTGAAAATGCGCTTGGCGCGCTGGACAGCCTTAAAATTGAATCCTTGGCCGCAGACTTCGCAGAGTATTTGCGCAACCGATGGCCAGATGGGGCGTTACACTTGGCGGGATTTTCCTTTGCGGGTGTTCTTGCTTTTGAAACAGCCCGAATGCTGACAAACAGAAACCGACCTGTGTCGCATATCTGGCTTTTTGACACACGTGTGCATCGCTTGCACATGCCAAGCGCGATCTTCAGATCCCCGGTGCTTGAGATGAAATGTCTTCTGGTTCATGCCGCAAAGAGCATATTTAAGCGCCCAAGCGATCCTGACACAATGCTGCGCAGTTACAGACTGCTTGAGATAGACCTCAAGCAACGCCCCAAAGCGTATTGGCCAACTATCCGCGCCCTTCACAAAGCGCTGGAAAACTATCGTCCTGATCCCTTCGACAAAACACCCGTCACTCTGTTTCGAACGAAAGAACCAAATCCGCTACTCGCCAGACCTCGTCACCTTGGGTGGGACAGACTCACGCCTGATAAATTGCGTGTTGTCGATGTCGATGCTGAGCATCTGACGATCATGCATACTGCAGCGAGCCTGGAGACAATCACCGACTGCTTGTCGCAGGCCGTCAACTCCGGGTAAGAGGCGGCTTATGAACAACACCTCCCGAAACAATGAGCTTATGTGATGTTGGCAGAAAAGATCGACCAGTGTTTGCAAGGTGACCGACAGATTGCCATTTTGCCAGACGGTCCCCTGTCAACCACCGAATTGCGCAAGCGCATGTCCGGGCTTGAACAAGCTATTTCTGCAAAATCAGCGACAAATGCGGTGGTCGCAATTTGCTGCAAGTCAGACAGGTTTGTCATTGCAGCACTGTCCTCCTGTCTACGGCTTGGACGTCCGGCTTTGATCTGCGATCCAAACGGCACGCTGGATGAAACTATCGCGCTGCTCAAACATAGCAGGGCGGCGGCATTTGTAACAGACGGCGATCCCAACTGGCTTGCGGATCATATGCCCGATTTGCTCGTTTTGGATGCTTCAGTTACCGGTGAAAACACACAGCATCCTGTGCCAACACACCCATCCTCAACGGCTTTGCTTGTGGCCACCTCGGGGACAACGGACCGGCCAAAGATTGTCGCTCTGAGCCACGACAACTTGAGGGCCCAGTTCTCTATTTTTCAAGACGTGTACGGTTTTGATGCCGAAACTCGTGCGCTCAATCTTCTGCCGCTTCACCATGTTGACGGTATCATCCGCGGCCCGTTGCTGGCACTCTGGTTTGGTGCGACATTGCTCCGGCCACGCCCCTTCTCGGCGCAGGCAAGTCAGGTCGTTCTTGATGATCTTGCCGCCCATGACGCGACGCACATGATCACTGTGCCTGCCATGTTGCGCATTATGCTCCGGGCGCATGACCCCGCACGGTTCAGCATGCCACACTCCATGCAGTACATCCTTTGCAGCGCGGATTACCTAGATGCAGATCTATGGCATGCTGCGGAAGGCGCATTCAACATTCCAGTGGTCAATGCCTATGGTTTGAGCGAGGTCGTGTGCGACGCGCTTATTGCGGGCCCTGATGACGCCACGCGCGTTGTGGGATCCATTGGTGTTGCCCGGGGGCTTACAGCCAGGGTTCTGCGCGAAGACGGACGAGACTGTGCGGTCGGCGAAATTGGCGAATTGACCATCGAAGGCGGCACCGTGATGCAGGGGTATCTCTATGATGCGCCAGCCACAGAAGCGGTTCTGAAAGAGGGTGTGTTCCGTACTGGAGATCTCGTTCATCTCGATCAGAACGGTGTCTTTGTGTTTGAAGGGCGCAAGAAAAATGTTGTCGTCGTCGGCGGTGTCACGATCCATCCCGAAGCCGTAACAGAGGTGCTCTCTGCCCTGCCGGGCGTGGCCGAGGCCTATGCCTTTGGCCACCGAACCGAGACCGGCGAAGAACTGTTGGCAGCGGTGTGCCCCTTGCCCGATGCGTCACTCGATCTGGACCGCGTTTATGCCGAGTGCAGGACCAGACTTTCACCCGAAAAACAACCTTCGCGCTTGATACTTCTTCCGGCTTTGCCGCGACGCGCATCAGGCAAGGTCGACAAGGCGGCAATCCTGGATGCCATGCCCAAAACCAAGGGCACGTCAGTTGAGCAGATCGCCGCAAACTGTTTTGGTGTGAATGTCGATGACATATCTGAGGACTCCTCGCCCTTTAACACCGCTGGATGGGATTCCCTTGCGCATATGAACTTCATCGAAATGCTCGAAGAAACCTTTGATTTCACGGTGTCGCCTGAGGATGTTGCAGGTCTGTTTTCAATTTCTGATGCGCTTGAGATCGTAAATCAGCGAAAAGGATAACTAGCGTCCATAAGCCATCTAATGATACAAATGCTCGGGGCTTTTCAGCCAGCGACAGATACCGGCTGTTCCACTGCACATTTCGTGCAATTTCTTTCGTTGGTAAAAACCGAATGACCATGTGTGACGTTTTTTAAAAAGTGAAGAACATAGAATATGATCAAGTTATCGAGATCGGGCGGATGGTTGATGTGGAGAGAGTAACTCATCTTGAGCAGTAGACCTGAGAATGGCCTCAATAAGTACGGTTTATCTGAAGCCGCCACTCGTTTTTACAGGGGCTGCGAAGGTCGGTTTCCTGCCATTGGTGCTTGTCGCTGCTGTCGCGAAGCGCACAAAGGCGACGCTCAAATCGAGAACGTCAACGCCCGCTCTGTCCCGCGGATCGCCGGTTCGCCCGACCCCTGATTTTGCGCTCGCAGCGAACAGCCGGTTTGACGGGCCGCGGCGCAGCGACGGAAGAGTGCAATGAATGTCTCTTATGGGCCGTCCATGGTTTAATGGACATTCCAAATCATGCCGACGCTGCGCCGGCCTCGATGGCGGCAACGAGCCCACTTTGCCCGATGCTGCGTCATGCTTGAATGGCGGGTTAGCGCATCTGTGTTCTGCCAAAGTCAATTGCAGTTATGCGAAGGGCGATCAGAGTTTCGCCCTTCGCCGGAATGTATCGGCTGTGTCAACTATGCGTCCGCGACTTTTCAGGATCATAGACGGGGTTTGAAGTGGATCATAGACGGGGTTTGAAGTGATTGTGGCCGTTGTTTCCAGACCGTCGCCCGACACCATGAGCGTGGCACCAACCGAAAGGCTAGGCTCTACATGCGCTAGCGCCAGCGATTTGTTCATCCGGTGCGAATAGCAGGGGCTGTTGATGGTGCCGACGTTCTGACCGTCCAACATCAAGGCTTCACCGCCTTCAACCATGTCTGGATGGTCGATGTCGAGGCAAACGTTGTTGACCTTCTCAGCACCTTTCGCCGCCATGACCGCCGATTTGCCGCGGAAATCACCCTTGGTGCTGCTAACCGTGAAGCCCAGACCAACCTCCCACGGGGTGTTGTCCTCAGTCATGTCGTAGCCGTAGAACAGCAGGCCCGCTTCGATGCGCACCTTGTCGAGCGCCGTGAAGGAACAGGGCATGACGCCTGCCTCGACCAGTTTGTCCCAGATGTCAGTGATTACCGAGCCATCGGCAAATACCTCGTAGCCGCGTTCGCCAGAGTATCCGGTGCGTGAAATCCGGCAAGAATGACCAAAAAGCACCGCAGGCGCATGCTCGAAATAGGCCAGAGTGCTCAGGTCGATATCCGTATGCGCGTTGAGAATAGCCAGCGACGCAGGGCCTTGCACCGACAAATCATGCAAGTCATCCGTAAACTCAACTTGGGCATCGTGCCCCTCCGCCGAAGCTTGCAAGAGCGCCATCGTGTCGCCCGAGCCGTGAACGATCATCCACTCTTCGCCACCGTTGTTCGACACGACAGCATCATCGGCGATCCCGCCTTGATCGGTGAGAACGCATAGATAGGCCGCCTTTCCCGGCGTGACCTTGGAAAGATCGCGTGTGGTCAGGTGATCGAGAACCGCCTGAGCGTCAGGACCGCGCACGAACACCTTTTTCAATGGCGACCGGCGTGGTGTTTCGGGCGTGGCGAGATAAGCGCACCCTTAAGGTCGCGAGTCGGATCACTCTCAGCGCGTGCAGTGGCAATGGCATATCGGAAAACTTACCCCATGAACACGCGAAGGCCTGAGGCCGTTTCATACTGCGCTTTTTCCTCTTCGCGTCGGAGAAGCGGGAGAAGATCAAGAGGCCGTAAATCTCGAATGCTGGAGTTACCTATTTCCCCGAATGTTCGTTCGGCGAAGCTCGTTTTCTTTTTGATCGTAAGTTGGGCTGCACCTTGTTTCGTGATTTTCTCCAAATACTCTAAAGCGACCTCACGCCAAGTATCTCTAGGTTGCTGTCGTAAATTGGTGTGTTTCTTTCGAAACTCTTGAGGATCTTCCCCATTGATCAACTGCACTTTCACTCGGTCGCGCACTGATCTGGCCATGCTGAGGGTGATCTTCGGGTACGGCCCAATAATAAAGATTTTTTTGCCTACCGTTGAAGCGATAGGCCAGTTTCCAGATTTTCGAACCTGCTGGGGTCACCTCTAGGAACAAACCCCCTCCATCAGATTTCCGGACCCTGCGTGCCGCAGGTTTCAATGCTCTCAGTTCTTTATCTGTTATTGGCAAGAAGACTAGTCCTTTACCTTAATTCAACCGCCTGACCAACAAATGACCAACAATGCGCCTGGACATAATGACCCATCGAGTCACGGTATATCATCAGTATTCTCATGTTTTTAAGGGCAATGACACATCATGACACAGAATGTCGCGTGAATGTGGAGCGGGTAGCGGGAATCGAACCCGCAATAACAGCTTGGGAAGCTGCTGTGATACCTTTTCACCATACCCGCGCGCTCGTGCTACAGTAGTGGGATGATCCCATGAGGGTCAATAAAGGGTTATTTTCGCAGGGCGCGCCGCGTATTCACCCCACTGAGTGGAATTCCGGAGATAGTTTCACTTGTTCTCAGTAAGATCACCTGTAGAAAACAGTGGATGAATGGAGGCTTTCGAAAGTTCTCCTTTCTACTAAGGTGGAGCGCTCATGACAATACGACTGCTGCGCACATTGGTTGCCATTTCTGACGCCAAGACGTTCAGCGCCGCGGCGGATGTCGTGCATGTCACACATGCCGCCGTCAGCCAACAAATGCAGACCCTTGAGGCCGATCTTGGCGTGGCCTTGTTTGACCGCAGCACACGCACCCCGGAGCTTACACCCGTTGCGCATCAGATCGTGGCCAAGGCGCGCAAACTGATTGCAGATTATGACAATCTAGTGCCGTCGGTTCTGGGCGATGGCGGGTTGAGCGGCGTCATCCGCCTGGGCACATTGCGCACCACGCTGACCGGGCTGACCCCTCGTGCCATGGCCATTCTCAAAGCCCGGTTTCCCGAAATCGGGTTGCGCATCCGCCCCGGTCTGACAAGCACGCTTCTGGCTGATATTGAGCGCGGCAATCTTGATGCGGCGATCATCACGAAACCACATCTGATGCCCGTCGGCATGCAGTTTCGTGAGCTCGCAAAAGAGACGATGCACCTCATTACGGCCATCGAAGAGACCGATGACGACCCGCTAACCCTTTTGCAAGAGCGACCCTTCATCCGGTTTGACCGCACCGCCGTCCTGGGCACGCTGATCGACAACTGGATCTTGTCAAAACGCCTTCGCGTCAACGAGACGATGGAGCTTGACAGCCCAGAGGCGATTGCGAGCATGGTTTATTCCAATCTTGGCGTCTCGATTGTGCCCAGCCTGACGGTGCAGCCTCATGACGCCGTGCCGGTCAAACGCCTCGCCTTGGGGGATGATGCGCCAACGCGAACACTCGGCCTTGTCCATGCAAAGAACCAAATCAAGACAAAGGCCATCGACGCGATTTTCGACGCCCTGCTGCAGGTCATCACCGCAGAGCGCTCTGGCCCGGCGATATCCACGCTATGACCACAGAAGCCATCCTGTTTCTTATCATCGGAGCCGCTGCTGGCGGCTTTATCAATGGGTTGGCCGGGACGGGCACGGCCCTTTTCGCACTGGGGTTCTATCTTGTGGTGCTGCAGCCTGTCACGGCGGTGGCGATTGTGGCGTTTATGTCCGTTTTGGTCGGATTGCAGGGACTTTGGATTGTCCGCAAAGAGATTTTCACCTACCCGCGCAGGCTTTTTCGGTTTGTGCTGCCGGGGCTTTTGGGTGTTCCCTTTGGCCTGATGCTGCTTGATGTCATTGACGCCAGCACGCTGCGAACAGCGATTGCAGTGTTTCTGATCCTATACGGGGCTTACTTCGGGTTTCGCGCCGCCCTGCCTGCCTTTACGCCCACCCTGCCCTGGCTGGAGGCGTTCATCGGGCTCATTGGCGGCGTTCTGGGCGGCGCGGCGTCGGTGTCCGGCGCGGTGCCGTCCATGTGGCTTTCCTTGCGGCCATGGACCAAGACCGAGACCCGCGCGGTTTTGCAGCCCTATAACGTGGCCATCCTGAGCACGACCGTCTGCCTTCTGGCCTTCAAGGGTGCCTATGATCGCACAGCCCTGAACGCGCTTTTGATCACCATCCCCAGCGGCCTTATTGCTGCACAGATCGGCATCATGGTGTTCCGCAGGCTGAGCGATACCGGATTCCGGCGGCTTCTTATTCTGCTGACCTTGCTGATGGGCGTAGGGATTTTGGTGGCCGAACTGACCTGACCCTCAGATCACCTCGTCGGTGCGATCATCGCTCTCGCCATAGCGTTTGAGAACCGCTGGCTTGGTGCCCTCATAGACCCGCGCCACATTTTCCGCGATCTTGGCGTTCTCGCGCTCAAAGAGGCAGTCGCCATTGAGATCCGAGGCGACAATAAAGGGCCCCATCTTGTTGCACTTGATCACCCACATAGCCTGCGCGAGGCCCAGCTCTTCGTTCCAGTGCACGGCCTCCACGCTCTCAACCCCGCGCCCCAAAAGCGCGCCGGTGCCATAGCCCACGGTCGAGAGATACACCGCCCCATTGGGCACAAAGTACTCTTTGTAGTCCTTGGAGGTCATGCCCCCCTTGCCGACAATGAGCTTGGCCCCCGTCTTGGCCATCCACTCGGGCAGCCACTTGGCAAAGCGGAACGAGGCCGTGGCCGTCACAGCGCCCATATCAAAGCTGCCATCGGGGTTGATCCGTGCCGCAGGCGAGCAGTGAAAATTCGCCGCCGACTGGCTGGGCAATTCCATCGGGATGTTGGCCTTATCCTCTAACGCGCGCATATAGACGCCCTCGCGTGCGGTGTACATGAGGCCGTCGAGATAGACGACATCCCCCAAGCGGAGCTGTGCGATGTCTTCATCGGTCGGGGTGGTGGAGAGGCGGATTTCACGGGGTTTCATCTAAGGGTTTCCTTCTGCACAGAAGCCGCTTCGTCAGGGTAGCGCGTTTCCAGTATGTCTCGCACTTCGGTGAGAACTTTTCCCAAGAGGTTCTGACCAGGCCAAAGGTCGCGGGGTGTTACGCGTGCTACTTCCGCGGCAAGGCCGATCCCCCAGATTATGTCTACTGGGCTGGCTTCCACCAAATCTTTGCCCAAAGTCTGAAAAAGTTTGCGGCGAAGACCTTTGTTTTGATCGAACTTAGCCAAGTTTACACGGTGGACGATTTCAACCCGGTTTGCTTCCCAAACTCCTTCATCAAAGCCGCGCACCTGTCGTCCAAGCGCTTTTTGAGTTCCTGGGTCATCTGCTTGTAAGATCTTTTGGGCGATATCAAGATCACCAAAAAGGACAGCTTTTAGATACATCATAGCCTGCTCGGCTGTTTTGAATGTTTTTCCATCAAGCTCGAACAAAGAGCGTTGCCATTGGCTGAACGGCCCCGACCAGTAAAAAACAACATCTTCGTTTATTTCATCCACCTTTACTACGTCGCCCCCTGTGGACACAGCCGCGCAATGTCTTCACCGCGGGGAGTGGTGGACAGGCGGATTTCACGGGGTTTCATGATTGATCTCCTAGTGGCCCGGCAACTTGCCCCTCGGGCAACCTGTAGCTGCAGTTG
The DNA here is from genome assembly GCF_032842945.2 of Roseovarius sp. W115. Lineage (NCBI taxonomy): Bacteria > Pseudomonadati > Pseudomonadota > Alphaproteobacteria > Rhodobacterales > Roseobacteraceae > Roseovarius > Roseovarius rhodophyticola. The sequence goes on from NZ_CP146606.1 coordinate 448,632, forward strand.
GCACAGAACTTTGCGCGCGGTGTTCGAAACGGTTTTAAACAGCTAGGACACAGGGAGCCATATTCAGATAGCTTTACGCCATATAGCTGGTTAGGGTGCTCTAGCTCTACGCCGGTCATTTCAAAGTAGACTTGAAGAGCTTCCATGCCTGAAGGATCCTTCAAGCTGGCTTCATCGCTCGAAACTGCCGTCTCTTCTTGATACCTAACAATACTTTCCACACGCCGACGCACGTCCATCAAGGGCTCTATCTGCTTCCACTCCTCATCATTCAACAAGGCCGCGTCGTGTCCTACTCGATATGCAAAGGTATAAACTGGCATCGGTTGCTCAAACTCTGGTTCTGGCGGGACGCGGAGTCTTGAAAAGACTCCGGACAGAAATCTTTTCAAGATTTCGCCTCACTCCGCCGCCTCCCGTGCCGGTTCCCATTCTACCGTTTCGCGACGTTGATAGTCGGTGAACCAATCGGGGTCTGTGCGGTGCTCGACCCGGCCATCGGCATGGATGCGCGCCACGGCGCGGCGGGACGACAGGCAAAAGGCGTGCACCGACATGGGCATGCCGCCTGTGTGGCAGTAGCCCACCTCGATATTGCAATCGATCACCATGTTTTTGCCGACAAAACCCATAGCCCCCATGCCGATGGAATTACCAAGTTCCTTGAACTCGTCCTCCATCTCGGCAATCCGGGGGTCAGAATTGCGGCTGCCCACAATGCGCAGAACAGAGGCGCGTTTGCCAAGCGTCATGCAGATATCTTTGGAGCCGCCCAGCCCAATGCCGATGATCGCGGGCTGACAGGCCAGACCGCGTTTGCCAAAGGCCATGAGGCTGTCGAGATAGAACCGCTTGATCCCCTGTATCCCATCGGAAGGGAAAAGCATGCGGTAATCCGTGCCAAAGAGCCCGCCTTTGTGCACGGTAATGAGATCAATCCATTCTCCGTCGGGTTCAAAACCGTACTCGATCTCCGGCGCGCCGATGCCGACATTGTTGTCATGATCCGTGCGCCAGAGCGGGTGCACGCGGTTGGGGCGCAGGGGCACACCGTTGGTGGCGTTGGCCGTCGCCCGTCTGAGAGCGGCTTCCAGGGCCACCATCCCCCCTTCAACCCGTGCTTCATTGCCCAGCTTCACAAACCAGCGGGGCACACCGGTGTCGCCGCACATCGCGCGGCGATCTTCCTTGGCGGCCTCGTAATTCTCCAGCATGGCCTTGAGGACAAAGGACGACAGATCGCCGTCTTCGGTCTTGGCGGCCTTTTGCAGACCATCAAGATAGTCCTGCGGGATCTCGATGGCGGCCTTGTCCATGAGGGTTTCGGCGGTTTTTTGGATGAGGGTAATGGGGATCATGGTGTTCACCCTTTGACTAATTCGCAGTCCCGGACTTGATCCGGGACCTCAATGTGACAACAAGGTCCCGGATCAAGTCCGGGACTGCGGCTTTTGCTTGGCGACGTCTCACTGCGCCGCCACCAATGTCTCTGGCTCACCTTCCGGCAGCACCGTCTCTCCCGGCCGCACGATAGTGAATGCGACCGGCTCGCGGGTGACCTCGACGCCGTCCGCGCCTTGCGTCGCCACCGTGTATTCACTCTCCTCCATCGCGCCCGGATCAGGAAAATCCTCACGGTAATGCGCGCCACGGGAATTCTCTCGCGCGATCCCGGCCTTGGCAATGACCTCAGAGATATCACAAAGCGAGCGTAGGTTCAGCCAGTCGTGCCAGGTGAGGTTAAAGGCCAGGTTGCTGCCTTCTACGCCAACACCCATCAGAGCATCCGACACCTGCGCAATCCCCTCCAGCCCGCGTTTCATGCCCGCCTCGGTGCGCATCACACCGACCTCTTCCCACATCAGATCCTGCAGCTCTTTGCGCAGGGGCAGAACGAGATCCGGCTTGCGGCTCAGCGGGTAGATCGCGCGCTCAAACTCAGCCTCCAGGACGGCCTCATCGGGATCGCGCAGGCTCATGCCAGCGATATCCGCGCCCATTGTATCGCCCGCTATCCCGCCATAGACGGTGGAGTTGGCCACACCGTTGCCGCCGAGCCGGTTGGAGCCATGCGCGCCGCCGGCATCTTCGCCCGCCACATAAAGCCCTTCCAAGCCCGTGCGCGTGTCCACATCGACCACCACGCCGCCCATGAAGTAATGCGCCGTGGGCACCACCTCGACCTTGCCACCGGCCAGATCAAAGCCGCAGTCGGCACAACGTTTGACCATGCCTTTGAATTTCTCGGCCACCCACTCAGGGCCCAGATGCGACATGGAGATGAAGACGCCTTCCTGATCCGGATTGTTGTTCTTGCGCATCTCGGCATAGATGCCGCGACTAACCACATCCCGCGTGGCGCGCTCGCCCTTGCCGTCATAATCGAACATGAACCGCTGACCGGCATGGTTGATGAGCTGACCACCTGCCCCGCGCAGGCCTTCCTCCAGTACGGTGCCGGTCATGCGGGTGTGGTCACCGGCCAGAAGCCCCGTGGGGTGGAATTGCACCATCTCCATGTCGCGCAGCTTCAGCCCTGCCCGCAGGGCCATGGCAAGACCATCCATCGTCTTGTCGCCGGAGGGCGTGTGGTACTTGTACATCGTCGGCCCGCCGCCCGTGGCCATCAGAACCGTCTTGGCGCGCACAAACCGGAAGCGCCCCGTGCGCATATCGATCATCAGAACACCGGCCAACGCGCTGCCGTCCTTCGTCGGGATCAACCCGATGGCACGATGCTCCTGCAGTTTCTCAACGCCGCTGGCGAGCACCTTCTCCATCAAACGGTTGATGATCTCGATGCCGGTGAGGTCCCCCTTATGCACGGTGCGATCCGCCGTCTGCCCGGCAAACGCCTTTTGATGCAGGGATCCGTCCGGATTGCGGTCAAAGAAGCATCCAACCTCGTTTTCCAGCTCGCGAATGCGCACCACCGCCTGCTCGCAGAGCCGCCAGGCCATATCCTGATTGGGGAGCCACTTGCCTCCGTTGATCGTGTCCATGAAGTGCCGCTCAACCGTATCGCCGCCGCCCAGCGCCACGTTATAGCCGCCCTGCACCATCCGGGTGCAGCCGCATTTGCCGATAAGGCCTTTGACCGCAATGGTGATGTTGGTTCCCTCGGGCGCGGATTGCTGAGCATGGAGCGCCGCAAAAAGCCCCGCCCCCCAGTGCCGAGGATCAGAATATCCGTGTCGTGTCTTTCGATGTCTGACAAACGCATCTCAAATCGCCTTCAGCAGAAACAGTGTGGCAATCAGGAACGACAGGGCTGCCGCCCCGGCGGCCAGCGTCTTTTGCGACGGCGTCCAGGGCAGAAACTCCAGCGCCATCAAACGCAGACCACCGAACATGTGCACCGCCAACAAAAAGACTAGCCCGAATTCGGCGAATTTCACGGCTCCTGCCTCTGTCAAGGCGAGAAACCCATCGAGCCTTGCAGGATCAGTCGTCGCAAGCGCCAGCACCCAGAAATGAAAGGGCAGGAACAGCGCAAGGCCAAGGCCTGACAGACGGTGCAAAATATAGGCCAGCCACAGCGGGTGCGCACGCGAGGTTATGCCCGCCGCCGCCTTCATGCAAATGTCACGGCCCAGACGGCGCGTGCTCCCGTTGCAAAAAGACCCAAGCCCACAGCCCACATGAAAAGCTCAAGTGCGGTGCCTTTCAGCCCACCCCATTCATGCACAACCGTGCGCAGGCCGATGGCCCCGTGAACGGCAACCGCAACGACGAACGTGCCGTAAAACAGGAACCACGCGAGTGAACCTTGCGTGCGACCAAGAATCTCCTCGGCGCTCAAACCACCCTGAATGGCATAGATCATCACCGCCAGATGCCCGACAACCAAAGGCGCCATCAAAAGCGCGGTGATCCTTTGAGCCATGTATAGACGCAAGCTCAGCATCAGCGCCCCCGCTTGAAAAAGGATTTGGCCGTTTCCCGCTTCAACCCGGCAATGGCCGACATCGGGTCAAGATCATTGGGGCAATAGGCGGTGCACGACCCCATGGAATGGCAGTTGTGGCAGCCCCCACGCCCCGACACCGCCTCAAGGATGGCAGCGCGACCTTCGTCCTTGGCGTCGTTGAGCAAAGTCCAGGCGCGTTGCAAGGCAGCCGGCCCAAGGTAATCGGGATTGCCTGCGACCGTATCGCAAGCGGCATAGCAGACCGAACAGTTGATGCACTCAATCCCGGCATTGGCCGTCACTCGCTCTTCGCTGGTCTCATCAACTGAGGCAATCGGATCATCGCGCGTCAAAGCCCCGTGATGCACCGCCTCAGCCGCAACCCATTTGTCAAAGAACGGATCCATGTCCACCGCCAGATCCTTGATCACCGGCAGATTGCGCAGCGGACCAATTGTGACTGCGTCACCATTGAGAACCTTTGAGATATGCGTGCGACATGTCCACCGCGGCACGCCGTTAACCATCATTGCACAAGACCCGCACATCCCCACGCGACAGGCAAAGCGATAGCTCAGCGTCGGATCGGCGTTCTGCTGAATCCAGGACACGACATCCAGAACGGTCTGGCTTTCGTAGGCCGGCACATCGAATTCGGTCTGCCCACCGGCATTGCGTTCGAGTGTGACTTTCAGGATATTCGATGTCATTTTCCGGGTCTTGTCTTCCACAGGGCGTCAGCTTTGTGCAACAGTATAGCGTATAGGAAAACTTAATGAATGCGATAAATTCTTACGGTATTTGTTAGTTTTTCTTTCATAAACCTGCAAACGCTGGAAACACATGACACACGCCTCCGACTCCAATCTGCAAGACCTTTTGAGCGCGCGCTATGATGATGCGCCAGAGGTGCAAGTCGCCGACGCACCGATTGAGCTGCTGCACTCAATGATATCCCGAGGATCCTGTCGTGCGTTTCAGGACAAACCCGTGCCACAAGGCATTCTGAATTTATTGTGCGCTGCCGCGATGGCTTCGCCTACGAAAAGCGATCTGCAACAACGTGATATCATCCTGCTGCAATCCCCGGTCCTGCGTGCCGAGCTTGCAAGCCTTGTTTCAGGTCAGTCCTGGGTCGCAGATGCACCGATGATCGCAGTTTTTTGCGGCAACAACCGGCGGCAGAGGTTGCTGCATGACTGGCACAATGTGCCCTTTGCCAATGACCATATTGATGCGTTTTTCAACGCCGTCGGGGACGCCGCCATTGCCTTGGGCGCGTTTGTCACGGCAGCTGAGGCCGTTGGACTAGGCTGTTGCCCGATCAGTGCGGTGCGCAATGAAGCACGCGCCCTATCAGAGTTTTTGAACTTGCCCAAACATGTGTTCCCCTTCGCGGGGCTGGCGATCGGGTATCCAAAGGAACCAGCCAAGATCGCCAAGCGCCTGCCGTTGTCGGCCACATGCCATGTGGACCGGTATCGCGAAGACGGGTTGCAGGAAGCGGTTGAAACCTATGATACCGCGCGCCGAGAGGCGCAGCCGTATTCGACGCAGCGCCTTGCGGAAAAGTTTGGGCATAAGGACGACTATGGATGGTCAGACGATAAAGTGCGCCAATACAGCCAGCAAGAGCGCGCAGACTTCGGGGCGTATATCCGCGCGCAGGGTTTCAAACTGGACTAGCTCTTAAGGTCCGTAATCACCGCCGTACCTGGCGACGTTGGTCCGTGCATGGCACGAAGCTCGGCGCTGGCGCCAGAGAGCGGCACTTCGCGGGCGACCATGGGGCTGATGTCCACCTCACCGCGTTCGATCATTCCAAGGAGTGACGGGTATTTCCAGGACGGCATGCCTCGTGTGCCGAAGAAGGACAGTTGTTTGGCATAGATCGCGCGCAGGTTAATTTCCATGCGGCCATCTCCGGCGGGCATGCCCACATGCACGTGACGGCCAAGTATTGCCAGACATTCCACTGAGGCGTTGGTGGTTGGCTCAATGCCCAAGGCCTCAATGGAAACCTGAGCTCCGCCGCCTGTGATGTCCCGGATGGCTTCAGCGGCGTCTTCCTTTGCGGCATTCACAAGAGCATCGGCACCGTGTTGCTTTGCGTGTTCGAGTTTTTCGTCGACGATATCAACAACCACGACCTGTGCCCCCAGCCATTTTGCCAAGAGCAAAGTGGCCAGCCCAATGCCGCCCGTGCCATGGACAGCAACCCATTCCCCGGCTTTGACAGCGGCCCTGTCCGTCAGGGCATGCCACGCCGTTGTGACACGGCATCCCAAGCCGGCAGCAAGCGCAGGCGTCATGGTTTCGGGCAGATGCACCAGGTTATGGTCATAGGGCACGGCGACATATTCGGCATAAGCCCCGGGCGCGCTGAACCCCGGCACGATCTGGTGTGCGCAGGTGTTGGACACGCCTGTGTGGCACGCCGGGCAACTGCCACATCCCAGGATGAACGGCGCGATCAGGCGGTCGCCGATTTTGTGTTGAGCTTGAGGTCCGGCTTCGACGACGGTGCCACAATACTCATGGCCTAGAAGCGACCCGCTTTTGATCAGAGGATGCTCGCCGGTCCAGCCGTGATAGTCAGACCTGCACACCCCACAGGCCGCGACTTCGAGCACCACGCCGTCGTCGGGACAGGCCGGATCGGCCATTGTTTCGATGGACAGGTCTTCGTTGAATTCTCTGACGATGGCCGCGCGCATCACTTTGCCTTTTGGTTTGTACTCGAACCTGAAGCCTCAGAATGATCTACAGGATCACCACTGCCGTCAATGTCAAAGCAAAGCCGTGTCTTTCTGCGCATATCTTTCGAGGCGTTCTTCGAGTGTGCCGGTGTGCAATTCAAAAAGGTGATTGTCCTCGTCATAGAAATAGAGCGACCGGCCTTCGCCCGGAACCCGGGGACGGGGTGCGCGAATGTCCAGCCCGAGTCTTTCGGCCTTTTGGGTTGCCTCCTCCAAAACAGCCTCGGAGACTTTGAAGGCCACATGATTGTAGCTGCGCTCTGAAAGGGATGGGCCTTCCATCACCGCAATCCAAAGACCGCCTGCGCTTAGAAACTTTTCGCGAGAGAGAGAAAGTCTTCTCATCAGAGGCATAGATTTGCTCGGCGCCGATCATCTCGCTCAGGATCAAGGCCATACGGTCGATATCCTGACAGACAAAGGTGATGTGAGACAGACCTTCAATCATCGCAGTTCACCGCCATTGCCCCCTTGATCCCGTGCGCTTTGCGGCAATCGAAGGCAGGTGTTTTCATGATGATTTCCCCAGCCGAAGAGCGATAGCACCGAGCAACGTCAGGAAGACGGCGACAAGTCGGCGGAGATTAACCTTTTCGCCCATGAGGCCCACGCCGATGGCCAGGGCGAAGAGGATTGATGTCTCTCGCAGCGCCGAGACCGTTGCGATGGGCGCTTGCGTGAAAGCCCAGACCACTAGGGCGTAAGCCGCGAAGGACGCACCACCTCCGATCACCACGACAGGCCATGCGCCGGGCAGCGCACGTAGGGCATCAGGCCGCCAAAACGGAAGGATTGAGGTGAATACCAATCCATTGATTAGCGCCAGCCACCCAAAGAACGCAACAGGGGAACCGGAAAGGCGCGCGCCGAATCCATCATTGAGAGAATATGCCGCTATAAAGACGCTCGTACCAAGTGCCATCAAAGTCCCCCGGGCCGGCAGCTGAAAGCGTCCATTGCTTCGGACAATCACCAGACTTGCCAGACCACAGGAAATCAGGATCACACCTATCCACTCAAACGGACCAAGCGTTATGCCCAGGATCGTGACGGATGTTATGGCAACCAAAAGCGGCGCCGTCCCTCGCGCCAATGGGTAGACTTCGCTCAACTCACCAGTGCGATAGGCTGCGGACAAAAAGAACTGGTAACCGATATGCAGGATCACACCGCTTGCGATCCAAGGCCAGCTTTCGGGCGCAGGCAGCGGCAGCACTGCGGCAAGACATCCGCCGAACAAGGCCTGACCCGCCACAACCGCCGCCATGGATGTGGTCTTGTCACGCCCACCCCTGACCAACGCATTCCAGCCTGCATGCAAAAGCGCGGCGAAAATCACCGCGCTGAAAACCGTGAGGGTCATGCTGCCACCGCTTTGCTCTGCGCGCCGGGCCAAGCCGGGCGGTGTGCATTGTGACGTGTGTATGCGGTCATGTAGACAACTTGCCAAATTAATATACAACTAGACATATCATATCAAACCATCCACGTTTGAACAGAGGAGATGTTGACCTTTGCATGACGCCCCCATCTCTGGCCGCGCCCGCACTCCAATCTGGCTGGCGATTGCAACGGCGCTCCGGGACAATATCTCCGAAGGTCTTTATGCGCCCGGTGACAAGCTCCCGACAGAAGCGGCACTGGCCAAAAAGTTTGGCGTTAATCGCCACACGGTACGCCATGCCGTATCCAAACTTGTCGATGAAGGTCTGCTGCGTACGCGGCGCGGATCAGGCACTTTTGTAACGGCCCGTCCCACGGAGTATCCAATTGGCAAACGCGTCAGGTTTCACGAAAACCTGCTCGCCGCAGGCCGTACCCCGCAAAAGCGCCTTCTTCATATCGAGACCCGCGCAGTATCTGCGGAAGAGGCACAAGTGCTTGATATAGCTGAGGGAGACCCGGTGTGCGCTTTTCACGGTTTGTCCCTGTCAGATGGCCTACCGATCGCTGTTTTCGAGAGCCTGTTTCCAATCACGCGTCTGCCGGGAATTGAGAGGGCTTTGCTGGAGAGCCGAGGTGTGACCGAGGCCTTGGGTGTTGCGGGCGTGACAGATTACACACGCAAGTCCACACGTCTAACGGCCGTGCTGGCCAATGCAACTCAGGCGCTCCACCTGCAGATGCGCGAAGGTGATCCGTTGCTGCGGTCTACCGGGGTGAATGTCGATCTGGAAGGACAGCCGGTAGAATACGGGCGAACGTTTTTTGCAGGAGATCGTGTGACATTGACGCTCGACACATAGCCTCTCCGCCACTGGCAGGCGAATTCTGTCAACACGCGCGGGCAACTTCCGCAGCAACTCGCTTCTTTCCCTCGCGCAACCCAGAGTCGAAGTTTCTTGCAGCGCGTGACGCTTTGGATATTGTCGTGGGATAGCTCCGGACACGCCTGGGCCGGGGCACAATCAGGGAGACAATTATGAAAAAGAAAACCATTCTTGCTGCGCTGTTGCTGTCGACAGTGGCAGCAGGCGCTTCGGCAGAGACATTGCGCTGGGCACGCGCGGGCGACTCGCTGACACTGGACCCGCATGCGCAGAACGAGGGGCCCACCCACACGCTGGCGCACCAGATTTATGAGCCGCTGATCATTCGCGACCATTCCGGCGCATTTCAGGCCGCATTGGCCACCGATTGGGCACCGAAAGAGGGTGATCCGAATGTGTGGGTGTTCAACCTGCGCCAGGGTGTGACCTATCATGACGGATCGGACTTCACCGCAGAGGATGTGGTGTTCTCGATCAATCGTGCGCAATCCGAAAACTCGGCCATGAAAGAGCTGTTGACCTCGATCACCGAGGTGCGCGCCGTTGATGATCACACGGTTGAGTTTGTCACCAACGGGCCAAACCCCATTCTGCCAGCAAACCTCACCAACCTCTTCATGATGGACAAAACCTGGACCGAGGCGAACAATGCCACAGCGGTGCAGGACATCGCGGGCGGTGAAACGACATTTGCCTCGACCAACACAAACGGCACCGGGCCTTTCCAGGTCGTCAGCCGTGAGCCGGATGTGAAAACGGTCCTGTCGGCCAATGAAAGCTACTGGGGCAAAGACGAGTTCCAGCTTGATGTGACCGAGATCGTCTACACCCCGATTCAGAACGCTGCGACACGCGTGGCCGCTCTGCTCTCGGGCGAAGTTGACTTCATTCAGGACGTGCCGGTTCAGGACCTTGACCGCGTGGCGGACACCGCCGGTCTGGTGGTGAAAACAGCGCCGCAAAACCGGGTGATCTTCTTCGGCATGAACATGGGTGACGAAGACATCCGCAACGACAATGTCGAGGGCAAGAACCCTCTGGCTGATGCGCGCGTGCGCAAGGCGATGTCCATGGCGATCAACCGCGATGCGATCAAGAAGGTTGTGATGCGTGAGCAGTCGCAGCCTGCGGGCATGATCGCACCGCCCTTCGTCAATGGCTGGGATGCAGACATGGACGCAAGCTCGACAACAGATGTCGAAGGGGCCAAGGCACTGATGGCGGATGCCGGATATGGTGATGGATTCTCAATCCAGCTCGACTGTCCGAACGACCGCTATGTCAATGATGAGGGCATCTGTCAGGCAGCCGTGGGCATGCTGGCGCAAATCGGCGTGACCGTGAACCTCAATGCTCAGCCAAAAGCGCAGCATTTCCCGCTTATCCAGAATGATGAAACGGATTTCTATATGCTGGGCTGGGGTGTTCCGACCTACGACTCGGAATACATCTTCAACTTCCTCGTCCACACCCGTGGCGAAGAGCGCGGCAGCTGGAACGGGACAGGCTATTCCAACCCGGATCTTGATGCCAAGATTGTCAGTCTTGCCTCAGAGACAGACCTTGAGGCGCGCAACGCGACAATCAACGATATCTGGACTGTGGTGCAGGAAGAGGCGCTTTACGTGCCGATCCACCACCAGGTGCTCAACTGGGGCATGACCGACAAGGTCGGCACCGAAGTGAGCCCGGAAGATGATCCGAAGTTCAAATTCTTCAAAATGAACTAAGACAGCGCGGGGCGGCCTTAGCGGGCCGCCCTGCCCTTTGCATGCCAGAGAACAACAACACGTGCATGCAGCTTTGATTGGGGACGATCATGCTTGCCTATATCATCCGGCGTGTGGCGCAATCCGCACTCGTGCTTTTGGTCGTGGGTCTTGTGGCCTTCGCGATGTTCCGATTTGTCGGCGATCCGATCGAAAACATGCTTGGGCAAGAACGGACGATGGAAGATGTCGAACGGTTGCGTGAAAACCTTGGCCTCGATCAGCCCTTCGTGGTGCAATACTACAAATTCCTGGAAAATGCCGTGCAGGGCAATTTCGGCCTGAGCTACCGGCAGGGACGACCTGTCGCCGATATCTTGCTGGAACGCCTGCCTGCCACGCTTGAATTGGCTTTTGTCTCTGGACTTCTGGCGCTTTTGGGCGGGATCGCCCTTGGGATATTCACGGCCATCCGAAAACGAGGGGTAACCGCGAACATCATCATGACAGCTTCGCTGATCGGGGTGTCTTTGCCGACCTTCCTGATCGGTATTTTGCTCATATACGTGTTCTCCGTCGAGCTTGGATGGCTGCCCAGCTTTGGTCGCGGACAAACCGTGCAGATTGGCGGGTGGTCCACTGGCTTTCTCACCCAAAGTGGTCTGCAAGCGCTGGTGCTGCCAGCGATTACGTTGGGGCTTTACCAGATGACGCTCATTATGCGGCTGGTGCGCACCGAGATGCTTGAGGTGCTGCGCATGGATTACATCCGCTTCGCCCGCGCCCGCGGGATCAAGGACCGCGCCATCAACTTCCGCCATGCGCTCAAGAATACGCTGGTGCCGGTCATCACCATCACCGGCCTGCAGCTTGGCAGCATTATCGCCTTTGCCATCATCACCGAGACGGTGTTTCAGTGGCCGGGCGTGGGCTTGCTCTTTATCAACGCGGTGCAGTTCGTCGATATTCCGGTTATGGCCGCCTACCTCATGATGATTTCGGTGATGTTTGTGAGCATCAACCTGATTGTCGACATGCTTTACTTTGCCATTGATCCGCGCCTGCGCGTGGATCGCACAGCAGGAGGCCACTGATGACAGACGCGCCGCTTTCTGAGACCCAAGTCTCTGCCCCTGCCCCGTCGCGCATGAAACGCATCTGGGAAAGCGACTTCATGTGGTCGTTCCGCCATGCGCCGGTGGCCATTGTTTCGGCCGTCGTTGTTCTGGTTCTGGTTCTGGCAGCGGTCTTTGCGCCGCTTATTGCGCCATTTGATCCCTTTAACCCGGCCACTCTGAACCTGATGAACGGGTTCACGCCACCGGGAGAGGCCAATGCCTTTACCGGCGATACGTTCTTTTTGGGCACGGATGATCAGGGGCGCGACGTGTTCTCGACGATCCTGTATGGCATGCGCATCTCGCTATTCGTCGGGTTCTCGGCGGTACTGCTGGCCATGCTCATTGGCGTCACACTGGGTCTTATTGCGGGCTATCTGGGTGGCTGGACCGAGAGCATCATCATGCGCATCGCGGATGTGCAGCTCACCTTCCCATCGATCCTTGTGGCGATGCTGATCTTCGGGATTGCCAAGGGCATTACGCCGGCTGAGTACCGCGATCAGATGGCGATCTGGGTGCTGATCCTGGCCATTGGTCTGAGCGACTGGGTGCAGTTCGCGCGGGTGGTGCGCGGCACGACGCTGGTGGAGAAGAACAAGGAATATGTGCAGGCCGCCAAGCTGATTGGCCGTTCGCGGTTTTCCATCATGCTGCGGCATATCCTGCCGAATGTGCTGAACCCAGTGCTGGTGATCGCCACGATTTCGCTGGCTCTGGCCATTATCGCCGAGGCCACGCTCAGCTTCCTTGGCGTCGGCGCACCGCCCACCAAGCCATCCCTCGGCACCCTGATCCGCATCGGGCAAGAGTTCATGTTCTCGGGTGAATGGTGGATCCTGCTGTTCCCCGCGGCAACGCTTCTGGCGCTGGCGCTGTCGATTAACCTGCTTGGCGATTGGCTCAGAGACGCGTTGAACCCGAGGTTGCGATGACAAATACCCCCATCCTTTCCGTTCGCGATCTGGTCGTGGAAATCCCCACCCGCCACGGCATTCTGCGGCCTGTGGATCAGGTCAGTTATAACATTCATGCCGGGGAGATCCTGGGCGTGGTGGGCGAGTCCGGGGCGGGCAAGTCCATGACGGGCAATGCTGTGATTGGCTTGCTCGACCCTCCGGCGCGGATCACATCCGGGGAGGTGTTGCTAAAGGGGGAGCCCATTCACAACATCTCGCGAAACAAGCTACGTCGGCTCAGGGGGCGGCATATGGGGATGATTTTTCAGGACCCGTTGACCTCTCTCAATCCGCTTTTGACCGTGGGCGATCAACTCACCGAGACCATTCAGGAACATCTCAGTGTTGGTCAGGCCGAGGCGCAGAAACGGGCCATTGCAGCGCTCGAAGAAGTGGGCATCCCCGCCGCCGCGCAACGGATCGACAGCTATCCGCATGAGTTCTCTGGCGGGATGCGGCAACGGGTTGTGATTGCACTGGCCTTGTGTGCCGAGCCGGAGTTGGTCATCGCGGATGAGCCGACCACGGCGCTTGATGTGTCGGTGCAAGCCCAGATTGTTGCGCTCTTGAAGCGGCTCTGCCGTGAGCGCGGCGTGGCGGTGATGCTGGTCACCCACGACATGGGCGTGATTGCCGAGGCCGCAGACCGCGTGGCCGTGATGTATGCCGGGCGGCTGGCCGAGCTTGGTCCGGTACGCGAGGTGATCACCGAAGCCCAGCATCCCTATACCTCGGGTCTCATGGCCTCGACCCCGCTGGCCAGCCAGGGCCAGAAGCGCCTGCGCCAAATCCCGGGCTCTATGCCGCGCCTGGGCGCGCTGCCCACGGGCTGCGCCTTCAACCCACGGTGCGACTTTGCGCAGGACCGGTGTCGGCAAGACCCCTCGCCCCGCCTTGATACATGCGACGGGCGCGCGGCCTGCTGGTTTCCCCTCGCGGCAAAGGAGTCTGTCGCATGAGCGCTTTGATCTCGGTGCGTAACCTGACGCGTGTTTTTGACGTCTCAAAGCCCTGGCTCAACCGTGTGATTGAACGTCTGCCCGTGGCGCTTCTGACTGCCGTCTCGGATGTGAGTTTCGACATCGAGGAAAAGACGGTTTACGCGCTGGTTGGCGAAAGCGGGTCGGGCAAATCGACCATTGGTAAGATTGTGGTCGGTCTTGTGCCGCCTTCCGAGGGCGCGGTTGAGATCAGCGGTGTTGATCTGGCCACAGAGCGCGATGACGCCAAGGTCGATGCGGTGCGCTCTGACATTCAGATGATTTTTCAGGACCCTTATGCGTCGCTCAATCCGCGCTGGCGGGTGCGCGACGTCATTGCCGAGCCGGTGGCGGCGCGGGGTGGCGACACGACGGGTCTGGCTGAGCGTTTGCTGGAACAGGTGGGGCTGTCGGCGGCAGATGCCTCAAAATATCCGCATGAATTCTCTGGCGGTCAGCGACAGCGGATTTGCATCGCGCGCGCGCTGGCCTCTGGCCCCAAGATCATTGTCTGCGATGAACCGACGTCGGCTTTGGATGTGTCGGTGCAAAGTCAGGTTCTCAACCTGATGTCGGACCTGCGCGAAGACCTGGGCCTGACTTATCTCTTCATCAGTCATGACCTCACGGTGGTCCAGCATATGGCCGACCGGATCGGCGTGCTCTACCTCGGCCGTCTGGTTGAGGAGGCGCCGCGCGATGCCCTTTTCGAAAGCCCTAAACACCCCTACACCCGGATGCTTTTTGATGCCGCCCCCCGCATGGATGCCTTTGGGCGTGAGGTTGATCCGCCCAAAGGTGAAATTCCCGATGCCATAAACCCGCCAACAGGTTGCGCGTTTCATCCGCGTTGTCCGCTGGCCGTGGACCGCTGCAGTCAGGAGCGCCCGGAGATGCGGGTGATCGGCGAGACGCGTGTTGCGTGCCATCTGGCAGAATAGCGATTTCCTTATCATTCGCCTCTTGACAGCGCGTAGCGACTTGCGCTCTTTGACCTTTGTCGAATTTTGGATCGGCATGGTTTTAAACCGGAGTCCGGGCGGTGGTGTCTACACCAGTCCATCATGAGTTCAGCAATATCGGCTATGCAAAGCATGGTCGCAATTTTGCAGGGTTTCCCGACAAATCTGAGCGGTTTCGCAAACTTTTAGGCCCGCGCCAAGCGGTTCGGTTTGATCTCTCTTCGGGTGATTTGCTGTCGATCACGCCCAGGGGTGAAACGCGGCCGCTCAGCCTGCTGGTTATCGACAAAAAGGGCACGACGGCACCGGGTCTTTTGGGCTTGGAGAAAACGACTGCGCTTGTTTTGAGCGCATTTGACAGTGCCGAGCTTGCCGGTTGGTTTGTGTCACATGGCGGAGCGGCAGGCCCCTCTTTGTCAGTGGTGGATGTGCCAACACACGAGCTCTTGGCCTTGTCTGCAAAAGAGGCCTGCACCGTATGGGCCATCAACCCAACTCTGCCAGCAGATCTTGTTGGTGACGCTGCACCGGGTCCGATTGAAGTCACACATAAACCCGCCAAACCGTCTCCTGCCCTGTTCCTGCCGCCACCGCTCGGAGACGTGCGCGATGAGTTCACCGTGTCACGCGGCACGGCACACGCCTATGAGGTGCACCCCGGTGAGATCGTACAGATCATCGACGTCGAGGGACAGCAATGTTCTGATTTCATGGCGCTGCGAAGTGAGGGGCTGGACCGCGGCGAAGAGCTGATGATCGACAGCACCGCGACGCGGTCCATGGTGCGCGGGGCTTATCCGACACCAGGGCTTTTCGATAAGTTCTTTGATCGCGACATGCGGCCCATCATGAATGTCGTGCAGGATACCTGTGGGCGGCATGACACGTTTGGATTGGCCTGCACCGCGCGCGGATACGAAGAGCGTGGTTTTCCGGGGCATGTAAACTGTTCTGATAATATATCCGGCGCGCTATCGCCGTGTGGGGTCGAACGGCGCGCAGCCTGGCCTGCGATCAACTTTTTCTGGAACACCTGGATTGATCCAAACCATCACGGGCTGATGACCGAGGAAAGCTATTCCCGGCCCGGGGATTATGTGGCGCTCAAAGCGATGGATGAATTGGTCTGTGTCTCAACAGCATGTCCTGATGATATTGACCCGATCAATGGCTGGAACCCCACAGATGTGCATGTGCGCATCTACAAGCCTGAGGCCCCGATCCGGCGCGCCGTGGCCTATCGCGAAAAGGAAGATGCGCCCATGTCGATCAGCCAGGAAAGCGCGTTTCACCCCTGCACCTCCAAGTTTACCTCACATTTCGCACCTGCGCGCGATCTCTGGGCACCGGTCAGCTTTCCCG
Organism: Roseovarius sp. W115; assembly: GCF_032842945.2. Taxonomy (NCBI): domain Bacteria; kingdom Pseudomonadati; phylum Pseudomonadota; class Alphaproteobacteria; order Rhodobacterales; family Roseobacteraceae; genus Roseovarius; species Roseovarius rhodophyticola. Next base: position 464,661 of record NZ_CP146606.1, read on the forward strand.
GTGTCGGCACGATTGGTGAGTACTGGGCCTGTCGCGAACGGGTCACGCTGCAGGATATGAGCGGGTTACGCAAATACGACATCGTGGGTCCAGATGCCGAAAAGCTTCTGCAAAGGGCCCTGACACGGGATGTTTCGCGCCTGGCCGTCTGGCGTGGGACCTATGCGCTGATGTGCGATGATGCCGGTGCGGTGATCGACGATGGCACGCTCTTTCGGCTTGCCCCGCACTTGTTCCGGTGGTGCTGCGGCACAGAAGAAAGTGCGCGGGTGCTGTCAGATCTGGCACAGACCGAAGGGTTGCAGGTGCGCGTTCACGGCATGGGCGGCGCCCTTCCCAATCTGGCTCTGCAAGGGCCAAGATCTCGTGACCTGTTGCAGAAGATTGTCTTCACCCAACCGCAAGTTCCGGCACTGGAGCATGTGAAATGGTTCGGCGCGACGGTTGCGCGGCTCAATAATCGTGAGGGCGTGCCGTTTATGCTGGCGCGCTCTGGCTACACAGGTGAGCTGGGGTACGAGCTTTTCTGCGCACAGGATGATGCCACGGCACTTTGGGATGCTGTGATGGCTGCCGGAGAGGAATTCGGGATCGCCCCGATGGGATCCGCCGCACTTGAGATGTTGCGCATCGAGGCCGGGCTTGCCGCAGCAGGTGCTGAATTCGCCCCGGGTGTCGATGCTTACGAGTCAGGGCTTGGGTTTGCCGTTGACCTCAAGAAGCCTGATTTCGTGGGACGTGCCGCTTTGGAACGCAATGCACGCGACCCGCGCAAAATGCTCAAAGGCTTGAGCTTTGAAAGTGACGATGTGCCCGCCCATGGCGCGCATGTCTTTGCCGGAGAGCGCGCGATTGGGGTAATCACCTCGGCCACACGCTCGCCCATCATGGACAAAACCATCGCCATGGCGCGGCTGGCCGTGGAACATGCCGAAAACGGAACGGTTCTGGAAGTGGGTCAAATGGACGGTCGCATGAAGCGGTTGACGGCAACAGTGTGCAACACGCCCTTTTATGATCCCAAACGCGAGCGCGCCCGCGCATAGGTCAGGCCAGAAAACGGTAGGCCAGAAAACGGTAGGGCGGGGTTTCACCCCGCCGCGCCGACCGTTTGCAAGACTGCAAAACCTAACAAGACCTTAAAGCGTTTCGCGCGCGAAACATTTTTGGAGTGTCTTCCTGCGAGACCTTACGCTTCTGCTTCAACCGCTTTGGGCCTTTCCTCGGGCACATCAAGCGTGGACCACGTTTTGTCCTTCAGCGGCTCAGGTGGTGTTTCGCATGTACGCCGGTGGATATGCACCTTGGCGATGAAGTTGGCAGAAATCGGTGCGGTGACAAACAGGAACGACATGATCAACAACTCGTGGATCGACCCGTCGCCGGTCACAAAAGCATGGATCATCCCGGCAAGCAGCAGCGCGCCGATGCCAACCGTGCCCACCTTGGTCGGGGCATGCAGACGGGTCATGGGGTCGGTGAATCGCAAAAGACCAATGGACCCCACCAAAGCAAAGATCGCCCCAATCAAAAGCCAGATCCCGGCAATGTAGATCAATACAGCATCAAGGGTCATTCGATGATATCTCCCCTGAGTTTGAAGCGCGCATAAGCCACGGTCGAAACAAATCCAAGCATGGCGATGATCATCGACACTTCGAAGTAGATTTGCGTGCCTTGCCAGATGCCCAAGAGCACGATGATCCCGATGGCGTTCACCACCATCGTATCCAGAGCAAGGATGCGGTCGCCGGTGTCTGGTCCGATCACCAGACGGATCATGCACAGAACCTGCGAGATCGCCACCGCGCAAAAGGCGATGACCAAGGCGATATTCATGAACTCCAGTGCGGCGGTCATAGGAAAATCTCCTTCAGGCGGGCTTCATACCGGGTCTTGATTTCATCGCGCACACCATCCGGGTCGTCCGTGTCCAGCGTGTGCACCAGAAGGCTGTGTCCTTCACTGGAGAGATCTGCAGAAACCGTGCCCGGCGTCAGGGTGATGGTCCCCGCCAGAACCGTGATGGCTTCGGGCTGTTTGAGGTCAAGCGGCACGATAACCCAGGCCGGGCGCAGCTTGGAATTGGGTCGTGTTAGAACAATCCATGCGACCTGAACATTGGCCACAAGGATGTCCCAGAGCACAATGATCATGTAGTTGAACAGCTTCAAAAGCCGTATGCCGTGCGGACGGTCCGGCCACCATACGGCGGTTATGCGCGGTATGATAATTCCAAGGATCAAGCCAAAAACCACCATTCCTGCAGAGATGTTGTTCTGCAGAAGCGTCCAAACCACCGTCAGCAAGAGCGTCAGGAAGGGGTGTGGAAAGAGCCAGTTGAAAACTTTGCTCATCTCAGTGCGCCTCCTCTTGCTTGGGTTTACTCAGTTTGCCGGGCGTGTCCAGAACAGTCGAGAAATAGCGCTGCGGCGCGAAAAGCTGCGCCGAAGTGGCGCTCATATAGGCGTGGACTGGTCCGGAGAAGACCGTGTAGCTGATCAGCAAAGCCAAGAGACCGCCAACAGCCACATAAGACAGGGTTGCAGGGGCTTCTGCCTGAGGCGCGATTTCTTCGTCTTCGTTGTCTTCCAAGGGTTCAGGCGCGACACTTTTTGCTTTCCAGAACACCATGCTTCCGGCGCGGGCAAACCCAACAATGCTGATAAGACTACCTGTCAGGACGACAACCCAAACCCATACACCACTTGCAGACGTGTAAGAGGCGTCGAGGATCAAGAGTTTGCCCAAGAACCCTGACAATGGCGGCAACCCGGCCATCGCGATCGCTGCCACAAAAAAGAGACCTGAGATCAAGGCCGCACCGGCCACGGGGGCAAAAGCGTCAGGTTCAGGTGCTCACGGCTGCTGCGCACAAGGTCTACGATCAGGAACAAAGCCGCACCCGCCAGCGTGGAATGCACAATGTAGTAAAGTGCCGCTGCGATGCTTTCGGCCGTGAAAAGCGATATGGCGACCATGACCATACCCATGGAGCCGATAACCGAGAACGTGACCAGCCGGTCCAGTTTTTTGGCCGCCAGGACGCCAGCCATGCCAATGGCCAGCGAAATGAGCGCTGCCGGCAAAAGCCAATCACTGTGAAGCCCGGCTGTCACCTCAAGATCAGGTGGGAAGATGATCGTGTAGACGCGGATAATCGCGTAAGCGCCCACTTTGGTCATGATCGCAAAGAGCGCCGCCACCGGCGCAGGCGCTTCGGCATAGCTTGAGGGTAGCCAGAAGTGAAGCGGGACAAGTGCCGCTTTGATGGCAAAGACGAGCAAAAGCAGAACCGCCGCAACGCGGATACCAACGGTTTCCTCGGCGTCGATCAAGGTCACCCTCTGGGCCAAATCGGCCATGTTGAGGGTTCCGGTCTCAGCATAGATGGACCCAAGTGCGAAGAGAAAGAGCGTCGAGCCGAGCAGGTTGAAGAGCACGTATTGCACGCCCGCGCGCAGCCTTTCCCGCCCTCCGGCATGGATCATCAGGCCATAGGATGCGATCAGCAGAACCTCAAAAAACACAAAGAGGTTGAAAAGGTCTCCGGTCAGAAACGCGCCCATTATGCCCATCAACTGAAATTGAAAGAGCGCGTGGAAATGGCGTCCACGTTCGTCCCAACCAGATGCCATCGAATAGAGCAGCACAAAGAAGGCCAACACCGCCGTCAGCAGGACCATCAGCGTTGAAAGCCGGTCACCCACAACCACAATACCAAAAGGCGCGGCCCAATCGCCAAGCTGATAGAGGGTCACCGTGCCATCAGACGCCTGCCAGGCAAGCCCTGCTGCAATGGCGATCAGGGCTACGACACCGGCCATGGAGAACACGCGTTGAATCTGAATGTGATAGCGTGCGGCCAGAACGATGAAAGGCGCGAGAATGGCCGGAAGGATGATTGGCGCGAGGATCCAGTGTGTCATGCCACGTCCTCCTCGGCTTCAGCCTGAGCCTCGGGATCGGTAGGATCATTCACCTTGTCATCTGCCGAGCTGAGATACGCACCGAGTGCGATCATCACGACCACGGCGGTCATGCCAAATGAAATCACGATCGCGGTCAGAACCAGCGCCTGCGGCAGCGGATCCGTATAGGTCTCGACCCCGTCAACAAGGATGGGCGGCGCTCCAATAACCAATCGGCCAGACGCGAACAAAAAGACATTCACTGCATATGTCAGAAGCGACATGCCCAGGATCACCGGGAATGTCCGCAAACGCAGCACCAGATAGATGCCAGCCGCGGTGAGAATGCCAATGGCGGAGGCGACAAGAAACTCCATGTCAGGTGGCCTCCGTCGCTTGCGTCGTCGTGTCGGTGTCTGGTGGATCGTCACGCGACGGGTCGATATCCATCGGATGCGCATCATCCACCGCATCCTGACGGCGCGCGAGGCGTGAGAAACTTTCCAGAGACAGCATCACGGCCCCGACCACGGCAAGAAACACGCCAAGGTCAAAGAGCGCCGCTGTGGCCAATTCAAACTCCTGGAAAGGTGGGATGCGAACGTAGGTGAAGTCCGATGTCAGGAATGGTTTGCTGACGAACCATGATCCAATTCCCGTCAGCCCGGCGATCAGAACACCTGCTCCGATGATGCCATGGTACGGGTAGCGCATACGCGCCGCGGTCCAGGAAAAGCCGCTGGCCATATACTGCATGACCACGCCAATTGACACGATCAGGCCCGCAATGAACCCGCCGCCCGGCTCATTGTGCCCGCGCAGGAAGATGTAAAAGCCCACCATCAGGACCACTGGCATCATCACTCGCGTGAGAACAACCATCATGATCGGATGGCGGCTGCCCGATTGCGGCTGATCCGGCACGCGGTTGAGCAAACGCGCGCGCACCGTGCTGGACAGAAGAGTTTCTGTGAGCGCGTAAATCAGCAGGGCCGCGATGCCCAGAACGATGATTTCACCATAGGTGTCAAAGCCCCGGAAATCGACAAGGATGACGTTGACCACATTCGTCCCGCCACCGCCTTTGTAGGAGTTGGCCAGGTGAAATTCCGAGATTGGGGTCGTGACCGCATCGCGCAGCAGATAGTGCATCGACAGTCCCATTGTTGCGAGACCACCGGCAATAGCGACTGCAATGTCGCGTGTGCGGCGCAGCGCCGAGCTTTCTACCGGGGTTACGTTGGGCAGGAAATTGAGGGCAAGAAGCAGCAGAATAATCGTCACCACTTCGACAGTGATCTGGGTCATGGCCAGGTCAGGCGCGCTGAAGAATACAAAGCCGACCGACACCATCAGCCCAACAATCCCGATCAGCACCAGGGACAAGAGGCGGTTGCGGTGCAATGTCGCCAGGCCGCAGGTCGCCGCGACAAGCATCACCCATCCTGCCAAAGCCACAGGGCTGACTGGCTGCATGACGCGCGTGGCCTCGCCAACCGTGCCGGTGCGCCAAGCATAATACCCGGCGACCACAATGGCGAGCGACGCAAACGCCGCGTAGCGCGAGAATGATCCATTGTGCAGACGCAGGATGATCGCCTGTGCAAAGCCTACGATGGCTTCCACGAGCCCTTCGAAAATCACCTTCGCCTCGGGACGCGGCGCTGCGTCCCAGGCGCGCATCAAGGGTTTGAACATGGCCAGGACAATCAGACCCCCCACAACTGCGGCAACCGACATGAAAAGCGCAGGCACAAGGCCGTGCCAGATCTTGATGTATTTAATCGGTATTTCGGCCGTGCCGCCCAGCACGGCCTCGGTAACAAAGAACACCGCAGGCTGCGCCAGGAAGGGGGCAACACCGATGACAACCACCAGAACCACGAGGATTGCCGGAGGTAGCCACATACCAGGGCCCGGATCATGCGGGTGTGCGGGATAATCGTCGCGCACCGGGCCCAGGAACGTGTGCCCGATGAAGCGGAAGCAGTAGGCGGCTGAGAAGAGTGAGCCGATGGTGGCCAGAACAGGCACCAACCACGGAATCCCAAAGAGCGTTGTGTGCGTTGCCTCTTCGAGCATCATCTCCTTTGACAAAAAGCCGTTGAGGAAGGGAATACCCGCCATGGACAGGGCAGCAATGGTTGCAATGACAAATGTCACAGGCATGAGCTTGGCCAACCCACCCAGCCTTGGAATATCGCGGGTCTTTGCCTCGTGGTCGACAATACCCGCAGACATAAAGAGCGCGGCCTTGAACGTCGCGTGGTTGAGAATGTGGAACACCGCCGCCAAAGCGCCAAAGGCCGTACCTGTGCCCAAAAGCATGGTGATGAGGCCCAGATGGCTTACCGTTGAGAACGCCAATAGCGCCTTGAGATCATGTTTGAAGAGCGCAATGACCGCGCCCAATACCATCGTGATCAAACCGGCGGTGGTGACAATCATCACCCATTCCGGCGTGCCTGACAAAGCAGGCCACATACGGGCCATCAGGAAGATCCCTGCCTTCACCATCGTGGCCGAATGCAGATAGGCCGAGACAGGTGTTGGCGCGGCCATCGCGTGCGGCAGCCAGAAGTGGAACGGGAACTGCGCCGACTTGGTGAAACAGCCCAGCAGGATCAGGATCAGAGCCGGAACATAGTGCGGCGAGGCCTGGATCAACTCGCGGTTTTGCAGGATCACACTGAAGTCATAGCTGCCCACAATATTGCCCAGAATGAGCATGCCCGCGATCATCGCCAAACCGCCCATACCGGTCACGGCCAGCGCCATGCGCGCGCCTTGCCGGCCCTCGGGCAGATGTTTCCAATACCCGATCAACAGGAAGGAAGAGAGGGATGTCAGTTCCCAGAAAACCAGCAAAAGCAGGATGTTGTCAGAGAGCGTGATCCCCACCATCGCGCCCTGAAAAAGCAGCAAATAGGTGAAAAACTCACCCATATTGTCGTCGCGCGACAGGTAGTAGCGCGCATATGTGATGATAAGAAGGCCGATGCCAAGGATCAAAAAGGCAAAGAAAAAGCCCAGGCCATCAAGCATCAGGTTGAAATTCAAACCCAAAGCCGGAAGCCAGTCGACCCTCGCCTGCACAACCTCGCCTGCCATGATGGCCGGTAAATTGGTCAGAAGCCCGATAAAGGCCGCCAAAGAGACAATGAATGTCACGCCTGCACAGGCCTGACGTCCGGCGCTGTTCATCAGCCCCGGAAGGAGCGCGCCTAAAAAGGGTAGTGCAACAACGAGGAAGAGAGACACGGACGTTCCTGATCTGAGTTTTAATGTATGTAACCGCCAAGCAGCGCCTTGTATATGGCCCAATAATTCCCGAAGAAAAGACTCGGGATCGGGCAAAAAGACACAGGTGAAACGGTTTTGCATCACCTTCATCAATCTTTTAAGGCTTCTGGCCGTTCAGGTGCGTTCTAACGTCGCAAACCGGGCGTGAACCGTTCGGGGGCGTAGGGCGCCAAGTCTATGTTTGGCGATTTTCCGGAAATGAGCTGAGATAAGATTTGCCCTGTTTTGGGACCTCCCGTCAGGCCGACATGGTCGTGACCGAACCCAGCGTAGGCCCCCTGAACACCCGGAATCGCGCCAATGAAAGGAATCGAGTCTCGCATGGCCGGGCGGTGCCCCATCCATTCTGTGGTGTCTTGCCATGTCAGCTCGGGAATTGCGCGCCGCAGGTATTCAAGAAACAACCGGTATGGCGCCCGGGATGGCACCGCATCAAAGCCGCCATATCCAACCATGCCCGCCAGTCGCAAGCGACCGTCCATAGGGGTAATCACGAATTTGCCTGCCGCCAGCATGACCGGCGAACGCGGCACCAGCGACGGCTCCCAAAGCTCCATGTGAAAACCGCTCTCTGGATGCAATGGGACCTTGAGACCAAGCTGTTCTACGAGGGTTTTGGACCAGGCGCCAGCCGCCAGAACCACTGTGTCGCATCGCAGTGTCTCGCCTCCGGCTCGCACACCAGTGACACGTCCGTTGTCGCGCACCACATCCGTGACATCCGCCTTCAGGATGCGCGTCCCTTGGGTTTCTGCAAATCGCGCCAGAGCTTTGACATACGCGCCCGGATCGGTGATCCGCCCATGGTTTTTCAAAATGGCAGCATAGCCCACCAGATCGGAATAAATCGGATCATAGGCGCGAAACTGATCCCCGGTCAGTTCATCCCACTCAAACCCTTGCTCACTGCGCACGGACCAAGCCAGCTGATCGGCCATGTATCCAGATTTCGTTTGATATCCAAAGACATAGTCAGTGGGAACAATAAACTCTTCAGCGCCTGTTCCGTTCGACATTGCCTGATGATCCGCCAGACTGTCGCCAATGATGGGTTGAATATCCTGAGCGCGCTGACGTGCGGCGGGCTCGTTGGCGTAGCGCAAATAGGGCAAGATCCATGGCAGCAGTTTGGGCAGGTGCGCCCAACGCAGGAACAGCGGCTCGTTCCGTTTGAACAGCATGCGTGGCACTTTCCCCAGCAGCCCGGGCATGGGCACCGGAAGCGTCGCGGCCGAGGCCAGAAGCCCGGCATTGCCAAAGCTCGTTCCTTCGCCGGGACCGTTCTTGTCGATCAGAACAACGTCATGCCCTTCCCGCAAAAGCCAGATGGCCGTGGACACGCCCACGATACCTGCGCCAATGATTGCGACACTCTTTTTGTCATTCTCCATGACGGCGAACACTGTGTGGCGGCGTGACCTGTGTCAACCACGTCGTAGCGCGCGTGGTGTCGCGCCGTAATGCTGTCTGATGGCGCGCGTGAGCGCCGATGGGGAATCATAGCCACAGCGCACGGCAATCTCGGCGATGCTGATCGGGCTGTCTTCGATCAGTTTGCGCGCCGCGGCCAGCCGTAAGTGACGATAGACCTTGCCCGGAGGTGCGCCCAGGCGTGCACGAAACCGGCGGTCCAGAGTACGCGACTGGCAGGACAGTATCTGAGCCAATTGCGTCAGCGACAGCGGCTTTTCCACGCTGTCCCGCATCAGTTGCAGGGCACGCTGCACAAGCGGGTCAGATAGCTTTGAGGATTTCGACTGATCCACCGGTGGATCGCCGTGCATAAACAAAGCCTCAACCTCGAGCCGCGCAGCCATGCCAAGGTGATCCGAAATCAAATCCAGCGTCAGATCCAATGCAGACATTGCGCCTGCGCACGTCACCACTGGACCATCGCGCACCAGGCGCGCCTGTTCGACATCTACTGCCAAAAACCGTTCGGTGAAGGAATCCAGCAGGTCCCAGTGCACTGTTGCGCGTCGCCCATCCAGAAGCCCTGCAGCCGCCAGAAGCCATGGACCCGCATCAAGGCCCACAACCACTTTCGCCCGCCGTGCCATCTCGCGTATCAGGCGGCGTATTTGTGGTGTGTCATGGCGACTGTGGCCATAACTGGCCATGACAAAGAGGTAATCGGTTGACTGCAAGGCCGGTAGAGCCGCCTGTGCCAATACGTCCAGACCGCTGGAAGACTGGCAAGCAGAGCCATCAGGGCTGAAGATTGACCAGTCGAACACCTGCCCTGTCCCTTGCATATTGGCCGCGCGCAGTGGTTCGATACAGTTGGCCAGACATAGGTTGGAGAACTGATCAAAGAGCAGCAGGCTGACCTTGATGGGGCGAGAAGATGAATTTGTCCATTCCGGCATGATTTTTGTCATTTAATGCAAATTCTTGACTCAGGCTAGCACGATACGCTTTCGCAACAGATTTGGGAGGATCACAGATGCCGCTTGCCATGAACCGCGAGGTTTTCATCACCTGTGCCGTCACGGGGGGCGGCGGTACACAAGATCGCAGCCCGCATGTGCCGCGCAGCCCCAAGCAGATCGCCGACAGCGCTATCGCCGCGGCCAAAGCCGGGGCGGCGGTGGTGCATTGCCATGTGCGAGACCCCGAGACAGGCGTGGCGGCACGGGGTCTGAAGCTCTATCGCGAAGTGACAGACCGCATCAGGGACGCGGAAGTGGATGTCGTTTTGAACCTCACCGCAGGCATGGGCGGGGACGTGATCTTTGGCAGTCCAGAAAACCCCCTGCCCCTCTCGGACACAACCGACATGGTGGGGGCCACGGAGCGCGTGGCGCATGTGGCGGAATGCCGGCCCGAGATTTGCACGCTGGATTGCGGCACGATGAACTTTGCCGAAGCCGATTACGTGATGACCAACACGCCCGGCATGCTGACCGCGATGGGCAAGATGATGACCGAGCTTGGCGTGAAGCCAGAGATCGAGGCGTTTGACACAGGTCATTTATGGTATGCAAAACAACTTGTTAAGGACGGCATTCTCGACAACCCTGCTTTGGTTCAGCTCTGCATGGGAGTGCCCTGGGGTGCGCCGGATGACCTCAATACCTTCATGGCGATGGTGAATAACGTGCCGGAGGATTGGACCTTTTCGGCCTTCGGTCTGGGGCGCAACCAGATGCCTTATGTCGCCGCCGCTGTTTTGGCAGGAGGCAATGTAAGGGTCGGGTTGGAAGACAACCTGATGCTCGACAAGGGCGTGCTGGCCACCAATGAGCAACTGGTGGGACGCGCGGTGGAGTTAATCGAACGGCTTGGCGCGCGTGTGATCGGGCCTCAAGAGGTGCGGGACAAGCTTGGCCTGACCAAGCGCGCTCCGGTGTAAAGAATGCGCGTCGGTATCACGTCGGTATCACGTCGGTATTGCGTCGGTGTTTTCACTGACGCCGTCACTGGCCGCACCCTATGACCCAGCGCGTGGTGATCACCGGCGGGGCGTCGGGCATCGGCAAGCGGCTGGCGGAACGGTTTGCCGAGACCGGCGCGCATGTTGCGGTCTGTGATGCGGATGCGCAGGCGGTAACTGAGATGGCTGAGGCGCATCCGGACATGATCGTGCGTCAGGCGGATGTGGCGGACGCCGCCCAGATGGAAGCGTTTTTGTCAGAGGTCGAAGCGGCCTTTGGCGGCGCAGATGTGGTCTGTGCCAATGCCGGCACCGGCGGGCCTGCGGGCCTGATCGAAGATTTGGACTATCAGGCCTGGCAGGACTGTATCGCGGTGAACCTGCATGGCGCCTTCCTGACCTGTCGCTGGGCGGCGCGTGTGATGCGGGCGCAAGGTGACGGCTTGATTGTGATCACCACGTCAACCTCCGGGCAATGGGGGCACCCCTATCGCGCGCCCTATTCTTCGGCCAAATGGGCTTTGGTGGGCCTCACAAAGACACTGGCGATGGAGCTTGGCCCCGCCGGGGTGCGCGTCAACGCCATTGCGCCGGGCGCCGTCGAAGGCGCGCGCATGGACCGCGTGGTTGCGATGGAAGCCAAGGCCAGTGGCAAGCCGGAGGCCGAGGTGCGCGCACAATATGTCAAAGGCGTGAGCCTGCGATCCTGGGTGAGTGCCGATGATCTGGCCAACACTGTTCTTTTCCTGGCCTCACCTGCGGCATCCAAGATTTCCGGTCAAGTTCTGAACATCGATGGACATACGGAGACGTTGGTGTGATGGCGGGGTTTACGTACGTTCTATTCGACATTGAAAACAGTAATTCGACGCGCTGCGCACATCGACAAAGGCGATTGTCGGATCGGCCAACAGCTCACGCGCATACGCCGCGATCTTTGAGGTTTGGACAACTTGACCCGTGCCATAAACAATCCGCTCATCCTTGGAATAACCACGCACCAGATAGCTCGGAGACACAAGGATCGTCGGCACTTTGTCTGACGGTGCCATTGCCTTGCAATCAGCCGCACACAGAAAGATCGGTCCGGTCTCAGCATAAGGGTTTGACGTCTCGAAAGGCCGCCATGCGAGGATCAGATAGTCTTCTCCCGCTGGCGTTTCGCCCAGGCAATGCCGACAGGGATACGCCTCGCCGTCCGAGCAATGTGTCTCAATCGGGTTGTCATAGGCATCCAAACCGCTGGTCTTGGTTTGCGCAACCTGATGCAAGGGCAGTCCGACAAACTGAATATTCATGGTGTTGCTCCTTTTCTCAGGCAAGAATGGCCGCATCCCTACCAGCACTCGACCCGGAAGATGCGCAAAGGAAAGGCCGATGAAGCGAACCACTAAACTGGCCTTTGCAATTGCTGCATTGATAAGCCTTTCAGGCTGTTTTGGCAGGACACCGGTCGATGACGGTTTCCGCGATACGTCGGTGCCATTGACCGTGACCACACGCGGCACAGCCGCCGACCTTGCTGGCCCATGGCACATGCGGGCGCATTTTCCGGGGGATCGCAGTCTCGCGCTGGTCACGTTCATCGAAAACCTGAACGGCGCTCCGGCGGTGGAATTTTTGCGCTCTGACTGCCTTCTGAGTGGCAACTGCGAGAACAGCGCAGAGGTCTGGCGGAGCGAGCCGCTTGGACAGAACCGCTATCGGCTGACGAATGGCAGCGGAGAGCGTTTCGAACTTTGGGTGATCTGGGTTGATGAGGGGTTCCGCACGGCCGCCATAGGAACCCCGGATGGCAGCTATGGCTGGGTGCTTGACCGCAAACCAACAGAGGGCGAGGACCGGATCATCGCCGCGCGCGAAATTCTGTCCTTCAATGGCTATGACACGCTTCGGATGATCCAGAAATAGAGGATGACCAACCCATGACAAAGAGTTTCTGTATCGTAGGCGGCGGCGTGATTGGCGGAGGCTGGGCCGCGCGGTTTGCGTTAAACGGATGGGACGTGCGGGTGTTTGACCCCGATCCTGAGGCCGAGCGCAAGATCAGTGAGGTAATGACCAACGCGCGTCGGGCGATGCCGATGGTGGTGGACGTGGCGCTGCCTGAAGAGGGTAACGTGACCTTGTGCGCCACACTGGAAGAAGCCGCTGAAGGAGCTGCTTTGATCGTCGAGGCGGTGCCGGAGCGCGTCGACATCAAGCGCAAGGTTTATGCCCAGATTGAGGCTGTGAACACCGACGGGATCATCGCCTCATCCACCTCAGGCATTATGCCCAGTGACCTGCAAGCCGAGATGGCGCACCCCGGTCGGCTGATCGTCGCACACCCGTTCAACCCTGTGTACCTCTTGCCTTTGGTCGAACTGGTGGCAGGCAAACAGACAGACGCCGCGCATATCGAGACGGCAAAGAAGATTTATCGCGGGTTGGGGATGTACCCGTTGCATTGCCGGGTCGAAATCGAAGGGTTCCTGTCGGACCGGTTGCAAGAGGCGCTCTGGCGCGAGGCGCTTTGGCTCTTGCATGACGATGTGGCCACGGCGGACGAGATTGATGCGGCGATTGCCTATGGTCCGGGTCTGCGCTGGGCGCAGATGGGCACGATGCAGACCTTCCATCTGGCCGGGGGCGAGGGTGGTATGCGTGCCATGCTGGCAATGTTCGGGCCCTGCCTGAAATGGCCCTGGACCAAGTTGATGGATGTGCCGGATTTGACGGAGGATTTCGTCGACAAGGTCGGGGATCAGTGTGATGCCCAGGCCGGGGGGCTGGGGCCGCGCGAGTTGGAAATCATACGCGATGACAATCTGATCGGCATCATCCGGTCGATGAAGCGCGCCAACTGGGGCGCGGGTGCTGTGGCGCGGGCGCATGATGATGTGTTGCGCGAAACGCCTGCCGATGCCGCGCCGATGGTCACTCAGGATCGGGTCGTGCCGATTGATTGGACGGACATCAACGGACACATGAATGAAGGCCGATATGGTCAGATTTTCAGCGACGCGGCCGAGGCGGTGATGGCTGCAGTGGGCGCGGATGAGGATTACATCACCACGCAGAAGCTGAGCTATTTCACGGTGGAGACGACGGTGAAGTATCTGGCCGAAACACATGCCGGAGAGCGCGTGGTCGTGCATACCGCCGTGACCGAGGGGCGTGGCAAGAAGCTGCGCTGTTTTCATGAGATGAAGCGGGCCAGTGATGGTGAGGTGATGGCGACCTGTGATCAGCTGATGCTGCATGTGAGCCTGGAGACGCGGCGGACTTGCGCGCCGCCTGACGATGTTGCGGCCAATGTGGACGCGCTGGCCGCGCTGCATGCAGAGGAGTAACGCGATGCAGTTTGGATTGACCGAAGAGCAGGAGATGATCGTCTCCACCGTGCGCAGTTTTGTGGAGAACGAGATTTATCCGCATGAGGATAGGGTCGAGCGCAGTGGTGAGGTGCCCCATGAGGTGAGCCAAGAGATCAAGCGCAAATGTCAGGAGCTTGGGTTTTACGCCTGTAATTTTCCTGAAAGCGTAGGCGGTGCCGGGCTGAGCCATGTGGATTTCGCTTTGGTCGAGCGCGAGCTGGGACGTGGGTCCATGGCGCTGACGCATTTCTTTGGCCGCCCGCAGAACATCCTGATGGCCTGTGAGGGCGAGCAGGTGGATCGGTATCTTCTGCCCGCCGTGCGCGGTGAGCGGATGGACGCGCTGGCCATGACTGAGCCGGATGCGGGATCGGATGTGCGCGGCATGAAATGCAACGCGCGGCGCGAGGGCGGGGATTGGGTGATCAATGGCTCCAAGCATTTCATCTCTGGCGCGGATCATGCGGATTTCATCATTGTCTTCATCGCCACCGGTGAGGATGACACGCCCAAAGGCCCCAAGAAGCGCATCACCACGTTCCTCGTCGACCGCGGCACGCCGGGCTTTACCATTCGGGAGGGGTATAAATCCGTCAGCCATCGCGGCTACAAGAACATGATCCTGGAATTCGACGACTGCCGCCTGCCGGATGCGCAAGTGCTGGGAGAAGTGGATGGCGGGTTTGAGGTGATGAATGAATGGCTCTACGCCACGCGCATCACCGTCGCCACCATGAGCGTGGGCCGGGCGCGGCGGGTGTTTGACTATGCACTGAGCTATGCCGCAGAGCGCAAGCAATTCGGCCAGCAGATCGGCAAGTTTCAGGGCGTAAGCTTTCAGATCGCTGATATGATCACCGAGATTGATGCGGCCGACTGGCTGACGCTCGCCTCCGCCTGGCGGTTGGATCAGGGTCTGCCGGCCAATCGTGAGATCGCCTCGGCCAAGCTTTATGCGTCAGAAATGCTGGCACGGGTGACAGATGCAACGCTGCAGATCTTTGGCGGTATGGGCCTGATGGATGACTTTCCCATTGAACGGTTCTGGCGCGACGCGCGGGTGGAACGGATCTGGGATGGGACCTCGGAAATCCAGCGCCACATTATCAGCCGCGATCTTTTGCGACCTCTGGGGGCTTAAGAGTTTCAATGCCTTCGGCGAGGATATTTTCAGCAAGAAGAAAGGAGGGGACAACAAAGCCGCCCCTCCTTGAAAAAGGGCTGACCCTTCTCCTTGCACGGCCATCGGCGTCCCCGCCTGTGCCGCTCTGTGAGGCTGAGGGAGTTTGGTTAAGAATGTCTTTCTTCTTGCTCAAAATATCCCCGCCGGAGGCAAAATTCTTTTCTGCGCGAGACCGACAAAATGCGTGATCTCGACCGTCTCTTCCGACCTGAATCCATTGCAGTGATCGGTGGTGGCGCGTGGTGTGCAAGTGTTGTGAACCAGTGTCTCAAGATGGGCTTTGAGGGCGCTCTTTGGCCGGTGCACCCCAAAAAAACGGACGTGGCGGGTGTCAAAGCGTACTCAGACCTCACCGCCCTGCCCGACGTGCCGGATGCGGTGTTTATCGGGGTTAACCGGAACCTGACCATCGAGATGGTGCGCAGCCTGCGTGAGATGGGCGCAGGGGGTGCTGTCTGTTTTGCCTCTGGTTTTCTTGAGGCACAATCCGAAACAGGCGATGGAGCGGATCTTCAGCAGGCCTTGCTGGAGGCCGCGGGTGAAATGCCAATCCTCGGGCCAAATTGCTATGGCGTGATCAACTATCTGGACGGGGCCCTGTTGTGGCCGGACCAACATGGCGGCAGGCGGGTGGAGCGTGGCGTTGCAGTCGTGATGCAAAGCTCAAATATGGCAATCAACGTGACGATGCAGGCGCGCGCCCTGCCGCTGGCTTATGTGGCCACGGTGGGCAATCAGGCGCAAACCGGACTGTCAGATGTTGGACTTGCATTGCTGCGCGATCCGCGTGTGACAACGCTGGGTCTACATATTGAAGGCATTGACGATCTGACGGCGTTTGAGACCTTGGCCAGAGAGGCACGCGGTCTTGGCAAACGCATCGTGGCGCTCAAGGCGGGCAAGTCGGCGCAGGCGCAGGCCGCGGCGATATCCCATACCGCCTCGCTGGCCGGGAGTGATGCGGGCGCGCGCGCGCTTCTGAAGCGGCTCGGGATTGCACAGGTTGAAAGCCTGCCTGCCTGGCTGGAGAGCCTGAAGCTCTTGCATTGCGCCGGACCGCTGGCCTCGAACCGCGTGGTGTCCATGTCATGTTCAGGAGGAGAGGCCAGTCTGATGGCGGACAGCGCCGAAGCGCGCTCGATTTCGTTTCCGGCGCTTTCAGACGCTCAGGTCAAAAGTCTGCGAAAGGCACTTGGCCCGATGGTGGCTTTGTCGAACCCACTGGATTACCACACTTTTATATGGAATGACGTGGCCCGCATGGCCGAGGTTTTCACGGCCATGCTCAAGGGGCGGGTCGATATTGGCTGCATCATTGTCGATTTCCCCCGCGCGGACCTGTGTGATCCCGGAGCATGGGATTGTGTGATTGAGGCCGGGGCAAGTGCGGCACAAGAGGTGCAAAAGCCATTGGCTTTGGTCGCCACCTTACCTGAAGCCATGTCAGAAGACGTGGCACAGCGCATTGTCAATGGCGGGATGGTTCCGATGCACGGTCTGGATGATGCGCTGAGCGCCATTGAGGTGGCCAGCCTGTCGGAGGTACCGGACGCGTCCCCTGTTACGCAGCCCGGTGCGCCGGTTGAGCCACGCGTGCTTTCAGAGGCGCAGGCCAAAGCCACACTGGCGTCATACGGGCTTGTCGTCCCAAACGCCATCACAGCCGACACACCCGCTGAGGCTGCTGCAGCGTGTAAGGCGCTGACCTGTCCCGTCGTTCTCAAAGGCACAGGCGTGGCGCACAAAACCGAAGCGGGGTTCGTCGCACTGAACCTGACGACGCCCAAGGCTGTCGAAGACGCGGCTACAGACATGCGGTGCGATGGGTTTCTCGTCGAAGAAATGGCCACAGGTGCCGTTGCTGAGTTGCTCATCGGCGTGTTGCGTGACCCGGCACATGGCTTTGTCCTGACACTCGGAGCGGGCGGCACGCTGACAGAGATCCTGGCGGACAGTGTCTCTCTGCTTCTGCCTGTTACGGAGCGCGAGATTGTCGACGCCTTGCAAGACCTGCGCGTTGCGCCGATCCTGAACGGGTATCGCGGCAAGGCGGGATGTGATTTGAATAAGGCTGCAAAAGCCGTATTGGCGGTGCAGGACTATGTAACCGACCACGCGGCACAGTTGGAAGAAGTGGAAATCAATCCTCTGATTTGCACGGAAACGGACGCCATTGCGGTGGATGCATTGATCAGAATTGGAGAGGCATCATGACGGACCACCCGGTCAAAACCGAAACACGGGGCCATGTGCTTGAGGTGACGCTGGACCGTCCCAAGGCCAATGCGATTGACTTGAAAACCAGCCGCATCATGGGCGAGGTGTTTCGCGACTTTCGTGACACCCCGGACCTGCGCGTGGCCATCATCACCGGGGCTGGCGAAAAGTTTTTCTGCCCCGGCTGGGATTTGAAGGCAGCCGCAGACGGCGATGCGGTGGACGGCGATTACGGTGTCGGCGGTTTTGGCGGCTTGCAGGAGTTGCGGGCGATGAACAAGCCGGTGATTGCCGCTGTGAACGGGATTTGCTGTGGTGGGGGGCTGGAATGGGCTTTGTCCGCAGACATCATTCTGGCCGCGGATCATGCGCAGTTTGCGTTGCCAGAGATACGGTCTGGCACTGTGGCGGATGCGGCTTCGGTGAAGCTTCCCAAGCGCATTCCCTATCATATCGCGATGGAGATGCTGCTGACCGGGCGCTGGATCGATGCCGAAGAGGCCGCACGCTGGGGCATGATCAACCAAATCCATCCAGGGGCCGATCTTATGGCAAAGGCGCGTGAGATGGCCGATCTTCTGGCCTCGGGCCCGCCGCTTGTCTACGCCGCGATCAAGGAGATTGTGCGCGAGGCCGACGCGATGACGTTTCAGGATGCGATGAACCGGATCACCAAACGGCAATTTGGATCGGTTGATGTGCTCTATGACAGCGAGGATCAGCTGGAAGGCGCCCGCGCCTTTGCCGAAAAGCGCGATCCGGTCTGGACGGGCAAATAGATGGCAGACCCAGAGCAACCTGGCGAGACCGTGCGTCGCAAGGTTCTGGGGGATGCGCATGTGGACCGCGCCAGCACTATGGCATCTGATTTTGACGACCCCTTCCAGGAGCTAATAACCCAAGGGGCTTGGGGCACTGTCTGGGCCAGCGATCAGATCACCCTACGGGAACGCTCGATGCTCACGCTAGCGTTGCTGGCAGCACAGGGCATGGACGACGAGTTTGCCATGCATCTGCGTGCCACGGCCAATACTGGCGCCAGTCCTGAAGATGTGCGCGAGGCTTTGATGCATGTGGCGATCTATGCCGGAGTGCCTCGCGCCAATCATGCGCTGAAGCTGGCCAAATCCGTTTATGCCGACATGGGTGTCGAGATATGAGCGGGTATCGCGCACGTGACTGGGCGGTGCAGCCCCCGGCGCTGACGCCTGCCTACAAAACCACGCGTCTGCGCGCGCCTTCGGCCCCTTTGGTGCGAATGCCAGAGGGGTGCGTCCCGGAGAGCGGGCCTGTTTTTGGGCATGGTGATCTTGGGCCGTTGGATCATGATCTGCTGCAAAACTACGCACGCGACGGCGTACCGATCGGCGAGCGGATCTTGCTGCAAGGACGCGTGATGGATCAGGATGCGCGGCCTGTGCCGGGCACACTGATCGAGATTTGGCAGGCCAATGCAGGTGGCCGGTATCGGCATCGCAATGATGACTACCTCGCGCCGCTTGACCCCAATTTCGGCGGTTGCGGACGCACGCTAAGTGATGATGGCGGACAATACCGGTTTCACACGCTGCGCCCCGGACCCTATCCCTGGCCCAATTCTGAAAACAGTTGGCGGCCTGCGCATATCCACGTTTCGGTCATGGGATCAGGCTTGCCCCAGCGCCTGATTACCCAACTTTACTTTGAAGGCGACCCTTTGGTGGCGCTTTGCCCAATTGTGCAGGCCATTCCCGATAAAGGCGCGATTGACCGGTTGGTGGCGCGGCTAGATCTGGAAGCGGCCACACCGTTTGACTGTCTCGCCTACCGGTTTGATATCGTGTTGAGGGGGCGGCGTGCGACCGTTTTTGAGAACAAGCCGGAGGGGATGTGAGCGTGACCAAGACCCCTTTGCCAGAGACCGCCTCACAGACAGCTGGGCCTTATGTCCATATCGGATTGGCATCCGAGGCCGCGGGGTTGGAGCGGTCATTGAGCGCGTTGGGCGCCTGCATCGCAGGACCGGATGTGCCCGGAGAGCGTATGGTGATTGAAGGGCAGATACTGGATGGGGCGGGCGTGCCAGTCACGGACGCCATGGTCGAACTGTGGCAGGGAGATGCAACAGGGAAGTTAGCCGGATCGGAGGGCTGCGCGTCCGGGTTTCACGGATGGGGAAGAACAGCGGCGGATTTTGAGACCGGGCGATGGCGGTTTGAGACGATCAAGCCGGGTCCGATTGGGAACCAAGCGCCGCATCTGGCGCTTTGGATCGTGGCGCGCGGGATCAATATCGGTCTGCACACACGCGCGTATTTCGACGACGCGGCCGAGGCAAACGCCGTCGACCCCGTGCTTTTGTCACTGCCCGAAGACCGCCGGGCAAGCCTATTGGCGCAAAAGTCGGGTGATCGTGGCTATCGGTTTGACGTTCACCTGCAAGGCAACTTCGAAACGGTGTTCTTTGATCTCTGACGCAAAAGAAAAAGCGCCACCCCGTCTCCAGGGGCAGCGCCGATTAACTCAAATACTGGCACAAAAAAGGGCCAACACTCGCATACAAATATTTGGTGAAAGAAAACTGATTACTTACCGTTGGCCCTGCCTACATGTCTCAAAAGAGCCATAATTGCTCAAGAGGCGCGCGGTCACAGATTGCTGCAGCTTGGTAACATCATATGGGTGTCTGTTGGGGATAACTTACTAAACCTGCCAAATATTGGTGTATTTTCAGCGGACACCCCTAAAATTTTGTGAACACAGCAGACATGCGTTTAGGCCTTAAAATAAAGGCGCAAATGCATGTATGCAATCCAAAGTAGAGTTCACACTCAAAGATATCTTCCAAAGGTTTTACCCGCGCCTGCGGCGGCGACGTCCGCCTTCCCCGCCAGTATCACCGCCGGTATTGAAATTAACATCTGGCAAATCGACGATGGATTTCAGGATCGGAAAGGGTTCAACCGCGTTGGGGATGTTCGAGGCATTCACGAAATGCTCTTGGAAACGCGGCTCGATGGCCGTTTCAATCTTGTGAATCTGGTGCACGGTCTGCTCGATTTCCCGGCGCGCGTGGGTGTTCAGCAGAGCGATACGCGCGCCCGTGCCGGCGGCATTGCCTGCGCTCGTCACCTTGTCCAGCGGCGCGTCAGGGATCATCCCCAAAACCATCGCGTGCTTGGGGCTGATATGTGCGCCAAACGCACCGGCCAGCACAACGCGATCCACCTCGTCCACACCAAACTTGTCCATCAGCAAGCGCGCGCCTGAATACAGCGCCGCCTTGGCCATTTGAATTTCGCGAATGTCACGGTTGGTGACGGTAATCACCGGGCCACCATCGGCACTGCCATCCCAGACCATGTAGGAATAGGTCCGTCCATCAAGAAAACACCGCGAGGTGCCGGTCTGCTCTGGCGACCCTATCAGGCCCGGCCCATCGAGAATGCCGTTGAGACGCATCTCAGCCACCATTTCGATGATGCCCGAGCCACAGATGCCCGTGATCCCTGTGGCCTCTGTTGCCTCAGTGAACCCCTCTTCGTCAGACCACAGGTCGCATCCAATCACCTTGAAGCGCACATCCTTGGTGGCCGGGTCAATCTCGACGCGTTCGATCGCACCCGGTGCGGCCCGTTGTCCGGAACTGATCTGCGCGCCCTCAAAGGCAGGGCCGGTGGGTGACGAGCAGGCCAGAACCTTTTCCGCATTGCCCAGCAGGATCTCGGCATTGGTGCCAACATCAACGACCAGAACAAGGTCCTTGGACTTGTCGGGCGCTTCCGAAAGGGCGACCGCGGCCGCGTCGGCTCCGACATGTCCTGCTATGCAAGGCAGGATGTAAATGTCGGCATTTGGGTGAATGTCGAGGTCAAGATCACGCGCGCGCAGATTCAGCGAAGACGACGTGCCAAGCGCAAACGGCGCCTGTCCCAATTCAAAGGGATCAATCCCGAGGAACAAATGATGCATAACCGGATTACAGACAAACACCGCATCCATGATCAGTGTCTTGTCAATCTCGGCCTCTTGGGAGATCTGATCAAAAAGCGCGTTCATTCCTTTGCGGACGGCTGTAGTCATTTCTGCCGCCCCGCCTGAGTTCATCATGGAATAGCTGACCCGGCTCATCAGGTCTTCGCCAAAACGGATTTGCGGATTCATGATGCCCGATGAAGCCACGACCTCTCCGTCCGTCAGATCACATAAATGCGCCGCAATCGTGGTTGAGCCCAAATCGACCGCCAAACCAAAGATTTTACCCTCGTAAAACCCGGGCCAGACCTGAATAACCTTTGGTGTTTGGCCTTCACTGTGCTGCTGCACTGCAACCGTGACTTTCCACTCGCCTTTACGCAGGGTCGGCTGCAGACCATGCAACACCCCAAGATCAGCCGTTGCGCCCGCGATGTCCCATTGTTCCTCAAGCGCTTTGGCCAGCCGTTCCAAATCACCCGACGGTTCGTGCATGTCGGGCTGTTCTACTTCAACATAGTACATGCGAACCGAGGGGTTCATGACGATATCGCGCGCTTCTGCGCGTTTGCGCACCACCTGTTTATGCACCTGGCTTTCGGGGGGCACATCAATGACAACATCCCCCATGACCTGCGCCTGGCATCCCAAACGCCGCCCGGATATTAGCCCACGTTTTTCGTCATAGCGGGCCTCGACGCTGTTCCACTCCGAGAGCGCATTGTCAGCCACGGTCACGCCGTGTTTGGGGAATTCACCATAACTGGGCGTGATCTGGCATTTGCTGCATATCCCGCGACCGCCGCAAACCGAGTCAAGATCGACCCCTAATTGACGCGCAGCTGTCAGGATCGGCGTTCCCACAGGAAACCGCCCGCGCTTGCCCGAAGGCGTGAACACAACAAGAGGGTCAGATTCGCTCATCTTCTAAAGACCTTTGGCCAAAAGGTTGGTTTCGCAGCAACATAATCTGTTCCAGCTTATGCGAAAGATCGCAACCGGCATAATCTGGTACGCTGGCGTCATCATATTACACCTCTGGCGTAAGACGCTGAGGGCAGACTCAGGCCCCCTCGTCCAGCGTTATTGAAAAAATCTCAGGAAGCAGCACACGGGATCTCCATACTGAGATACGGTGTCTGAAACCTTTCGGCAGTGTGATTTGGCTTACAGAAGCAGCAATGACATCTTTGCCAGCTGCCATGAACTCAAAATTGTATGCGCCGTTTGGCAATTTTATGAATCTTTCTGCGCTTCCCTTGCGCATCCGCCAGATTGAGCGACCAGGATTGCTGTCCGGGCTAAAGAGAAGGAACACGTTCTCACCATCAAACGCGACATACTCAACATGTCGCCGGATAGTCTCAAGCTCCAAATCAAACACATGATGAAAAGGATCGACGCTTTTAGAGCTGGCAATAAAAACGGACCTCAATGTCCGAGCAATTCTATCTCCCTCCTCATAGGACAGGTAAAGTTCCTTTGCTTTGTCGAGTAAATCATGTGTTCGAAAATCGATGTCGTCACTGGGATCAATATCTAGGTCTTTAGCCAGTGCATCGTTGTAGAAGCGTTCATTCATGGCTCTTGCGGAAAAGCTTGCTTTTAAGCGTGCTCTAAAAATCACTTCCGTGTCGGTAGCACCGAATGGAATCAGCGATCCGAACAAAGCTGCACCCAAAAAAGGTATGCCTGTATTTTCGCTAATTGGCACGTTGGGAAGAAACGGTTTTTCTCTGTCCACGGCAGTCTTTTGGAAAATCGATGCTAGTGATGTTGTGTTTGTCAACCACAGAGAATCCCCACGCGGCATAACCGAAAAGTAAACCGTGCCATCAGGTCCTTCGATTGGATACCATCTGAACAGGCGCACATCCTGCGAGGTAACTTGAGTTACCTTTTTGGATGAAAGTTCGACTACGTAGATGTTCCAGCCATCTGCTCCGTCTGCGCAGGTAAATCCGGTAAGACATACACCCGCAAAAAGAAGCCGTGTTCCATCAGGCGAGAAGGAGGGTGTCAAAGCCACTACACCGTGTGGCAATGTGATGCCAGTATATCGATCTGGCGTCTCAATCGACGCAGTCGCCAGGAAACCCTGTTCAATCTTGTTATCTGGCCAGGCTGCTACTGCGATTTCTGAACCATCTGGCGACAGCGCCAGTCCCCGCATATTCAGCTCGCCAATTTCATATTCAACCGCGGTTGCCGCAGTGGGCATCCAAAAGGCGAGCTTGATCAGCAAAGCGAAAACAGAAAGACGTGAAACCATCTGCGATATAAAAGATGTGCGCAGATCAATTGCAAGGTGAAGTGCCGTCGCCTATTGGATAAAACAAAGGTCAAATTATTTGCGGCGCAGTTTCGTGCAAAACAAGCATATTCGGCCCTAGAAAAACCAATAGACCAGATTTGACATCCAGTAAGCGACATTAAAGAACGATTTTCATGTTCTGGTCCGTCGTCCTTTTTCTTTCGTTTTGCATAGCGATTTGGCTTTGGGCCTCAGCGCGTTACATGGTGCGCGCCTCAGAGGGTGTGGTGATCGGCACGCGGCCCGGCGCGGCGCTTTTGCTGGTGGATCTGCAAGAGGCCTGTTGGAGCGATGCGCTATATGATGGCCGGGTTCGCGCACGAGTCGAAGCAGCGGTGGCGCGTGAAGTGGCGCTGGCCCAGCGCGACGACATTCCCGTGATTGCTTTGCGTCATGAATGGTCCGGGATTGGCACACGTCTCGTCGCACATCTGCAGAACCAAGCGAGATTGATCAAGGGAAAGCCCGGTACTGAGTTGGCCGCGCCCTTTGCCAATTTGGCCGATCACACAGTCTTAAAGCGCGTGGAAGACGGATTTGAAACCGGCGAGCTTGATGCACTGTTGCAGGTGCTGGATGTGGGGCACCTTCGGATCATGGGGCGGGATGGGGCTCATGCCGTGGCAAGGACGACGCAAGCCGCGCTGAACCGCGGTTACGACGTCACACTTGTGGCCGATGGGATTGCCACAGCTCAGCCGGGCGGGTTTCAGGATGTGGCCGATGCCCTCATGTCTCAGGGCGCCGAGATCAGACATGGTTAGTCGCGGCGGATATCCGCGCCCAAAGCCCCCATCAAATCCTCAAAGATCGGAAAGGATGTGGCAATCGGGCTGCCATCATCAACGGTCACCGGTTTGGTGGTGGCGAGACCCAGAACCATGAAAGACATGGCAATGCGGTGATCCAAGTGGCTGGCGCAGGTGGCCCCGCCTTGCACACCGCCAATCCCGCCGCCCTCGACGCTCCACCAGTCTTCGCCTTCTTCAACGGTCACACCACAGGCGCGCAGGCCCGTGGCCATGGCATCAATGCGATCCGATTCCTTGACGCGCAATTCTTTGACGCCCCGCATCATGGTTTGCCCTTCGGCAAAGGCGGCGACCACAGAGAGCACCGGGTATTCGTCGATCATGCTGGCGGCACGGTCGGGTGGCACCTCAATGCCCTTCATATCCGGCGAGAACCGTGCACGTAGGTCCGCCACAGGCTCACCGCCCTCTTCACGCTCATTTTCATATGTCAGGTCCGCGCCCATCTCGCGCAGCGTGGTAAAGAGGCCCGCGCGGGTTGGGTTGAGGCCGATGTTGGGCACCAGCACATCAGACCCTTCGGTGATAAGTGCTGCACATACTGGGAAGGCGGCGCTTGAGGGGTCACGTGGCACCGCAATGCTCTGCGGCTTCAACTCAGGGCGGCCTGTGAGGGTGATGATCCGGTGCTCATTGGTTACTTCTGTGCTGATTTCAGCTCCAAACCCGGCAAGCATGCGTTCGCTGTGATCGCGTGTCGCCTCGCGTTCGGTGACAACCGTCTGGCCCGGCGCATTGAGCCCCGCCAGCAATACAGCGGATTTCACCTGCGCCGAGGGCACCGGCACGTCATAGCTTACAGGGATTGGGTCCTGCGCGCCCACAATGGTCATGGGAAGACGCCCACCGGAGCGACCTACCGTTTGCGCCCCGAAGAGCGCCAAAGGGTCCGTGACCCGCGCCATGGGGCGTTTGTTGAGGCTGGCATCACCGGTGAAGGTGGCCGTAATCGGCGACGTGGCCATCGCGCCCATGATCAGGCGAACGCCGGTGCCGGAATTGCCACAATCGATGACCTGATCGGGTTCGGCAAAGCCGCCGACGCCCACGCCATAGACGTGCCATGTCCCATCTTCGTCACGCGTGATCTCGGCGCCCATGGCGCGCATCGCCTTGGCCGTGTCGAGCACGTCTTCACCTTCGAGAAGACCAGTGATCGTCGTTTCCCCCACGCACATCGCCCCGAGGATCAGGCTGCGATGCGAGATCGACTTGTCCCCCGGCACATCAGCCTGCCCTTTCAAACCTTTGGAAGCGTGAGAACTCATGGGAATGGGAGTGCCGTGACCGGACATCGCGAGGCCTTTCATCTGCGATATTTGCCCTGCTGATAGCGCAACCAGCAAGGCAGGTCCATGCGGATCAGCCTGTCGGCGATTTCGCTATTGAACGTGGAGGTTGCGCCTAGCCGCGTGCGGCGGTGACCAGGACTTCGACCTTAAGATCGGGATGCGCCAGCTTGGCCTCGCCACAGGCGCGGGCCGGCGCATGGCCTTTGGCCACCCAGGCATCCCATACGCCGTTCATCTCGGCGAAATCGCCCATATCGTCCAACCAAATGGTGGTTTGCAAAATGCGTGTCTTGTCCGATCCAGCCTCGGCCAGAAGAGCATCGACCTTATCCAGACAGGTCTGGGTTTGCGCGGCAACGCTGTCGCCCTTGTTCCCCACCTGACCCGCCAGATAGATCGTCTCACCATGAATAACGATCTGGCTCATGCGGTCGCCAGTATGGTGGCGTGTGATATCGGACATGGGCAGGATTCCTTTTGTGGGGGACTTAGCCGGATTCTTCCTCAAGATGCAGCTTCATGTCGATCAGAACCTGCTGCAACGCGGTGGTTTCCTTGAGCAAGCGCTTGGCCTCATTCACCGTGATCACGCCATCCTCGATGGATTGCTGATATTCCGCCATCAGCATGGCAAACCGCTGGCTCAGGGCGATGACGTCACTGTTCACGCCACCGGATTCTTCGCTGTTTGGGCGACGCTCGTCAAAATCGAGCTGAATCCCATTCAATTCTGCCAGAGCGGCAGTCACATGCGGATAGGACGCCGCTGTTTCCAACGCAGCCACCGCATCAATGGGCATGAACCGATCGGCATGCTCATCATGATCCGAGTAATACCGCCCGAGCGTGGCCTTGGACTTGCCCGTCAGTTCACAGGCCGGTTCAATGCCAACATCCTTCACCAAGCTCTCGGTGTGTTTTTTCAGATAGCTTGCCGCTTTGTCCATGAGTTCGCGTCTCCCTTGCCTGCGTTTAACCGAAACGCACGGGCATGCGCAATGCTGATACTGGGGCCCGCTTCGTTCTATGCACGCTCAACCAGAACCGAGCCCACGGAATAGCCTGCTCCAAATGAGCAAATCAGCCCGGTATCTCCCGGTTGAAGATCGTCGGAGTATTTGGAGAATGCGATGATCGACCCTGCGGATGAGGTATTGGCGTAGTCCTGCAGGATATTGGGCTGTTCCTCGGCCTCAGGCACGCGGCCCATGACCTTGCGACCGATGAAATCATTCATGGTCTTATTCGCCTGATGCAGCCACAGGCGTTTGAGTTCGCTGGCCGCAACGCCCTCGTCTTCCATATGTCGGGCGATATGGGCTGAAACCAGTGGCAGCACCTCTTTGAAAACCTTTCGCCCCTCTTGCACAAAGAGCATGTCACGGCGGTCTTCCATATGGCCTTCACGCGTGCGGCGCAGATAGCCGTTGTTGTTACGGATATTATTGGAAAACTGCGTGGCGCAGCGGGTCGAATGCACGAGGAAATGCGCGCCCTTGGCATCCTCTGCACGTTCGATCACCACCGCCGTGCAGACATCGCCAAAAATGAAATGACAATCCCGATCACGCCATTCCAGATGCGCCGAGCAAATCTCGGGGCTGACCACGACGGCACAGCGCACTGAACCCGAGCGCACCATATCGGCCGCGGCCTGAATGCCGAACGTGGCCGAAGAGCAGGCAACGTTCATGTCAAAGGCAAAACCAGACGCGCCCAGGAGCTGCTGAATTTCGATAGCAATCGCCGGGTATGCACGCTCGTGGTTGGAGGCTGCACAGATGATCAGGTCAACCTCAGAGGCCTCACGCCCCGCTTGTTTGAGCGCTTTCGAACACGCGTCCAGCGCCATCTCGGCCATCATGCCGGGTTCATCATTGCTGCGTTCGGGCAAATGCGGATGCATCACAGTGGGGTCAAGCACACCGGTTTTGTCCAGCACGTAGCGCTGTTCGATGCCAGATGCGCTGACAATGAACTCCGACGAAGACGCCTCTTTGGCCGCGATCTCTCCCGCCTCGATGGCGTCGGCATGTTCCACATTGAACCGCTCAGCATAGGCGTTGAAGGCGACGACCAGTTCGTCATTGGTGATGGTCTGTTCCGGTGTGAAAACGCCCGTGCCTGTGATCGCTGGCTTGTGCATCGCGCTGCTCCTGTGAGGTGCGCGCCACCTCATCGCAATGGCGCAGCGAGGTCAAGTGTAACGGTGCGGCATGCGGTGTTGGGGGCGCAAAGAAGAGCTAATGCGTGGAGGGATTGGATGGCAGGCTAGAGGCCATCCCATACCTTTGTTCTCCACACCAAAGGCACGGAATCGAGGGCCGCAGGCACGGCTCAACGCAAGGTCCGCTAAGTCCCACATATCCAACAGCCTCATACCCGCTCTCAATTCACCAAATTCGGCGGCGTTTCTCCGTTCAGCGCGGCTCGCAAATTCTCCACCGCGATGCGACCCATCTTTTCGCGCACTTCAAGCGTTGATGTGCCCATATGCGGCAGGAGGACTGCGTTCTCCATCTTCTTCAAAGCATCCGGCACCTTGGGTTCATGCTCATAGACATCCAGCCCAGCCCCTGCAATACGGCGGTCTTTGAGGGCGCGGATCAGGGCCGCTTCATCGATGATGTCACCGCGTGCGATGTTGATGAGATGCGCGGTGGGGGGCATGTGACCCAAAACCTCATCATTGATCAGGTGATGCGTCTCGGCGCTGGCGGGCACGGCGACCACGGCAAAATCTGCACGGGCCATCAGTTCTTCGAGGGTTTTCACCCGCTCTGCGGGATAGGCGAACGTCTTTTCGCTGCGCGACCAGTAGAGCACCTTCATGTCAAACCCGAAATGACAGCGTTGTGCGATGGCTGACCCGATGCGGCCCATACCGATGATGCCCACCGTCTTGCCCGTGACATGCGTGCCCAGAAGCTGCGTTGGGTTCCAACCGGGCCATTCGCCTGCGCGCACCATCCGCTCCCCTTCACCGGCACGCCGGGCGCTCATCATGATAAGCGTCATGCCGATATCGGCGGTGGCGTCTGTCACAGCACCCGGCACATTTGTGACCATGACACCGGCGCTGCACGCGGCCTGCAGGTCGATGTGATTGATGCCCACGCCATAATTGGCCAGCACCTTGCAGCGCGGGTTCTGCGCCTCGCGGAAAACCTCGGCCGAAAAAGTATCGCCAAACATCATCAGCACGCCGTCATAGAGGTTCAGCGCCGCGCGCATCTGACCGATTTTGAGTGGCGTGTTCTCGGTCCGCATTTCCACGTCAAAGTGTTCGCGCGCCATGTCGGCGACGCTTTCGGGCAAAGGGCGTGTGAAATAGACACGTTTCAATGCATCCGGCCTCCGACGGGGACGTCCTTGTCCGGGGCAAGCAAGACGATCTCGCCGTCTGCGTCGCTCAGGCCCAGCACGAGAACCTCGGACATGAACGGGCCGATCTGGCGGGGCGGGAAATTCGTGACCGCCATGACCAGTTTGCCGGGCAGGTCTTCGGGTGTGTAATGCGCGGTGATCTGGGCCGAAGTTTTACGTTCACCAATCTCTGGCCCAAAGTCGATCCACATTTTGATGGCCGGTTTGCGCGCCTCGGGAAAGGGTTCTGCGCGAATGACTCGACCGACACGGATATCAACCTTGAGAAAGTCATCGAATGTGATCTCATCCGCCATCGCGCAATTCCCTTGAACGATCCGTCGCGGCCGCAACGGTCTTCGTCATCAATTCCGGCAAGCCTTGAGTGGCATCCATCAGCACCTCAAGCCCGGCTTGTGTGGTGCCATTGGGGCTGGTGACGTTGACCCGCAACTCAGCAGGCGTTTCTTCCGCCGTCTCGGCCAATGCCCCTGCCCCCGCGACCGTCGCCTTGGCCAGTTGCATCGCCAAGTCAGGCGCCAACCCCTGCGCCTCACCTGCAGCGGCCATGCATTCGATCATGTGAAACACATAGGCCGGGCCCGATCCCGAAAGGCCTGTGACGGCATCCATCTGGTCTTCGCTCTCCAGCCGCACCACCTGCCCCACGGCCTCAAGCAGGTCCTGGGCCATATCAAGCTGATCCGGGCGCACATGGGCATTGCCGATCATGGCGGAGATGCCCTTGCCCACGGCAGCGGGCGTGTTGGGCATCACGCGTATGATCGGGCTTTGATCCCCAAGTTCGGATTCAAAAGACGCAATCTCGGTGCCGGCGGCGACCGAGACAAAGAGCGTGTCCCCATTTCCCATCGCCGCAATCGTCGGCAGGGCGTCTCCCATCATCTGAGGTTTGACGGCAATCAGCACAATGGCCGGATGCGGCGGCAGGTCGATGTTGATGTGAACGCCCGTGGACTGCAGCCAGTCGGACGGTTTGGGATCAATAACCCAAACAGACCCTGCAGGCAAACCGCCTTCGAGCCAGCCCGAGAGCATAGCCGACCCCATTTTGCCACATCCCAAAAGCACAAGGCCATTCTGGGCCACCGTTTCCGTATCCATCTAGCCTATCCCTGCCCTGCCGCGTCAGTTTTCAACCTGTGATAAATCGCAGGCTCGGGTGGTGCAATGCGAGATCGTAAGGCTCGGCCAAGCCTTGCGCAAAGATGCGGGGGAAACGGGGTTTTTGTAATTATTCCAGCCGGGACTTTGCGGTCGCGCTATGACGCTGGTGTAGGACTTTGGCGGATGGCGGGTATGCGGACTTTGCTGACATTCATGGAATGTCCGGTTCCGGGAAAACTACCCTCCGACGAATATTTCGGCGTCTTTAGGCACTGGATAGTAATCGCCTTTGTCGCCAATAAAGATGTGCTTGCCGATCCGTAAGCTGGAGGTGTCCTCCAGACATCCTGCAGCGATGCCAACGCCGTCCTCTCCATTCATGCGGTAAAACAGACTGGAGCCACATCGGTTGCAAAAGCCGCGCGTGGCATCCTCCGATGAGGCATACCATCGCAATCCTTCGTCTTCGATGAACGTCAACGCATCAAACGGCGCATAGGTCGATGCCCAGAGATGCCCGCTGGTGCGGCGGCACTGGCTGCAATGACAGACCGTCACGGTATCCCTCACGTTTTCCACTTCGAAACGGACCGCGCCGCACTCACATCTGCCCCTAACCATCCTTGTCTCGCTCCTCGCCTTGCAGTGTTTTTCGCATGATGGGTCGGGTATCAGATCGCCGCACGACCTCGACAAACCCCGCCTTTCGGAAGGTTTCCACAAAACCCGTCCATGCGTATACGGGTGGATACTTCTTTTTGGGTGTGTCGATTGGATACCCCTCAACCACGTTTGCGCCCTGAGCCTGCGCCCAATCTACTGCTGCGTTCAACAGATTGAGCGACAGACCCCGCCGCCGAAACGTCTTGTCGATGAAAAAGCACGAGACGCTCCAGACCTTCTGGTCATCAACTGGCTTTAGCGTGCGGGACGTTGCTAACCGTGGAAATGCCGTTCTCCGGTCAATTTGAACCCAGCCCACGGCATCATCGCCATGCATCGCCACAAGCCCCGGTACTTGGCCGCCATCAAACAGCGCCTTCATGGCGCGACGGTTGCCCTCGCCCTTTCCGGCTTCCATCTCTTTGGAGGTTCTGCGCCACAGCATGCACCAGCATCCGCCACAGCCGCCTCTCTCGCCCATTACGGTTTCGAAAGTCGCCCAAATTGCCGGTCGGATATCAACTGTCATCAAGGATTCCTGTTGGCTTTCCGTCGATCGTTTGCGTGTTCTTGCGTCGCCAATAGTCCCGCACGCCGTTCTCTCCCATCTTCTCATAGAACGGGACGAGCTCCTTATCTGCGCGGCTCTCCTGAAAATTCATGATCGGAACCCCAGTCCCGCAAGATGTCTGGACCAGTTCTATAGCAAGATCAAAGACCTGACGACTGCCTGCGATTTCAGGAAAGCCAGATATGACCTCCTTCCATTCGCCGTCTTTCGGATGCACGACCTTCGCTGTTCCATAGACGCGCAGTATCATCGCAGGCCCTTCGAAGGCGCAGAACATCAGCGTCATGCGGCCCGTCGCCTGGACATGCGCGGCTGTTTCGTTCCCGCTTCCGCTCAGGTTCAACCATTTTATTCTGCTATCACTCAGCACACGAAGTGTATCCATTCCTTTCGGGGAGACATTAACGCGGCCCGAGATGTCTGCTGTCGCAACGAAGAACATCGGTTGCTCTT
The DNA here is from genome assembly GCF_032842945.2 of Roseovarius sp. W115. Classification (NCBI taxonomy): domain Bacteria; kingdom Pseudomonadati; phylum Pseudomonadota; class Alphaproteobacteria; order Rhodobacterales; family Roseobacteraceae; genus Roseovarius; species Roseovarius rhodophyticola. The sequence goes on from NZ_CP146606.1 coordinate 496,563, forward strand.
CGATGAATCTCCGCAAAGTCGCGTTGAGACCTTGTGCCGTACCCATTTAACTTTCCGCCGGATTATCCATGCCACCTTTCGCGCCTTTGATATCTCATCAATACTGACAACAGGCTGTCAGCATTGTTCTGCTACGGTACGAAAAAGGCTGGGTGCTATGCAAAGAACAGACAGGCTATTCGAATTGATACAGCTGCTTCGACAGCAGGACCAACCGGTGCCATCCACATATTTGGCGCAGCAATTGGAGGTCTCTCAGAGAACGGTCTATCGTGACATCGTGACCCTCCAGTCCATGCGCGTGCCCATCGAAGGGGAGGTCGGTGTCGGCTACATCATGGCAGAAGGCTACGATCTCCCGCCGCTGAACTTTGGTCGTGAAGAGGTGGAGGCGATTGTCGTCGGGCTCAGTATGCTGTCACGAACGGGTGATAAGGTACTGGAAAACGCAGCCAAGCGTGTGCTGTCAAAGATTGATTCCTCCAAGTTGCACCAGGATAGCCTAGGGGTGTCTGACTGGGGCATTGAGGAAGTTGATCCACAAACACTATCAGTGCTGCGTGAGGCGATCGCCGAGGAACAGAAGGTGGACCTCTCGTATCTCGATCTCTCTGAAACTACGACACACCGCACTGTCCTGCCGCTGTCCATCACCTATTACGTCAGGGTCGCAGTGCTGGCGGCATGGTGCGAGTTACGGTCGGACTTCCGCCACTTCCGGATTGATCGGATCACGAATTGCTCTCGGACCGCTGAACGGTTCGTCGGTCGCGGATCGGTACTACGGAACCAACTCCGTGAGGAAACTGAGAGCTAGCTCACCATTTGATAAGCGGACTTTCGCCGCGCGCTGACGAATGAGCGAGTCGGGCTCATTGCGGACCTTTTCTGCACCGCAGGATACGAAAAAGCAAAGCGTCCACGACCTGTCCCCAAAGCCTCCCCCAACTCAAAGGGCGAGCCTAAGCCCGCCCCCATGTCTGGCCGCTACTGAAACCTAGGCCCGTCCGTAGGCCTCGCCGATGGCGATTTGAATGGCGTCTTCGGGTGAGCGTCCGCCCCAGACCGCCAGTTGGAAGGCTGGGTAGTAGCGCTCGGCGCTTAGCACCGCGGCTCCGATCAGGGTGTCGATCTGTTCTGGCGCAACACCTTGACCGCCCGCCATGATCAGCCCGTAGCGGTAGACCATCAGTTTCTGTTCGGCCCAATAGCTGAACGCCCCGGCCCAGCATTGGTCGTTTACACAATTCAGAAGTTCGTAGAGCACCGGCAGCTTGTCCTCGGGTGGCTCCATTTCAAAGGTGCACACCATGCGCAGCGTCTCGTCATAGCTCGACCAGGCCAGTGTCACGGAATAGGTGCGCCATTGGCCTTCGACGGCCATGGCGATCTGATCATCGGCAATGCGGTCGAAATCCCAGTCATGGTGCTCGGCCAGATGCTCGACGATGTCGATGGGGTGAAGGTCTTCGTGAAGGAACTGCTCTGATAATGCCATGGCGCCACCTCTTTTTGTTGTAGCGACGGGCTGGCAGAGCCGCTATCGCTCGGTGTCTGCTCTAGGTTCAGGGGCGATCTCCCGCTGTCCTACCAAATATGGTGGGGCCTATCAGTCAGCCTGTAAAGCTATTTCTTGGGGATAACCGCAATAAGTTGTGGATGACATGAAAGATTCATCAAAATGCGGGGGATAACTGCGTTTCGGCCTTGCTGGCCCTAGAACACCACGTTCATCACCGCCAGAGAGACGATCAAGAACAGGATGGTCATGATCCCGCCCCCCTTGATGAAATCGGTGACCTTGTAGCCAGCAGGCCCCATGATCAGGGCGTTGACCTGATGGGTCGGGATCAGGAAGGAGTTCGACGTCGAGATCGCCACGGTCAAGGCAAAGAGCGCCGGATCGCCTCCGGCGGCCGCTGCGATGGATACGGCCAGCGGCACGAGAAGCACTGTCGCACCGACATTTGACATCACCAGTGTGAAGATCGTGGCCAGTATGGCCAGACCGACCTGCAACGACCATACAGGCCAGCCATTGAGCAAGGTGAGGATCTGGTGCGCGATCCACTCCGCCGTGCCCGTGGATTGTACAGCCTGACCCAGGGGTATGAGGCCGGCCAACAGAAAGATCGTACTCCAACTGACCGCGCGATAGGCTTCATCGATATCAATCACGCGGGTCACAATCATGCCCGCCGCCCCGGTCAAAAGGCACAGCGATAAGAGCACGTCGGTAAACAGGATCATGCTCAGCGACAAAAGGAAAAAGAACACCGCCCAGCCGACCTTGGACGGGCGCAGCTCCTCATGCGGGAATTCGGTCGTAACCACAACGAAGTCGGGGTTTCGCGTCAGCCGCATCAACGCGTCCCACGTGGAGTGGATCACCAGCGTATCTCCAGCGTGAAACGGCACTTCGCCAACAAGCGTCGGTGCGTGGGTCTCGGTTTCCACATAGCTCATGGTTTCTTCATCGCGGTGGATGGCCAAAAGGCTTGCCCCGTAGGTTTTACGAAACACCAGGTCATGTGCGCATTTGCCGATCACCTCCGAGCCTGGGGGGATCACCATCTCGGCCACGCCCGATTTTGTCGGCGCGTAGTCTTCGGCAAAGACGTCCAATTCACTATGCAGTGTAAACCCCTGATCAAGAACCATTTCGCGAATGACCCGAGACCGCCCCAGCACCGCCAGACGACAGGGGGTCTCAATCGGCGTCTGGATCACCGGCGCGAACCAGCGTTTGCCGCGATAAGCGCTGCCAATGATATAGACATGATACTTTTGCATCATCTCATCGAACGTCATGCCTTCGCAGGGATGGCCTGAGGGAATGGAAATCTCGAAGATGTCCGCCTTCAACCCGTAGATATTCTTAAGGTATTCTTTTAATGACTGTGCGCTTGTCGCATCGTCAGCGCTTTTGCCAGTTGGCAAAACCCAGCGCCCAAAAATTGTGAAATAGAGAATGCCTGTCACAATGAGGCTGAGCCCGATGGGCGTAACTGAAAACAAGCCAAAAGGCTCCATCTTTTCGCCTTCGGGCAGCATGTCATTGGCGTTGATCAACAAGTCATTGAGCAGGATAAGCGGCGAAGACCCCACCATCGTCATCGTGCCGCCCAATATGGCGCAGAACCCCATAGGCATCAAAAGGCGCGACAAGGGCAACTCCGTGCGCACAGCGATCCGGCTGACCACAGGCAGGAAGAGCGCCGCAGCCCCTACGTTTTGCATGAACGAGGATATGACGCCCACCGTGCCAGAGACGATGGGGATGATCCGCGCCTCTGTCTTGCCGCCGTATCTGAGAATAACGGCGGCGACTTTGCTCATGATGCCGGTCTTGTCCAAACCGGCCCCAACGATCATCACGGCGATGATCGAAATGACCGCGTTAGAGGCAAATCCGTCAAAGAGCTGCGAGACATCGGCCAGATTGGTCAGTGAGGGGTGTTGGCTCAGCAGGCCAAGGATGACCATCACCAGAATAGCCGCCAGGTCGATGCGCACAATCTCGGACACAAAGAGGAAAATCGTGAATGCGAGCAGTGCAAGCACTACTGACATTTCAAAGGTCAACTCGATACCGGTCATTCTCCCTCCCCTAGGTCATCTAACCGGCTTTTGGGCCGTGAGACAACCTGAGGAAGGTCAGTTCCTGATCAGAGTGTGGCGAGATAGCAAGGACAACGTTCACGCGAACAAGCGTGCGTTACTTGTCTTTTTCAAGCGCTTCTATCCGCGCCTTAAGCGCTTCGTTTTCTTCGCGTGCTTTCTGGGCCATGGCACGCACAGCATCAAATTCTTCGCGGGTGACCAAATCGCGATCCGCAAGCCAACGATCGATCCACGACTTCATCGCGGTGTCCGCTTCCTGCTTGGCACCCTGGGCCACGCCCATTGCGTTTGTCATCAATTGCGATAAATCGTCAAAAACTTTGTTGCGGGTCTGCATTTGGATTGCTCCGGCCTTACATTTGATCCCTATATGGGCGTCAAAGCGGGGACGGGCAAGGTCTGGATCGTCGCAGTCGCAAGCAAACAGAGGCACAGATGCGCGCAGCCATTCCCTTTCCAGAGATTTCGTCCGAGGCATTTTCCTTTACCGTGTTCGGCTATGAGCTGGCGCTGAGGTGGTACGCGCTGTCTTACATTGTCGGCATCATCATCGGCTGGTGGCTTGTGGCACAGACCGTGAAGCGCGCACATTTATGGGCCAATGACACAGCCCCGATGAGCGTCAAACAGGTCGAGGATCTGGCCACCTGGGTGATCCTGGGGGTGATCCTCGGCGGGCGGCTGGGCTTTGTGCTGTTTTATCAACCCGCCTACTACCTCGCGAACCCGTCCGAAATTCTGATGGTCTGGCAAGGGGGGATGTCGTTTCACGGTGGACTTATCGGCGTGATCATTGCCTGCGTGGCGTTTTCCAAGCGCAATGGAATCCCGTGGCTATCGGTTGCTGACGTGCTGTGCATGGTCACACCCGTTGGGCTTTTGCTCGGCCGTTTGGCGAATTTCACCAATGCCGAGCTTTGGGGGCGACCCACCGAGGTGCCGTGGGGCGTCATATTTCCGGGTGCTGCGGCCCAGGACTGCGCAGGCGTGGTCGCGGGGCTTTGTGCGCGCCACCCGTCCCAGCTTTATGAAGCGTTTCTCGAAGGGCTGCTGCTCTTTGCCGTGCTGGTCTATCTCGGTCATCGGCGCGGCGCGCTAAAGAAAGTGGGGGCCATTACAGGGCTCTTCTTTATCGGCTACGGGCTTGGACGGTTCTTGGTGGAATTCGTCCGCCAGCCCGACGCGCAATTCATCAGCCCCGGCAATCCTTTAGGACTGGCCTGGCACATAAATGGCTACGGGCTGACCATGGGACAGATCCTTTGCATCCCTATGATCATTTTTGGAGCTTACATGCTCGCGCGTGCTCAGCGCAGGGCCCGCACCGCCGTGGCGGAATGACGGCACTGGGCGATATTCTAAAGGCGCAAATTGCAGCCACGGGCCCTGTGCGGCTTGATGCGTTTATGGCTGCCTGTCTGATGCATCCAGAGCACGGGTATTACACCACCCGCGATCCTTTTGGCGCGGCAGGAGATTTCACCACTGCGCCTGAGATCAGCCAGATGTTTGGCGAGTTGATCGGATTGTGTCTTGCCCAAACCTGGATGGATCAGGGCGCGCCAAACCCGTTTGCGTTGGCCGAGCTAGGGCCGGGGCGTGGCACGCTGATGGTCGATCTCTTGCGCGCCACCAAGGGCATTCCGGGGTTTCACAACGCGCTTTCTGGCATTCATCTTGTGGAGGCCTCTCCAGCCCTGCGCGCGCGACAGGCTGAAAGGTTGAGCCATGCGGACACTGAATGGCACGACACTGTAGAAACCTTGCCCAACATGCCGCTCTTTGCCGTCGCCAATGAATTCTTCGATGCCCTGCCCATCCGGCAATTTCAACGCAGCGGAGATGGCTGGAGCGAGCGCATGGTCGGCCTGACCGATGATCAATTCACCTTCGGTCTGGGCCCTGTTCATGCAGAGGATGTGCTGGCCCACAGGTTGGAGGATACCAAAGAGGGCGATCTGGTCGAGATTGCTCCGGCCGCGACCGGCATTATCACGGCTCTCAGTCAACGCATTTCGGCACATGGCGGGGCTGCACTGATTATCGACTATGGCGACTGGCGCTCTTTGGGCGATACGCTTCAGGCGGTGCACGGGCATGATACGGCCACGATCTTTGACGCCCCAGGCGAGGCGGACCTGAGCGCGCATGTCGATTTCGAAGCTTTGGCGCATGCGGCCACCGACGGCTGTCGGTACTCTCGCGTCACACCGCAGGGTGTGTTTCTGGAACGGCTCGGCATCACCGCGCGGGCGCAGACACTGGCACAAAGCATGACAGGTGACTCGCTGGACGCGCACATCGCCGCACATCGGCGCTTGACCCACCCCGAGGAAATGGGGACGCTCTTTAAAGTGATGGCGCTTTATCCCAAAGCCGCCGCACCCCCACCGGGGCTGGATGCATGACCCTTGAGATTTTGACCCATGACGCGTTGGCCCCGCTTCGGCACGGGTTCTTCACCCGCAAGGGCGGAGCATCGTCGGGTGTTTTCTCAGGCCTCAATTGCGGGCAAGGCTCATCTGACCAATCCGATGTGGTGGCGATCAACCGTGAGCGTGTGGCCGAAGCGATGGGGGTGGCAACCGACACGCTCCTGACCGTGCACCAGGTGCATTCTGCGGATGTCGAGGTGATCAACGGCCCACGCATGGACCGCCCCAAGGCTGACGCCATGGTCACGGCAACGCCCGGCTTGGCCCTTGGTATTCTGACAGCGGATTGTCAGCCCGTTTTGTTTGCGGATCCCGAAGCAGGGGTTGTCGGCGCGGCACATGCGGGATGGCGTGGCGCGCTGGATGGCGTGTTGGAAGCCACGGTCTCAGCAATGGAAGGGCTTGGCGCTCAACGAGAGACGATCACCGCAGTGATCGGCCCCTCCATCAGCCAGCGCGCTTATGAAGTCGGACCGGAGTTTCTAGAGCGCTTCATGGATGATGACCCCGACAACAGCCGGTTCTTTGCCAATGGTGTTGACGGGAAGTACCAGTTTGATCTTCCAAGCTACGGTTTGCACCGGCTCCGCGAAACAGAGATTGGTCAGGCTCACTGGACACGTCATTGCACCTATAGTGACGCGGACCGGTTTTTCTCATACCGCCGCGCGACGCATCAGGGCGATGTGGACTATGGCCGGCTGATCTCGGTCATTCGTCTTTGAGCGCCCGGCATTCCCCAGATTGCGGCAGCACCACGGCAAGGCAGACCATAAGTTTGCCGCAATTTTGGAAACAGTCCGTAGATTTTTCCGGAATTGACTACGGCACATACCAAAATTCCCCATAAAATCATAATTTTAAGAAAATTAGACACAAATCGCCCCAATCCGCGCGTCGCGCACGCAAAGTTTTTTTCATCTTTTTTTTGCCCGACAAATCTTGGCCGCAAATCGCGGCAATACTGAACCCAACCAAAAAACAATGCCCAAAGCGACGACGCAAATTTTGAGAGGACAGGACATGAAAAAACGTTGGATGGCATCAATCTTGCACACAAGCCGCCAACCTGCGGTGGCACTTCCCTTCCACCGCGCCACACGCAAGGCCGCACAGAACAAAACTCAAGCTGGTAGCACGAAAAAGTCGGCCTGACCCTCCAAATTCTCCCCCAGCGCCAAGGCAGATCACACAGGCACACTCCAAAGACCGCTCCTTCGGGGGCGGTCTTTACGATTCGGAGTGCTTTGGCTCGAATTGTGGCGGCTTGGTTCGGAATGGCCGGACAATGCGCGGCAATCAAAATGGATTGTCCCGCTCAGTTGGACAATTTGCGCTGAAATTTGGTGAAAAGGCGGCATATGGGCTTATTGTTGAGCACGTAACGAAGTGAATGTTTAACCATCTAACTGTCGTTGTCGGTGGGGGCCGGCGCGGTTGTGATGCCAACAGTATGGTGACGCAACATGACTACCCCCTCCATTGCCGCCTCGGTCCCGGCGGTAACCCAGATCAGAGATAAAAACAGTGGTTTCGGTCCGGCTTATGTCCCTCAGCCAGACCGAAACCACCGTCCCATGCGGCGCTTTCAGATCAGCTATTTGCGCAGCGATGGAACCTCAGATTTTCGTGAGCAAATTGGCCCTGCTTTGCCCAAATTCGAAGCGGCATTTTCCGCCTTTACGCGCGGCACCCTGATCAACACGCCTCGTGGTCGTGTCGCAATCGAAGACCTCGAGCCCGGCATGGAAGTGACCACCAAAGACGGTGAACCGCTTCCGATCACGTGGATTGGCTCCATGACGATTATTCCGCACGCACCGGGCATCGACCCGCGCTCATGCCGCATGACACGCGTTATGCCCGAGGCGTTTGGTCTGGGCCGCCCCGAAGCCAATCTGATGGCTGGTCCCGGCGCGCGCATTATGTCCCGCCCCGAAGGCCTGCGTGACAGTATGTCGGGTGATCAGATGCTCACGCCGGCGCGCGATCTGGCCGATGGTCTCAATGTCATAGAGATCGCGCCACAGCACCCAGTGTCCGTCTATCACCTCTGCTTGCCGCGCCATTCGGTCATCACGGCGGCCGGGCTGGAAATGGAAACCTTCCATCCGGGAAATGGATTTGATCGTAACATGGGTCAGAATGCGCTGTCGCTCTTTATGTCGATGTTCCCGCATCTATCGCGTCCCACCGAATTCGGCAGCACGCGGTACATGCGCCTGCCAACCGACCTGTTCTGACGATAGCGCCCCGAGTGTCACACTCGGGGCCTTACATGTCAGGCGGATTTGCTGAGGCGATCCTCAAGCACATCAAAAGGCACGCCCGGTTCATCCTTGGACCCACGGATCACAAGCGAGGTTTTGACCGAAGCGACGTTGTCAGCGGCGGTCAACTCTCCGGTCAGGAAGCTTTGAAATGTCGATAAATCAGGGGCGACACATTTCAGGATGAAATCCACCTCGCCATTGAGCATGTGACACTCGCGCACCAGTGGCCAGCCATTGCAGCGCTCTTCAAAGGCGGACAAATCAGCCTCAGCCTGGCTTTGCAGCCCGACCATCGCAAAGACCTGCACCTCGAAGCCTAACTCACGCGGATCGACATCGGCATGGTAGCCGCGGATATACCCCATCTCTTCCAGCGTCCGCACCCGCCGCAGGCAGGGTGGCGCGGAAATGCCCACGCGACGAGCCAATTCGACATTCGTCATACGACCATCGGCCTGTAGCTCGGCCAGAATTTTGCGGTCGATATCGTCAAGACGTGTTGCTGGCATTGGAATGTCCCCGTTGATTTCGGATTGTTATATCATCGCCGCAAGTGTGCGCAATATTGTTTCGCCATCGCGAAAGATCATTTCACGAAAATTATTTTCTGCCGCTCTGCGCATAGCCGCTTTGCAGGGCTACCACTGCCCGCTTCGCACAGCTATATCTGGCCAGACTCACCGGGCGCTGCGGCGCGCCGGATATACAGGCAAGGGGGACATCATGGGCGAGACCCGTCATACACGTGCACTAATCATCGGCTCTGGTCCGGCTGGCTATACCGCAGGCGTTTATGCGTCGCGGGCGATGCTGTCACCGATCCTCGTACAAGGCATAGAACCGGGCGGTCAGTTGACCACCACAACCGAAGTCGAAAACTGGCCCGGTGATACCGAAGTGCAAGGCCCCGATCTGATGGTGCGTATGGAAGCGCATGCCAAGGCGATGGGCTGTGAGATCATCGGTGATATCATTACAGAACTGGATGTCGAAAGCCGTCCTTTTGTGGCCAAGGGCGACAGTGGCACGACCTATACCGCCGATGCCGTGATCCTGGCCACCGGGGCGCGTGCCAAATGGCTTGGCCTGCCGTCGGAAGAGGCATTCAAGGGCTTTGGCGTCTCGGCCTGTGCGACATGCGACGGGTTTTTCTATCGCGGCGAGGAAATCGTCGTGATTGGCGGCGGCAACACAGCCGTGGAAGAGGCGCTTTTCTTGACCAACTTTGCCTCCAAAGTGACCCTCATCCACCGCCGCGATGAGCTGCGCGCCGAGAAAATCCTTCAGGACCGTTTACTCAAGCACCCCAAGATCGAACCACTTTGGTTCCATGAGCTTGAGGAAGTGCTGGGCGATGACAATCCCAAGGGCGTTACCGGTGTCCGGGTGAAAAACAACAAGACCGGAAAAACCTCCGAGATCGCCTGCAAAGGTGTCTTTATCGCCATCGGCCATGCACCTGCCAATGAACTGGTCAAAGGCAAGGTTGAGATGCATCACGGCGAATACGTCCAGGTTGAGGCTGGAAGCACTCGGACATCTATTCCGGGGCTCTTTGCAGCAGGCGACTTGACGGATCACGTTTATCGTCAGGCGGTTACATCTGCAGGTATGGGCTGTATGGCGGCGCTAGATGCAGAAAAATTTCTGGCCGAGCAAGACGGATAAATCCTTCGCGCGCCCTAAAACGATTGGAAAGAAATCTGGTTTGCGGAGCAGTTCCAACGCATGAGTGCAACATACTTTTCAACATGAAGCGCTGAGACATTTCGTACAGCGTGTGCGCGACTTATGCCCACAAAAAGAAGAAAGGTTTATCGCTCACAGTTGCCGGGGGTCGGCCTCGGCTTTTTGTCTGGCCGATTGAGTTCCACAACCATTTTCACTCCAAGAGCACTGCGATGCTCTGACCTTTCACACGTATGAGCTCAGTGGATCTGCTCCAATCTGATCAGAAACCGGCTCCACGCAAAAAAATCAGAAAATTTTCCAAACCCGAGAATAATCCACCGGGTTCACGCGTTAGTCCTTGCAGAACGACCGAAACTTCAAACGTCCGCATCGGAAAGGACATGCGCCATGCGAGTGAAAGCAATCTCGGCACTGACAGTTTTTACAACAGCAATGATTATGGCCTTCGCCGGCAGTCATCCAGCAGAGCCAGGCCTTAGTTCACCAGGCCCAATGGGGGATGCATACGAATTGGAGGAAAGGAATGCCCGGCTGGCGACCTGATCCTGTCTAAGTGGGCTCTCTACGTCTCAAACCAGTTTTCTTATTTTCTAAAACGCCTTTTCACAAAAACTCTTCATAGCAGGTCTTTTCCCTCTGTTTGGTAACGAGTGACCGGCAGCCGCATTATTTCGCGGCTGCCTTTTTCCTTGGATGGGACAGGCAACGCCATCACATTTGCAAACCTCTTTGTTCTGGCTCTTTGTTCTGGCATCACTCAATTCTCTAGTGTGTCTGATGCTTTTGATCCAAACACGCCTGATCCAGATCGCGCCCCTCGTCTCGCGATTTCCAAAAAGAATTATGCGACCGGAATATTCTTGCCACCTGATGCGTAAACCTGTCGTAACCCGAGTTCGGAGTGTGTAATGTTACATCTGCAAACGCGCCAAAACCAAAGGCACATTCTGTGCCCGGCGCCGTTTGCGGGTGTAACATCTGTGGCCGTGACATGGCCCTTGCAACCGGTTCGGGACGTCTGTTTGGCACAAGATCTGAAAAAAGACCTGATCGCGATGCTGCCTCGGCTGCGGCGGTTTGCCCGGACCATGACCCGTTCTGTGACAGAGGCAGACGATCTGGTGCAGGAAGCTTGTTTGCGGGCTCTGAGCCGGTCGGATCAATGGGACCCAAGCCAGCCTCTGGATCGCTGGGTATTCCGGATCACGCGAAACCTGTGGATCAGTGAGCTGCGCAAACGTCAGGTCCGGTTGGGCCAAGGCCATGTGCCAGCAGACGAAACGACTGAGCTGGTCTCGCGCGATACAGGCGAAGAGTCTGTGGTTGCCAGCCAGCTCAAAGGAAAAATTGCAGCGCTGCCTCAGGACCTGTCTTCGGTGCTGCTTTTGGTATCGGTCGAGGGTTACAGCTATGCCGAGACGGCCGAACTTCTCAGCGTTCCCATTGGCACAGTGATGAGCCGTGTTCATCGCGCGCGCAAGCTTTTGGCCCAAGAGCTTGCCCAAACAGAGGGAGCGGATCAGTGACACGTGACCCCGAAACACTCAGCGCGTTCCTCGATGGTGAATTGTCACCGGCAGAGACACTCGAGATTGAAAAAGCGCTGGAAACGGACGCTGAACTGCGCGCAGAACTGGAAAGTCTGATGGCTGCGGATCAGGCGGCTCAGGACGATTTTGCCGACATCCTGAACGAACCGGTTCCCTTTGAACTGGCCGCTGCCATCGAAAATGCTCCGCTCGCCACAGATGCGCCTGCGGCAAACATGCCCAGCAAGCCAAGCTCGCTCACGTGGCTCACCGCGATTGCCGCCTGCTTGGCGTTGATGATTGGCGGGGCTGGCGGATACCTTGCCGGATCCACCAACACCACCCAACTGGCCGCGGCGCCTGGGTGGCTGGAAGATATTGCGGATTATCACCGCGTCTATGCCGGACAGGAGCGGCATCTTGTTGAAGTGCCCGCAAGCGAGGCAGATCATATCGAGACCTGGCTGACCAAAACCGTTGGGGCGCAAGTCCGTATTCCAGACTTGTCACAGCACGGTCTGACCTTTCAGGGCGCGCGCCTGCTTGTGGCTGCTGGTAAACCTGTGTCGCAACTGATGTTCAAGGATGCCGAGGGGCGCGTTGTGGCCCTGTGCCTCATCCAAACAGACACGCCCGCCGATGGTTTCACCGAGCGCAGCATTGATGGTTTCGACATGGTCAGCTGGGGCGGCCAGAACGCGAATTTTGTCATCGTGGGTGACGAAGGACGTAATGATCTGGAGGCCATCGCACAGACCGCCGCTGTTGAGGCGTAGGCCAACAAGACCTAGGTCATTTTTTCACGAACTACCTACATCAGCGCCTCAAACAAAGCGCGCGTGTTTTCTGCTGTCATCTCAACCGGATTGCCGCCCGTACTTGGATCACGTAGCGCGGCATCGACGAGGCTGTCCATGTCCGGATCCGTTACGCCAAGGTCTGTGAGCGTTTTGGGGATGTTCATTGCGGCGTTCAGCTCATCGACGTAGCTGCAGAACCCGTCAAAGCCGCCGTCAATGCTCAGATATGCAGCCACAGAGCCGAACCGACCCCGAATTTCCGACGCGTTGAACTGGAGCACCGCGGGCATGCACACCGCATTGGTGGTGCCGTGGTGGGTGTGGTGCATGGCCCCAATGGGGTGACTGAGCGCATGGATCGCCCCAAGCCCCTTCTGGAAAGCCGTCGCCCCCATGGCCGCCGCGCTCATCATGTTGGCGCGGGCCTCAATGTCGGTGCCATCCGCATAGGCGCGGGGCAGATACTCCTTCACCAAACGCATCCCTTCCAGGGCAATCCCCTGGCTCATCGGGTGATAATGCGGAGAGCTATAAGCCTCGACGCAATGGGCAAAAGCATCAAGGCCCGTGCCAGCTGTGATGAATTTGGGCATGCCAACCGTAAGTTCTGGGTCGGCAATAACAACAGCGGGCAACATCTTGGGATGAAAGATGATTTTCTTTTCGTGGCTTTCGGAATTGGTGATCACACTGGCGCGGCCCACCTCTGATCCCGTCCCGGCCGTGGTCGGCACGGCCACCACCGGCGCGATGCCATCTGGATCAGCGCGGGTCCACCAATCGCCGATATCCTCAAAATCCCAGATCGGGCGCGTTTGGCCCGCCATGAAGGCGATGACTTTGCCAAGGTCCAGCCCCGAGCCGCCCCCAAAGGCGATTACGCCGTCATAGCCGCCGTCGCGATAGACATGCACCCCGGCTTCGGCGTTCTTGTCCGTTGGGTTGGGGTCCACATCTGCAAAAAGTGCACGGCCCAGCCCAGCCTCTTCCATCAAACTCAAGGTGCGATGCGTGATCTCGTTTTCGGCCAACCCCTTATCCGTCACCAAGAGCGGCTTCTTGATGCCCGCTGCGGCACAGGCATCGGCGATCTCGGCAATGCGGCCTGCGCCAAAACGGATCGGGTTGGGGTAACTCCAGTTTGCAGTCAGGGTCATCTTGTGTTGTCTCGATTAAGCGTGAGGAACTGCGCCCCGGGCAGAACCCGGGGCACGTCGGTTTATCCGTAGCGATACGGCCGTCCGGCCTTTTGCATATCCGCGTTATATTTGCGGAAGATGTCAACAATCTTGGCCTTGGTTTCGGACTCTGCTGCGATCTCGTCCCAGAATTTGACAGCTGCATTCTCGACCTGCGCCCATTCTTCGTCGGGGATCGAGGTCAGCTTCATCTTTGTGCCGTTCACACGCAGATTGGCCTCACCGCCCCAATACCACCACTGACGGTAGTAGTGGCTTTGCTCCATGCAGACTTCCAAAAGCGCCTGCAGGTCTTCGGGGAGCTCATTCCAACGTTCCATATTGGCAAAGAAATGGCCGATCCACGCGCCGGAGATGTTGTTGGTCAGGAAGTAATCAGTCACATCCGCCCATCCGACTGTGTAGTCTTCGGTGATGCCGGACCAGGCGATGCCGTCCAACTCGCCGGTTTGCACCGCGACCTCGATGTCTTCCCAAGGCAAGGTGACCGGCACCACGCCAAACTGTGACAGGAAGCGGCCCGCCGTTGGGAAGGTGAAGACGCGTTTGCCTTTGAGGTCCTCAAGGCTGTTGATCGGGTCTTTGGTCGCGAAATGGCACGGATCCCAGGCGCCAGCCGAGATATGCTTGACCCCGACCTTGGAATATTCGTCATCCCAGATTTCCTTTAACCCATACTGATTGAACAGAACCGGCACATCGAGCGAGTAGCGCGAGCCAAAGGGGAAGTAGCCGCCAAAGACGGTGACTTCGGTGGGGGATGCCATGGAGTCGTCATCCGACTGCACCGCGTCAATCGTACCGCGCTGCATCGCCTGGAACAGCTCTCCTGTGGGGACAAGCTGATCTGCAAAGAAAAGCTCGATCTGCATCCGGTCGCCCGCGATTTTGTTGAAGGTTTCAATCGCCGGCACCACCACTTCGGCGGCCAAGGCAGCGCCTGCATAGGTTTGCATCCGCCAGATGATGGTCGATTGCGCCAGAGCCGGTGTGGCAAGAGCGGCGGGCGCAGCAACGGCGGCGCCTTTGATAAACTTACGTCTTGTGGTCATTTTGATGTCTCCTTGTTGGTTACTCGATTGGCTTCAATGCTTTTCTTCTTATTGGTTAATTTCCGTACACATATTGCGGCAGCCACAGAGCGATCTGCGGAAAGAGCATGATGACGGTGAGCGCCAGAACCATGACCGCGACAAAGGGGATGATAGAGCGGTAGATGTCGCCAAGGCCAATCTCAGGCGGTGACATGGCGCGCATCAAAAAGAGGTTATAGCCAAAGGGCGGGGTCATATAGGCGATCTGCGTGGTGATGGTATAAAGCACACCATACCAGATCAGATCGAACCCAAGTGCGCCCACAAGCGGAATATAGAGCGGAGCAACGATCACCAGCATGGCCGTGTCATCCAGAAATGTGCCCATCAAGATAAAGCTGAGCTGCATCAGGATGAGGATCATCCAGGGGCTGAGGCCGAGGCGTTCGGTGAAGAGGCTTTCGATAGCTTTGACCGCGCCCAGACCGTCAAACACCGCGCCAAAGGCCAGAGCGGCGAGGATGATCCACATGAACATGCAGGTGATACCAAGCGTGCTGCGGACAGATGTTTCAAAAACGGTCCATGTCATCCGACCCTTCAAGACAGCCGCGAGAAAGGCGGTGATTGCCCCGATAGCCGAGCTTTCCACCAGTGACGTCCAGCCGTTCACGAAAGGGATCATCATCGCAAAGAAGATGGCAAACGGCAGAAGCCCCGACAGCAGAAGCCGGTATTTCTCGGCCTTGGGCATATCGCGCTCTTCCTCGGACAGCACAGGGCCGAGGCTTGGGTTCACACGACAACGGATGGTGATGTAGATAACAAACATCGCGGCCATCATCAGCCCCGGTATGATCCCGGCGAGCCAAAGCTGCCCCACAGGTTGACGCGCGATCATGGCATAGAGCACCAGCACGACCGAAGGTGGCACCAGAATGCCCAGCGAGCTGCCCGCCTGAATGACACCGGTCACCATACGCTTGTCATATCCACGGCGCAAAAGCTCTGGCAGGGCGATGGTGGCCCCGATGGCCATACCCGCGACACTCAAGCCGTTCATGGCCGAGATCAGAACCATCAACCCGATGGTGCCAATGGCCAGCCCGCCACGTAGCCCGCCCATCCAGACATGGAACATCTTGTAAAGATCGTCGGCAATTCGGCTCTCAGACAGGATGTAGCCCATGAACACGAACATCGGCACAGTCAAAAGCGGATACCACCGCATCAGCTTGATCGACTGCGAAAAGGCAATGTCAAAACCGCCGCGATCCCCCCAAAGAGCGAGCGCGGCGATAACGGCCACAAAGCCGATCGCACCAAACACGCGCTGACCGCTGAACAGTAGCACCATCATCGAGGCGAACATCAATAGTGCGATGGCCTCATAGCTCATTGCGCCACCTCTTCGCCGCGCAGGCGCAGGATGTCTTTGAATAGTTCCGAGAGCGCTTGCAGCAGCATCAGTATGATGCCCAGACACATGATAGATTTGATCGGCCAGAGATATGGACGCCAGATCGTGCGGCTGCGTTCCAGTGTCCCGAGGGATTTCTCGCCCGTGGCCAGATCAACGAAGAACCCCACCGGGTTTGAGCCAAAGTGCCCCAGGGAATAGGCAGTTGAACTGAGCCCACCCCAGAGCAGCACGCCAAGATAGGTGATCAGGCAAAGCACCATGAGCGCATCCGTGGCTGCTTTGCGTTTAACGGACCAGTTTTCGTAAAAGAGGTCCATGCGTACATGCGCACCCATCTGGATCGCATACGGCCCACCCAGAAAGAAGTAGGCAATCATCGCAAATTGTGCGACTTCCAGCGTCCAAAGTGACGGCTGATCGGAAAACTTGCTGATGGTTGACCACAAGAGCACGGCCATCATGGCGAAAATGCCGTACATGATGAAACGCCCGACACGGTGGTTGAAGGCGTCGGTCCACCGAATGTAGGCACGTAGGGCTTTCATGGGCGCTCCTCTTTTTCCGGGGAGGCTCGTAGCGCGGTTAGCGCCTGTTCAAACCAATGCGAAAGCGTTTGTGCCATCTTTGAACAGGCGTCTGGAGAGGCAATGAGATCATTTCGGACTTCTATCATCACGTTGAGAAGGTTCTTGCGCAGCGCATGACGCCGCAGCGTGTGCGTGACGCCATCCTCAGGGCCATAAGGCTGATTGCGCCGCACATCGTATCCGCTTGCGATGGACAACACCGCATCAGCGAGCCGGGCATCTTGGTCGTGCAGAATGCCGATTTCAACATCCCTTTCCTGACCAAGAAAGGTTGGCGTGAAACTGTGGATCGTAACCACGACAGGCGGTTTCGCGTGGTTCAAAAGAGTATCTTTCAGCGCCTGTTCAAAGGGGCGATAGTAGATTTCGGTACGCGCGCGCCGGGCTTGATGGGACAGGTCCTGATTTCCAGGCACCGTATAGATTTCGCTTACGTCCGGCATGGCACTTGGCGCTTCGGGGGGCGGTTGCAATCATAGACCAGACGAGACACGCATCCCGCCACGAGCACAGCGTTCAGGTGTTTCGACATCGCCGTTGCTGTTTCCAGCGCCCCCGGGTCCCAGGCAATGTGACTGGTGGCCACCTGTTTATCAAGACCCAAGTTATTGAAATTCGGCGGGATATAGGCGCTTGCATGTTCGCAAACCAGGACAACCTCGTGCAACCCTTCGGGATTTATCACCTGGACCACCGGGTCCAAACTTGAAGTCGCAGCCGTCTTGATCATCCCACCCTCCAATGAAGATTTTTCTTCATGGGGCTTGCGACTGTCAAATGTTTTTTGATGAATTTTTTTACAAGATCGTACATCATGTAAAAAATTGACCAAAAATTCCGCGCGCACAGTGACAAGAGACCGGACGTTGAGCACCAATACGATTGCCGAAAAACTGCAGGACCGCTCGGATGACCTGACACGATCGGAACGACAGCTTTGCGACGTGATCTTGCAGAACTACCCCGCGTCGGGCCTTGGCACGATCACCTCATTGGCCGAAGCAGCTGAGGTCTCGACCCCCACGGTGGCAAGGCTTGTGCAAAAACTTGGGTTTTCGGGGTTTCCCGAGTTTCAACGCGCCTTGAGGGCCGAGTTGAACGAGAAAATCTCAAGCCCCTGACCAAGCGCGCCTCGTGGGTGGATGATGCGCCTGAGGGTCATGTGCTCAACCGTTTCACCAAGGCGGTCATCGACAACATTGGTCAATCCATGTCCAAAATCGCCCCTGCTGAGTTTGAGCATTGCTGCGATTTGATCAGTGATCCCTCTCGCAAAATCTATGTCATTGGCGGACGCATCACGCGGACTTTGGCCGATTACTTCTTTTTGCACCTGCAGGTCATCCGGGATGATGTCGTGCAGATCACGTCGAGTTCGAATGCCTGGCCGCATTATCTGCTGGACCTCAAGGAAACCGATGTCGTCGTGATCTTTGACATTCGCAGATATGAAAACGGAACTCTGAAACTGGCGGAAATGGCGCGCGAACGTGGGGCCGATATCGTGCTTTTCACGGATCAATGGGTGTCGCCCATTGCCGACCACGCCACGGTTAGTTTTGCCAGCCACATTGCCGTGCCATCTGCATGGGACTCAAACCTGACCCTGATGCTCATGTCAGAGATCGTGATTGCCGAAGTGCAGGAGCGTGACTGGGAACATACGCAAGCGCGTATGGAAGCCTTGGAAGACATGTTCGACCGCACCAAGCTGTTTCGAAAGTTCTAGGCCTGCGCCTTACCGTTTCGCATTTTGGAACAGCAGTGAGATGAGCCCGATGGCCGCTGATACGATGATCAGCAGAAGGGAAACGGCGTTCAGGACCGGCGTCGACCCTTGTTTGAGCTTGTCGAACATCGTGATTGTCAGGGGCGATTCCGATCCCACGAGCATCAATGTGGTGTTGAAGTTCTCAAAGCTCATCAGCACTGACACTATGGCGGAGGCGATGATGGCCGGGAATAGAAACGGCAATGTAATCTGGCGGATCGCACCCCACTGACTTGCCCCAAGATTGAGGGCCGCTTCTTCAAGGCTGGGGTCGAATTTCTGCAGACGTGCGGAAATCACCAAAGTGGCAAAGGTTGCGATAAACGAAAACTGCCCGAGGATGACAAGGATCAAACCGGGGCGAAGACCGTCAAACCACAGGCCTGTTGCATCCTCCAACGTGTTGGCCACGGCACTGGAAAAGACCAGGATCGAGATACCAAGGATCACGCCGGGAATGATCAGCGGCAACAACATGAGCATGTACAAGAGCGCTTTGCCCCGGAATTCATGCCGCACGAAAAGAAACGCGTTACACGTTCCCACGGCAACCGCCAAACCAGCCACCCAGACCGCCACAAAAGCAGACGTGCCAATGGCGCGCATGATGGACCGTTCGTTGAAGACGCCGATGAATGGGGCGTCTGTTCCAAAGAACCATGCGAGTGTGAACCCCTCCCATGGCAGCGAAGGAAAAACGCTGTTGTTGAAGGCAAAGATACAGACAACGGTGAGCGGCAGTGCGAGGTAGACGAAGAACGTGATCACATAAGCGCGGTAGCACCAGATCGAAAAGCGGGAACGGGGTACCGTGGGGATCATCTCAGCGCCCCATCGTCTCAGTCAGGGATTGCCGCGAGAGCTTAAGACCGACGAAGACCACCAGCGAGGAGAGCGCCAAAAGCAGGAAGCCAAAGGCCGAGCCCAGTTCCCAGTTAAACCGGGTGATGAATTGGGTGTAGATCATGCCGGTGAACCAAAGGCTGTCTTTGCCGCCCAACAAGATCGGGGTGAGGTAGTTGCCAAGCGATAACATGAATACAACGATGCAACCCGAAACGATCCCGGGCATGGCATGGGGGATCACGATCTCACGCATCACCGAAAAACTTGTGCCACCAAGGTCGTAGCCTGCTTCGATCAGGCTGTCGTCGAGACTGTCCAGTGTTGTGACCAGCGGGACGACCATGAAGAGGATCGAGGTGTAGACCAGACCAACCATGATCGCGGCGTCGTTGTAGAGAAACTCAATCGGCCCAGCGGTTAGACCGACATATTGCAGCGCGTTGGAAAACACGCCCGTTTCGCGCAGCAAGATCATCCAACCATAGGTGCGCACCAGTTCGGACACCCAAAACGGGATCATACACATCAGAAAGAGCGTGGTCTTTGTGCGCCCCCGAGTGAGCTTGGCGATGTAGTAGGCAATCGGGAACCCAAGTAGCAGGGTCAGAATAGTCGCCAATATGGACATGATGGCGGTGCGTGCAAACGTGCGCCAATAAAGCGGCTCCGTGAAAAACGCCGCATAGTTGCCAAAGCCAATCTCATACTCCCGCACCCCGGTCTTTTCCGAAATGGACACAACGAACAGACCGATATGTGGAAGGATGATCAGGACCACCAACCACAACAAAAGCGGCGCAATCAGCAGGTAGAACCCAAGCCGGGATGCGTCAGAGGACATCGCTAAGCCCCGTCATGCGCATAGCAACGCGCCTTGGCGGGATGCCAGCTCGTGTAGACTTCGTCTCCGGGCTGCAGATCTGCAAAGGCCCCGGTTTGTGGCAAGGCCACATTGAACGACATGCCCGCCTTTGCATCCTTCAGGCTCACCATGCTGTTGGCGCCATTGAAAAACACAGATGTCACAACCCCGACGCTGGTATTTGTTTTGACTGTCAAATCCGCTTGGGCTTTGGCCAGTTCGATGGCTTCGGGGCGCAGGAAAATCTCGGCCCCCTGCCCTACGCTCAAGTCGCTGGCGTCCGCTTCGACTTCGATTTGCGTGCCCGCCTGAGTGACCATTGACAAGGCGGACCCTGACTTGGCGCTGACCTTTGCGTCAAACCGGTTCGCATCACCGACAAAACCAGCCACGAAGGCGGTCTTTGGATCGTAATAGATCTCATGCGGCGTGCCGATTTGCTCAAAGCGGCCATGGTTCATCACTGCAACCTTGTCGCTCATGACAAGGGCTTCGGACTGATCATGCGTGATGTAGACGAACGTGGTGTTGAATTCCGACTGAAGTGCCTTCAGCTCGATCTTCATATGCTCGCGCAGCTTGAGGTCCAAGGCGCCAAGTGGTTCATCCAGCAAAAGCACGTCAGGTTCCAAAACCATGCACCTTGCGATGGCGACACGCTGTTTTTGCCCGCCGGACAACTGCTCTACCCGTCGCTCTGAAAACCCAGGCAAACCAACACGTTCAAGCACTTGGGTCACGCGTGCCTTTATCTCGGACCTGGCGACACCGCGCTGGCGCAAGCCAAAGCCGACATTGTCGCCGATATTCATCGTCGGGAAGAGCGCCAGATGCTGAAACACCATGGAGACCGGGCGCTTGTTCGGCGGCACACCAAGCATTGAGCGGCCTTTGATCAATAGATCGCCGCTTGAGGGGGATTGAAACCCGGCAATCATCCGCAAAAGCGTGGTTTTCCCACATCCCGAAGGTCCCAGAATGGAAAAGAACGACCCTTGCGGCACTTCAAAAGTGACGTGATCAACGGCGCGGAAACTGTCGAAATCTTTGACAAGATCGCGACAGACAAGATCAGGCGAAACGGTCATGCGGACGGGTTCTTTTGTGGTGAAAAGGGCACCGCTCGGCGCCCCTTTCTATGAATTCCAAGACCTCAGTTCGCGGCGTTGACGCGATCAAGTGTCGCGCCTTCCATCGTCTCAAGACCAGCGGGGACCGGAGGATACCACTTGATGTTGTCAATGGCGCTCTGATCAAAGCTGCCTTGATAACGCGCCTTGAGATCGGCGCTAACACCTGCATCGCCATCAACCGCCGCGGTGAAATTGCCTGCTGTGTTGGTGATCATGGCGGCGATTTCTGGCTGCATGACAAAGTTGATCCAGTCATAGGCGGCATCATCAGCCCGGCCACGCGCAGGCAATACAAACGTGTCGATCCATCCCAAAGCCCCGGATTCAGGGGCAACAAAGGTGATATCCGGATTGTCCGCGTTGAGCTGCCAGCCGCCTGTGTCCCATGCCATGGACGCGACCACTTCGCCCGAGCGCAGAAGGTTTTTAATCTCGTCGCCACCTTCCCAGTAGGTTTTTACATTTGGTTTGCATTCGGTGAGCTTGGCTTCGACCTGGTCCAGGATCCCTTGGTACGCCTCTGTATCGGAATAGGCTGCGAACGGGTCCAGCCCCATCGAATAGGCAAAGCCAATGAGCGTTGGCCGTTTCAGGCGGTATGACACCTTACCCGACACGGAAGCTTCGCAAAGATCTGTGTAGTCTTTTACATCCCCAGCCTCCGCCGTGTTCACGACAAGCCCACTTGTCCCCCAGACATGCGGCAAGCCGTAAACTTCACCGTTATATGTCGTGTTGCCAGCCGTTGCGCTTAGCATCGACGGAATGAAAAGTTCGGCATTCACGCGTGACATGTCGATTGGCTTGTAGATGCCAAATTCTTCCTGAGCACTGGTGATCCGGTCCTGGCTGGGTTGTGCAAGGTCGAACCCGCCGCCATTTGTTGCCCGCAGCTTGGCAATCATTTCTTCGTTGTTTGACGTTGTGACTTCGACAGTGTGACCTGTCTCGGCCTCAAACTTGGCGATGACCTCTTCAGGCGCATAGCCACCCCAGGTCAAAAGCCTGAGCGTCTCTGCGTGAGCGCCCTGTGCCATCAGCGATGTCGCGAGCACAATCGACGAAACGAGTTTGATTTTCATGTCTTTATCCACCCTCTTGAATTGCAGCTGTGCTCATTAAGCCCCGCTGTATCGCATATGTCCATCCTTGATATGAGACAGATGTAACAGGAAAGCGAATGAGGTCCGCACGGGCGGAAGACACTTCTGGCCGGGTCTCTCTCAGACATGCGCCGCTGACAATTACGTGATCTTTTGCTGTTTCAATACTTGCCGATCGCGTCCGCAGCTATAAGGTAAC
The DNA here is from genome assembly GCF_032842945.2 of Roseovarius sp. W115. NCBI lineage: Bacteria > Pseudomonadati > Pseudomonadota > Alphaproteobacteria > Rhodobacterales > Roseobacteraceae > Roseovarius > Roseovarius rhodophyticola. The sequence goes on from NZ_CP146606.1 coordinate 519,073, forward strand.
TATTCCAGATACAAACAAAACAAGCGCCCTTGTAAGCGCAACTCTGACAGGAGGAATTCATGACTGTTATGCACAAATTAGGTGCCTTAAAGGCGTTTGCCGTTGCTGGCGCATTTGCGCTGGCCGCACCAGCGACATTCGCTGAGGACAAAAGCGACTGGCCCGATAGCTTCTCGGTCGGCACCGCCAGCCAGGGTGGTACATACTTTGTCTATGGAGCTGGCTGGGCGAACATGGTGTCCGAGACTCTGGGTATTCCAGGCGGGACGGAAGTGACTGGTGGCCCGGTTCAGAACGCCGCCCTCGTGCAAGCCGGCGAGCTTGACATGGCGATGGTCACAATGGGCCCCGCTTTTGACGCTATCAATGGCGAAAGCGCGCTGGCACCTGGTCTCAAGCACGACAAAATCCGTGCGATTTTTCCAATGTATAAAACCGGCTTCCACGCTGTGACACTTGCCGGATCAGGCATCAAGACCTTTGCAGATATCCCTGACGGAGCGGTGGTCGGCGTTGGTCCTGCGGGTGGTACACCCGGCACGTACTGGCCTCGCATCTTGGAAGGCATGGGCAAAAACGTCGAATTCCGCAATGGCGGCGCGGCTGATTTGGCTGGTCAATTGCAGGACGGCTTGATTGACGTCTACACATGGGCCGGCGGGTTGCCTTACCCATCGTTCAGCCAGCTCGATGCGCAAACGGATGTAACGTATTTCGGTTTCACGGCTGATGAACAGGCTGAAGTCGTCGCGACCCAACCTGTGGCCACGTTCACCATTCCGGCGGGCACCTACCCGTCCCTGGAAGAAGATCAGTTGAGCGTATCCATGTGGAACTTTGCGATTGCACATGCGGACGTCCCTGAAAGCCTTGTCTACGAAGTGGTCAAAAAGGTGATGACCAGCAATCCGCAAATGCTGGAGATCCACAAAGCCGCGGCCGAAACTCTGCCAGAGAACTTCGACAAGAATACGTTCATTCCCTGGCATCCTGGCGCGGTGCGTTGGTTTGAAGAAAACGGCTTTGATATCCCCGACGAGCTCAAGGGCTAACGTCTTTGATCAGTTGAAAATGCATCAGCACCCTGTTCTAAGTGGGCAGGGTGCTGTTTTTTCTTAAGCCGGTGGACAAATCAGATGACAGATACGCGGGTGCCAAACGACGGCGCAACGGACTTAACGCCTGAGGCGGCTCCAGACGACAGCCTTGTTGGGATCACGCGTTTTGGCTTTCTGCTCTGTGCCATTTATGCAGGCTGGCACCTTTATGTTCTGAACATTGCACCACTGGAGACGTGGACGTTCCGCATTGTCCATATCGCGGGCGCGCTCATCCTTGGCTTTGGCATGAGTGCTGCCGTGTCGGTGCGTCCAGCGCCCGAAGCGGCGGCGGGGCGGTTATCCGTTATTCTGGGGGCCATTGCTCTGGCCGGGACACTTGTGGGCCTTGGATCCGTCATAGCGGCGGCAAGTTTCATGGAACCGGGTGCCTCTGCCCCTCCGGAATGGACTTTGGCCGCGTTTGGCTGGGCGTTGGGTGGCGGCACCATCTTGGCTATCCTGACCGGCTGGTTGTATCCGGCACGAAGTGGCCAAATCCCCCTAGCCGATATCGCGCTGATCGTCGCGACGCTGGCCAGTTGCGGCTTTATCCTTTTCAGTCTGGATTTGCTGTCTTTGCGTCTGCGCGCAGGCACGCCTTTCGCGGACCCCAACAACGGATGGGCTGCGTTTGTGATCGTGGTTTTGATCGCAGAAATGACCCGTCGGGTGGCAGGACTAGCCCTCGTCGTCATCGCACTGGTCTTCATCGCATATGCGTTTGCAGGCCCATGGATGCCCGGTTTTCTGGAACACAAAGGCTATGACGCAAAACGTTTCTTCACCTATGTGTTCACAGACAACGGCGTACTGGGACCGACAACTGCGGTCTCTTCGACCTACATCATCCTCTTCATCATCTTCGCGGCCTTCCTGCAAAGCTCCAAAGTTGGCGATTATTTCGTGAATTTCGCCTTTGCCGCCGCAGGCCGTGCCCGCGGTGGTCCAGCCAAAGTCTCGGTTCTCGCTTCTGGCCTGATGGGCATGATCAACGGCACCTCTGCAGGCAATGTGGTCTCTACCGGATCGCTGACAATCCCACTGATGAAAAAGGTCGGCTACCAGCCAAAATCCGCAGCCGCGATTGAGGCTGCCGCCTCGACCGGTGGGCAGATCATGCCGCCCATCATGGGGGCCGGTGCGTTCATCATGGCCGAGATCACCGGCATCCCTTACACGGAATTGGTTGTCGCGGCGCTGATCCCTGCCGTCCTCTATTTTGCCTCAATCTACTTCATGGTCGATTTTGAAGCGAGCCGCACGGGCATGCGAGGTTTGAGATCAGATGAGTTGCCAAAGATGTCTGACCTCATCCGGCAGGTATATCTTTTCCTTCCTATCTTTATTTTGATCGGAGCTCTCTTCAGCGGGTACTCCGTCATTCGCGCCGGTACATTGGCCATTGCGTCAGCGGCGGTTGTCAGTTGGCTGACCCCCTACCGCATGGGTCCAAAACAAGTCTATGAGGCGCTCGGCAACGGCGGGCGTATGTCGCTTCAGATCATCATTGTATGCGCCTGTGCTGGATTGATTGTTGGGGTTATCTCTCTGACCGGCGTCGGGGCCCGCTTTTCCAACTTACTGTTTGATCTGGCACAACAAAGCACCCTTCTGGCACTTGTCTTTGCGATGATGATCGCCGTGATCCTCGGCATGGGCATGCCCACAACAGCCGCCTATGCGGTGGCCGCATCGGTTGTCGCGCCAGGGCTCATCGAGATCGGGATCGAGCCTCTGGTTGCACATTTCTTTGTCTTCTACTTTGCCGTGGTCTCGGCAATCACGCCCCCCGTGGCTCTTGCGGCCTATGCAGGTGCTGCAATCGCAGGCTCTGAGCCGATGCGCACGTCGATCACCAGCTTCAAGGTCGGACTTGCGGCCTTTATCGTACCTTTCATGTTCTACTATAGCCCGGGCCTTTTGATGGAAGCGCCCTGGTATGTCAGCTTGCGCAATCTCGTCACGGCGCTTGTAGGCGTTTACATGTTGGCAGGTGCTGTCCAGGGGTGGTTTATCGGATCGGCAGGGCCGGTTATGCGGGTTTTGTTGTTGGTTGGCGCCGTTTGCATGATTTCAGGGGACTGGCGCACTGACCTTTTGGGGATCGCGATTGCGGGGTCCTTGATACTCATCGGCTGGAAGGCAGGAAAGCAGGCAGCCTGAGTTAACCTAAAAGACATCCTTGCAAGACCGTCGGCGCCTCATGCAGGCACAAAGAGGTCCTTGTACTGGTCCCGCAGGATGTTCTTTTGCACCTTCCCCATCGCATTGCGCGGCAAGGCGTCAAGGCAGACCAGTTTACGCGGATGTTTGAAGCGCGCCAGGGATGTCGTGGCCGCAGTGGCGATAGCGTCAAGGTCGGGTGTTTCACCGGGTTCCGGAACGATAACCCCGACGACAGTTTCCCCGAAATCCGCATGAGGCACGCCGATCACAGCGCTTTCCAGCACACCGGGTTGCGCGTCGAGCACCAGCTCAATTTCCTTGGGGTAGATGTTATAACCGCCCGAGATGATCAGGTCCTTGTTGCGGCCCACGATGTGCACATAGCCACGATCATCGATCAGCCCGAGATCGCCGGTGATAAAGAACCCGTCTTCGCGCAGCTCAGCGGCGGTTTTTTCTGGCATCTGCCAGTAGCCTTTGAAGACGTTGGGGCCGCGCACTTCGATCTGCCCCACTGTGTCTTTGGGCAGGGTTTCTCCAGTTTCAGGATCAGTGATCTTCAATTCGACACCCGGCAAAGGAAAGCCAACCGTGCCTGCCCGACGTTCACCGTCATAAGGGTTGGACGTGTTCATGTTGGTCTCGGTCATACCGTAGCGTTCAAGGATACGGTGACCGGTGCGGGCCTCGAACTGTGCGTGCGTCTCGGCCAGAAGCGGAGCAGACCCCGAAATGAACAGGCGCATATGTGCTGTCAGGTCCTTGGTAAAGCGCTCATCGCTCAAGAGACGTGTATAGAACGTGGGCACACCCATCATTGATGTCGCCTGCGGCATCAGCGCGATCATGTCCTCGACATTGAATTTGGAAACGAAAATCATCGCACCGCCAGCAATGAGCGTGATGTTGGTTCCGACAAAAAGCCCATGGGTGTGAAAGATCGGCAAGGCGTGCAACAGCACGTCCTTGTCGGTGAAATGCCAGTGCTCGGCCAGGGTGCGCGCATTTGACAGCAGGTTGGCTTGCGTGAGCATTGCGCCTTTTGAGCGCCCCGTTGTGCCAGAGGTGTAAAGAAACGCGGCAAGGTCATCTTCGACGCGTGTGACGGTATCAAAAATATCTGGCTGATGGCTCGCCTTGTCCACCAAGCTGCCACACCCGGCTGCATCCAGCGTTTCCATAACTGCGCCAGATCTTGCGACAACCGGCGCCAGCCCGTCGCGTCGTGCCGGATCACAGATCACCGCGCGCGCACCGCTGTTATCGATGAAGTAGCTGAGTTCATCGACCGTGTAGGCCGTGTTCAAGGGTAAAAAGACCAAGCCGGCCTGCACGCAAGCCGCATAGAGCGCCAGAGCATCAGGAGACTTCTCGACCTGTACGGCTACGCGGTCGCCGGTCTCCAGGCCCATTACTTTCAGAACATGTGCATATTGAGCGGCCTTCGCCAGAAAGGCCCCATGCGTCCAAACCGCCCCGTCCGGCAGGATGAGGAACGGCGTGCTTTGACCGGCATGTTTGCCGAAAAGCTCATCATAAAGCGGGTTTGTCATCTACCACCCCCTGCTTGAGGGTTTTTGCCGCTGATTGGCTCAGTGAACGGATTTCCGAGGACATGGCGATTTTGTTCTGAACGGCAAAGTGTTCATGGTTTTGGGCCACTTTTGTGAGATCGTAGAGATAGTTGACCATCACACCATGGGATTGTTGCAACCCTTTCTCCGAAACATCTGCCTGGGCATGCACCATCTGAACCTGTGCCCCATTGCCCAGATGGAATCGCGCGACAGGATCACGCGGTGTGTCATCCGGCCGTTTGGCCGCCACAAGGTAGTGCGCCGCCATTGCGCGCATCAGGTCATGGTCCTCCGCAGAGGCCTCTGGCAGGGTGTCACTCAGCCAGCGGGAGAAGCCAGGAATTGGGGACAGCGTGACAAAGGTCTTCAACCCGGGAAGTTCTAGCGACAGGTCAGCCGCCACTTGCTTGATCAACGAATTGCCAAAGGAAATTCCCGCAAGCCCGGCCTGACAGTTCGAGATCGAGTAGAACACCGCCGTATCTGCGTCATCGGCCAGAATGCCCGCGCGCTCTTCGGACAGCAGGTTCTGGACAGAGCCTGGAATACCCAAGGTCAGCGCCACTTCGACAAAGATCAGAGGCTCATCCGGCATCGCTGGATGGAAAAATGCGAAACAGCGCCGGTCAGCAGGTTCAAGACGGCGGCGCAGGTCTTCCCAGCTGTCGATGGCATGGACCGCCTCATAGGCGATGATCTTTTCCAGAATATGCGCCGGGCTTTGCCAGTTGATTGGTCGCAGCACCAGAAAGCCGCGATTGAACCAGGACGCAAAGAGGTGGCGAAAATCAATATCGAGCGCCTCAAGTGATGGATCACCCTCTGACAGGCGCAATAGGTCTGCACGCATGTTGACCAGTTGCCCGGTGGCGTTGGGCACCATGTTGAGGCGCCGGATCAATTCCTGTCGCTGCGGTTCAGCCGCCAACAAAAAGCTTTTGTAGCTCGCTCTGCCCGGATCCGCCTCGTAAGTCGACAGCGCCCCGCGCACAGCTTCGGGGTCGATGTTCATCTCTTCGGCCACGTGGCGGAAGAACGCGCGTTTTCGATCATCATCCATCTCGGCAAAGCGCGTCAGGATCAATTGTCCCAGCGCACGCCCTTCGCCTTCGCTGCTGGCATTAACCAGCGCCGCGGCAAGATCTTCGGTGCTGCGCGCATCATCGGAAAACAGGTTTGCAAACTTCACCCTGCGGTCAAAAACTGTCGACAACAGATCGGCGAGCATCGTCATCTTGTGGCTCCCATCACGACATCTGGTAACCATGTGGCGATGCCGGGGAAAAGGCACAAGAGAATGATGGCGATGATCATGCAGGCGACGAAAGGCAGCGAGCCTTTGAGGATCGTTTTGAGCGAGATATCAGGCGCGATACCGTTGATGACATAAAGGTTGAGACCGACAGGCGGTGAAATCAGGCCGATTTCCATGTTGATGGTCAGCACCACGGCAAACCAGATAGGGTCGAACCCGGCGGTGGTGATGATGGGCAAAAGGATTGGGGCCGCCATCAGGATCACAGCCACTGGAGGCAGGAAGAACCCGGCAATCAACAGGAAGACATTGATCGCACCCATCAAAACCCAGCGGTTGACGTCGAGTGTGCCAATCCATTCGGCGATAGCCTGGGTGATGAAGAGCGATGAGAGCATGTAGCTGAAGACGCCCGCCGCCGCGATGATGAAGAGGATCATCACCGATTCCTTGGTGCTGTCACGCAGCACGACCCAGAGGTCGCGTGGGTTCCAAAGCTTGTAGATGATCATCGCAATGAGCAGGCACATCAATGCGCCCACCGCCGCCGTTTCCGACGGCGTCGCGATGCCGCCATACATGGCGTAAAGAACACCAAGAATGATGCCCAGAAACGGCAAGACGCGCGGCAGGATTTCGAATTTTTCGCGCCACGTGTAGCTGCCAGAGCTGAGCACAGTCGCGTCACCGGACCGCCAGGTCGAATAGAGCGACCACGCCATGAAGAGCCCAACCAGAAGCAGGCCGGGGAACACCCCGGCCAGGAACAATCGCCCAATCGATGTCTCGGTGGCGATGCCATAAACGATCATGGTCACGGAAGGCGGGATCAGGATACCCAGCGTGCCACCGGCTGCGATGGAGCCAGCGGCCACGGCATCCGGGTAGCCGCGTTTGCGCATCTCGGGGATACCCATTTTACCGATGGCCGCACATGTTGCCGGTGATGACCCCGACATGGCCGAGAAGAGCGCGCAGGCCCCAAGGTTCGAAACCACCAGTCCTCCGGGGACGCGGGTGAGCCAACGCTCCAGAGCCTCATAAAGGTCCGCGCCTGCCCGTGTGGATGCAATCGACGCGCCCATGATGATGAACATCGGGATCGACAAAAGTGCGAAGTTGTCGAGCTTGCCAAAGAGAATTTCGGGCATGAGTTCCAGCGAACGCATCCCATCAAAGACGATCAAAAAACCAGCTGAGACGATGAGAAGTCCCAGGGCAACCGAAACGCCTGAGAAGAGAACAAATATGGTGAAAAAGGCGACCAGCGCGCCAAGGACAAGAGGATCCATCAGCCGTCCTCCAGCCCAAAGGGTTTGTCAACGCCGATGATCACAGCCACCAGATCAGCGATGAGTTGCAACAGCAAAAGACCAAACCCCACCGGCAACGCAAGGTAAGGAATCCAAAGCCTTACGCCCCAAACCGTATCCGATTTCCAGCCGCGTTCCCACGCGAAATGCCAATAGTCGTAGCCGTAGAAGAGCATGACGCCCACGATCACGATCGAAAGGCTGAGCGTAACCATGGCCAAGCCAAACCGTGCCTTTGGTGGCAAGGCCAGCGGGATCAGATCGACATTCACGTGACCGCGCAAGCGCTGCACATATGGCAAGCCGATGAGCGTGGCCGCGATGACCAGATAGATTACCGCCTCGGTCTGCCACACCGTTGAGCCGTTGAGCACAAAGCGCACAAAGATCATCTGGCAGGTGATCATCACCGCCGTCACGATCATGGCCGCCGAGCACCAACCCGCCAGCGTGGAGATCGCCGCAACTGAGCGCAAAAATAGGTTGTCCCCGACGCGTGCGACCGAGGCGTTGCTTTGGCCAGCCATGGCTCACTCCTGTATTCGAATTGGGTGGGGCCGCGACACGCGGCCCCGCTCAGCCGTGGGTCACTCGACCGAAAGAGCCATATCAAGCAATTCCTGACCACCCGGTGTTTCCTCGACGAAGGCTTTGTAGGACGTCTCTTGCGCCAAGGCACGCCAGGCATCGAACTCTTCGAGCGTCATATTGGCAATCTCAACACCGTTGTCGGCAAAGATCTTGGCCGATGCCGCGTCCTGTTTCTTGGCTTCTTCGAGATAGAACGCCTCGGCCTTTTCGGCACCGGCCATAATCGCAGCTTGCTGTTCTTCGGTCAGACCCTCAAACGCGGATTTGTTCATCAAGAGCGGCTGATACATGAACCACAAGGCAAAGTCGCTGGCCGGTGTATAGCAGGCCACCTGTTCGTAGATGCGGTAGCTGACAAAGGACGACGATGAGGTGTTCGCCGCCGTCAAAACACCTGTCTGCATGGCATTGTAGATTTCGGATGAGGCCATAGAGGCAATAGATGCCCCTGCCCCGGCCAGCATTTGTTCAAACGCTTTGCCCGCTGCGCGCGTCTGTTGACCTTTGACGTCCTCCGGGCTTGTGATGCATCCATCTTTGCCGACAAACCCACCGGCAAGATAACCGTGCACAAGCACCTTCACGTCATCTTCGGCCATGAGTTCTTCCAGCTTGCCCATGAAATCGCTTTCATTGAGCCGTGCAGCATGGTCGTGGTTCTTCACCAAACCCGGCATCAGTGTCAGGTTGAATTCAGGCCGTTGACCACCTGCATAGCTGAGCGGGAAGACCGTCATATCCAACTGGCCTCGGCTCAGGGGCTTGTATTGCTCACGTGGCTTGAACAGCGATTTGGACGGGAAAATCTTGATTTCCAAGTCTACGTCAGCCGCGGCGACTTCGTTCGCGACGATCTCTGCCACCTTATGACGGACATCTGATGTGGACCATTGGTGCGACAGTCTTAGCTCTGCGGCTTCGGCAGCCCATGTGCCTGCCAAAAGCGCGGTCGCCGCCAGAGTGGCGGTGAACTTCATAGTCATAACATTCCTCCCATTGCGCTTCCGATTCTTGATCGGACTGCATTCAAGTTGCAGTACGTGCGTTCAAAGTCAATTATTTTGTATACAAGAATATGATTCTTGCGCACGATATCGCTGCATGTTAAGTGCGAAATATGGAACGCAAACGTGCAGATATCATCGCAGATGAGCTTGAAGGGCTGATTTTTGACGGCACATTTGTCGATGGTGAACGGCTGGACGAGGTTCAGCTGTCAGAGAGATTTGCCGTATCGCGCACACCAATTCGTGAAGCTTTACAGCGCCTTGCGCAATCCGGCCTGGTCGAACAACTGCCCCGACGAGGTGTCTTTGTGCGACAACCTGGCCCTATCGAGCTGATCGAGATGTTCGAAGTCATGGCCGAGTTGGAGGCGGCCAGCGCCCGGTTTGCGGCTTCACGTATTTCAGATGACGCGCTGAAAGAGCTCAACAAGACAAACGCACGCTGCAATGCGGCTGTCGAGGCGCAGGACACGGACGGGTATTACCGCGAAAACGAACGGTTTCACGCCCTGCTCTATCGCCAATCGGGCAACCGGTTTCTGGAACAGGAATGCCTGCGCCTGCAACGGCGCTTGCAGCCGTTTCGGCGTGTCCAACTCCGTTTACGGGGACGTCTCAAGCAATCCATGGCCGAACATGAGAGGATCGTTGCAGCCTTGCAGGACGGCGATGGAGAGGCCGCAGCCCGCGAGATCCGTGCGCATGTGGCAGTACAGGGCGAGAAATTCCACCACCTGATGAGCAGCCTGAATCCGGCCGCGGAGTAGACCAGGGTCTGACTGGCGCTAGTCTGCTCAAGTGTTGATCAACTGGCGGCAAATCTTCGCTGAAAACCGGACGTCCCCCTTAGCCGACGCAATCTCGCCACTTTTCCAAAACATGTAAGCAAACAAGGGATTTATCTAATTTCCCAGGGGTGCTGCCAATGAGCCTTTTTGACGTCGCGCAAAGCCGAACGACGCGCCGGTCGCGGGTGTATTCCGGACGGATCAAGCGATCTATCCTTGGTGCGGGATTGCGGCATCCAGCGATCTTCCTGCACCTGCCCAAATGCGGCGGGACGTCTCTGTCTGAGGCGCTCTATGCCACGGTGCCGATTCACAAACGCGTTGGCGTGATTGATGCCCTCTCAACCCGGCGTGCTGCCTCTGTTCTTGCCTTTGGCGAAGACGATGCGTGGCGATGTCACGATGATCTGGAGCATGGGCATCACACGTTTGATCTGCGTGAGCGGCTGCTGCTGACGCATGGGTGCTGGCACACGGATCTGATCCATGGCCATGTGCTTTTGACCGACCAGATACGCAAGCACCTCTTGGGTCGGTACAAGCTTTTGACGATCATGCGCGACCCGGTGGCGCGCACAATCTCGAACTACCGCATGGCTGTTGCTGCAGGCATTGCCGATCCGAACCCCGATATCTGGCTGCAAAGCCCAATTGCCCGGGCGCATTGCACGACATATCTGCGGTATCTGTCGGGTCAGCACAGCGTGCCAAAGGAGGCCGAAACTGCCAGTCTGGTGCGTGCTACAGAAGCGCTGAAAGACTTCTCCTTGATCGGATTTCTTGAGGATATAGAGGGCTTTGCGCATGCTTTTGAACGTGTTTTCGGAGCCACTCTGAGCTTGCACAAATACAATCAAGCCAAAGGCCCTGAGATCACATTCACCTCGGCACAGAAGGATCAGCTTTGCGAGATGTGCGCGGCAGATGCCGCTCTCTACGCTCGTGCGAAAGAATTTCAGGACCTTACCGATGAGTGAGAAAAAACGTCCCCTGCGCGTGGCTTATTTCGCCCATGACTGGGGGGATGCGGCGATCAAACGACGCGTGGCGGGGTTTGCCCGTGACGGGATCGAAGTGTCCGGCTTTGCCAGCTATCGCGCCGACGCTATGCGGCCCGATTGGGTCGTGGCCGACTTGGGCCGCACCTATGACAATGGGTATCTGCATCGCGCGCGCGCCATTCTGACGGGAGCCGAAGCGGCGCAAATCCCTGCTTTGGCTCAGGCTGATCTCATTGTAGCGCGCAATTTGGATATGTTGTTGACCGCTTTGCTTGCGCGGCGGCGCGCGCGGCTGCAAACCCCGGTGATTTATGAGTGCCTGGACATTCACCGGCTCGTTGCACGGCAGGATCGTATCGGGCATCTGTTTCGCACAATCGAACGACGCGCCTTGCGGCATTGCGCCGGGCACTGGGTGTCTTCGCCAGCGTTCCTGACCGAGCATTTTGAGCGATACTATCCAGACGCCAAAGGCGCCCGGCTTTTGGAAAACCGGTTGCAGGCACGGCTTAGCTCGCGCCCCGACGGCGCAAAAGCCATTGGAGAAAAGTTGCGGATTGGTTGGTTTGGCAATCTGCGTTGCGCGCGATCTCTCGATCTGTTGTGCAATCTTTCCATAGAGTTTGATGATAAAGTTGAGGTGATCCTGCACGGCTATCCCGCTGAAGCCGAAATCCCTGATTTTCATCACATCATCAATGCGCACCCCAACATGACCTATGGCGGTCGTTATCGATGGCCGGAGGAATTGAAGGCGATCTATGATGAGGTCGATACCGTCTGGGCCGGGGATTTCATGGATGCCGGGCTGAATTCCCAATGGCTTTTGCCCAATCGTCTTTATGAAGGCGGATGGTATGGCTGCCCGCCAATCGCCCCGGCGGATGCGCAAACTGGCCAATGGATTGCGGCGCATGAGAGCGGCTTTGTTTTAGATGAACCTCTGGAAACGACCTTACCTGCATTCGTGAAAGAGCTGTTGGCACGTCCAAACATGATCATGGCCGCGCAAGAGCGGCTTCTGGCACTTTCGGAAGATGTGTTTGTTGAACCTCGAGGCACTTTGCTCAAGTTGGTCAAGGAGGCGATCAACGCAGACACGCCCCGCCATGCCGGGCGCTCCTCGCCTTCCAAGGCTAGTATTGCGTCTTCGGCGTAAGCCGCACCAGACCTGCCATTACGCCAAGATGCATGACGCCCCGGCGCAACCACCAAAGCCGCCGGGTTGCATACCCTGCAGAGATCAAAGCCAGGATCAGGCAATAAGCGGCCTTCAACATCGCCAAAAACACGAGTTTCGGAAGCGCCCAAAGCCGCGCATCCCGGCGGCTCAATTCTCCAAACACATGCCCTGCGTTAAAGCTGCGTCGCATGAGCCAGCCGGGGGTCAGCCGGGAGGGCGCGACGTCCTCGAATACTTGGGCAGTTTCACAGATGCCCAAATGCGCGCCGGTTTGCCACAACCGGTGGAAATAGTCGGTATCTTCTCCGCCGGTGCGTCCTTTGGCAATTTCAAAGCGTAGCGCGCGCGCAGCGGCGGGCCGCATGTCGACCAAAGCGTTGCAAGTATGACCGGTACGCACCTCTCCGCGCCGAAGAACGGGGCGATTGGAATGGAAATCGCCCTTGGAGATATGCTTGGGGGCGTCTGGCGGATAGATGGCAATCGCAGGGCCAAACACCGCGCCGTAACCTTTTGCGCACAAAGCCTCATGAAGGTTCAAAAGCCAGTTGGCATCCACAATTTCATCGTCATCAATCCAAGCCACCAAATCCGCCTCGGACGCCTCAAGACAGGCATTGCGTGCGATGGAAATGTTGCGCGCCGGTGCGTGGATATACGTGATCTCGAACGGTAATTCTGCATTATCAATGATCGGGCGAGCGCTTGGCTCGGTGTCATTGTCAGCGACCAGAACACGCACCGCGGAACGGTTTGGCAGATTTATTTCACGTAACGAGTCCAGCGTCTTTGCCAGGTGCGGCCTGCGAAAGGTGCAAATGCATATATCGATGCTCACCGGGTCCATCTTGGTCGTCACCCGGTTTGAGATTGAACATTGCGCGCTGGCGCTGGTGACATAATCCGCTTTAGAAATCCAAGTCCCCAGGCCATGTGCATCGCGCCAAGCGCCGGACCCGACCAGAGCCCGTCCCTGCTGCGCAACAGCATTGCCGCTACCAGTGATGTTGAGATTAGAACGCTGGCATAAAGCGCGGGCCACATTAGCGCCAAAGATGTGAAGGGTATTGCGAGTGCTGAGCCTATCAAGAGAAGGCTGTTGAGAACCGGTATCAACTGACGCAGACGCGGTCGAGCGCGGTGTTTCAGCAAGGTGTTCGCCCGCCCGCGCCCGTAATTCCAATACTGCTGCCAAACCGCGAGCAAAGTGGGACGCATTACATAGGATATGCGCGTCTTGTCGGTCAGCCAGATCCTTCCCCCCGATTGTGCAAGCCGCACATCGAATTCGGCATCTTCGTTGTGGCTGATCGCTGGGTCGTACCCGCCAATGCGCCGGAACCAATCTATGTCGAAGGCGGCGTGATGGCCGTGATCCACAAACTGAGCCTTTTGCCCGCCGCGATGCGCGGAACCGCCCGACCCCAAAGGGGTGTCGACGATCCAGGCGGCAGCCTTTTGAAATCCGTCCTGTCCGGTGGCGTCCATGGCCGTGACCACAGACGCAGCTTGGACACGAGCATGTTCGCGCGCCAATGCCTGTACATAGCCAGCAGGGTAAATGGCGTGCACGTCGCAGCGCACCAAGAGCCTGTGATGCGGCTGCGACAACTGCGCGACGGCAGCATTGATTCCGGCGGATTGTAGGCGACCCGGGTTGTCCAACAGATGCAGGTTTGGATAGGTTTCTTTGAGACGCTCAACGATGCCTTGGGTGCCATCGGTACTGCCCCCATCCGCCACGACAACGCGACATTGCGCCATCCAGTGGGCAGGTCGCATCAGCGAGTGCAAGCAGGTTTCAATGTGGTCGGCTTCGTTCAGAGCAGGCAGAACAACAAGGATGTCCGTCGGGTCGATAGCGCTGGATTCAAGCTCAGTATCCGTGACCCAGGTGCTATTTGGGGTCCCCGCCATCATTGGGCCGCTGATCCAGGATCAGGCCAATGACCAAGAGACACAAGGGGCCAGCAAGAAAGAACGCGGCGAGGATCAACCAGAACCCTCCATCCGCCAAATATACGATCAAGGCCAGCACGCAGCTTAGAACCGGTGCCAACAGCAAAAGCCCCTTCAAAACATACCCCCCGTAGCAACAGCGCCAACTATAGCGGTGTATTTGGAATTTGGAATGTTCATTTGGTTTGTCCTTCAGTCAAAGGCCTTGAAGCAGCTTTGCCTCTCCGCCCTTTCAATTCTTTGGTACGTGGATCAGTACGCGCCGCGCCCGTTCAAAAGCACACCGATTGTCTTGGCGATGAGCCGCATGTCGCTGGTCAAGTTGCAGGTGGCCACATAGCGGCAATCAAGCTCGATGCGGTCGCGAAACGAGATGTCGCTGCGCCCGGATACTTGCCATAGCCCGGTGATGCCCGGACGGGCGGCCTGATACCGGCGGGCGGCTTCGCCGTAATCCTTGACCTCATCAATGGTTAAGGGGCGTGGCCCCACCACACTCATGTCGCCGCGCAGCACATTGAAAAACTGCGGCAATTCATCAAAGCTCAGGCGACGCATCAAGTTGCCCACTAGGGGAATCACACGAGGATCGTTTTTCAGTTTGCGATGCTGATCCCACTCGGCTTGCGCCGCGGGGTTGGATGCCAAATGTTCTTTCAGCATCTGATCCGCGTTGGGCACCATGGTGCGGAACTTCCAACAGGGAAATGGCACGCCACCATAGCCAATTCGCGTATGCGCAAAGAAGATTGGGCCGGGGGATACGACCATGATGATGATTGGCAGAATGATAAAAAACGGGAGCGTGCTCAGGATTGCGACAAGGCTAAATGCAACATCAAAAACGCGCTTCACGGTACCGCCCACAGGGGTATCGGTGCGATTTTCAGGTGCAGAAATCAGCTGCGGTTCATTGGCCTTAACTTTGGCGCGACAAGAGTTCATTGGCTCATCCCCCCGGATGCAGAATTCCCCAGTGCCTTGCCTACTAAGTGCCGAAATGTGTCGGAACTAAGGCTCAGATCCGGGCCTGTGTTCCACTTTCCGCTGGCGCCCCAGCGTTTTGGCAGAGTTTCGCTGAATTCGCCCTAAAATTGAGCAGAATATGAATAAAACCTGCGAAAACCGTCATCTGCACGTTACAAAATTTAAGCAGGCCGGATTCTGCCGATCTGAATTTCCTGCAAAAAGCGTCCCCAATTGGGCCTTATTTTCACAGTAGCCATAGCCCGCATGCATGGCGTTTTGGTGCGCGCTAACGCTGCAAGGCAGAATCACTGTTTCTGCACATGCGAATATCTCCTTGCCAGGAGCTGAATCAAGGAAGCCAGATGCCCAGAAAGAACGGCAATTGCCCATCCATTTGCAAACACGCAATAACGTCGGCAATCAGACACTCAAACGCATGATGACGTCGGCTGTGAAAACAATGCAGGGCTCTGACACCCTGCGCGCAGGCGGTGCAGCGGGTGTGATGATTGCCACGCGCGTGTTTGGGGCATTCGGCACCTTGGCCTACACAGTAATCTTGGCCCGAATGCTGACACCGCAGGAATTCGGCCTGGTCTGGACGCTTTGGTCCGGTGCCTTCATTGCGGCCTATCTCTCCACACTCAATATCGGCGCTACAGCCATCCGCGAGGTGGTTCGCGCACGCGCCTCAGGAGAGGACGCCACCGCAGCGGGGTTTGTGATCGTGAGTCGCCGCGTTCTGCTTTGCGCCGGCCTGCCGGTTGCCGCCGCCTTTGTAACGCTCATCTGGGTCCGAAATCCCGCCATGACCGAAACCTATCCGCTGGCCATTCTGCTTGCCGCCACAATGATTCCGGTCATGGGCTGGAATGCAACGAATGCTGCACAGGCTGTTGCCTTGGATCAGGTGCTGCGCAGCCAGGTGCCCGGTATGCTGCTGCGTCCTCTCGTGTTTTGCATTGTTTTGGGGTCTGCGTGGATCGCCGGGGTTTCTCTTTCGCTTGAGAGTGTTGTGGGGCTCTACCTTGCGATTGTGATCCTCATCGCCTTTGTGCAATTCGCATTGTTGCGGCGATTTTTCGACTTCATGGCCATAGCCACGCCGGACACATCTGGGTGGCAACGCTGGATTGCAACGGGTCTGTTGCTTGCCCCGAACCGGCTTTTGACCGACCGGTTGCGCGATGTTCTGTTGCTTATCGCTGCCATTCCGTTGGGCGCGGTCGGCGTGGCGCAAATGGCCGTCGCACTCAGCGTGGTGACATTCCTCAGTTTTGCGGTGAATGCCGTGGAGACGAGCTTTGCGCCCAAGATATCGCGATCCATCTCAAACGTTCAGTCAGAAGAGAGGGCCGCAGATAAGGACCCACGCACCCTGCATTTCATCGCCATGTCGGGCGCAATCAAGATTTGCCTCATGTCTGCAGGTGCGCTTGTATTGTGGCTGTTCATGCCCTTCGTGATTGGCCTTTTTGGCGCTGACTACGCGGCAAGTGAGAAGGTAATCTGGTGGCTGTTCCTCGTTCCACTGGCCAGTGCGGTCTTCGGCAACACAGCATTGATGATGCAGCTTTTCGACAAGCGTCGTGTGTTTTTCCTCACAAGTGTCCTGGGGTTGGGCGCGCTGCTGCTAGTCGGTTTTCTGACAGCAACGAGTGCGTCCAACGCGCTTGAGATAACAGCGTCAGGCTTTGCGCTGACCATGGTTGCGCTGCAAGCGCTGCGATGGGCGCTTTGCTGGATCACCACGGGCATCGATGTGTCCGCGCTGGGTGCGCTCATGCGGTGGCAAAATCACGCTCCGGACCAACAAGGAGAACAGAAGGTGGATGTATGAAAGTCTTTTTCTGCAAGGTGGATGGCGGCAATTTCGGCGACGACATGAACGAGTGGTTCTGGGATGAGCTTTTCCCGGGCCACTCCGACATTGCCCCTGACACCACGCTTTTTGGTATCGGCAGCATCCTTTGGCGCCAAAATTTTGTGGGCAATGACAAGGTCGTGGTGATGGGAAGCGGCTCTGGCTACGGTGTGGTGCCAAGCGAGCTGCCTCAAGGCACCGAAATCGGTTTTGTCCGGGGTCCG
Organism: Roseovarius sp. W115; assembly: GCF_032842945.2. Taxonomy (NCBI): domain Bacteria; kingdom Pseudomonadati; phylum Pseudomonadota; class Alphaproteobacteria; order Rhodobacterales; family Roseobacteraceae; genus Roseovarius; species Roseovarius rhodophyticola. The sequence continues at coordinate 536,070 of NZ_CP146606.1, forward strand.
CGCACAGCGGAGCTTCTGGGGCTGTCTGCAGAGCACGCGATCACCGACCCCGCGGCGATGGTATCGACCTTTGACAGGTTTCAGGATTTCAACACCAGCGGAGAGATCGTATTCATCCCGCATGTGGGCACTTCCAAACTGCCCCTGAACTGGGACCGGATCGCACATCGCGCAGGTGTCAGCTACGTCTCACCGGCAGATAACAGTGAACACGTGATCCTGCGGCTCGCTCGCGCCAACATGGTCTTGGCCGAGTCGCTGCATGGGGCGATTATCGCCGATGCGTTTCGTGTGCCGTTTGTTCCGATTTCAATCTCTCCCACCTTCAACAGGCATAAATGGCTGGATTGGGCCGAGTCGCTTGAAATGGATATTGAATTTGACGAGTTCCTTTCAAGCATGAAGTCGACGCGCAAACGCTTAGTGCAGGTCAAGCAAGCCTTGTTGAGGAGAAAAAAGCCCAAGCTATCTAATGTAGCCAATGGCACACGCGTCGCCGAAGTGGTGTCGCAGGATGAAAAGGCGCAAGCGCGGAAATGGGTCGCGCGTCTGGCTCCGGCAATCGAGATGATGTTGGTGCGTGATCTGCAACGCGCGGCGCAAGTTCCTGGTTTTCTAAGTGGCGACAAGATCCTGCGCACCCGGCAGGAGCAGATCACGGCACGCGTAAACGAGGTTCGAGACCGGCTGGCCGCCTGACGGTCATTTCGGAACGTGTTTGCGTAGTCCGGCAATTTCGATCCGCGATGAAACGGCGAGCGCCACGAAAATCACGATCAGGTTGCCATGCTGTGCGTGTAAGAGCGGGTTGAAGAACGCCACGCCCACACCGGCCACCAGCAATGTGAGCGCCATGGCGGGCCAGACCTGATTTGAGATCATGTAGTAGCGCAGAAAGGTGAGCGTGATAGCCATAAGCGTCACCGCAATGCCAATCAGCCCCGGAACGCCCAAGGTCACCCAGATATCCAGAACGAAGTTGTGAAAGCTGATCAGCCCTTCGCCATAGGCGCGCTGCACGTAATCCACCGCCAGAAACGCGCCGGTGTCCCAATAGGCATCGAACCCAACTCCCAGCCACGGTGTTTCAGAGATCTGGGTCATGGCCAGCCCCCAAAGAGTCGTGCGCCCTGTCAGATTTGAGCTTTTGCCGAATGCGTCGAGGATTTCTGCGAAAGGATCAAATCCTCCAAATGCCATGGAAATCAGTGTTGCCATCACAGCAACGGCACCAATCCCAAATAGCCCCAAACGCAGCGTGGCAGGATAGCGATGTTGCGTGAGCAAGACGAACAGACCGGCGGATGCCAGCATGACAATGGCAGAGGTGGCTGATTTTGACAGAAACAATGCAAGTGCCGCCATCACAAAGACACCGCTGAGGACAAGTACACGTGGAAGGGTTGATCTGCGTCCGATCAGAAGGGCGATAGTCACAATCCCCAAGAGCAGCGACATGCGCCCGAGCGTGTTCTTATTGCTGAAGATGCCTAAAAGCCCGCCGGTGTAGGAATAGACCTCTCCAAACATGCCGGTGGCCCAGTTCACAAGTGACAGCGCGATCAGGGGCGTGAGGCCCAAGAGCACGATCAGGGCTATGTCGCGCGGCCTGTATCTCCAGCCAAGCCAGATCGCCGCCATGTATGTTACGATCAGTTGCATGGCCGCATAGGCCGAGGCGCCCGGCGCAACAGACCAGACCGTTGAGATTGCTGCGACAAACGGGAACGCCATGATCGCTATATTCTGGCGCAGGGCGTTGAAGAGCACGCGGAAGTGCGTGGCGTATTTCAGCGATACCATGGCGTAGATCAATGCCCACAGCAGCAAAGGTGGCAAAAACCGGTGGATGCCCTGACTGCCGGCGATAATGATCGTTGTGGCCAGCATCAGGTCATAGCAGGCCGCTGCCCAGATGAGACCGCTGGATGGGGCCTTGCGCGATGACGTTCCGAGTGGCGCGGCAAATCGTGTTAGGGCTGTCGTGGTCATCCGCCCGGCCTGAACTCAAAATTCGCCGATGTGAGGTCAGAGCGGTTTAGATCGCGAAAGATCAAAGTCTGTGGCGCTTGCGGTTCTTGTTCATCAATGAGCCACACGTCCGGGCCGACTTGTTCCAACCTGCGCAACGCTTCTGGGCCCGCGTTGAAAGTCCAGCCCGTCAGCGCCAGAACATCGTCAGCTGCAAAGTCTGTAATCACCTTGGACCCACTGTCACCTGCAATCACAAACCGATCTGCACCACCTCCGCCGGTCAGAATGTCAAACCCGCCTTTGGGGTGGAACGTTTGTGAGGCGGCACCACCGATGAGGTGTTCATCGGAGTCACTTCCCTGAACATTGATTGAACCGGTTTCAGTCTTTGTTTCAGGGGTTTGCGCAAAGACTTTGACGTAGTCGATGATGAAGGTGCTGGCAAATGTCTCGGCGTCCTTGTCAGGGTCCGGCGCACCCGCCCATTTGCCGCCGATCTGATTGTTGAAGATCACAGCCATGGGTCCCGTCACATCGCGAGGTGTCGGTGTGCGGTAGATCTCTCGCAAATCATTGCTGTTGGGGCCAAACCACCAAATGATTTCATCCGGCGTCCAACTGACGGCATAGGTGTTGAAGTTATCAAATATCTGACGCTCAAATGCCTTTTCGACATCCACCGTCTTGGCAAAGGTAAAGCGCGGACCTTTCTGACGTTCGCGGCGAATGGCGGGTTGCGGCACGCCATCCACCACCTCAAACGGATTTGTCAGCGTTGGCTCAGGCGCATGCGAGCCGTCGGCGGCGATCTCGTCAAAATGCACCCTTAGGTGGACGCGATTGTCAGGAGAGCCACGACCCTTGCTACCATTTTCGCGCCCAAGCACTTCAAAAATGTCGATCTCCGGCGGCCAGCCATTGACCGACGGCACAAGCCAGAAAGCCGACCAATGCCCTTTGCCCTCAGGCAGTTTGGCGCGCATTTCAAAATATCCGTAGGTCTGCGACCAACTGGAGAAGGTCGAAAGCGAGCCGGAGTAGTAGCGCACGTTTTGAACCGCCTGCTCCTTGTAGCCTGCCTGCCGGAGCAAAGCCTGTACATCGCTCATATCTGACTTGGGAATGGGGGCCGCGGCAATATGCAACTTGCCGTCTTCAATCCTGAAAGGGTTGAGCCCCAGCGGACTACCATCCTGACGCGTCAGGGTTGGGTTTACGTAGAGCGAGGGCGGACCGTTGCCGATGTATTTCTGACGGCGTGGATAGTCGCGCCAGATACCAGTTGTACCGTCAAAACGGCTCAGCGGGCGGTCGAATTCCTCTATCAAAATGGGGGTGTAGCGCGACATGTCCGGTCCCGCCTGCACGGAGGAGCCCAGCAACACCAAAATAAGCGCAAGAATGCTGCTCAAACGGACCATTGCGCAAACTCCATTCCGGCAATCTTGCGAAACCGGGCCGCGTCATCACGCAGCAACTCAGAGGCCGCTTGCAAGACCTCCTTGCCCAAGACCGGAACCTCAATTGGATCACGGCGGGACAAGACGCGGCCCAACGCCTGTCGTGTTCCATCAGGAAAGAACCGGTCGACGCGGCGGGCAAGCTTTGAGCGCGCGGCGCGTTTAATGAAGGGTGGAATACGGGCCACCTCATCGGCCGTGTTCGTCGCGGCCAGTTCACTGACATGTTGTGTCGCTAACCCAAGAAACCCGGCGATCTCATCCAGAACGGTTTGGGGGCTGTCACAGAGCGTTTCGAAGTCTATGATCAAGAGCTGCCTGCGATCAAAATATGCCAGGTATTTCTCAATCTGCGCGGCATAGCGGCTGCATTCGATCATGTGGTGGCCATTGTCACTGGAAAGCAAATCCTGAGGGGCCACGCGCATATGCCCGTGCAACCAGGAATGACGGTAGTGCGACGCAAAGCGGGCGACAGGATCACGCGCGCTGAAGATAAACTTCACATCTGGAGCTACGGCATGAATGCGTTTGGGCACGCCTGTAAAAACATCGTACTTGGTATAATTCGGCGAGGCTTCGCCCAAGCAGCTTCGTGTCAGATCGAACTGCGCTTTGTACCACTCCACGCCCAAACCCTGTTCGGCATCCTGCAAAAAGTAATCAGCCTCCTTGATGCGAGCCATGCTGATGTCGTTACGCTGATCAAGATATCGGTGCAGGGTTGTTGTGCCTGCTTTCATCGCCCCTATGACAAAGAAATGCGGAGCAAAGTCTGGTGCTTCTTTCTCTATGCGATCGGCCCTTTTATCCTTGCTCAACACTGCCATGGTGTGGTCGCCCCTCTGACACGCATCTCGTCTACTCTTCATACCAAGCGGCGGCACGAAGCGGACGCGCGCGGCTCGAACGGGCACGCAGGTAAGTGTAAAGAAAGGCCAGCTTTCTCAGCTTGACCTGTCCCCTGAGCGCCATGAGCGGCGTTGCGCGGTCATAAAGGCTGTCGATGCGGCGTGGCATAGCAGAGAGGCCATAGGTCGTCAGGTGCTCACGCAACAGGTTCATTTGCAGGTCGCGTAGCTGATACCGCATTTGCCGCGCCCAAAGTGCGCGCAGGCCACTCCAGCTTGTGACGGGAATGGACTGATAGCTGAAAAACGCTTCTGGAACGGGGCGGATACGACCCGGATCAGGCGTTGCGCCCGGCTCTAACCCGCTGAGCAAAAGCCAGCGCAGAAACGGATCATCGCCAATCAAGCCCACGGGCATATTGATAGACTGCGCCTTGATCCGCGTCAGCGTTTCCCCACACAGGGCATAGAAGTTACCCGGCATGCCGTGGTGAAAAAGGATGCGCCGCGCCCAGGCCTTGGCGGTGCGTCCGCCTTGCGGCAAGGTCGAGGCGGCCAAAGCCTCGGGGTGGACAGCAAGACTGGCATGGATTTCGTCAATAGATCCTTCCGAGACCTGCACATCACCGTCGATAAAGACATGCAACGCGCAATCCTCTGGCGCCAGATGGTTGACATAAAAGCTCCAGGCATTGGCTTTGTCGCCCAGCGCGATCACCACAGGCTGAATGCGCGGATCGTCCTCGGCAAGAGCATTGACGATGCTTTCGGTATTATCCGTGCTGCCATTGATCAAAACAAAGACCGGATCGTCTGGCCCAAGCCCCGCACGTTGCACCGCGCGAATGTTGGCGGCAATGCCGTCCGCTTCGTTGTGGGCAAAAACAGCGACAGAGGTTCTGTGATGTTGGCTCATCAGCGCCTCCTTACGCCGCTACTTGTGGGCGAGTGGGGCCATCGCGAGGTGCTGTTTTTCCAGCTCCGCCGAGGATGGAACCATGGTCAGAACAGCGCCCACTGATTTACCCGTCCGGTTCAACCCGCGCGCCAGCGCAAGCTCAAATTGTTCAATCGTGTTAAAACCCCAGCGAACAGCCAACACGACATAATCCGCGAGATCGGCACACATGCGCGCGTCCGAGCTTTCGCTGAGCGAGCCGATATCCAGAACCACCACGTCATATTCAGCCTTCAGACTTTCGAGATATGTCACGATGGTGCCCGGATTGATCAACTCGATCATGTCGGCGGCTTTTGCGTCTTCTACGCGCCCGGAGAAATCGAAATCCGTTATCGGCATTTCGGCTTGATGGGCCGCGTCGGCGTTGGCTCCATCCATGCTCTTACCCTCAACCCGACGAGTGGCAAAAACCTGCGACAGATCGGGATTGCGCAGGTCAAAATCAATGAGATGCGCGCGTTTGCCCTGTTTGGCGTAGTAGGCGGCGATATTGGCCGCGAGGGTCGATTTGCCCTGACCCGGCGAGGTGGACGTCACCGCGATGATCTGCGCCTTTTCGGCAGACGGGTTGCTGGCCACCGCATCAAAAACAATTGACCGAATGGTTTCGGAAAACTCAGACAGCGGAAAATCTACTGCATAACTCAGCTGCGCCATGTCACGGTCGCGTTTGCCACCGCTCAGAGCTGGGGCGTTTACATCGCGCCTGTTCCAAAACCGTGATAATCCAAAGGGCAAAGACACACCCGTGATGCGCGGGACGGCCCCAATATAGCGCAGGCCCAGCGCCTCGATCTGACGCGGCTGACGAATGCGATTATCGAGCTGCTCCAGCAGGAAGATGGCGACCATGGCGAGGAACACGCCTGCGACCAAGCCAAGCGCCAGGATTTTCGAGGTCTGCGGCGCACTTGGTCCGGCGGGCACCTGCGCGGCGGTCAAAACCCGGGCAGAACTTGTGTTGTAAGCAAAATCGTCCGAGGTTTCGTGAAAGCGCGTCAGCAAGGCTTGGTAGACGGCGCGCGCGCCATTGGCGCGCATCTGCAACTCACGCAGTTTCGCTTCTTTTTCCGATACAGTGGCCACATCCGCACGCAAGGCATCGCCCCTGTCAGACAATCGCTTTTCTTCGGCCAAAGAGAATTCGATCTGGTTTTCAAGCTCACGCGCGACACGCTGGTATTGCAAATCAAGCTGCGATTTCATCGCGTCCAGTTCACCGGTTATAATGCTGGCCTGCAAAGAACTGCGGGTGCCATTGGCGGTCATTCTGGCAACCTCAATCTCGGCCTGAAGGATTTCAGCCCGGATTTGTTCGATCTCCGGCACGCCCATATTGGTGACATCTGTGGCGGTGCTTCCGTCACTCAGAACTTTACGAACCCGTTCCAGCAAGAGTTCCTTGTCAAACCGCTCATTCCGCAGAGTGACCAGAGCGAGGTTCAGATCGGAAAGCTCGGTTCCGACCACTTGGCGATCACCGGAATCAATCTGATTCACGAGACGAAACTGGTTAACCTCTTGCTCTGCCAATTCCAGTTCTTCCACCGCCTCACGAAGGGCGGTCGACGACCAGCTGTTAAGCTGTGCCAGACGCTCGGCCTGCACTTCCAGGCCGCTGACGAGGTATTCTTCTGCATAGGCATTGGCGATGGCTGCCACTTTTTGTTTGTCTGTGTGCTTGGCGGTGATTTCGATCACATAGGTGTTGCCCAGCCGCCCGATCTCCATCGCGCGACGTAACTTTGACACGGCCCGGCGCTTGGCCGCCTCTTCCGGGCTGAGCACACCGGTTTGATCTTCGTCTTCGGCTGACACGAAAAGCGATTTGAGACGTGCGGTGAAGTTAGGTGATTTCGGTTCTTCCTCTTCGGCAGGATCCAAGGCGGCAAGACCAAGCTTGTCCACGACCCGTTCGGCCAGCGCATTCGACATCAGAATTTCGACCTCGGAATCCACGACGAGCGCATCTGAGCTGAGCAGGATGCCTCCAGCCTCCTGGAAGCCCCGGCTTTCGCGAGGGTCGATGTAGATCGTGGTGGTCGCCTGATAGACCGGGGTCATGGCCACGATGCTGATCAAAGACAGAAAAAGACACACCCCCATAAAAGCGCCCAAAAGCCAAAGATGCCGGCGCACTGCTTTGAAAGCCGAAGACAAGACATGGGCCACGCTTGGGGGTTCGCTGCCCTCGCCTTGCGGTGGGGTCAGCATATTTCGTTCGATCAACGTCACGTCTTGAGACCCTGCTTTTGGATATCGTTGCCTGGGTTGGTCAGCTCGCGATGGGTGTCTGCACCATTTGGGCGACAGCGCTTTCCCATGTGGGCCAAGGTAAAGACTGACGTCCCAACAAGTCTGCCAGATCAAGCACCTCTGGCGCGAAATACTCCGCTAACTGATACTTTGTGCTCTCTTGCATTGGCGGGATCTGATCGCGCAGATCGGTGCTGTTTGCCTTCAGCAGCCCCGCAACAGGCGTCGCTGATTTTAGCCTTACAAGCTGTTCTTCCAGCCCAACACGCCGCATCAGGTCCCCACCGCTGCGCAAAGCGCGACGCAACCCGGGAGAGCGCGCCACATCGCTCACATTGCGCCGCTCGGATGCGACGGCTGACACAAAGTTGGCGTTCACGCCGACAAAGTCATAGACGCTGGCCGCCGACCGAACCGGGTCAGCGTGAATTTCTTCGGCGAGCAACACGAGAACTTGTTGCGGCCCAAACATATCCACCCAGCGCTTGAGATTTGTGAAATAGCGACCCTGCTCCAGATAGGCCGGGTTGTTCAGAAGCCCTTCTTCAAAACTCTGGGGCTCTATATGGCCTTTGATCACCTCGTGTAGATGATTGGAATAGGCCCGCGCCACCGGGTCGCGCAGCAATACGATAATCTTGAGTTCGCTGCTGTAGTGCCAGGCACGCGATGCAGCCCGCGGATCAAAAAAATAGGATGGAGACGTATCGCATCTCGCAGTGCAGTCAGCCAGGTGACTGAAGTGGCGCTCGTACCACTGATAGCCGTGGTCAAAATAGTAAGAGAAGAAATCAACTTCCTTAGGGTCAGATACACCGACCTGAGGATGGACGCCAAGTACAGAATGCAGCCAAGATGTTGCGCATTTTTGTGCACCAATTCCGAGCACTGTTGGTTTCATGTCATAGCCCCTTACAACTTTGAAAACGCCTGTATTGCGGGCCCTGACCGGCTTTCAGCCTTGGCAATCAGCCCGCATCCACACCCCAGAAATTGTCGGAAAATGTGGCCAAACTGTGGTTGCGTTTCGCAGCTTTTCTTGACGGGCGGATTGCTGCCCAAGCGTGCTGAAAAAATGGACAGTTTTGAAACATTTTGGCCGTTTTGAGACGACGCGCTACGCTAGACGCTGCTTCGGGGCCGCGCGCTTGTCGCGCGTACAACCAGCTCCGGCGAAATAAGGTCGCCCATCGCGACCGGCGCATCCGCGACAATAGCGTCAACGATGCGTTTGGCCCCCTGCGCCCCGATTTGGCGTGCCGGGATACGCACGGTCGTCAGACCAGGCTCAAACTCCTTTGAGCCTTTAAAGTCGCCGATGCCCGTCACAGTCAAATCATCGGGCACTGAGAGTTGGTTTTTCATCAAACCATGAATTACACCCCATGCCAGAACATCATTCCCACATATGACGGCGGTGGGGCGCTCTTCTGTCGCGATCAGCGCCTGGATGGCTTTCTTGGCTGCCGCAACGCTGTAGGGGGTCTCAAATGTCCAACCTTCGCGAACACCCAAACCTTTGGCATGAAGCGCCTGCTTTACACCGTCAAAACGCAATTGCGCACGATCATTGCCTGCCAGCGGCGGAAACAGGGTGGCGATGTCCCGATGCCCCAACCCGGAAACATGCGCCCCAATGAGCCTGCCAGCTTCAAAATTATCCGATCCTACGCAAGTCAGCGGTGCATCGTCAGAGTAATTCCAAAGCAGGACGCTTGGCATCGATTGCTGCGTCAGAAGCCCGTAGGTGTCCTCCGAATGCTCAATCCCTATCAACGCCATCCCATCCACGCGATGTTCCAGCATCTTGCGGGTGAGCGCATATTCGCGATCAAGGCTATACCCGTGCGAGGCCAGAAGGATGGTAAAACCCAATTCTTCCACGGCATCTGAGAAGCTCTGCACCAATTCGGCAAAGATCGCATGGTCAATTGTGGGGACGATCAACCCGATTGTGCCGCTGCGGATACCGTGGATGGTTTGCGCAGCACGGTTTCGGATGTAGCCCAACCGCCGCACGGCCGCATCGATTTTCTTGCGCGTGTTGGCTTTGACCAGTTCTGGATGATTGAAGCTGCGCGACACGGTCGACGGAGACACGCGCGCGGCCTTTGCAACAGCGATGATATCCGCTTTTTTATCAATTTTATCAGTCATATAAATCGTATTTTCCACGGCATAATGAAAACATTTGCAAAACTATTTTCATCACTTACCCTGACCGGTCAATCACTTTCGCGGACTGGGGGAGGACATCTGCGTTGGAATTTCTGGCCTATATGGGCGATGTCTTTACGCCAATCAATTTCGGACTGCTGCTGATTGGAACGATTGGCGGTTTGATCCTGGGTGCGACACCGGGCTTGTCGCCAACCATGGCGGTCGCGCTTCTGATCCCCTTTACCTTCCGGCTTGAACCGGCGCAGGGTCTGATCCTTTTGGGGGCGGCCTATACCTCTACCGTTGCAGGGGGTGCTGTGAGTGCCATTTTGCTCAAGATACCCGGTGCCCCGGCCAATATTGCCACCACTCTCGACGGGCATACGATGGCGCAGAAAGGGCAAGGCGCACGCGCGCTGCAACTGTCCTTTCTCGCCTCGGCCGTTGGCGGCGTTTTCGGTGTGTTGCTGCTCATTTTCCTGACCCCGGTTCTGGCGCAATGGGCGCTGGCCTTTGGACCAAGTCACCTTTTCTGGCTGGCCATACTCGGTGTGACCATCATCGGTTCTCTGGATTCAAGCTCGGTTGTCAAAGGGCTTTTGTCAGGCTGCATCGGCCTGTGGCTGGCGACAATTGGCTTTGACGACATCATGGGCGCGCAGCGGTTCATCTTCCATGACGCGGTCGCGGGGGGCATCAACGTGATCCCGGCCCTGATTGGGCTTTTTGCCATTCCACAAGTCATCACCATGTTTGCCAAAGGGCGTAAACGACTGGACGCAGAAGTCATTGCAGTCGAAAAACATCCCATTGGCCAAGCGGTTGGCGAGGTGTTCCGTCGCAAGCGTGCGCTCACCATCGGGACGATCACCGGGTCCATTATCGGGCTCATTCCCGGTGTGGGCGGTCAGATCGCGGGTCTCGTGGCCTATGACCAGACCAAGAAAACCAGCCCCGAACGCGAGAAATTCGGCACCGGGCATTCCGAGGGTGTCATCGCTGCGGAAAGTGCCAACAACGCCATGGTTGGCCCCTCGCTTGTACCGCTTCTCACCCTGTCGATCCCCGGCTCGCCCACCGCCGCCGTGCTGCTGGGCGGGTTGCTGATCCACGGTATTTTTCCGGGCAGCGACCTCTTTGACAACTACCCTGATGTCGCCTGGACGTTTATCAATTCGATGCTGATCGGGCAGATCCTGATGTGTATCTTTGGTCTTTATGTGGCCGGGTTGGCAGCGCGGGTGGCGCAGGTTCCGAATGCCGTGATGGCCGCCGTTGTGCTGGGCCTTGCGCTCTTTGGGAGCTACTCGGTGCAAAATTCCATGGGCGATGTCTATGTCATGATGGCGCTTGGCACAGGCATGTACTTCCTTGAAAGGTTCGGCTTTTCAGCAGCCCCCCTGGTGCTCGGCCTTATCCTTGGGCCGATCGCCGAGGCCAACTTTATCCAAGGCTCGATGATTGCAAATGCCACGTCGAGCATGGGGGAATATTTCTTCTCCGGCACGCTCAACCTTGTTCTTATCGGCATTGTCGTGGCCTCCGTCGGCTATTCGCTCTGGATGGAATTGCGCGACAAACGTTACACCACAAAGGATGACGCGGTGCTCAAAGAGGAGAGCCTGTCATGACCGACCTGCCCCGCACTCAGCACATCATTGCCAGCGGTCTTGTCGCCGCTGTTGGCATAGCGGTCGCTTACATCAGCTATACACAGGAACCCGCCGAGGCATTTTTGTTCCCGCGGCTGATCTCGACGGTCTTTGTGGTTCTGGCCCTCTGGACCTTTGGCAAGGCGGTACTGGGGCGCACCAAGGTAGGCAATGGCCTGAGCCGCGGCGCGATCACCAACATCTTGCCAGGCCTGATCGTAGCGTTGATTTACGTCTTCTGGGCAGCCAAGGCTTTGGGCTTTTACACCGCATCAACGATCACCTTTTTCATTCTGTTATCGCTTTACGACCCGGCTCCGCATGGCGAGGCGCGCACATGGATCAAACGCGCCCTCATCACAGCCGGTTTTCTTGCGGTGATGTACGGGCTCTTTGCCCAATTGCTCACCGTCTTCACACCAAAAGAAATCTTATTCTGAACCGCAAAGGCGGCAGATCACACCAAGGGAGGAAAACCTATGAAGAAACTACTTGCAGCGGCCTCGATTGCCCTGATGGCACTGACAGGCGGCGCGTTTGCCGACGGTCACGCCAGTTATCCCGAACGCCCCGTGATGCTGATGGTCAGTTACGGCGCCGGGGGTGCCACCGACTTTCAGGCGCGTATCGTGACCATGACGGCGGGCAACGAGGACGCGTTGGGCATGCCTATTGCCATCATCAACAAGCCTGGCGCAGGCGGTCGTGTCGGCTGGAACTGGTTTGCCACGCAGGCCGATGCCGACGGCTACACATTGGGCGCCTACAACGTGCCGCACTTCATCGCGCAGTCCATCGAGGGCGGCGTGGAGTATTCCACTGAAAACTTTGAGCCCATCGCCAACTGGGGTGCTGACCCGGCGGTTTTCGTGGTCGCGGCTGACAGTGAGTTCAACTCGATGGAAGACGTGGTGAACTACGCCAAGGAAAACCCTGGAAAGCTTACCTTTTCAGGCGCTGGCCTTTTCGTGGGCCACCACATCGCAGCGCTGCAGCTTGAGAAGGCGGCGGGCGTGAAGCTGGCCTATATTCCCAACAACAAAGGGGGTGCGGGTGCCATGAAAGCCGTCATTGCGGGCGAAGTGCTGGGCGGGGTCAACAACCTCTCAGATGCCTTCCGCGCGCGTGAGGCAGGCAATGTCAAAATCCTCGGCGTTTTTGATCTGGAGCGCAACGAGTTCCTGGAAGACGTGCCAACGATGAAAGAGCAAGGCTTCGATATCGACAACGCGTCGGTGAATTTCCGTGGCGTGATGGTGCCCAAGGGCACGCCACAAGGCATCATCGACAAGCTGGCTGAGACCGTGCCCGCGATGTTCGAAAACGCCCGTGTGGCCAAGCGCATGAAGGCGGGCGGCAGCCCAATGCACATCATGACCCGCGACGAGGTGCTTGCGATGTGGAAAGCCCGCGAAGAGACGCTCAAAGAGCTGCTCGCAGGTCTTTAAACCAACCGTAGGGTGGGTTTGAAACCCACCCTACCCCAACACAAACGGACATGACCCGACATGAATGCCCCTGATCCCATTGCAGAGCTTGACGCCATCGTGGCGCGTGCACGCGCAGCACAGGCGCGGTATGTGGCCGAGGGCAGTCAGATACGCTATGACCGTGCCGCCCAAGCAGCGGCCTGGGCGATCATGGAGCCAGGGCGCAACGAGACCCTGGCCAAGCTCGCGGTTGAAACGACCGGGCTGGGCAATGTGCCGGACAAGATCACCAAGAACCATCGCAAGACTCTGGGTCTGATGCGCGACATCAAGGATGTGAAAACCTTTGGTGTTATCCGCGATGATGCAGAAACAGGAATTACCGAGATTGCGCGTCCCATGGGGGTCATCGGCGCGATTGTGCCCTCAACCAACCCAGCGGCGACGCCGGCGAACAACATCATTAACGCGCTGAAATGCGGCAATGCCATCGTTGTGGGCCCGTCACCCAAGGGCGTGGCCTCTTGCGAGACATTGCTGGGCTACATCCATGCCGAGTTTGCCAAGATTGGCGAGGACCCGGATCTGGTGCTGATGGTCCCGGCCCCGGGGTCGAAAGAGAAAACTCAACGCCTGATGGAGACCTGCGACAAGGTCGTGGCCACGGGCAGTCAGAACAACGTTGTGCGGGCGCAAACCTGCGGCACGCCTGCTGTGGCGGTGGGCGCAGGCAATGTCACTGTGATCGTGGATGAAACCGCCGATCTCGATCAGGCTGCAGAGAAAATCCGAGCCTCCAAGACCTTTGACAACGCCACATCTTGTTCGTCGGAGAACGCCGTTGTGGTCGTGGACGCGGTCTATGACGCCTTTGTCGCCGCCATGGCGTGCGCGGGCGGCGCGGTGGTCGAGGATGAGGCGGGGATCGTGGCGCGGCTCTGGCCTGATGGGCATCTCAACCGCGCGGTCATCGCGCAGGATGCCGACAAGATGATCACGGCGCTTGGCCTCCAAGATGCGGTGCCTGACGGCACGGAATACATCGCTGTGCCCACCAATGGCATCGGCCCGGATCATCCACTAAGCGGCGAGAAACTCAGCCGGGTTCTGGCGCTCTATCGTGCGCAGGATTTTGACGATGCGGTTGCAGTCACACAGGCCATTCAAAACCATCAGGGCGCAGGACATTCGGTCGGCCTGCATTCATCCAAAGACGACCGCGCGCACAGGCTTGCGCGGGAAATCCCGACAAGCCGCATCATCGTCAATCAGGCGCATACCTTTGCCACGGGGGGATCCTTTACGAACGGAATGCCGTTTTCGCTCTCGATGGGCTGCGGGGCGTGGGGCGGCAATGCGGTGGATGAGAATGTGCACTGGAAGCACTTTCTGCAAACCACGAAGATCATTCGGGAAATCCCAGCACGCGAACCCAGCCTAGAGGACATCTTCGCTGAGTATTGGGACGCTGCAGGGCAATGAATCTGTCGCGTACAACGCCGCCTGAGGGAACTGTTCGCGATTGGCTTGACGCGCGGGCGGCGTCGGGCGGCGTCGCAGTGGTGTTGCCGGGAACTGATCGTGAGGTCAGCTGGTGCGCCTTGCGCGATGGTGCGCAGGCGTTTGCTGCGCAGCTCACCGCTATCGGCTGTGACAAGAGCGAAAGCGTGGCCATTGTTGCCCCCAATAGCGTTGAGAGCCTTCTGGCCTTCTTTGGAGCCCTCTATGGCGGGTTTCGTGCGACGATGATTAACCTCGCTGCCGGGCGCGATGCCATCGCCTATGCGCTGGACCATTCCGAAGCGCGCTTTGGCTATGTGCATGCCGAATGCCAAACGCTGTTTGACGCAGCCAATGGGGCAAACGTGGTTCCCGTTCCCCTAAACGGTCAGGCCACAGCGCAGTTGCACGAAATCATGCCGGATGATGATGCCCTCTTGATGTACACCTCGGGCACCACCGGCCGCCCGAAAGGCGTGGTGCACAGTCATTCGAGCCTGCTGGCGGGTGGGTGGACCACGGCGGTGGCCCATGATCTTGGGCCGCAGGATCGCGGGTTTTGCGTTTTGCCGGTCTACCATATCAACGGGCTGTGCGTGACGGTCATGGGGAGCCTTGTTTCTGGTGGCTCATTTGCCATCGTACCCAAGTTTTCCGCCACAAGGTTCTGGCCGCAGGCGGATGAGGCGGAAATCACCTGGTTTTCTGTAGTCCCAACAATCATTTCGCACCTGTTGCACGGCGATACCGAACCTGGTCTCGCCTGTCGCGATCGTATCCGCTTTGGGCGGTCGGCCTCGTCGGCTCTGGCGGTTGAAACGCAGTCGTCCTTTGAAAACCGCTTTGGCATTCCAATTGTTGAGACCATGGGGCTCACCGAAACCGCGGCACAGATCCTGTCAAACCCCCTGCCCCCAGGCATCCGTAAAATCGGCTCACCAGGCATCGCCTATGGCTGCGAAGTGACGATTCAAGATGGATCGGGGCTGTCCCTTCCCACCGGCACTGAGGGCGAGATCGTGGTGCGCGGCCCAAATGTCATGCGTGGCTATCTCAAAAACCCAGAGGCCACGGCGGATGCATTTCGGGACGGCTGGCTTCGCACCGGTGACCTCGCGCAGATGGACGCGGAAGGTTACGTTTTTGTCACCGGAAGATTAAAAGAGTTAATCATCAAAGGCGGGGAAAATATCGCTCCAAGAGAAGTGGATGAAGCGCTTTATACCCACCCCGACGTGGTCGAGGCCGCCGCCTTTGCCCGATCCTGCGCGCGGTACGGGGAAACCATCGAAGCGGCGGTGCGCGTCCGGGACGGCTCGGGCCTGACATCTGCCGCGCTTCTAAGCATCTGCCAGGAACGTTTAGGAGCCTTCAAAACCCCGGACACAGTGCATTTTCTCGATGAATTACCCAAAGGCCCATCCGGCAAAATTCAACGCCTCAAGCTGGCCAGCCTGATTGAGACGCATTGAAGCTGATATTGCTCAGCAAAGGCTTTTTGTTTCGCACATGCCGTGCAATCAGTTTCTTTTGCTGTTTGCCCCGAGGAATGAAACACGCTGGTTTGGGCTGGTAATCCTCAGCCGCAAGCTGCGGGAAAATCGACAAAAGTTCTTGCAAAGCTTCATCACTCACAGACTTTAGCGCCATGGGGCCTGTAAACAGGCTCTCGCTGGGGGCGCCTTCGGCAAAAATCACTTCATGTGCGTCAAACAGAAGGTGAATATATTCAACATCTTGCACGTCCGTTTCTATGTAAATCCCCGGCAGTGCGGTCAAGGCAATGGCCGGGACAAGAACATCCGAAGCCCCGAACATGCGCTCTGCAATCTTGGACTGCACAAGCATGCGATGCTGGCGCGATACCAGCAAGTCACGTTTGGGCAGACCATTGCCCAAGGCGCCCGCAGAGATTCGGATCGGACATAGTTTCGGATTGGCCAAAAGCTGTGCGTGATCAAAGCACCGACGGCCGATCCAGCGGATTGTGACGGCTTCTCCGTCTTTGTTGATCACGTCATCCCCGGGTCGTAAGTCACATATCGCTCTGTTTCCTTCGGGCGTTACAATCTGCACACCGGGTGTAAAACACGTGACAAAGTCGGCGGCAGGTATGTCCGCCTGCCCGCTGGACCCCGGCCCCTCAGCCGCAGAAATGACCTCCAGCGACACCCCACGCGGTGGAAACTGCCCAACAAAAGCAAGCCCCTCAACCGTTCCGAAAGCTGGTGAGGAGTTGCGTAGGTTGACGCCAATGACTTGGTAAATCTCACCTGTGTCATTGTCGCGAAGCTCAAACTGATACTCGGCCTCGATACGAGTGCCGTTTGAGAACAAGACTCCATCAAAGGTCTGCGCCCCGTCTAGCCGTTGATTGCCGTCATTGTCGTCAAAATCCGCGTCACTGCCGCTATCAGTGACATCCAGTTGAGTGAGCGGACCATTGCCCAGCGTGATGAATGCACCCACCAAATGCGACCCATCGCCTTGCGTCACGCCGTCAAGAATGGTGCCACCGCTTATGGTGACATCACTCTCAGGGAGTATCGCAATCGTATAGTCCGCCACGTGCTCGCCCCACCTGCGAGCAGAAACAAAGGTGCCGCGCCCTGCAAAAAGCAGAACAAACCCAAAGTCTTATTGTATTAAATGAGTCACCGCCGTCTCTGCCTCAAGTCGTCCCTGTGTGCCCAGGAAACATTTATTAAGGACGTTATAGCCCAAATCCTACGCTGTTTCCACAGCGATACGCATGAGGCCGAAACAACAACAGCCCCGGATACCCCCGAGGCTGTCATTGGAAAATTGTTTCAAACAAGAGGCATGATCTTTCGTTCAGATCTCCTCGGGCTCCATTTTGATGGCACCGCATGGGCATTCCGCCGCGCAAATGCCGCAGCCCTTGCAGTAGTCATAGTCAAACTCAAACCGTTTGCCCGGCCCAAGTTTGATCACCGCATTATCAGGGCAGACGCCATAGCAGTTGTCGCACTCAAAACAGTTGCCGCAACTCAGACAACGGCGCGCCTCGTAGAGAGCATTGGTTTCATCAAGCCCGTCTACGACTTCGCCAAAAGTTGATTTGCGGCGCTCAATGTCCAGCATGTGCTGCACGGTTTCTGGCGCGTCTGTGTAATACCACGGGTTCAGCTTGTCGAAATCAGCGATCTCGGGCTTCTCCGGCTTGGTGTAGGTATCCGCCTGAAGCCAGGCGTGGATGGCGCGTGCGGCGTGTTTGCCGTGGCCGACCGCAACCGTCACTGTCCGCTCGGAGGGCACCATATCGCCGCCAGCAAAGACACCGGGATGGCCGGTCATGAACTGGGTGTTCACCCGGATGGTTTTATCCGCAATCTCAACGCCTTCCAGCTTTTCAACAAAGCTGGTGTCAACGTTCTGACCCAAAGCCATGACAACGGTATCGGCCTCTAGCTCATCCATTTCACCGGTGGGCTGAGGGCGGCCGTTTTCGTCAAGCTCCATACGTTCGACCATAACCTTGCCGCTGTCATCCATTTCCTTGATCGTGGTCAGCCAGTTGACGATCACGCCTTCTTCGATGGCTTCATCCATCTCAAAGTCATGTGCCGGCATCTGATCGCGGTTGCGGCGATAGACGATGATGGCCTCATCGGCCCCCATGCGCTTGGCGGTCCGGGCCACGTCCACGGCGGTGTTGCCGCCACCATAGACCACCACGCGACGGCCCAGCATGGGTTTGTCTTCGGCAGTTTCCATATCGCGCAGCACGCCCACGGCATCCAGAACGCGACCAGCATCAGCCGCCGGGATGTTCACCCGGTTGGCCAGATGCGCGCCAATGGCAAGAAACACGGCATCAAAACCGCCCGCTTCCTTCTCGGCGGCGATGTCTTCGACACGTTTGTTGAGCACAAACTCCACGCCCATGTCTTCGATCCGCTTGATGTTGGCCTCGACCACATCCCGCGGCAGCCGGTAGGCGGGAATGCCAAAGCGCATCATGCCACCGGCGACAGGTCCAGCCTCATAGATCGTGACCGAATGGCCCAGACGGCGCAGATGATAGGCCGCAGAGAGACCCGAAGGCCCAGAGCCAATAACAAGGATCTTCTTGCCGGACAGCTCAGAGGGCACGCGCGGCACCCAGCCGAGCTTCCGCGATTGGTCATCCAAGAACCGCTCAACGGCGTGGATGGACACGGGCGAGTCGATGTCCTTGCGGTTGCACGCACTTTCACAAGGGTGATAGCACGCGCGCCCCATGATGCCCGGCAGCGGATTGTTCTTCATGATCTCTTGCCAGGCGTCTTCGTAATTGCCCTCCTCGGCCAACGCGAGCCAGGCCTGTATGTTTTCACCGGCCGGGCAGGCATTGTTACAAGGTGGCAGACGGTCCAGATAGACCGGACGCTCGGTCCGCCAGCTGCCGGTGTGATTGTCCAGCGACGTACCGACATCGACAGTAATGGCGAAGGGGGCTGTTGTTGGAAGGGTCATTAGACGGTCTCCTCTTCCGGGCGCAGCAGGTCATACTCCGCGATGTTGTAGTCACACATGGCCTGAAGCTTTTTGATGGCCTCGGCACCGGCATCTGTTTTGAACAGATGGGCGAAGCGGCGCTGCGGTTTGAGATATTGCTCAATCGGGACGCGGCTGCGGATCGGGCGCGTGGCCGTCACCTGACCATGTTCCGCTTCAAAGAGTGGGAACATGCCTGTCTCGACCACAAGCCGGGCCAGATTGATCGTGCTGTTCGACGCACAGCCCCAACCAAGCGGGCACGGTACGTAAACGTGGATGTAACGTGCACCCTTGAAACTCATGGCTTTTTCAACCTTGGCTTCCAAATCTTGCAGATAGGCAACCGAGGCTGTGGCCACGTAAGGAATATTGTGCGCCATGGCGATCTTGGGCAGGTTTTTCCCCGTGCCAAAGACGTTGCCGGGATAGGCCTCGCCCGCGGGCATTGTGGTCGCGGTACGCGCGCCGCCCGGTGTCGCACCGGACCTCTGCACGCCAGTGTTCATGTAGGCTTCGTTGTCATAGCAAATATAGAGCACGTCATCATTGCGTTCGAACATGCCACTGAGGCAACCAAAGCCGATGTCCACCGTGCCCCCATCGCCGCCTTGAGCAATCACGCGGGTCTTGCGCCCCTTGGCTTTCATCGCCGCCTGCATGCCCGAAGCCACGGCAGGCGCGTTGCCAAAGAGCGAGTGCATCCAGGGCATTTGCCAACTGGTTTCGGGATAAGGTGTCGTGAACACTTCCAGACAGCCCGTCGCGTTGGCCGCGATCATATCGCCGTCTGACATGCGCATCGCGGTATCAAGCGCATAGCGCGCACCCAGCGCTTCGCCGCAACCCTGACAGGCCCGGTGGCCTGAGGTGATGGCGTTGGAGCGGTTCATCGACGACTGAACATTGCGCTCATCGGCGTCCACCAAGCGGTTGCCCACTGTAAAGGTGCCCTTCTGGTAGAATTTCACCTTCTGATCCGCGGGAATATCATCTGCGGTGCGAAGTTTTGGTATCTCGTTCATCGCTCTGCCCCCTTATTCGGCTGCATGGCCAGCCGCGCCGCCAAAGGCGGTGTCGACCTGGATGTTTTTCAGGATGCTCTCGGCAACGGGGCCAGAGGCGATCTGCGCGCGCTGACGCGCCAGCTCGGCATTCACGATGTCCCATTGCAAATCGAGGAACTCGACCGGCTCAAGTTTACCCGCCATGGCCCGATCAAAGAGCTTGTGCAGCGAAGGCATCAGTGATGGGGCGTCCGCCAAGGCCGGCAACGACAGTATTCACATGCGTGCGCGTGCCCTGCATCGCCATCATGACGTTGTTGGCCACCACCCCGCCAAACCCCACGGCAAAGCTTTTCTCAAGCACCACCACTTCCTTGGCTTCTGCCAGAACCTTGCGCAGTTCAGCGGTTGGGAACGGGCGGAATGAGCCGATGGTGACAACGCCGATTTTCTTTCCGGCCTCACGCATCTCATCGACGGTATCCTTCACCGTGCCCGCCACCGAGCCCAGTGTCACGATAATCGTGTCAGCATCCTCGGTGTGGTACTTGCGAAGAAGGCCCCCGCTGTCACGTCCAAAGATGTCTTTGAACTCAGCCGCGATCTCGGGGATCACATTGAGCGCCTGCATCTGCTTGTCATGCGCCAGATAGCGCACTTCGGTGAATGCTTCTGGGCCAACCATGGCGCCAATCGAGTACGGATTGGCCGGGTCCAGCACTTGCTGCGGCTCAAACGGAGGCAGGAAGGCGTCAACTTGTTCCTGGCTTGGCATTTCAACCCGCTCGTAGGCATGCGTGAGGATAAACCCGTCCATACACACCATGACCGGTTGGCTCAGCCGTTCGGCAATTTTGAAAGCCTGAATATGAAGGTCCAGCGCCTCTTGATTGGTTTCAGCAAATATCTGGATCCAGCCCGCATCACGCATCGACATGCTGTCGGTATGGTCATTCCAGATGTTGATCGGCGCACCAATGGCGCGGTTGGCCACGGTCATCACGATCGGCAGACCCAGACCGGATGCGTTGTACACCGCCTCGGCCATAAAGAGCAGGCCTTGGCTCGCGGTGGCAGTATAGGTGCGTGCGCCACAGGCCGACGACCCGATACAGGCCGACAGCGCGGCAAACTCGGATTCCACGTTCATGTATTCGCAGGTGCCAACTTTGCCCTCGCGCACCAGCTCGCCACAATGTTCCACGATGTGGGTTTGTGGGCTGATGGGATAGGCACAGATCACCTCGGGGCGGCAGAGCGCTACGGCCTCGGCAACGGCCTGGCTGCCTTCCATTTGTTTAAGCATCTTCAAGCTCCTCTCCCAAGGCTGCAGCGTGCGCGGCGCGCGCCGCGGCGATGTTTCCCTCGGCGATCTTTCCACCAAATTTCGTTCCAATGGCCTTTTCCACGCTCTCAAGGCTGATCTGGCCCGCCTCTGCAGCAAATGCCCCAAGCAGGGCCGCGTTTGGCACGGGACGACCGACGTGTTTCTTGGCCAATCCTGACGCATTGACGCCCACCACGTGACCCTTGGGCAAATGCGAAACCCTGTCGGCGATGCCCAGCTCGTGCCAATCCTTGGTCGAGTTGATCAGAACATACCCATCCGGTTTCAGCCCCTGAAACACATCCAGCGCGTGAAACAGTGTCGGATCCTGAATAATCAGGCAGTCCGGCTCCAGAATAGGCTCGCGACGGCGGATTTCCTTGTCGTCCAGACGGCAAAAGCTGACCACCGGTGCGCCGGTGCGCTCTGACCCAAAGGAGGGGAACGCTTGCGCGTGTTTGCCTTCAACAAACCCCGCGATTGAGAGCATCTCGGCGGCGGTCACAACGCCCTGCCCTCCGCGTCCGTGTAATCTGACCTGGAACATCGTGTTCTCCTTATTCGGCGGCTGCCGGCATATGGTTACAGCCGCACTCCGCACCGTAGTGCTTCGCGCGAGACGTCTTACCGATGCCGGGATTGAAAGAATTGGTGGGATCGAGTTCTTTGTAGTGTGCGGCCAGCGCAGGCTTGGCCTCATAAAGATGCCCGACATTGTGTTCGGCTGGATATTCCGCGCCACGCGTGTCCAGAAGGGCCAGCATCTTGGCCTTCACAGCCTTGGCGTCGACCCCTTTGCGCAAGATGTAATCCTGGTGGAAGACATGGCACAGGAAATGCCCGTAATAGAGCTTGCCCACCAGATCGCGTTCGATCTCTTCCGGCAGGGTTTCCAGCCACTCGCGGTCATTGCGCTTGAGCGCAATATCCAGCGCCAGAACATCCTCGGTTGTGGATGTATTAACCGCATGCATACGCATCGCGGCACCCGCAGCGGCAAACCGGTGCAGCATCGCCTTTTTGGTTTCCATCTCGTCGCAGAGAAACCACCCTTCGGCGCCAACCGTGTCGTTGAGAATGGTCTCTGTGTCGGCGGCGGTATGGCCCGACACCTTCAGGATCAGGTGATGTTCAAACAGATCCCGGAATTGCATCAAACGTTTGGGCAATGCTTCGGGCACCAGGCGGCTGAACCCTTGCATGACGCGGTCCACCAGGTTCTTTGGCAGAAACCGCAGCTTGTTGAGCCGCGCGTCCAGAGCCCCCTTCATCGCAAAGAAAAGCGGCAACCGGTCCGTTCCAAACCAATGGATCATCAAAAGCGTATCTTTGCCGTATCGGCGCGCAATGTCGAAACATTCGCGATGCAGGTATTCACCACTGACCGGCACGTCTTCAAGCTCGGTCAGAACCCTGCGCCTCAGCTCGGTTAGCGCTGACGGGCTGTTGGTGCCGATGTAATAGACTTTTTCGCCTTCTTCGACCGGGAAGGTATCGAGACGCGCAGCAAAAACGGCAAGTTTTCCAGCACATCCCGCTGCCTCATGAAGGCCGCCTGGGTCTGCGTTATAGCGCGCTGGCGTGTCGGCATCGACATCCGACACCTTGGAGGCATAGCCCTCGGCCGAGGCATGGCCCGCATCTTGACTCACGGCCGCGGGATCTATCTCACCGCGATCCAGACGCCCCAGGATTTCTTCGGGCGCGTCGCCCAGATCAATGCCCAGGTGATTGACAAGTTCAAGCCGCCCGTCCGCCGTGATCTGCGCGTAAAGAGACAGTTCTGTGAACACAGGGCCACGGCGCACAAGCGAGCCACCGGAATTGTTGCACACGCCCCCCAGGATCGAGGCCCCGATACAGGAGGACCCAATCACCGAATGCGGCTGACGCCCCAGTGGGGCCAGCATTTTTTCCAGCTTGAAGAGCGTCCCGCCGGGCAGGCTCACGAACTGACGGCCCTCATCCAGCAGGTGAATCTTGTCCATGCGCAGCGTCGAGAGGATCACCACATCGCGGTCATAGCTGTCCTTGGGTGTCGAGCCTTCGGTCAGCCCGGTATTGGCCGCTTGCATGATCAGGATCTTGTCGGCAGCCACGCAGGCCTGCAGAAGCTTCCACATTTCAACCAACGTACCGGGGATAACCACCGCAATGGCCTCGCCTTCCCCAGAGCGGAACCCCTTGCGATACCGCTCTGTCTGGCTTTCGGAAGTCAGGACATGTTTGGCCCCAACGATCTCTTTAAAGGTCTTGATCAGGTCTTGGTTGTCCATGTCGTTGCCTCCTCTTTGGCCGCCACACCAAATTGAAATTGGCGTGCCTGCCCGGAACCAGGGAGAGAGGAGTTACTTGTTCCGGGCAGGTCACGTGGTTTGCATCGACCGAAAGACCGGTAGGTGCAGAAATCCAAAATTACTTGGTCCAGAGCAGAACGGCGCACGTCCGGGCGGCGCTGCTGCTTCTGGTCTCACACATCCTCGCTTGCGGGTGTCCGCTGGGGATGGTGGAATTCATGTCGTCCTCCAAAATTTCTCCGCGCACCCTGCGCAGACCTCCTCACGTGGTAAATTTGATTTACCTCTCGTTGGGTAAACACTTAACAAATCATCAATGGTTATGGATTTGATCTAAATCAAGAAGACATAACATACTGATTAAAATATATTTTCTCACAATAATAGTTCTTGCAACCCATGAGAGGACAACTTACTTTACCTCTGGAGGTTAGAAAATGAGCATTGCTACAACCATTTTTGACAGAATCGATTCTGGCCCACTGGCAGACATCATTGTGCGCCAGATCGAGGATCTGATCGTGCAGAGAGTCCTGAAAGAAGGCGACAAGCTTCCATCTGAACGCGAATTGGCCGAGCGGATGAATGTCTCGCGTCCGAAACTGCGTGATGCGCTGAAGGCGCTAGAGGAACGAGGTTTGCTGACCATCCGTCATGGCGAAGGGACGTTTGTCGCGCAACTCACGGGACAAGCAATGCAACCCGCACTGATAGAGTTATACGCAAGGCACGGACGGGCGTTCTTTGACTACCTAGAGTACCGACGCGCACAAGAAGGCCTTGCTGCGCGTTTGGCCGCGGAGCGGGCCACGCCGACAGACCGCGCTCAGATCGAACGATGCCTGGCCACATTGGAAGACGCCGAGGCAAGAGATGATGTCGAAGCCGCACGCGAGGCGGATGTGGTGTTTCATGCCAAGATCACCGAAGCCAGCCATAATGCGATGCTGATCCACATGATGGCGTCCATCTATGACCTGACCCGGCGCGGCGTGTTCTACAACCGCGAACATCTGCGCACTTTGGACGGCACCAGTAAAAAACTCCTCGAACAGCATCGTTTGATCGCAAAAACGGTTTTGTCCGGTGACGCCGACGCGGCTGAAAAAGCCGCGACCGAACATATGGACTTCGTTGAGAAATCCTTCCGCATCGGGATGCAACAGGCCGAAAGCGAAACCATCGCCAAAAAGCGCGCCGCTATGCAGAACGACTAGCAATCACGACCCACAGCGCGGGCGATCGCGTGACAGGCGGCCAGGAAATCTTTTTTGCGATCAACATCCAGAAAAACAGGCCAGGTTGAGAGCTTTACGAAGACCATGCCGCGCTCAGGCGAAACGTAGATAAACTGACCAAACACCCCAAGGCTGAGATGGCCCATGCGGTCGGCATCCTCAATCCAGAACTGGTTGCGATAGCGCCCATTGGGCAGTGCCTCTCGCGAGATGTCGTTAAAAAGACCATGATCGCCGCTCCGCACATCCTCGACCCAGGCTTTGGGAATGACCTGCCTGTCGCCGACGCGGCCGTCATCCAGATAGGCTTGCCCCATCCGAGCAAAATCCCGAAGGCTGGCGTTGAAGCCGCCACAAGACAGCGCATATCCGGACGTATCCACGGTAAAACAGGCCTCTGTTTCAGCACCCATCGGCTTCCACAAACGGTCCGAGACGATCTGCGGCAGGCGCTGCCCTGTCACGCGTTCCATCGCATGCGCCAGAACGTCGGTCTCCATCGACCGATACACAAAGCGTTCACCATGTTCTGCATCGCGCTCGGTCAGTGTGAGCATCTGGTCGTGAATGCAGGCTGGCCAATGTTCCGCCTCATAGCCTTTGGGCACTGGCTTCCACCCTGCGGCGACGTCCATCTTGCCAATATCACTGGCCCGGTTGGCATAATCGGACTCGTCAAACTTGGTGCCCGAAGTCATATCCATAACCTGTTGCAACGTGGCCCCCGCCCAAGCGGTCTTGGCCAGTTCGGGCAACGGATCAGTCACCGGCGCTGACGGGTCAAGCAAACCTTCCTCGATCAGACTGGCGGCCGCTGTCGAGGTCACGGACTTGGACACGGACTGCGCCAGATGCACCGTGCGCGGCGTCATACCATTCCAATAGCTTTCGTGAATGATGCGCCCATCCAGCAGGACCAAAAACCCATCGGTATAATCCCGGTCGATCCACTCCGAAACGGTGGTCGCACCATAGGATGCGCGAAACTTGATCTCCTCTAAAGGTTCCACCGCCTCAATTAACTGCGACGGTGTGTCAGAGGCAGGCACAGGCGCAGTTGGCAGAAATCCCCGCACATGCTGAAACGCCCAGCGGTTCCAAGGCGGACGATCCCAGTCAAGAAATGGCAAGCGCCACTCTGGCGGCGGCGGGCTTCCCTGCATGATAGGAGGAGCGGTTTCAGAGTTTATGTAGCTTTTCATTAAATCCCCCTGCTTTTGATGCAGCCTACGGCAAGATCTGCACGCCGCAAACTGGCGAAACTCTTGGCTGAAATACGCCAATGATCACAGAAGCGAGAGCAACTGTTAAATGCATAAGCGAAACTGATCTATATAGTGAACTCAACCGTATTTGGTTTACTGATGCGCCTTTAGGTACGAAGGCGCACCAAAAAGAGGATAAATTATGTTAAAGCATACACTCACGGCAGCTGCAGCCCTTCTGGCTGCAAACACTGCATTCGCTGGTAATGTGACCGCGCCAGCCGAAGAACCTACCCTTGCTCCCGCAGCGCCTGTCGCGGCATCCCCCAACTGGACCGGTTTTTATCTTGGCGGACAGATTGGTTACGCAGATGTCGACACAAACTTAGCGGGCGTAGACGGTGATGATGTCATCGGCGGTATCGTCGCTGGGTATGACTATGACCTCGGCAACTGGGTTGTCGGCGCAGGTCTTGATTACGACTTTGCCGACATCGACTTGGGCGGCGCAGCTTCGGTTGAAAACGTTTTCCGCGTCAAGTTGCGTGGTGGTTACAAGATCGGCAACGGTCTGCTCTACGCCACCGGTGGTTACGCCAACGCTGACACAGATACGCTCAGCGATGATGATGGCTATTTCATTGGTGCCGGATATGAGCACCTGATTGCCAATCAATTCTCCCTGGGTGGTGAAATCCTTTACCACGAATTCGACAATTTCAACTCCACAGGGATTGACGTCGAGGCCACAACGATTCAACTGCGTGGCACGTTCCGGTTCTAAAGCGGTTCGCGATAGATCTGAACGCGGCGAAAAAGCCCTCAAGGTGGAAACCTTGGGGGCTTTTTACGTCTAGAACCTTTTGCCACGCGCGGCGCGTTCAGCCTCAAGCTCCAGCACATTGCTTTTACCGGCAGCCCCGGCCTCACCAAAGAGCGCATCAACGTCAAGCGTGGACGCCACTTCAATCTGTTCAAAGTTGACCTTCAGCCAGCGATCCGCATGCGCCCGCCCAATATCACGCAGATGACACAGAAACGCCCATTCCGAATTGAGTTTGGACGAGGCATCGAGGGCAAGCATATCATCGCAGCCATCGATCATATGTAGATAAATCCGGCGGAACTGATCCTCTGACAACTGCCCCTCTACGATCAGGCCGTCAATCAGATCAATCGTCTTCACATCGCGCAGCATGGATGCGTTGAAAGTGATCTCGTTGAGCCGGTTTTGGATGTCTCTGGCGCGCTGCGGTGTGCCGGGGCGTTTCAACGGATTGATCTGCACGATCAATATGTCCGGACTTGGAGAATGGTCGATAAACGGGAACAGCACCGGGTTGCCCATGAATCCACCGTCCCAATAGGGCACACCGTCGACTTCCACCGCCTTGAAGAGATGCGGCAGACAAGCAGAGGCCATAACCACGTCCAACGTGATCTCGTGGCGATGAAACACCCGCGCGTGGCCGGTTTCGACATTGGTGGCCGAAATATAGAGCCCCATGTCGTCGCACCCGGCCACTTTGTCGAAATCGACAAAGTCCTCGACCAGATTGCGCAGCGGGTTGTAGCCCAAAGGGTTAAGATCATAAGGCGAGGCCATGCGGCTCAGCAAATCCATCCACAGATAGCCGGGGGAATTGTCCAAAGACCAGGAACCAGACGCAATACCCCATGGCGTGCGTTTGATCGGGCTGAGCTGCCCTGCCCGGCTCACGGCGTGCCAGAACTCTTCCAAAGCGGCCTGCGCACCACGCGCGCCGTCGTCATACATGCCCTGGGTGGCAACAACCGCATTCATCGCCCCGGCGGAGGTGCCACTGATGCCTTCAATCCAAAGCCGGTCTTCTTCGAACATCCGATCCAGCACACCCCAGGTGAATGCGCCATGTGACCCTCCACCCTGAAGCGCAAGGTTTATTGCCTTTTCGTGCCGTTTACCGCGCCCATATGCCTTGGCCATGTCTCGCCTTTCAAAAGCCCTGTCGCGACACCCGGAAATCGAATATGACGACGTTGTTCGACCTCTACATAGGGCAGGTGCAGCATAGTTTGAATGACTAAAGCGCCTCACTTTCAACCTGAGACATCAGCGACCAGCGAAACGCGGGCAACGATTGGGTGTCACGCTGCGTTTCGCGATCATCATTGCGTCAGGTTCAGCCCGACCTACTTTAAGGCGACAAAAGGCTTCTGCAGACCAGTCTTCCAGGCATATAGGCCTAATTCAGCACCGTTTGGCAGATATGACCAATTGAGCCTTGAACAGGCAGAGCTTGCCAGTATCGTCCACCCAAAGCCGTTATTCCGACTTTATTGATGAAAGTTAGCTCCATGGCCGCCTTCGAAGTTCTCGCCATTAGTCCGGATGATCCCAACGCTCCAGAACTGTTTTCCAAATCCCTGCGGGGCACCGGGTTTGCGGTCATCAAGGACCACGATATCGATATGGTGGAAATCTCGGACATGTATGATGTCTGGTCCAAGTACTTTGCCGATGAGGCCAAGCATGACGACGCCACTCCGGGAAGCGATCCGGCCGGGTACTTTGGCTATAAATCCGAGAACGCCAAGGGCCGGACACAAAAAGACCTCAAGGAGTTTTTCCACGTCTACCAGTCTCGCGATGTGCCGCCAGATTGCGAAGCTGTGACAAGAAAATTTCATGCAAGCCTGATTGGGTTGGGCGAAACCCTTCTTGGATGGCTGGATCAGGTCACACCACCCGAAGTGGCCAGCAAGCTGTCGATGCCGTTCACCAGGATGGTTGAGGGATCACAAGACCACCTTTTGCGCGTGCTGCACTACCCGCCCCTGCCCGACGACGTTGAGCCCGGAGAAGTGCGCGCCGCGGCTCATGGTGATATCAACCTGATCACGCTGCTGGTAACAGGGTCAGAGCCGGGGCTTCAGGCACAGGATGTCAACGGCGATTGGCATGATATCCCGTGTGGCACTGGCTACATCAACGTCAATGCGGGCGACATGCTCGCACAGGCCAGCCATGGCTATTACCCGTCAACCGTGCACCGCGTCATCAACCCGCCAAAACAGGAGAACCGCGCTCGCTATTCTCTGCCGCTCTTCATGCATCCGCGACCGGACGTCCGGCTGGCCACGCAAACGGCAGGAGAGTTTCTGCAGCAACGACTGAAGGAAATCGGTCACGCCGGGTGAGACAAGGGTTAGGGTTTTGCAAACTGGAGCGGTCAAAGAGCAAGCAGTTTCGCCAATGATTTCCACAATAGTTCGAATGGTTAGACTTTTGGCTCTTTCTCACTGACTAAGAACGACAAATCCGCAGGTGTTTGCACAATTGAACAGAGAGCTTGATCAGCCGGTGAGCCGGTCCCTCTGAGCCTGGCCAATCTGCCGGATTGAAGCCCCGAGGCCCATCAGTTGTTTCTCGAGGGGGTTTGTCTTTCTCCAGATCATGCCAATCGTGCGTTTGGGTTTGTTTTTATGGAACCGCGAAATCGTCACCGACGTGCCATTTGCCTCAAGTGGGACAGCCATCTCCGGTATCAGAGTCAATCCCAGACCGGCATCCACCATTTGAACGAGTGTCGCCAGTGAGGAGCCTTCCATCAACAGGCTTGGGTCGGATGACCTTATGTCACAAAAGGACAGAGCTTGATCGCGAAAACAATGCCCCTCTTCGAGCAACAAGAGCTTCATCTCTTGCAATCGATCCGGTGTCGGCACCGGTTTGTGGGCAAAGGCTTCGGATCGGACCAGGACAAATTCTTCATCAAACAACGCGAATTCGCGCAGGCTAGGTTCCGAGACCGGTAACGCGGCGATCACAAAATCTAGCTTTGACTGCATCAAGTCATCAAGCAGCGATTGCGTCACGGATTCGCGTGGGCGCAATTCAAGCTCTGGCAAGGCAACCGATAACCGGCGGATGATTTCGGGAAGCAGGTACGGCGCCACTGTCGGAATAATTCCCATCCGAAGCCTGCCTTTTAGTGGCCCATCTGGTTTGCGCGCCAGCTCGGACATTTCATCCACATCCGTAAGAACCTTACGGGCTCTGGCAAGGAACTCTTCGCCCAGAGTTGTTATCCGGATTTTCCGAGAGGCGCGCTCAACAAGCGGCGCACCGAGCATCGTCTCCAGTTCTTTGATCTGCGCCGACAAGGCTGGTTGTGTGATCCCGCTTGCTTCTGCTGCGCGGCCAAAGTGGCCCATCCGTGCCAGGGCATCGAAGTATCTGAAATGTTTGAGAGTAAAGCCAATCATAACCTGAGCCTATCGTTACAAGAAGAATTTGCAATTGGAAACTATCCAACAGCAACGCTATCTCTGAGGCATCAATCCAGAATCGTTTAAAACTCCAGGAGATTAGAGATGGACGGAAACAGAATGCCAGGTCTCGGCGGCTGCCCAGTGAACCACGGTGGTAACACGTCGATGGAAAAGCCCGTAGCAAAGTGGTGGCCGAACGCGCTGAACCTCGACATTCTGCATCAGCATGGTGCGCGTACCAATCCGATGGATCCCGACTACAAGCATCGCGAGGCGGTGAAGGGGCTCGACTTTGAGGCCGTCAAAGAAGACGTCAAGGCGCTGATGACCGAAAACCAGGACTGGTGGCCAGCGGATTGGGGACACTATGGCGGCTTGATGATCCGTCTTGCATGGCACTCGGCTGGCTCATATCGCTTGCAGGACGGTCGCGGTGGCGCAGGCTCTGGCAACATCCGTTTTGCGCCACTGAATTCCTGGCCCGACAACGCAAGCCTCGACAAAGCCCGTCGGCTCTTGTGGCCAGTAAAGAAAAAACATGGCAACGCCCTCTCCTGGGCTGACCTCATCATTCTGGCTGGCAACATGGCTTACGAGTCCATGGGCCTGAAAACCTTTGGCTTCGGCTTTGGTCGCGAGGACATATGGGGGCCCGAAACCGACGTCTATTGGGGGTCGGAGAACGAATGGCTTGCGCCCTCAGAAAGCCGTTATGAGGACCTGGATGACGCATCGACACTTGAGAACCCGCTTTCAGCTGTGCACATGGGCCTCATTTATGTGAACCCCGAGGGTGTGAACGGCAATCCTGACCCGGCACGCACTGCCCATCACGTCCGCGAAACCTTTGCGCGTATGGCGATGAACGATGAAGAAACCGCGGCGCTGACTTGCGGCGGCCATACTGTTGGCAAGGCACATGGTGGCGGCGATCATGGAAATATTGGTGCAGAACCTGAAGGATGCCCAGTCCACATGCAGGGTTTTGGTTGGGACAACCCCGGTCACAACAGCAAAGCATCGAACGCGTTCACTTCAGGCATCGAAGGCGCTTGGACAAAGGAGCCAACGAAATGGGATATGGGCTACTTCGACTATCTCTTTGGGTATGAGTGGGAACTGACCAAGTCTCCAGCAGGCGCGCATCAGTGGACCGCCGTGAACATGCCGGAAGACGAAAAGCCGCTTGATCCGTCCGATCCCTCGGGCCGAGCGATGCCAATGATGACTGACGCTGACATGGCGATGAAGGTTGACCCGATCTACAATGAGATCTGTCAGAAATTCCGTGCCGACCCAGAGTACTTCGCAGACACATTCGCCCGTGCTTGGTTCAAGCTGACCCATCGCGACATGGGCCCTCGCGCGAACTACTATGGGCCGGACGTACCTGGCGAAGACTTGATTTGGCAAGATCCAATCCCTGCTGGCCCGACTGGTTATGACGTGGCTGCCGTCAAATCAAAGATTGCAGAAAGCGGTCTGACTGCAGCTGAGTTGATTGCAACAGCCTGGGACAGCGCACGCACGTTCCGCGGCTCGGACAAGCGCGGTGGTGCAAATGGAGCACGCATCCGGCTGGCACCTCAAAAAGACTGGGCAGGCAACGAGCCTGATCGTCTTGCCAAAGTGCTGGGTATCCTCGAACCAATCGCTGCCGAGACCGGAGCGTCTGTTGCTGACACAATAGTTCTGGGTGGCAATGTCGGACTTGAAATGGCCATCAAGGCGGGAGGACACTCAATCGAGGTGCCGTTTACACCGGGTCGCGGCGATGCCACTGCCGAACAGACCGATGCCGACAGCTTTAGCGTACTTGAGCCGGTCGCGGACGGGTTCCGCAACTGGCAAAAGGACGCCTATGCAGTATCGGCTGAGGAAATGATGCTCGATCGGGCTCAGCTCATGGGTCTGACGGCATCGGAAATGACTGTCCTTCTTGGCGGGCTGCGCGTCCTGGGAACCAACCATGGCGGCAACACCTATGGCGTCTTCACCGACCGGGTCGGCGCGCTGACGACGGACTTTTTCGTCAATCTGACGGATATGTCCTATAGCTGGCATCCGTTGGACGATGGAACCTACGAGTTGCGCGATCGGGCAACCGGTGATGTCAAATGGCCAGCCACCAGTGCGGATCTTGTCTTTGGGTCGAACTCTGTCTTGCGCGCCTATGCCGAAGTCTACGCACAGGACGACAACAAAGAGAAATTCGTAAATGACTTTGTAGCGGCCTGGACCAAGGTCATGGACGCCGACCGCTTCGATCTGGTCGCTTGAACCCAAGACTCTCGGGCGGGCTAAGTCCGCCCGAGATAAACTCAAGGCACATCGCCAGACTGGATTGCGACCACAGATTACGGCTTAACCTTACGATCCTCTCAAAAACATTTCGCGTTCAAACACATGCACCTGAGATTTGTGGGGTCGCGCTTGATTTGAAAGGGAACACAGCCGCAGAGCGACTTGCCGGTTTTTCCCTCGATGTTAGGACAGGGCCATTAACTCGATAAACCGCCCTTCCCGTTACACCAAAATTCTAGAACAATTCATTTTTGAACCGTAGTTCAGGCCAACTTCGCTTGCTGTGAATGCGTGGACCGTTTCAGGGTTTTGAACCTATTTTGCTGTCAACACTTGGGCGCATATCGAGACGCTGTGCTGACCCATACGCGAAGGCCTCAAACTATTTCCTAACGTTTCACTAACGATGCCGAAAGCAGGATGATTCGTGCATTTGGAAGGTGAATGGGACCACGATTTGATAACCGAATACTTTAATCCCAAAGATATTTTAGTAGCAAGTAAGCGCTCGTCGCATATGAGTGCCATTTCTTCAGATGGAACTTTGACTGCGACGTCTGAAAGAGCCGATTTAACCAGTAGCCTTCCAAATGCACCGAATTCAGCGCATGCTGCCAAGATGGCAGGAACTAGTCAGATTGTTGCCAAACTGTTTTTGATCGGGCGGCTGGAGCTTACCGATACCAATGGTAGTGTGTACACACCACGAGGGAAAAAAGCCTGTGCACTGCTCGCACTTCTTGCCCTCGCACCACGCCGCCAGAGAACAAAAGTGTGGCTTCGCGACAAACTTTGGAGCGAAAGCAGCGAACGCAAATCATCAAACAATCTGCGTCAGCTCATCTTTGAACTTCGGCGCGACCTGGGTGGATTCTTTGATGCAATACTGGATGTAGATCGTGACGCCATTTCACTCAAGCGCGGGGCGCTTTGGGTTGATTATTGCGAGGTGGAAGCAAACCCATCGCTGCTGAAAACTTTGCGCATATCGCCCGGAACTGACCTGCTTGAAGGATTGGATGTTCGGGACGAAGAATTCGAATATTGGCTGTTGCTGGAACGGCAAAACTGGCAAGAAAAGTGTGACGCCCTTCTTGAACGCGCGTCAGAGGCACAGGAAACACTACCGGTCCAGACGGGCACAGTCACTCCATCCAACGTCATCGTGCCGACCCCGGAAATACGAATTTCATTTGGGTTGCTGCCAAACATCCAACAGGGATGCAACGAAACCACAGCACATGTCTCAGACTACCTTCTTGAAGGTATTGTGAAGAATTTAAGAGAGCTGCATCCAATAGACGTGTTTGACCTACGTGATACCCTCGGTCACTCCGATGGCATCACTGGCGCGAGCAATTCGGACTATTTCATCCGAATACGCGCGCTTCAAATCCGTAACTCGCTGACACTGACATTTTTCTTGTATTGCGCGTCCAACATGACGCTTGAGTGGAGCCAATCCATTCAGACAACTGAGGACGAGGTTTTGAACTGGGACAGCTACGTTCTGTCTGGCTTCATCACGCAAAATTTGGACCGCATCTCGCGCAGCATAGAAAAAATGCCCTTGCGCAAGGGCGCACCCAATCGCGAGCCCGCTATGGCGGGTTACACTGCGCTCAACATGATGTTTCGCCTCGATGACATGGCATTGGACAACGCAGAGCAGCTCCTGACGCAGGACAGCAGAGGTCCAGGCGAAACGCTGTTTTCTGCTCTACGCGCTTATGCCGCCAGTTTCAAAGTAGGCGAAAACCTTGGCTCCATTACCAGCGACGCGTTTGTTGAGACCGACAAACTCGTACGCGAGGCGCTTGACAACAATCCATTCAATTCAGTCTCGCTTGCCTGTTTGGGACACGCGATCGGATATGTGTTCCACGAGCACAACCTGGCAGGCGACCTTCTGGAGCGCGCTTTGAAATTGAACCAAAATCAAGCTTTCGTCTGGGATCACTACGCATTGAACAAGCTATATTCAGGCGAGTACGAAGCGGCCCACAAGGCGGCGCTGAGGGCAGTCTACCTGGGCAGCTACAGCCCCATCAGCTACAGTTATGACACCACACTCGCCATGACTGCGACCATGCTCGGCAATCATCAACAAGCTATTGTCGCCAGTCAGAACGCCTTGAAAAAACAGCCGAAATTCACCGCTGCCATGCGGTATCTGATGGTTAACCTTGCGAAAACAGGGCAGGAAGACGAAGCCAATGATGTCTATCAGCGCCTGCTCGTGCGAGATCCCGAGTTTTCTGATGCCGAGGTGCAGAAGGCGCGCTTCAGGATTTCTCAAAAAAGCATACAGACCGACCTGATCAATTCGATCAAGCGCTTCACGGACTAGGAGGGCAATTTGGAAATTCACGAAATTCTCGCTCAGAATCGGTTTACCGTCACGCAAACCGGTCTCCGGTTAAATGACACGGATGTCCAAGTGGTCGACAATCCGAATGTGGGTGTATCCGGCGGCAACGCGCTCTCGTTGCTCGCATTGAACCGCAACAGAAACCGCAATCGGAACCGAAATAGAAATCGTAATCGCAACCGAAACAGAAACCGCAACCGCAATCTTGATCCTGTGGCGGGTGGCGGCATGCTGGAGCCCTGGAAAGAAAGGGCAAAGCTTCACGAGCTTTCTGAGCACTGGGTGGATCTCCCGATCCCACTGCCGCCAACAATAGAGCGTTTACGCGTTGAAGCGGTAGACCTTCTGATCAAGCAAGTGTTGCGTCGCACACCTCAAGAAATTCACCGTGAAGAGGAAATTTTTCGCGAAGCAAATATCGAGCTTTCCGGGTATCTGCGTCCTCTCGGCATTGAGGATCACGGCGGGTATGAAGCGACAGGATCCCTGTTTTATCTTATCCTGGCGCTGACGGATGAAATCGGTCTGCGCTACAAGGATCGTTACAGCGTCCTTAGGCCAAATCAGGTTGAGCCGCGCCTTCGCCCCCTGCTGCCAAACCCGCCGCACCAGTCCTATCCGTCAAACCATTCGTTCCAATCCTTTTCAATCGCGTTCATCTTTGCGCGCCTCTTGCCCGAGCACCCCGCGAGCTCGGAG
This sequence comes from Roseovarius sp. W115, assembly GCF_032842945.2. Classification (NCBI taxonomy): domain Bacteria; kingdom Pseudomonadati; phylum Pseudomonadota; class Alphaproteobacteria; order Rhodobacterales; family Roseobacteraceae; genus Roseovarius; species Roseovarius rhodophyticola. Next base: position 571,516 of record NZ_CP146606.1, read on the forward strand.
ATGTTCAACAGCGCCCGGAGAATCGCAGAAAACCGCGAGTGGGCTGGTTTGCACTACGCGTCGGACACTGATGCTGGTTACCAGTTGGCCCGCATGGTGGCCCCGGTTCTTGAAGAAGTCTGTGAAGAACAGATGCTTGCTGCTCAGGCAGAGTGGTATTGAAGGAAATATAAGAAATGAAAGTCACTGGTCGCGAAGATTACCCACAATATGATGCGCTCTGGCACCTTCAAACCTTGGGCGTGCTCGATAAAAACAACGCACCTCTGGATTGGTCCGCCGAACCGCCTGCAAAACCTACGCGCGTTGCTGTCATAGACACTTCGGTCGCCATCGCGCATCCAAACCTGGCGGGCGTGATCAACAAGGAACTTTCGCTGGACTTTTTCTCAGCACGCCTTGGCTCCTTCCCGTTTCTTCCCAAAGATCAGGAGAAAATCGGCGAGCTCGATCTGAAATGGGACACCGAAATAGCCGAAGGGCTCCCTCTGACCGAAAAACTCTTAGCGGAACTCGTAGACCGGCTGTCGAAGAGCTCCAAGCCGCATTCCAAAGGCATACAACCCTGCACATCTCCAGCGTTTTCGGCACATGGCACCAATGTCGCCGGACTGGTAGGCGCACGGCCCTGCATTGCAGAACAAGTTTTGCCGACAGGAGAGAAGGCACCCCTTGCCTTGCCTTATTCCGGTGTTGATCCGATGTGCGAGATTGTTCAGATCTCAAACAATTTCGATCCCGAGCCAGAGGGGCTGATCATGGCGTTTCTCTACGCCGACCTCATTGACGCCGACGTCGTCCTGTTGCCCCGCAACATTGCCGATCCGCACCGCATCGTACCGGAACTGGGTGACATCAAACTTGGAGACCAGAGCCTTACCGATCTGATCCGCCAAGTCGGGACGCAGGACCATCATACCGAGTTGTGGAGTGAGCTTTCCGCGCTGATCGTAAATGTCTCTCAATCACGTCCGGTGGTGTGCGCCGCAGGAAATGCCAATGAAGAAACTGGAATTTACCCTGCAAATTTGGCATCCGATCACAATGGTATTGTTTCCGTTGGGGCCGTTAACGCCAAAGGCTTTTGCAGCAGTTATTCCGTCAGCCGCAATATTACGGTTATGGCGCCCAGCAATGACGCCGAGATATTCGACGCGGCGGAAGTACGCCTCGACGAAAAGAACGCATACTATGACCCGACTGGCGTGCCCGACAGCAACTCAAACTGCAAGTATTCCAGCTTCGACGTCATCAGCACCGACGTGCCAGGGCTTTCAGGTTACTCCGGCAGCGTCTTTTTAAACGAAACCGTCGATGGGGCGCTGCTGGACTATGGGTCCTACTTCAGTCGCTTTGGCGGCACATCTGCTGCATCCGCCTTGGTAGCGGGCTTTTTATCTTTAGGTCGCTCAACCGGTGCCTACGAGGCCAATTCGGGTTTGGTCGCCAAGTCATGGCTCTTGGGGAAATGCCATGTGCAAAAAGGCGATGACGAAGAGTTTTGCATGCCTTGTTGGTCAGGGACACCGATTTTCCCTGACGCTTAACCAAGGATATCAGATACGTGTTCGCTCTATGCTGAGCTGTATGAAGACATCTGTGCTATTGGTGATCTTTAGGAACCCATGAGCGTTCAACAGACCGAACTACCAACATCTTGAAGTCGGTCTTCGAGTGGAAGCTCTGAAACGGGGATCGACTCTAAGGTCAAACTTGGTGCGGTCGAGAGGACTCGAACCTCCACGGGTGTTACCCCACAGCGACCTCAACGCTGCGCGTCTACCAATTCCGCCACGACCGCACATCGTGATTGGTGCGCGACGCTATAACAACGCCGCTGCACCTTGTGAAGGGCCTTTGCGCCAGAAAATGGCGCAAGGGCAGATTTGCGTTAGTCGGAGATACTGAATGTCGGCAGGGTTGAGACAGATTGCACGTTATCATCCCCTTCGCCGGTCAGGTTCTGGGTCTTTTCGTCCACGCCATTGGCTTGGTAAACCGCTTTGCGAATAAGCCCCGTGCGACCCGCATCGCCGGGTACGAAAATTGGCTTACCACTGACCTCAACCGCCGAGATGCCGGTCTCATACCAGCTTACGGCCAGATCGGGGCGTTTGGCGGTGCCAAAGCCTTCGTTCAGGTGATGGCCCAGAAGCTCAGCGTAGCCACGGTCTCCCAGCGCTGTCAGAAGCAACGCTGACCCTGCGGCCACGTCCATCGCGTCGGTACGATAGCCCACCGAAAGACAGATGCGCGCTGTGCCCGAGAGCTGCGCGGGGTCCATGCCAGTGTCCAGAATGAACTTGCTCACATCCGACAGAACTGCCTCCTGCGGTTGCAGCGACAGCGCGGTGAGCTGTTTCTTCATCGCAGGACCAAAGGCTGCGCATTGCTGTTCCAAAGATGCCTGATTGAGGCCTTCAACCCGTGTCGCCAATTCCTCGCCATCGGCAATTGCATAGGTCCGCGCGAGACAAAACTGTTCGCTGAGCGCAAAGCTGGCGTCGGTCATGCTTGCTTGCGTAACGTAGCCACCGTTGGAATTGGTCACGAGGCTGACCCGGCTGCAATGTGAGGCCAGTGACGGGCCAGAGGCCGCTTCACCAAAAAGATTTGGCAGGGATGAGCCACTGTCTTCTGTCGCAGCCAGGCTGGTTTCGGGTTCGGGGGTGATGGTGCCACTGTTATCGGTGGCCGCCACCGTGCCGTTGACAGATCCACCCAGAGCTTCATCCCGATAAGCATAAAGCAGACCGCGTGTACCTTGGCCGCGCTGCGCGATCAGTTGCGTCGTGGCCGCACCTCCCGATTGCGCCCGGTAGTAGGATCCCACCAGGAAATCGCGCTCATACAGTGCCAGCCGCCCGGTGATGGGATAGCTCATATGCGCCTGATACTGTGAAATGGCGTTTCGGGTATTGCGCCCGCGCACCCCATCGGGCGTGCCGGCCGGAAATCCAAAGTAGTTCAGCGCCACCTGCTCTTCGCGCGTGGCCACACGGGCCGCGCTGTTGTAGCTGGACGGCGCGCGTTTGGTCACCACGTTGCGCTGCTGCTGACGCTGGCGTTCGCGGTTTTTGATCCCCTCATTGACGATCACACCGCCAACAACGCCGCCGACAACACCGCCCACAAGCCCATCTGCAAAATCGGCTGCGGATTGCGTGGCGGGTGTGACCCCCACCGCTCCAGCGATACAAATGATAGCAACACGCTTTGAAAACATCCCCGGTCTCCTTTAATAGACAACTCTAAATTGCTGTAAGCCTAGCACAGTTCCTGCCGCTGAAACGAAAGAATCCCGCATTGCTCCTGCCCGATCCGCCGCAATCCGCTCAAAAAACCGTGCAATGGCACGTCTCAGAGGGGCATATCGGGTATCGTGAGGCCGAAGCGGCCATGGAGGCACGTGCGGCGCGAGATCGCCGAAGGGACCGCGCCTGAGGCTATTTGGCTGCTGGAGCACCCGCCGCTCTACACCGCCGGAACATCGGCCAAAGCACCTGATCTGACCGATCCCGACAGGTTTGAGGTTTTTGAGACCAAACGCGGCGGGCAATACACCTATCACGGCCCTGGTCAGCGCGTGGTCTACGTGATGCTGGATGTAGGCAAGCGCGGCCGGGATGTACGTGCTTTTGTGCAGCAACTGGAACATTGGGTGATCGCAACGCTCGATCAATTCAACGTCACGGGCGAAATTCGCGAGGGCCGTGTTGGTGTGTGGGTGATGAGGGATGACAAGCCGCTCACCTCACTCGGGACAAAGCCGGAAGACAAGATCGCCGCCATAGGCATCCGCTTGCGCAAATGGGTGAGTTTTCATGGCATTTCAATCAATGTCGAACCGGATTTGAGCCATTTTGACGGCATCGTGCCTTGCGGGATTTCAGAGCATGGGGTCACGAGCCTCGTTGACCTGGGATTGCCTGTGACACTGGCGGATGTAGATGTCGCTTTGCGCGCAACATTCCCGAGGGCATTTCCAGACCCGACGCTGGACTAGGGGTATTTGAGACAAGAAAGAAGCGTCAAACCCCCAAATGCTTCTTTCTTGTCAAAAATACCCATGGCGTCCGAGTAGCATTTAGAGTGTGTCGCGACAAACCTGACTCACAGATGATCGCGAACCGCAGCGCGACACCCAATCGTTGCACGCGTTTCGCCTTTCGCGGATGTCTCAGGTTGAAGGCGAAGCGCTTTAGAAATCAGAATGGGATATCATCTGCGCCTGAAACAAACCGCGCCACAACGTTTTTCACACCGGCCTTTTCAAAAGCGATTTCAAGTTTGTCGCCCTCGATTCCAGTGATCGTGCCGTATCCGAATTTCTGGTGAAAGACGCGCTCCCCCATGGTGTGGGCGCTGATGGCTTGCGCGTCGATGACGACGTTGCGGCTTTCTATTGGCTGGCTGAGCGGACGTTCCGCCGCCCGCGCCTGAAGCCGTTTCCAACCTGGAGAATTGTAGACATTGGCCTCCGCAGCGCGGTCTTCGATGTTTGAGCCAAAATCAGCACCCCCCATGCCTGCCGCGCCATAGCCTCCGCCGTAAAGACCGGGCGGTGTGAGGACATCGACATGCGTCTCAGGCAGTTCATCAATGAAGCGAGAGGGCATCTGGCTTTGCCATTGACCATAGACCATTCGATTGCCCGCGAAGGAAATCGTGCAAACCTCCTCCGCCCGCGTGATGCCCACATAAGCCAGGCGGCGCTCTTCTTCGAGGCCCTTCAGACCGCTTTCATCCATGCTGCGCTGCGAGGGGAAAAGCCCATCTTCCCAACCCGGCAGGAACACGGCGGGAAACTCCAGACCCTTGGCGGCGTGCAGGGTCATAATGCTGACCTTTTCGCCCTGTTCTTCGGAGTCGTTGTCCATGATCAGGCTGACATGTTCGAGGAACCCTTGCAGGTTCTCGAAAGATTCCAAGGCCTTGACCAATTCCTTGAGATTCTCCAACCGGCCGGGTGCTTCAGGCGTTTTGTCGTTCTGCCACATCTCGGTATAGCCGGAGTCATCGAGGATCATTTCTGCCAATTCGATATGGCTTAGGTTCCGATCGCCCACCAAACGGCCCCACCGGCGCAGACCTTCAATCAGCTTGGTCAGTTCGGTCGCGCCCTTGCCGCCGATCCCCTTCTCATCGAGCAGGATCGCCGCGCCTTCGAGCAGTGAAACACCATTCTGTCGCGCGCAAACCTGAATTTTCTGCTGCGCCTTGTCGCCCAAGCCCCGTTTGGGCGTGTTCACAATCCGCTCGAAGGCCAGATCATCCGCAGGCGACACCACAAGCCGGAAATATGCCATCGCATCGCGGATCTCCATCCGCTCATAGAACCGCGGCCCACCGATGACGCGATAGGGCAAGCCGATGGTGAGGAACCGGTCCTCGAAGGCGCGCATCTGGTGGCTGGCGCGCACGAGGATGGCCATATCATCGAGGCTGCGCGGTTCCATCCCCCGCGTGCCGCGCTGCATCGCTTCAATCTCGTCTCCGATCCAGCGCGCTTCTTCCTCGCCATCCCAATGGCCGATGAGACGGACTTTCTCGCCTTCCTCGGACTCAGTCCAAAGCTCTTTTCCCAATCGGTCCTTGTTGCCTGCAATCACACCGGACGCCGCAGCAAGGATATGCGGGGTTGAACGATAATTCTGCTCCAGCCGCACCACATGTGCGCCCGGAAAATCCTTTTCAAACCGCAGGATATTGCCCACCTCTGCCCCGCGCCAGCCATAGATCGACTGGTCATCATCGCCCACGCAGCAGATGTTTTTGTGCCCCCCGCCAAAAGCCGCAGCCACAGATACTGCGCCACGTTGGTGTCCTGATATTCGTCCACGAGGATATAGCGGAACCAGCGGCGGTATTGCGCGAGAACATCGTCATGGGTCTGGAAAATCGTGACCATATGCAACAGCAGGTCGCCGAAATCCACCGCGTTCAGTTCAAGCAAGCGCCTTTGGTATTGGGCGTAGAGCGCCACGCCTTTGCCATCATAAGCGCTGGCCTCAGAGGCGGGCACATTATCCGGAGTCCACGCCCGGTTTTTCCACTGGTCAATGATCCCGGCCAGCTGCCGCGCGGGCCAGCGTTTGTCGTCGATGTTTGCTGCCGCAACCAGTTGTTTGAGAAGCCGCAGCTGGTCATCCGTATCCAGAATGGTGAAGTTCGATTTCAAATGCAGCTCATAACCTGAAGAGTGCGGGGGGACTTCATCAACTTGGGGGCTAGGCACAGGCCCTAAATCATAAGGACCTTGGTCACTCTGGTCGTTTGAGACATAGAGGTTCTGGCCTTCAGAAACGGGTTGCGCGGATTCTCTTTCACCCCAACCAATAAGTTCTGCATGCCGCCGCAAGAGCTTGACGCAGATTGCATGGAAAGTGCCCATCCATCTGATCGGTTCTTTCAATTCAAAAGGTGTTCTCGAGAGACGCCTTTGCATCTCTTTTGCTGCTTTATTTGTGAATGTTACCGCGAGAATTTCGTCCGATCTAGCTCGCCCACATGTGATGAGATGAGCAACTCTTGCCATAAGCGCCTTGGTCTTGCCTGTACCCGCGCCTGCCAACATCAGCACCGGCCCTTCGAGTGTTTCTACGGCCTCACGTTGCGCAGGGTTCAGATCAGCCAAATAGTCATGCCTAGGCTTCGCCATCGCTCGCGCCGAAAGAGGCATCGCCTTAGCTGCCTCGGATTCGTCAAAACTGCTCATGGCGCGACGATAACGCGGGTGAAGAAAAAGTTAAAGTGAATGTTCGCCTTGTGTTCCGTTGAAATATCTCACCCTTTCTCCCGCACCACCGTGCGGCAACACCCCTCCTTCCCCGGTGCCCAGAGTTCCAGGTCAAAGTCGAACCCGGCGGTCTCCAAAGCGGCCTCATCATAGGCCGAGGCACAGTGCAAAAGCGTGCAAATCTCGTCCTCACTGCACCCCGCCTCGACCCAGGATTGTTTGAGCGGACAGGCCATCATCTTGACCTCAAATCCGGTATCGTCCAATCGCCGCAGGTCCGCCGCATAGGCCAGTTTGCAATCCGGCGCGCAGGCCCAGCACGCCGCCATCCTCTTGAAATCACGCGGCGCCAGATGCGACAGGTTTTGTCCCACTTTGCGCCCCACCGCCCCACTCGCGGCACGCATCACTTCAATGGCAGTGGCCTGATCAAAGCGGTCTGACAACTCGCGAAAGACCTCGAGATATATTGTACCGCGATCTTTGATGGCCTGCACCAACAGCGCTTTGGCCTGTTCGTTATTCATGTGATTGCCCTTTCCTTGCTACGCTCTTGGATCCTGAAATCGATCCTCCGGGATGACGGCGACGGGGATCACTTCCACTAGGAACTCCGGGTCGACCAGCCCGGCGCACTGAATCAGAATGCTGACCGGCCCATACGCGGCCTCAAGCCGTTCCGCGCGCACCTTTTGGATGGTCGGGATATCAGCAGGGTCCACGTAGAAGACTGTCAGCGAAACGATGTCGTCCATTCGTCCGCCAACGGCCGAAAGAACGGCCTCGACATTGTCAAAACACTGGTGCGCCTGCGCTTCACAATCCCCCGCACCCACTATGTTTTCGGCACTGTCCCAAGCAGCTTGACCTGTGATGTAGAGTGTGCGGCCCGCAGGCTGCACGACCCCGTGGTGATAGGGCCGTCCGCGCGTGGGCCAGTTTGCAGGCGTGTTAAATCTGATGGTCATATTTGACTCCTTCTTGTCGTTCTTTGCGCCACTAACGGCACAAGGGCTTTTCACCGCAAACGACAAGATCTGCGTGACAGACTTAGAAAATCTAAGCCTTCGACAGGATGCGCCTGTGTTAAACCTGCACAGAATTCAAAGCCGGAGGATCCTGAACATGACCTATCGCTTTCCCTCTTTGAACGGCCTCAAAGCGTTTGAAGCCGCCGCCCGGCATCTGAGTTTCAAGGCTGCCGCTGGGGAGCTTGGCGTCACACCGGGTGCCGTCAGCCAACAGGTCAAACGGCTCGAAGCATCCCTCGGAATTTCGCTCTTTCGGCGTTTGCCTCAGGGGTTGCTTTTGACCCGCGAGGGTGCAGCCTATCTGCCGAGCATCTCAGAGGCGTTTGACACTCTCACAGACGCCACGGAAAAGATCGCACCTGCCCTGAACGGCCGGAAACTGAGCGTTGGCATCTCAAAGACCCTGATCCCGCACATTCCTGCCAACTGGCATCGCCAATCCGACGCGTTGTCGGCTTATGTGCGAGACACATGCGTGTCAGACGATGTAGAGTTGATCTGGTCAAATGCGCTGGACGCTTTGCTGCTCGACTTTCCTACGCAGCATGGGGGGCTGTCTGAACAAACCGTCATGTGCGGCGCACGGTATGGTGGGCAGACGATCTACTTCGTGACACGTCCCGGTCTGGCCAAGTGCCGCCAATCCCGCGCGATGCTCGAAGAGTTGACAGCCTGAACGCCGCAAATGCGTCAGGATGTGTTGCCGATGCCTGTTGCAGGTGCAACGCGGCGTTAACTCATGCTCGTTGAATGCCGGGCACCGACGCAATACCGACGTGATACCGATGCAATACCGACGTGGGAAAGCCTTCAAAATAAGCCCGTTAACCTTAGAATCAGCAAAACGGGCTGTTTTCGCTTTTCGCGCCCGCGTTCCCTTGCTATCGCTCAGCCCATGTCACTCGACGCCCGATACCCCGCCCTCGCAGACCTGCGTGCAAAAGCACGTTGGCGTGTTCCCTATTTTGTCTGGGAATACCTCGACAGCGGCACGGGTGTTGAGGCCACGACCCGGCGCAATCGCTCCAAGCTGGATGAGGTCATGCTGATGCCTTCGATCCTGCATGGTGAGCCAGAGGTATCGACGGGTATGGAGTTTCTCGGCCAAAGCTTTGATTTACCGGTGGGAATTGCGCCTGTTGGCATGTCCGGCCTGATCTGGCCAGGGGCGGAGCAAAAGCTGGCACGTGCCGCGGCCAAGGCCAATATCCCGTACACTTTATCTACTGTGGCCAGCCAGACCCCCGAAGATGTCTCACCGGCATTGGGTGAGCATGCCTGGTTTCAGATGTATCCGCCCCGCGATCCCGAGATCCGCGCCGACATGCTCAAACGCGCCAAATCCGCCGGGTTTTCGACGCTTGTCCTGACCGTAGACGTGCCCGTAGGCAGTCGCCGCGAACGGCAGGTGCGCTCCGGCCTTACGCAGCCCCCCAAGATCACACCGCGCATCCTGTCACAGATCGCGCTCTGTCCGGCCTGGGCCATGGGCATGGCAAGCCGAGGCATGCCGCGGATGCGGTTGATTGACGATTATACGCCTGCAACCAAAGGCTTACCCTCCAACAAACACGCCGGTTACCTACTGCGCACCTCCCCCAACTGGGACTATCTGCGCTGGCTGCGCGAGAACTGGGAAGGGCCACTTTTGGTCAAAGGCGTGCTGGATCCAGCCGAAGTGCCCAAACTTGAGGCCGAAGGGATTGATGCTATCTGGATCTCAAACCATGCCGGGCGTCAATTTGATGCAGCACCAGCAACGGTCGAGATGCTGCCCGCGATTAGAATGGCCACGAAACTGCCCATTGTTCTAGATGGCGGTGTAGAAGGCGGGCTGGATATCCTGCGGGCCCTCGCGCTTGGCGCGGATATGGTGATGATGGGTCGGGCCTGGCACTATGCCCTGGCGGCATTGGATGAAATAGGCCCCGAACACCTCGTCCATATTCTCAAATCCGACCTTGAGGCGAATATGGGTCAACTCGGTATTTCATCACCGCTTGAGGCCCATACACGGCTTCATACATCCGGGTAGTCCCGCTACCCGGCAAGGTGGAAAATACGCTCAGTACGGGCCATACCCAGAAAGCCGGATTGCGCAAACCTTTCACAAATCTTACAAGCTGCGCAAAAGCGCTGCATTGCAGCGTGCTCTGCGTCAAGGCGCAGGCTGCCACAACGTAAAAGACCGAGGGACTGGCCATGGCCGAATTCAACAAAATCCTGATTGCCAACCGGGGCGAGATCGCCATCCGGATCATGCGGGCTGCCAACGAGATGGGCAAGCGCACGGTGGCCGTCTTTGCCGAAGAGGACAAGCTGGGTTTGCACCGGTTCAAAGCGGATGAGGCGTACCGGATTGGCGAGGGCTTAGGGCCTGTGGCGGCGTATCTCTCGATTGATGAGATCATCCGTGTGGCCAAGAAATCCGGGGCCGATGCGATCCACCCGGGCTATGGCCTTTTGTCGGAAAACCCTGAACTGGTGGATGCCTGCGAGGCCAATGGCATCACCTTCATTGGTCCGCGCGCCGCAACGATGCGCGCCCTTGGAGACAAGGCGAGCGCCCGCAAAGTGGCGATTGAAGCCGGTGTGCCGGTGATCCCCGCGACTGAGGTTCTGGGCGATGACATGGACCTTATCCGCAAGCAAGCTGACGAGATTGGCTACCCGATGATGCTCAAGGCCAGCTGGGGTGGCGGCGGACGCGGTATGCGCCCGATCAACAGCCCCGATGAGCTTGAAGAAAAGGTGCGCGAAGGTCGGCGCGAGGCCGAGGCCGCCTTTGGTAATGGCGAGGGGTATCTGGAAAAGATGATCATCCGCGCGCGCCATGTTGAGGTGCAAATCCTCGGCGACACGCATGGCAATATGTATCACCTGTTTGAGCGCGACTGTTCTGTACAGCGGCGCAACCAGAAGGTCGTGGAACGCGCCCCTGCCCCGTATCTCAGCGACGCGCAGCGTGCCGAGATCTGTGAGCTGGGCTACAAAATCTGCAAACACGTCAATTACGAATGCGCGGGCACGGTCGAATTCTTGATGGATATGGACACAGGCCAGTTTTACTTCATCGAAGTGAACCCGCGTGTGCAGGTGGAACATACCGTCACCGAGGAAGTGACCGGCATCGACATCGTCCAGGCGCAGATCAAGATTTCAGAGGGCAAGACACTGGCCGAGGCCACGCGAAAGCAAAGCCAGGACGAGATCAGCCTGAATGGTCATGCGATCCAGACAAGGATTACCACCGAGGATCCGCAGAACAACTTCATCCCCGACTATGGCCGCATCACGGCATTTCGCGAGGCCACGGGCATGGGCATCCGTCTGGATGGCGGCACGGCCTATTCGGGCAGCGTGATCACGCGATACTACGACTCACTCCTGGTGAAAATCACGGCCCATGCGCAAACACCCGAGGGTGCCATTGCAAGGATGGACCGAGCGCTGCGCGAGTTCCGTATTCGCGGGGTGTCGACGAACATTGCCTTTGTGGAAAACCTATTGAAACACCCGACTTTCCTGTCGAATGAGTACACCACCAAGTTCATCGACACGACTCCTGGGCTGTTTGAGTTCGAAGCACGGCGTGACCGGGGCACCAAGGTTCTCACCTACATTGCCGATATCACAGTTAACGGGCACCCCGAAGTCGAAGGCCGCCCACTGCCGCGCCCTGATCTCGCTCTGCCGCGTGCGCCGAAACCAGCCAATCCCGAGATTGCAGACGGCGCCAAGCAAATCCTGGAACGCGATGGCGCACAGGCCGTGGCCGACTGGATGGCGGCGCAAAAGCAGCTTTTGATCACCGATACGACCATGCGCGACAGCCACCAGTCGCTTTTGGCTACGCGCATGCGCTCGATTGATATGATCGAGGCCGCCCCCAACTATGCCCATGATTTGCCACAGCTTTTCTCGATGGAATGCTGGGGCGGCGCGACCTTTGACGTCGCCTACCGCTTTCTCGGTGAATGTCCGTGGCAACGGCTGCGCGATCTGCGCAAGGCCATGCCCAACCTGCTCACGCAGATGCTTTTGCGTGGCTCCAATGGCGTAGGCTACACCAACTACCCGGACAATGTCGTCAAAGCTTTTGTCGAGCGCGCTGCCGATGTCGGCGTCGACATCTTCCGCGTTTTTGATCCGCTCAACTGGTCGGAAAACATGCGCGTATCGATGGATGCCGTGCTAGACTCAGGGAAAATCCTTGAAGCGGCTATTTGTTATACCGGGGATATTCTTGATCCGAACCGGTCGAAATATGACCTGAAATACTACCTCGACATGGCCAAAGAGCTGAAGGCGGCAGGCACGCATATTTTGTGTCTCAAAGACATGGGCGGTTTGATGAAACCGGCCACGGCGTCGATCCTTTTCAAGGCGTTGAAGGAAGAGGTGGGCCTGCCCATCCACTTCCACACACACGACACCGCGGGCACCGCGATTGCCACCATCATGGCCGCCTCTGAGGCCGGTGTTGATGCCGTGGATTGCGCAATGGACACGCTTTCGGGCAACACCTCTCAGGCTACGCTTGGATCGGTGGTCGAGGCCCTGCGCCATACCGACCGGGACACCGGGCTTGATGTGGGCGCGATCCGGCAAATTTCGAACTACTGGGAGTCGGTGCGCGACCACTACGCGGCGTTCGAGTCCGGCATGCAGTCGCCCGCCTCTGAGGTTTACCTGCACGAGATGCCGGGCGGTCAGTTTACCAATCTGAAAGCACAAGCGCGTTCCATGGGTCTTGAGGATCGCTGGCACGACATTGCGCGCACCTATGCCGAGGTGAACCATATGTTCGGCGATGTGATCAAAGTCACCCCGATTGCCAAAACGGTGGGTGATTTGGCGCTGATGATGGTGACACAAGGCCTCACTTGCGAGGACGTGCTGAACCCCGAGACCGAGGTCAGTTTCCCCGATAGTGTGATCACCTTGATGAAGGGTTATGTGGGGCAGGCACATGGTGGCTTCCCCGAGGCTATCGTCAAAAAGGTGCTCAAGGGTGAGGAGCCCATCACAGTGCGCCCCGGAACCTTGCTTGAGCCTGCGGATCTCAAAGCCGAGAAAGCCGGGGTTGAGGAAAAACTGGGCGTGAGCATCGATGAGGAAGACCTGATGGGATATATGATGTATCCCAAAGTCTTCACCGATTACATGGAGCGCCATGTCGAATATGGCCCCGTGCGGACCTTGCCTACAAAAACCTTCTTCTATGGCATGGAAACCAACGAAGAGATCACCGCCGAGATTGATCCGGGCAAAACGCTGGAAATCCGGCTTGTGGCGGTGGGCGAGACCCGGGAAGACGGCCAGGCACGTGTCTTCTTTGAGTTGAATGGCCAGCCGCGCACCATCCGCGTGCCGGATCGTCGGGTGAAAGCCACTGTTGAGGCACGGCCAAAGGCCGAAGTGGGCAATGCCAATCATCTTGGCGCTCCGATGCCGGGGGTTGTGGCGACAGTGGGGATCAATCCGGGCCAATCGGTCAGCACAGGCGACCTGCTTCTGACCATCGAGGCAATGAAAATGGAAACAGGCTTGCATGCCGAACGCGATGCCGTGGTCAAGGCCGTGCACGTGCAGGCAGGCAGTCAGATTGATGCCAAGGATTTGCTGATCGAATTTGAATGACGCGTCATAATCCGGCCCAAATGGCTTGGTATCCGCCCGGTCCAAATTATTGAGTACAATAAGAAAGGGTCATGATGACACGTTTTCTCGCCAGCATCGCATGCGCGGTGTTTCTTCCGCTTACGGCTTTGGCCGGAGATGATGTTATTCAATTCGGCCAGCAAGACCCCGAGATGCAGTCCGCCATCGCCGAAGCGCGCACATCCTTGCCGCAGTTTCTGGCAAATACCCAAGGCGCGGACGGGCAATCCATAGAGGGCGCTGGCCTGAAGGTGGAATTCAACGCCGAGAGCGAGCAATCCGAAGTGATCTGGATCGTGCCCTTCGCGCCGCGCGGGGACGGGTTCGTTGGGATTCTGGCAAATGAGCCCACAAGCATGCCCGGTCAGCATGCTGGCGACATGGTGGAATTCTCTGAGGCGCAGATCGCGGATTGGACGTATAGCGCAGATGGCAAACTCTTTGGCAACTATACCACCCGTGTGATGCTGCCGCATCTGGATGACGCCACCAAAACACAGCTCTCGCAAATCCTGTCGGAAAATCCGGTACCTGAAGGCTGGTAAGCCTTCAAAACCATCTTCCAAAGCCGCGCGAATCCTTCCAAGGTTCGCGTGGTTTTTCTTTGCTGGGTGCGTCCATGAAAAAGCTCTTGGTTTTTACCGATATTCACATCGTGCCGCAGGGTGAAACGATTATCGGACTCGATCCTCTGGAACGCTTTGCGCAAGGGCTGCAGCATGCGCTTAGCAACCACCCGGATGCGGAGCGTATCGTGATCACCGGAGATTTAACGCATCATGGCACTCAGGAAGAATACATGCGATTGCATAATGCTCTTTCCGACTGCCCTCTCCCGGTCAGCCTGACATTGGGCAACCATGACAGGCGCAGTGCTTTTCTTGATGTTTTTCAGGATGTTCCCATAACGGACACAGGGTTTGTGCAAGAGAGTTTTGATCTCGATGAGACACGACTGATCCTTCTGGATACCTTGGACGAGGACGCCGCCAATCTGCATGGCGGGCTGCTTTGCAAACAAAGGCTTGACTGGATGGATCAAGCGATTGCCAGTGCCGACGGTCGTCGTGTGATCCTGGGGCTGCACCATCCTCCCGTTCTGACGGGATTTCCCGGCATGGACAGTATCGGGCTGGCCAACCGGTCTGAGCTGGCCGCGCGCCTGGCACAGCATGACGCCGTTGTGCAAATCCTGGCCGGGCATATTCACCGCACGATCCAGGGAAACCTCGCCGTCAATGAGACCCGCAACATCCCGGTTTTTATGTTCAAAAGCACCTGTCACCAAATGCCAATGCACCTTACGACTGACGATCATCATATCTCGGTAGATGAACCAGGGGCCTACGGTATTGTGCTCAACTCTGAGGACGGGATCTTGGTGCACACCGAGGATTTCACTCTTTAGGTCTGGCCGAACGTCAAACAGCAGGCTTGCCATACGGTTAAATCCTCGGAATGATGGGTTCACCATCGCAATGGGTCATATGGGAGGATGACACATGTGCCGTATGTTCGCCGGGCAAGACCCGGAACGATATGAGCTCGAAACCCGTAGTATGCGCCTGAATGGGCAAAGCACCAGCATCCGGTTGGAAAAATCATTCTGGCGTATTCTGGATGAAATCGCTGCAAATGAAGACGTAACCACGCCCGCTTTCGTGTCGAAACTGCATGGCGAAGTGCTTGAATTACATGGGGAACCCAAGAATTTCACATCCCTGCTGCGCTGCACGTGCCTGGTGTGGCAAGACGCACAAAACGCGCCTAAAACGGATCAGATTGCAGCCGAGTAGGGTGCGACCTAGTCTTTGCGCCGTGTAGTAACGGTTTACTACCTCGCCACACGCGCAGCTTGCTAGGCTACTTCGAACAGCACACAGTTCGGAGGAGCCCATGGCCAAAGCCATTCACAGCATGATCCGTGTTCTCGACGAGGCGCGGTCACTGGAATTCTACAAAAAAGCATTCAATCTGGACGTGGCCGACCGGCTGGATTTCACAAACTTCACGCTGGTTTACCTCAGCAATTCTGAATCCGAATTCGAATTGGAACTCACCGTCAACAAGGATCAAACCGAGCCTTATGAGCTTGGCACAGGCTACGGTCACTTCGCGGTTTCCGTGGACAATGTTGAAAAAGAACACGCCCGTTTTGTCAAAGCCGGGCTCGAGCCACGCAAAGTGGTGGAGTTTGCCCCAGACGGAGAACTGGTGGGCAAGTTTTTCTTCGTAGCAGACCCTGACGGCTACGAGATCGAGGTTCTCGAACGCGCGGGGCGTTTCAAATAACCCAATCGCAAATGGTCCGGCGCGGCGTGACCCGGGCTTTTTGCCACCAATCAAAAAACACGCAGACTTAGGGAGGACATTACGTTGAGTACCCAAACAAAATCGCTCAGAACGCTGACCCGGCGCGAGCTTCTGAAAGGCACCACCGCCTTGGGAGCATTCGTGTTGGGCGCAAGCTATATCGCGGGGGCCGATGGGGCCTGGGCCGCGGAGCTTGAAGCACTCAAGCCTGAAAGCTTTGCGACCTTGGTGCAAATGGCGCGCGACATCTACCCGCATGACCGCGTGGCCGATGAATTCTACGTGGCGGCCGTCAAAGGTTATGACACGGCCGACAACGCCGAAGGGATTAAGGCCGGGATTGCCGCGCTGAACGCATCCGCCAACGAAATGAAAGGCGCGGATTACGCCGCCGTGGGCTGGGAACGCGACCGCGTGGATGTGCTGCGCTCGATGGAGGATGACCCCTTCTTCCAGCGCATCAGAGGCGGGCTCGTGACCGGGCTTTACAATCAAAAAGCGGTTTGGCCGATCTTTGGGTATGAGGGCGAAAGCTTCTCCAAGGGCGGCTACATCAACCGTGGTTTTGATGACATTTCGTGGATCGGCTGAGGGAGGACTAACCAATGAGTGCACCATTTGAACTCAGCGACGACAGCGTTGTCGTCATCATCGGCACCGGCGCAGGCGGCGGTGTTCTGGCCAATGAACTGGCGCAAAAGGGCGTTTCGGTTGTGGCCTTGGAAGCCGGCGGACGGCATTTGCCCGAGGATTTCATCAATGATGAATGGGACAGCTTTGGCCAACTGGCCTGGCTTGACCCGCGCACCACATCGGGCGACTGGCGCGTGGCCAAGGACTTTTCGGGCCTTCCGGCCTGGATCGTGAAATCTGTAGGTGGCACCACCCAGCACTGGGCGGGCGCATCCCTGCGCTTTCAGGAGCATGAGTGGAAAGCCAAAACCACCTACGGTGATGTTGAGGGCGCAAGCCTTCTGGATTGGCCGATTGATGCGGCTGAGATGGACCCTTGGTACACCAAGGCCGAAGATAAGCTGCATGTCACCCGCACAGGTGATCGCCCCGGTCTTCCTGGCAACAACAACTTCAAAGTCTTTGAAGCAGGAGCCAAGGCGCTTGGATACAAGGATGTGCATACCGGCCGGATGGCCATTTCATCGGCTGAAAACACAGATCGGCAGATGTGCCAGCAAACCGGCTTTTGCTTTCAGGGCTGCAAGTGGGGAGCTAAATGGTCCGCGGGCTACCATGACATCGAGCAGGGCGAGGCGACTGGCAACCTCGAAGTGCGCCCGCAATCCCATGTGGCACGGATTTTGCACGATGACAGCGGCAAGGTCACCGGCGTGGAGTATTTCGACGCGGACGGCAATCTGCAGATGCAAAAGGCGCGGATTGTCTGTGTCGCGGGCAACTCTTTTGAAAGCCCACGTCTGTTGCTGAATTCCGCGTCCAACATGTTCCCCAATGGTTTGGCCAACAGCTCTGATCAGGTGGGCCGCAACTACATGCGCCACATGACGGGATCGGTCTATGCGGTCTTTGACAAGCCGGTGAAGTTCTGGCGTGGCACGACCATGGCCGGGATCATCACGGACGAGTCGCGTCATGACCCAAGCCGTGGGTTCGTAGGTGGATATGAGCTTGAAACGCTCGCGCTTGGCCTGCCCTTCATGGCCGCATTCCTGGATCCGGGGGCATGGGGACGTGAGTTCACCTCAGCGCTCGATGAGTATGAGAACATGGCCGGGATGTGGATTGTGGGCGAAGATATGCCGCAGGCGAGCAACCGTGTCACGCTCAACGATGAGGTGAAAGATCAGTACGGCCTGCCCGCGCCGAATGTGCATTTCGATGATCACCCCAATGACATCGCCATGCGCAATCACGCTTATAAACAAGGCGCTGCGGTCTATGACGCGGTGGGGGCCACACGGACGTTCCCAACGCCGCCCTACCCCAGCACGCACAACCTCGGAACCAACCGCATGTCGGAAAATCCTGAGGATGGCGTGTGCAACAAATGGGGTCAAACCCATGATATTGCGAACCTTTTCATCTCCGACGGGTCGCAATTCACCACCGGTGCGGCGGAAAATCCGACCCTCACCATCGTGGCGCTCGCTATCCGGCAGGCAGATCGCATTGCCTCAGAGATGTCTGCTGGCAACCTCTGATTGAAAAACACCCTCGGCGCGGATTTCCGCCGCCGGGGGAATTTCGCTCGGTTTTTGTTGCGAGACCCCCTGAAACGCCATACGATTCGGGTATTAGCTGCCGAGAATGCACTGATACAGGAGACGTGACGTGACAGGTTATACCGAGCACGACCACGAAGACCGCACACCACCGAGTTTCAAGCGTCGCATGATGTTTGTGGGTGTTCTTTTGCTGAGTTCCACTCTGATCTACGCAGAATTGGTTCTGCGCTTTAGCCAGTAATCGCGCGTCGCGGTCGAGCAGACCCGAAACATCCGGCAAAAAAGTGCCACAGCACTGCGGTTTTCCCTTGCAGCGCGGGATGAGACTTTATATCTCCCACCTCACCCACGGACGCGGGCGTAGCTCAGGGGTAGAGCATTACCTTGCCAAGGTAAGGGTCGTGAGTTCGAATCTCATCGCCCGCTCCAATAAAACCAATCGAAATTTATGTTTTATTGGAGCGTCCAGGTGCTGAGCATTACGGTGTTTCGGCACCTTGCAGCAACACCACATCCCTGAAATTGCTGCTTTTTGCCCTCTTGGCGACACTCTTTGCCGCGCCTATAAGCACCCGGTATTCATAGTGGAATGTGCCCATGCGACAGGCCAAGATCACCCGTAAGACGGCGGAAACCGATATCTCGGTCGAGATCAATCTCGACGGGACCGGGGCGTATGACAACGCCACGGGCGTTGGGTTTTTTGACCATATGCTGGATCAACTGGCCCGCCATTCGCTTGTCGATATGACGGTGCGGTGTGACGGCGATTTGCACATTGATGATCATCACACGGTCGAGGATGTGGGCATTGCGCTTGGCCAGGCTCTCACTGAGGCCGTGGGCGACAAAAAAGGCATCCGGCGCTATGGGTCCTGTCTTTTGCCGATGGATGACGCGCTTGTGCGTGCAGCGTTGGATCTGTCCGGGCGGCCCTATCTGGTTTGGAACGTGGAGCTTCCCACACCCAAAATCGGCACGTTTGACTGCGAGTTGGTGCGGGAGTTTTTCCAAGCATTCAGCACCCATGGCGGCCTGACGCTGCATGTGGACCGGTTACACGGCATCAACAGCCACCACATCGCCGAAGCCGCGTTCAAGGCCGTCGCGCGCAGCCTGCGTGATGCTCTGGAGGTCGATCCACGCAAGGCCGATGCGATACCGTCGACCAAGGGCATGTTGTAGGGGCCATGACCACCGTTATCGTCGACTACGAGTCCGGCAACCTGCACTCGGCAGAAAAGGCGTTTCAACGCATGGCATCCGATGTTGGTGCGGGAGATGTTTTCGTCACCTCCGACCCGGATGTCGTGCGTCGGGCTAGCCGTGTGGTCCTGCCCGGAGACGGGGCCTTTCCGGCCTGCCGGAAGGCGCTCTTTGACCATCGTGGCGTGTTTGAGGCCATTGAAGAGGCGGTGATCACCAAGGGCCGCCCCTTCATGGGGATTTGCATTGGCATGCAAATGCTCGCAACCCGCGGGTTGGAATACTCTGAGACCCCCGGTTTTGACTGGATCCGCGGGACAGTTGGTGCGCTCGCCCCGTCTGACCCAAGTATGAAGGTTCCGCATATGGGGTGGAACGATCTTGTGATCAATGCGCCTCACCCGGTGCTCAAGGGCATCTCAACCGGGGATCACGCTTACTTTGTGCATTCCTACCAGTTCCGGGTCGATGACCCGACTATGCGGCTTGCGTATGTGAGCTATGGCGAGGATGTCACGGCCGTCGTGGGCCGCGACAACATCGTCGGCACCCAGTTTCACCCGGAAAAAAGCCAGGCCACTGGCCTGGCGATCATTTCAAACTTCTTGCGATGGGCACCCTGAGAAGCGTGCTTAAAGCCGTCTTACTTGACTTTGCTCCACGTGCCGCCATCCCGGCAGATGCCCAGAACGCATCCAGAGACTTTCAGAGACTTACCTGACAGAGAAAGTCGTGAGTTGTAGGTTTTGCCGCGATCCGGGCTGTAAATCTTACCTTTGTAAGAGCCGCCGCCCTTGCTCACCGTCTCGGAAATGATGTTTCGGCCAATATTGTCGGACGCCATTTCTTTGCCGTTGGCGTCATAGGCTTTGACCAACTTGCCACAGAGTTTCGCGCCACAAGGTGTGACATGGATAAGGCCTGACTCGCCATTGTCGTCCTTTGCTGTGCGCCAGAACCCTTCCAGCGGATCAGCCGCGAAAGCCACACCTGCACTCATCAAAGTGGCCACAGCGGCCAATGTTATCGTTTTCATGGGTCTCTCCTCCCGAATTGATGCGCGCAACCTGAGTGTATTGGGCATTTCGATCAAGTCTGACGCCACGTCGCGTTGCAAATCGGCAGAACACGTGGCACATCGCGGCGAACCTGTTTGAATGGACCAAAGCGAATGATCCTCTACCCCGCGATTGACCTCAAAGACGGCCAGGCCGTGCGCCTTGTCAAAGGCGAGATGGATCAGGCGACAGTGTTCAATGACGACCCCGCAGCCCAAGCCATGGCCTTTGTCGAGGCAGGGTGCGAATGGTTGCATCTGGTTGATCTCAATGGCGCTTTTGCCGGAGAACCGGTTAATGCCGCGCCAGTGGAGGCGATCCTGAAGGCCACGAAGGTGCCTGCGCAGCTGGGCGGCGGTATCCGTGACATGGCCACTATCGAGCGTTGGCTCGACAAGGGGTTGGCGCGGGTGATCCTGGGCACCGTGGCGGTGGAGAACCCCGATCTGGTGCGTGAAGCCGCCAAAACCTTTCCCGGCCATGTGGCCGTAGGCATCGACGCCCGCAATGGTAGGGTCGCCACCAAAGGCTGGGCCGAAGAGACTGATGTGATGGTTGCAGATCTCGCCAAATCCTTTGAGGACGCAGGCGTCGCGGCGATCATCTACACCGACATCAACCGCGATGGTGCGATGCAGGGGCCGAATGTTGAAGCCACCGCCGATTTGGCCCGCGCGGTGTCGGTCCCTGTGATTGCCTCGGGCGGTGTGAGTTCGCTGGACGATCTGATCGCCCTGCGCGACTGCGGCGCAGCGCTGAACGGCGCCATCTCAGGCCGCGCGCTCTATGATGGCGCGATCGACCTGAAAGAGGCGCTGGCTGCTCTCAATAGTTGATTTGCCCCAAGCTTGACCTGAGACATCAGGAGCAAAGACATATGGCCCCGGACCCAATCCGGGGCGCTTGGTTCTTAGTTACCTGCCGCCTTGCCAGTTAGCTTGCCCAAAGCGCCGGTCATTTTCGCGATGTACTCGCCCTCACCTGAAATGCCCTCTAGAGCGCCTAGCATTTTGCCGGGATCTTCGTAGGCGAGCCATGTCTGGCCATCACCATCCTGATACACAAGCACCTTAAGCGGAAGGTAAAGCCCTGCGAGCGCATCATCCTGCATCGCCGGCGTGCCCAGCTTGGGATTGCCAAAGATCAAAAGCTGCGAGTCCGACAGCTCCAAGTCAACCTTGGCCGCTCCGCCTGCGTGATCCACACGAGCAAAGACTGTAGCCCCGGCCCCTTCCACGGCCGCTTGCAACGCATCCATTGTCGCGGCCACATCGCCACTGGCCTGAACTTTTACTATCTCGCTGTCGCCTGCCATCGCCCCTTGCGCCATAAGCGTTATCCCCGCTGCCATTAGAAGTCGTTTCATGTCTTCCCTCTCTTGATCGATACAAGTTGCGCCAACTCTCTGGCAAACCGACGCAAATGCCCATAAACAAGCGCGTGAACCTTGTTACATAAGCGGTGCGATGCTCAAAACCCGGATCATACCTTGTCTCGACGTGGCCGATGGCCGCGTGGTGAAGGGCGTGAATTTTGTCAACCTGCGGGATGCGGGCGACCCGGTGGATGCCGCGCGCGCCTATGATGCGGCTGGTGCGGATGAGTTGTGTTTTCTCGACATCCACGCAACGCATGAAAACCGCGGCGTGATGATGGACGTGGTCACGCGCACAGCAGAACAATGCTATATCCCGCTCACCGTGGGCGGCGGCGTGCGCACCGCTGCGGATGTGCGCAACCTGCTTTTGGCCGGAGCCGACAAGGTGTCTTTCAACTCCGCCGCCGTGGCCAATCCAGATGTTGTGGCCGAGGCCGCAGATCAATTCGGATCGCAATGCATCGTCGTGGCCATCGACGCGAAAACTGTATCCCCCGGAAAATGGGAGATTTTCACCCATGGCGGGCGCAAACCCACGGGCATAGACGCGGTGGCGTTTGCCGAACTGGTGCAAGAAAAGGGCGCGGGAGAGATATTGCTCACGTCAATGGACCGCGACGGCACGCGCGCGGGGTTTAACCTGCCGCTGACAAAGGCCATTTCCGATGCGGTAACCATACCCGTGATTGCATCTGGCGGTGTCGGCACGCTGGATCACCTTGTCGAAGGCGTCACCAAAGGCGGCGCGTCCGCGGTACTGGCCGCCTCGATCTTTCACTTTGGCGATTTCACCATCGCCGAAGCCAAGGCACATATGGCCGCGGCGGGCATCCCGATGAGGTTGGGCGCATGACGCTGGAAGACCTGGAACAGATCATTGCGAAACGCGCCGCCGCCTCACCTGAGGACAGTTGGACCGCCAAACTTCTGGCAAAAGGCCCGGAAAAGGTGGCTGAAAAGTTTGGTGAAGAGGCCATCGAGGCCATTGTCGAGGCTGTGAAAGGTGATCAGGCGCGGCTCACGTCTGAGGCGGCGGATGTTTTGTTTCATCTTCTTGTCATGCTCAAAAGCCGCGATGTTGCGCTTGCCGACGTGATGGCGGAGCTTGCACAGCGCCAATCCCAATCGGGCCTTGCGGAAAAGGCCTCACGATCAAAATGATCCGCCACATCGTGTTTTTCACCGCCAAGAATAAAACCGACCTGCCGCGTATTCGCGAAGGGCTGGAAATCCTGGGTCAGATCGAACATTGCGCGCATTTTGAGGTTGGCACCAATCATCGCATCGACAGTCTCAGCGAGATGGAGGTGGATCTGGTGGTCTATGCGGAGTTTGCCGACAAGGCAGCTCTGGACGCTTACAAAGCCCACCCGCTCTACCAAAAATCCATCGCATTGGTACGTCCCCTGCGCGACATGCGTGTTGCAGCAGACTTCACCTCGGCATGAACATCCACGGGATTCGCTGTTCCCAAAATACTCAGGCGCGATCTGCTGCCATCCCGCTCAAAGCTTGGAAGAAATCACCCCGGTGTTGAACCCGCCCATGCGCAACTCGCCAAAGAGGCGTTGATATTCGATCTTGGGGCAGCGGTTCATTATAACGTCCACGCCGCGCGCCCGGGCTTTTTCCGCTACCTCCTCATGCCAGACACCGATCTGCATCCAGATGGTTTGCAAGGTGGGAAACAGCTCTAACGCCTCATCAACAATCGGCGGCACATGCTCGGACCGGCGAAAGATGTCGACCATGTCCACGTCGCCCTCAATATCCCCCAAGCTGGCCACAACAGTCTGACCAAAGGCTTGCTTGCCGGCATGGCCGGGATTGACCGGGATCACCTCAAACCCTTTGAGCTTGAGATATCGTGCTACGTAAAAACTGGGACGCACCTCATTCATGGACACCCCAACCACTGCGATGCGTTTGGTGCGAGTCAGAATGTCTTTGAGATACCGGTCGGAATACTGTTCGTTCATGAGCGGACCCTAGCGTGTGCCGCCGACAAAAAAAAGCGCCCGGAGAAAACCGGGCGCCAGTCGCGGAACGAGGGACAGTGAAGTGAAGCATCGAAGTTCCATACCGATGCTTCTGAGTACCATGTAGGTATCCGCCTCAGAATAAAAAGAGGTTGTAAAATACGTGTGAACAAAAGGTTAACTGACGGCAAAATTCTGCCCAGCTCAGTCAAAGATATCTTCGACGACGTCCCAAAGCTCTTCGAGCATCCGCTTTGCAATCGGTTTGCGCCGCCGTTTTGGGCGTTTGCGGGCAGGCCAGTCGCGCCATTCACGCCGCTTGTGCTCTGGCACAGGCCTACGACGTGACGTTTGCCTGTCGGGCTTTGCATCGCGCCGCCTTTTTTCCACTTTATCAGAGGGTTGCGGCATAAATTTCATTTCGTGCAAAGGTGCTCCACAAGCCCGACATGTGAGTTCATGCAGCCCTTCGTCGAACACCAATGCGGCACGTGTACCGCAATAGCTGCAGGTTGCAATCTTTGGGGCCATCAAATGTCCTTTGGCGAAACAGGTTGAGATGCATATAGGGCAACAGCCGCAGCATTTGAGACATTGAGAGAGCCAAAAGCGCCCGGAAACGCGATGCGCACCAATTTGTCGCAGCTTTCACGGGTTTTCTGCCGAAGACCCGGCCCTTCAGCCCCAAGGACCAGCGCAACGGGCCTGTCAAAAAGTCCTGAAAGCGCGTTTTCGATTGTCTGATCTGCTTCTCCGGCCAAACCAAGGACGATATAGCCCATGGACTGCAACTGACCGATGGTATCTGCCAGATTACGCACGCGAACATAAGGCTGACGTTCCAGAGCACCACTGGCGGTCTTGGCGAGCGCGCCAGTTTCGGGGGCCGAATGATGACGCGGCGCGATCACCGCACAAGCCCCAAACACCTCTGCAGACCGAAGGATGGCCCCGACGTTGTGCGGATCAGTCACCCGGTCGAGCATCACCACGCGCGGTGGATGTACCCCATCCCCAAGACAGAGCGTTTCAACAGGCCCCCAATCCAACGATTTGACCTCAAGAGCGGCGCCCTGATGCACCGATTGCGGATCAAGTGGAGCTGAGAACTTGCGCGGATCGGCCATTTCTGGCTCCAACGCTGCCTGGGCAATGGCATCCGCCAACTTGTCTGCCGCATTTTTCGTCACGACAAGTCGAATTTTCTCACGTCTTGGATTGCACAGCGCGTCCCGCACCGCGTGCAGTCCAAAGAGCCACACAGTTTGCTCCGCAGCAGCCTTCTTGGCCTGCTCTTTTTCGACCACCCAACGAGGTTTCTTTGACGCCATCCATGCGCTCCTTTCACGCTGGCGGACAATGGGCTGGCGCGGGCAGTGCTGCAAGCTTTTTCGGGTTGACGGGCCAAGGCCCCGCTTCTAAATACGCCTGCACGCCTGAGGCTTTGGCCCCGGGTCAGTGGGCGACAGGCCGCAAGGTGTGGCAGGGGACTGTAACTCCCTCGCGGAGACGCACGCTAGGTTCGATTCCTAGGTCGCCCACCACTCCCAAATTCGATACCCTCGTTTCTCTGCCGCAAAACCGATGCGCGGGTTCAAACCAATCGATCCCCCGGATCGATTTTGCA
Organism: Roseovarius sp. W115; assembly: GCF_032842945.2. NCBI lineage: Bacteria > Pseudomonadati > Pseudomonadota > Alphaproteobacteria > Rhodobacterales > Roseobacteraceae > Roseovarius > Roseovarius rhodophyticola. The sequence continues at coordinate 596,712 of NZ_CP146606.1, forward strand.
CACAGGCCCATTGGCAGGGGCCACCTGCGGTTCCCTCGCGGAGACGCACGCTAGGTTCGATTCCTAGGTCGCCCACCACTCAGTCTTTCCAAAACTGCAGAAGCCTAGCGCGCTTGCAATAGTGTTTATCTTTCCGTTAGTTGCGAGGCTTCAGAGCGCCAGAGACCTCTCATTTGGCCTCCGATCTGGCGCAATTCAGGCTGGATTCTAGAAAAGTCTCAGTGCGGTAAGTACGTGTGAAGTCTTGAGGTGCTTTGTGCAGCTTCAAAGATGTGGGAAACCGAGTATCTCGCGTTGTTTTTCCCAATCCAGCGGCATGTCAGGAAGATTCCGTAACGTTTTTGCGCTGAGATCTGATGGCTGGCAACCCTCTAGAATGGCCATCGAGATGTCCGGCGCCAGCCAGGCGAGCGGCAGGATTCGGCTGACAGATCCGCTGCACAATCCTTCTCGCTCCGTGATTTGCTGAATGGAGGTTGCTTTCCCATCGAGGAGTTCGCGAGCCCAACGTTTGGCATCTGCGACAAGTGCTATGAGTTCCGGATCCAGTTGCGCAGCATCATTGGGTGTGATGACAATCGGCTTTGCCCGACCGTTCTGGCGTTGTTTTGGAACGGGACTTCGCATTCAGCAAGTATCGGAACACAGGGCTCATCCGGCGCTAACGACGCATGCAGATTGAACCGAATGCACAGACAGTCCTTGTGCGCATCAATCCGGTCGATCAAACCGAAAAGGCTCTGGGATTTGGTATCGCTGTCGTCTTCGGCAAGCTCTGTGATCCACGCCTCCGCGCCTGCAGGATGTCGGAGATCGAGGCATCTCTTCCCTCGGCCCGTCTTGCCTGATTTGGCAGCCAGGTCTTGTCGTGCAGACAGTTTTCGAGGCTGCTGAATACGAGCCGCTCGATCTCCTTAGCAGGCAATCGCTCGACGCCATTGCGATCCTCAGTGCCTGATTTCCTGGAGGTGTAACACCAATAGCGTTTTGTAAGGGTCAGCCCCCCGCCTGAGCCGCGGTCGCTCCATCGAGCCACCAGAAAACCCACTATCATCGTAGCGCTCCGAAAGCTCCGACCAGCCCTCGTGTTTCCTCCTTGCGCCCATAGTAACGATCAGAGCATCGGATGCGAGCGTTTTCACCGAACGGACATCTATAGTTGTGCCAAGAGCCATCCATTTACCATTGCAACCAGCGCAGGCTTACGCGGCCTACGCGGGGCGACAAGGTAGTAGCCATCCGTCATAGGCATCGAGTATTCAAAGGGCTGGCAAAGTCGATGCGCGGCAAGGTCTTCAATGACAAAATCCCGAGCGGTGAGTGCAACACCCTGACCAACAATCGCCGCATCAATGGCCATCGAAGTCTGACTGAACGCCATTGACTTGGTCTCAAACTCTAGACTGTCTTTGGTCAACGCCTCCAAAAACAAGGGCCAGTGTCCGTGTGTATCCTCTAACAGCATGTGATGAGCCAGGTCAGAAGGTACTTTGATTGGGTGTGAGCCAGCCGCCAAATCGGGGTGACACACGGCGATGAGATCGCCCGAAAACAGTTTTTCCGCCACCAGGCCAGGACCGAAAGGCAGCGTACCTTGCCGGATTGCGATATCTACACCGTCTGTTTGGAAGTTGGCCAGCGCGTTCGATGCGTCAAGACGCACCCGCAGTTCCGGGTGATCTTGGGCCAATCTGCCCAGCTTTGGCACCAGCCAGCGTGTAGCAAACGATGGCGTCGTACTGATCGTTACAACAGCGTCTTGCGGCGACAATTGTTCTGTAGCCTCGCCGATCATGTCAAAGGCGCGCCGGATCGCTGGGAGATAGCCGCGTCCTTCATCGGTAAGGGACAGGCCGCGCGGTTGCCTATCGAACAGTTTGATTTTCAACAGTTCTTCTAAACCACGCACCTGTTGTGCGACAGCGCCTTGCGTCACGCCCAATTCATCGGCAGCCAACCGGAAGTTCAGATGACGACCGGAGGCTTCAAAGGCTTTCAAAGAGTTTAGCGGAGGAAGTTTGCGCATGCTTTAGAGTCAGTAGATTTTCTACAGCGTTATAGCAGAATTACTGGTTAGTCAAAACTCGTCAGCGCTATCATGTTGCAGTCAGATAAGCAGGGAGACGGACTATGGCTCAAAACAAAGTAGCAATCATTATGGGTGGCGGCAGTGGCATGGGGGCTGACAGTGCTCGGCGCCTTGCGGCTGACGGCTTCAACATCGCCATCCTGTCCTCGTCCGGCAAGGGCGAAGCTTTGGCTCAGGAACTGGGCGGTATTGGCCTGACCGGCACCAACAAATCCAGCAAAGACCTGCAGGCGCTGGTTGATGCCGCCATGGAAAAATGGGGCCGTATCGATGTGCTGGTAAATTCGGCGGGTCATGGTCCGCGCGCACCGATTTTGGAGATCAGCGATGAAGATTGGCACGAAGGCATGGAGGTCTATTTCCTCAACGCTGTCCGCGCCACTCGGATAGTTGCTCCAATTATGATTGCGCAGAAATCCGGCACGATCATCAATATCTCGACCTTCGCTGCTTTCGAACCCGATCCGGTTTTCCCGACCTCGGGCGTCATGCGCGCTGGTCTGGCCGCTTACAGCAAACTGTTTGCTGATAAATACGCTGCTGAAAATGTGCGCATGAACAATGTGTTACCCGGATTCATCGACAGTTTGCCTGAAAACGCGGATTTCATGGCCAAGATTCCTATGGGCCGCTATGGCCGTTCGTATGACGAAATCGCCGCGACAGTGGCCTTCCTTGCGTCCGAAGGCGGCGCTTACATCACGGGTCAGAACATCCGTGTTGATGGTGGTATCACCCGCTCAGTCTGATCCGAGCCTTAGTCAAAAGAGAATCCAAATCATGAAACCGAATTCCAAAGATTCCTCGTGGGAGATGAACCTTCCAGCGTTTTCCACAAAGCCGAAACACGGGCGGTATGATGTCGTGATCATCGGTGGAGCAACCATGGGAGCCTGTACGGCTTGGTTCCTGGCGTCCAATCAGGATTTCAAGGGCAAGGTGTTGGTTGTTGAGCCTGATCCGACATTCTCCAAGGCGCAGACTGGTGCATCCAACAACTGTATGCGTCAGCAGTTTGCAAATCCAATCAACGTCAAGATCGGGCAATACGCGGCAGATTTTGTGCGCAACTTTCGCGAAAATCTGGGCGGCGACCCTAAGGTGCCCGAGCTGAGCATTCGCAACTTCGGCTATCTTTACTTGTCCGACAATGCGGACCTGACAAAGGTTCTGCAACGTGACCAGAGCGTGCAGGAAGAA